>CAKSUQ010000015.1 GCA_934502625.1 uncultured Gemmiger sp.
GCCAAAACCATTGATAGCAACTTTAACAGCCATAGTGAAATCCTCCCAAGATTTGTCTTTTTCACCTTATGAGCGGTAGCCCGCTCGTCGGTATGATACTATTGTACCCCATTTGCAGCGTTTCTGCAAGAGGGGTGTTATTCTTTTAACACGATTTTTTCAAAAAATCTGCATATTTTTTGAAATTCCAGCTATTACCACTGCGCCGGGCGTAAACGCGGGGCAGACTAAGGGCAGAATTTGCAGAGAAAGTGGGGGAGTGCCATGCCGGTTTTCGGGCAGACACGCGCAGCGCTGGCGGCGGCTGCGGCGCGCGGGGCAGACATAGTATCCTCGCTGCGGCTGGTTATGACGGCCGAGGCGCTGACGGCCCCGGTTCCGGCGCAGGCGCTGGAGCTGAACACCGAATTGGAGGTGCTGTGCGATGCCTGCCGGGAGCTGGCAGACTGCCGCGGCGGCTGGCTGTATCTCTGCCCGGCAGAGGAGGTGCAGCCCGCCGCATTGACGCGCGGGCTGCTGCACGGCGTTGTGCTGAGCTTTCTGCGCGGGGTGCTGCGCAGCGGCGGCCGGGCGGTGATCCGCGTGCTGCCGCACGGCGAGGCCGCCGTGCTGACCCTGCAGGGCGGCAGGCCGGACAGGATGCCCGGGGATCTGCCCGCGCTGCTGCACCGCTGCGGTGCATATGTCACGACCGGGGACGGCGGACGGTACGCAGCGGCGGTGCGCATGGCCCCGGCACAGGGTCTGCCGCTGCGGGAGGCCCCCGCACTGGCAGAGCTGCTGCTGGACCGCTACAGTGCGCCAAGGGTCTACCTGCAGGGGTTCTGCGTGGAGGAGGAATAACCGGCACAAAAAATGCAGGGGCGAGTATGACTCGTCCCTGCGGTGTTATTCGGTTTCCTCCCCGCAGGCCTGCCATGCGCAGACCAGCCCGCACAGCCCGAACAGGCCGATGCCGATGCCGGTCAGCAGGTCCGGCAGGACCAGCATGCCGTGCGCTGCCTCAAACAGGGTTTGCGGCAGCTCCAGCCCGGTGCAGAGCAGAAACGCCCCGGTGCCCGCCGCAAACAGTGTGTGGCCGCAGGGCAGCCCCGGCACAAGGAACACCTTCAGCAGCACGACCGCCAGCAGCAGGGCGGCTGCGGCGCTGAGAACCCGCAGGGAGCAGGGCAGCCGATGGAGCGAGGCGGGGGTGAACTGAAAGCGCCAGAGCAGCTTCCAGAGGAAGAACAGCGGCACGACCCCGGCCAACAGCGGGCGGCCCAGCCGCTGGCGCTGCATGCCGAAGCCGCTGAACGCCCGCACGGCGTAATACAGCAGCCAGCCGCCGCAGAAAACCGGCAGCAGAAAATCCGCCCAGGCCGCCCACACCGGGTAACCGACGGAGAAGAACGCGGGGAACTGCACGGCATAGAGAACGACCTTGACGGCGGAAAAACCGGCGGCGACCAGCACAGCGCCGGTCAGCGCCATGCAGATGCCGAGCGAACGGCAGGTATCCTGCAGACCCGCAGGCTGGGCTGCCGCGCGGCGCGCAGGCAGGTAGGGCAGTGCCAGCGCCGCCAGCCACGGGATGTACCGCAGCCAGACCGAACCCGCCGTGGCAAAGCCGGTGTCGGCGTCTGTCCAGAGCAGCAGGTCGGCCAGATGCAGACCGGCCATAGCCAGCCCTAAAGCCAGCACTGCAATGGCGTTGGGATGTTTATTTTTCATGAAAGTGCCTCGTTTCATACAGGGCGCGGCCGCCGCATATACATGGGACAAGCCGCGCGGGATACCCCTATTGTACCGCCCCGCGCCGCAAATTGCAAGGAGGGCACGCCCCTTGAAAAAAACATTCCGCCGTGCGGCGCTGCTGACTCTGCTGGCCCTTGCCGCGCCCTTTGCGGCGCTGCCGCTGGCAAGGCCTGCGGCTGCCGGCAGTGAGCCGCCGCCCGCCGCCGCGCAGCCCGCCGCTACACCGCAGCCGCAGACCACCGCCGTGCCGACAGAGCGCAGCTTTGATGCGGCCGCACCGATACTTATTGAGGATGACGGCGAGACGCGTACCGTCAGCGTGCAGGCGTTTCTCATCGGCACGGCCGCCAGTGAGATGCCGCCCGACTGGCCCGAGGATGCAATTCTGGCCCAGATGGTGGCCGCCCACAGCTACGCCCTGAGCCTGAACGGCGCAGCGTTTAGCTGCAGCAGCGCCCGCTGTGCGGGCTGGACCGATGCTGAGGTGCTGCAGGCGCGCTGGGGCGATGCGTTCGACAGCAGCTATGGCAGACTTGCCGCACTGGCGCAGACTGCAGCGGGGGCGGTGCTGTGCTGGGACGGTGCGCCCGCTGCGGCCTGCTACCACAGCATCAGCACCGGAAGGACCGAGGCAAGCCAAAATGTCTGGACGCAGGCGGTGCCGTACTTACAGGGTGTCGACTCACCGTGGGACGCCGATGTGCCGGGGTATGAAACGACCGTTACCTACAGTGCCGAGCAGGTCTATACCGCCCTGCTGGGCCTCGGCCTTGCGGCGGAGGAGATACAAAACACCCCCGCCGACTGGTTCGGCGAGGGTGTGCGGGACGAAGCGGGGTATCTGGCGCAGATGCCGGTCTGCGGGCAGGTGTTTGCCGGGACAAGGCTGCGCAGTGCGCTCAGTCTGCGGTCTGCAGCGTTCACCGTGGACTATGACGCGGGGGAGAACGCATTTGCCTTTACGACCCGCGGCTACGGCCACGGCGTGGGCCTGAGCCAGTACGGCGCGAGAGCCATGGCCGAGCAGGGCAAGAGCTGGCGGGAAATTTTGGAATGGTACTTCCCGGGGTGTGAGGTGGTGGAGTAAACACCTGCCTTCCCCCTTGGGCTGCGCCCGCAGGCGCGTGTCGGAGCGCAACCGCCGAAGGCGGCTCTTAGCGCGTAGACTGGAAGGTGGCCCCGCAGGGCCGGATGAGGGGAGGTGTTTCACTGCCGTCCGCTCACGGGTAATGCTGGCGTGCTCTGCCCTCATCAGTCAGCGGGCTGGGCCGCTGACAGCTTCCCCCGAGGGGGGAAGCCGCTCACCATTTACGGCAGCTCCACGGTAAAGGTCGTCAGCTCTGCATCGGTGTCAAAATCGTAGACCTTCACCGTCAGGCTGTGGCAGTTTTCGGGTATGGCATCGAAATAGGCGTAGCTGGCCTTTGTGCATTGCTCCGGCTGGTCGGAATCTGCCGGGTCCGCAGTCCACGCACCATCCGCCCACCAGCCGCCTTCCTCGCGCTCATGGCCCAACTCTGTGCCGTCTGCCGTGTAGAGCTTTACGCTGACCCAGTGCTGCTCCGGCGGGAAGGTCAGCAGTACTTTTGTCGCGGCGGGCGTGGCCTTGATGCTTTGCAGCGTAATACCGTCCTGCTCCACCGGCGCGGTCATCGTGCGCACGCCCGCGTCACTGGCCTCCGGGATCGTGAACGTCAGCGTGTACGTGCCGGGCAGCGGGGTCTGGTCGGCATAGTCATAGTGCCAATAGCTCTTGCCGTCGGTCTCGAGGATGCTCTTGTTGCAGGCCACCAGATCGGACAGCGTCAGCGTTGCCGTGTGCCCGGCCAAATCATCGTGTGTCAGGAACAGCTCATAATTGATGCCCGTCACAAACGTATGGTCGTCCCGCTTTTCAAAGTCGATGGCGCCGCTCAGCATGTTGCCATCGTCCACCAGCAGTGTGCCGTATTGCGTATTGGCGTCCAGTACTGCTTTTTCCACGGCATCCTGACTGGGCTCGATGGCGTTGAACCCGGCCAGACTATCGTCCTCGGCGCTCAGCATCAGGCTGATGCGCAGCCAGTCGCCGTCGTTGAACACCTGCCCCAGTGTCAGGGTGTAGGGACTGCCGGCGGTCTCGGCGGTGGATTCCACCGTCTCGGCGTATTTGTTCAGCTGCTCACTTTGCAGCGAAACATAGTCGTCCTGCCCGCCGCGGTTCAGCCAGCTGAACAGGCTGCCCAGCCCCACGGCCACGCAGGCTGCGGCTGCTGCGGCTACCCGCCCCCACGGGAAACGGCGCTTGACAGTCTTTTTTGCCTGCGGCAGCTTGGCGCAGGCCGCGTCCAGCACGCGGGCAAATTCATCATCGGTCAGCGGGGCGGCGGGCATCGGCTGCTCATTCAGCGTTTTCAACAAATCGGCATCAAAATTTTTGTTACGCATGGATGTACACTCCCTTCTCGGTCAGTTGGCGGCGCAGACGGTCGCGCCCGCGGCTCAGGCGGGTGTTGATGCTCTCAACACTCATATTCAGCGCGGCGGCGATCTCCTTGCCGGATTGCAGCAGATAATACTTGCGCAGAAAGATGTCCCGGTCGGGCGGGGCCATGGCGGCTACCAGCGCCCCGACAAGGTCGGCGGCATCGGCAGTGGCGCGGTCAAACTCGGCCAGCTCGCCGAGCGTTTCGGCCAGGCCGTCATCCAGCGAGAGCGCCTCGCGGCGGCGCAGGGCGTTGTAGCGGTCGATGCCCTTGTTGCGCGCCGTGACAATGAGCCACGGCCGCAGCGGTGTTGCGGTGCGCTCCAGCTTGGCCGCGTTGCGCCAGAGCGAAACAAAGACATCGGCCATGCATTCCTCCCGGTCGCAGGGATTCTGCGGCAGGATGCGGTTCAGCACCGCCTTTACCAGCGGTGCGTAGGCAAGCATGGCTGCCTCCAGACCCTCCTCCGGGTGCGTCTGCAGCAATCGGGTCAATTCCCGGTCTTTCATGTTGGTACCTCCTTTTTGTGGGTTCTGACTATATAGACGGGCGGGAGGCGGGGAAACTTACAGATTCACTAAAAATGCCTTCCCCTGAGGGGGAAGGTGGCGCGAAGCGCCGGATGAGGGGCGGAGGTTTCTCTATTGCCCGGTAGCGGGTCGCTACAATAACTTTACCCCTCATCAGTCCGCTGCGCGGACAGCTTCCCCCTAGGGGGAAGCCTTTTCTCTACACAAAAAAGCGGGCGCGATCTCGCGCCCGCTTCCTAATTATAACCTTATTTCCCTGCCGGCAGCGTAAATACAAACCGGCACCATTTGCCTTCCTCGCTCTCGGCGTGGATCTGGCCGCCCGACAGGTTGATCAAAATTTTGCAGATGTGCAGTCCCAAGCCACTGCCGCGGGTGTTCATCCCGCGCGAGCGGTCTTCCTTATAAAACCGCTCGAACACGAAGGGCAGCGCCTCCGGGGCGATGCCCGCACCGGTGTTCTCGATGCGCACCTCGACCATGTCGCCGCGGCGCTCGGCCGCGAAGCTGATCGTGCCGCCCACCGGGGTGAACTTGATTGCGTTGTCAACGATATTATACACGACCTGATGCACAAAATCCGGGTCAGCGCAGATCGGCAGCGGGTCGCCGCCCAAGCCCTGAATATCGATCTTGCCGTCCTCGATGCGCTGCTCGTCGGAGAGCACCACGTCGGTGACGGTTTTCCACAAATCGTAGGTCTGGGCGTGGATGGGCACCTCGCCCGCTTCCAGCTTGGTGATGTCCAGCATGTTCTGCACCAGCCGCGCCAGACGCCCCGTCTCCTGCGAGACGATGCCCAGATAGTGCTTCGTCTCCTCCGGCGGGATCGTGCCGTCCAGCATACCGTCGATGAAGCCCTTGATCGTCGTCATCGGCGTGCGCAGCTCATGGGCGATGTTGCCCATGAACTGCCCGCGGGAGTTGTCGATGGTCTGCAGCCGTGCCGCCATATTATTAAAGGTGGTGGCAAAATCCGCCAGCTCAACGCAGCCGTCCACCGGCGCGCGGGCGGTGAAATCGCCGCTGCCCAGCCGCCGCGCGGCCTCGCTGATGTCCTCGATCGGCCCCGTGATGCGCTTTGCCAGTACCCAGCACAGGATGCTGCACAAAATCAGGATGACCGCTGCCGAGATGCCGAACATCGCCAGCATGTCCGTCATGTAGCCGCCCAGTGCGGCCATGGGGCTGGCGGCAAACAGGTAGCCGTCCTGCCCGCCGACCGTGATGCGCCGCCCGACCGTGTAATACTTGTTGTTGTAGATGCCGTCCATCGTGCCGGTGGCGAAGATGTCGCGGCCGTCATCCAGCTTGGCTATGTACTTTTCCGGCACATTTGCGCCGGTAAAGGCGTCGTCGCCGGTGTGCAGCAGAATGTTGCCGTCGCCGTCCGCGATGAAAACCAGCGCACCGGACGCCGTGTTGAACAGTTCGTACTCACTGTGGGCTTTTTCCACAATGTCGTCGTCCTGCAGGGGCTTCGTCACGATAGAGCCCTCGTTGGCGAACCGCTCGCTCAGGGCGGTCGCGCCGTTGAGGACGTCGGTCAGCGAGCTTTTGCGCTCGCTGATGAAATACGCCGCCGACAGCGCGGTCTGGATGGCGCACATGACGCTGAGCCCCAGCACCAGCACCGCCGCGATCGTGCCGAAAAATTCACGGCTGATCGTGTTGCGGCGGCTCATTCCTTGACCTCGAACTTATAACCGACGCCCCAGACGGTCTTCAAATTCCACTGCTCGGACGCGCCCTCCAGCTTCTCGCGCAGGCGCTTGACATGGACGTCGATCGTGCGGGAGTCGCCGTAATACTCGAAGCCCCACACCTCGTCCAGCAGCTGATCGCGGGTGTAGACGCGGTTCGGGTGGCCGGCCAGACAGGCCAGCAGCTCCAGCTCTTTGGGCGGCGCTTCGACGACCTTGCCCTTGACCTTCAACTCGTAGCGGTTCATGTCAAGGTGCAGGTTGTCGAAGTCATAGACACCCTTGTTCTCCTCTTCTTTGGAGGACGAGCGGCGCAGCACCGCCTTGATGCGGGCGGTGACCTCCTTCGCGTCGAAGGGCTTGACGATGTAGTCGTCCGCGCCCAGTTCCAGCCCCAGCACCTTGTCGTAGGTCTCGCCCTTGGCGGTCAGCATGATGATGGGGGTGTTGTCCTTCGCGCGGATCTTGCGGCAGACCTCCCAGCCGTCCATGACCGGCATCATGACATCCAGCAGCACCAGATCGGGGTGCAGCTTGTCGAACTCGGCCAGCGCGGCCGAGCCGTCGTGCGCCATGGTGACGTTGTAGCCCTCCTTTACCAGATACAGACGGAGCAGTTCGCAGATATTTTTATCGTCGTCCACGACCAGAATTTTTTCATTAGCCATCTTGGTTTCCTCCCTCAGCCGCAAGCGGCAGGTTACTTATAGATGTATTATACCGCATAATTATGGATAAAAAAAGAACAGAACATGGCGTTTGTGCAAAAAAGTGGGTGGAATGAAATTTTGCGGGCTGTGGGGAAGCCTTCCCCTGAGGGGGAAGGTCAGTTTGTCAAAAAACGCGGTAGGGGCGGGGCTCTGCTCCGCCCGTGGCCGTTTGCCATGTGAGAAGCTTTCCCGAAAAAGCGTTGCTACGTCAGGTCTGCGGGCGGAGCAGAGCCCCGCCCCTACGAATCCGCAACAAAGACGATATTCTTATCCGGGGGTAAGGTACTTTTTCGACAGTCTGAGCTTCCCTCTGAGGGGGAAGCCTTCACTCCCGCCGAATCTTCACAAAACAGCACCATTTTTGCGCAACCGCAAATCCTGCGCATTTGCGTTATTTATTTTTATCGTTAACAAAAGCAAAACGATACCCCGTCAAAATTCATCCCCCGTTGGTATGACTTTCCAATTTGCAAAACAGCAAAATATGTGCGATTTCGCTATATTCGTGTTCTTGTCGTTCCACCCCGTCTGCCGCCGCATGCGCCGCCGTTCCTCACGGTTTATCGTTGCTTTTTATGCAAAATATAACAGCAGTATAACGGTTCCGCCGCCATGTAAAATTTGTCACATACTGCAACCCATTTTGTACGCTTTTTAAGCAATGTATTTTGCCATTTTTCCGCTGTTGAGTTGAAAAAAAGCGGGGCGTATGGTATGATTAAGCCAATAAATAGGGTGTACGCCTGACCGGTGGTATGCCCCGTGAGAAAAATTGGAGGAATACAAATGCTCGAAAAGATTCGTAAACTGAAAGACCGTAAGGGCTTCACCTTGGTCGAACTGATCGTCGTTCTGGTTATTCTGGCGATTCTGGCCGCCCTGCTTGTCCCGGCGCTGACGGGGTACATTGATAAGGCGAACAAGGAGAAAATCATTACCACCACCCGTCAGGTTGTTATGGCCGCGCAGACTGAGGCTTCCGAAGCCTACGGAAAAAATACAACTGGTAAACTTTCTGACTCCGAAATTGACATTAAAGTCGGTACTGATGTTGACGCATCTGACGCTGTTTCTAAAGTTGATATTGCTAACATTGTTAAACTCGCCGAAGTTGGTGAAGTTACTTCTAAGAAACTCGTTGGAAAAAATGGTGTCACCTATGTCGAAGTAAAGCTTGCTGGTGCCGATGGCAAGGTAACTGAAGTTACTGTCAAGCAAAGTGGCAAGCAGTGTGTCTATAAGGCCAATCCGGGTACTAATGAAGAGACTTACAGCGTCACCGATATTTCCGCATAATAAATTATCTTCCCACCGCCACCCGGCGGTGGGATTTTTGTTTTTCCTCCCCTTTGCGGGGCGTCGAGGACGCCGCCCCCTACAGGCGCTTCCGCAAATGATTTTCCACCCATACACCGCCGCGCCTGCGGCAACGCCCACGGGAGGCATGAATGCCTCCCCTACGCGCAACAGTGAATCGTGATTTGCAGGGGAGGGATTCATCCCTCCCGGCAATGTCCCCGGAGGGGTCAAGACCCCTCCCTACAGTACAGCGCTCACGGGTGCTTTGTAGGGAGCGGTCTTGACCGCTCCGTGGGTACCTCGCGGCTGCCGAAACGTTCCACGGGACGCATATATGCGTCCCCTACAAACCTCCCGTTAACGCCGTACCGTAGGGGCGGCATATATGCCGCCCGTGCAGCGTCGCGGCAGGCACAACGTTAAAACCCTGCCTCCCGGTAGGGGGCGGGCATGCCCGACCCGCAGCCGCAGCATCACAGACAGCACCCCGCCCCTACCCTCATAAACCAAAAAGCGAGCCGTTCCCAGCCCGCTTTTGTTTTAATACTGCAATATTGTCAAAATGCCATCCTTCGTCCATGCGTATGCCTCAGGCTGCCCCGGCGTTGCGCCATCAATGTTGACCGATACCACACGATTCACATACCCGCCGTAGTTATCCAATTTATATCCATCGGATGTTTTAAGCGCCATATACTCCTGCGTTTCAGACAGATACACGCCCAAATAGCCTTTTCCGTCCTCATAAATCAGCAAATATACTTTGCCAGAGGGCTTTGTGACACAGACGAACCGCCCCGTCCCATTCGTCAGGCTCGGCACCTCTGCCAGCTTGACAATTTCGTCATAGCGGTCTTTTAGTCCCGTCAACTTCTGCCCGCTGACGGGCAAGGCCTTGTCATCCTTTGACGCAATCGTGAAACTGGAGGACGTCGCCTGCTCCGCGTATTCATCCTTTCCGTACAGCTCCGAAACCTCGGTCTGTACAGCCTGCAAAACACTGCGCGTCTCAGCAATGACCGCCGACTGCCGCGCCTTATCAATATATCCCGTCAGCGCCGGGACAAGCAGCGCCGCCAGAATCGCCAGAATAACCAGAACGACAATCAGTTCCACCAGCGTGAAACCATTTTTTCGACTTTTCCCCATCATTTTCCTCCGCTTTTTTTCTGTCTCTGCATTATACCATACCCCCCCCGAATCGCAATACAATAAATCGAATCTTCGCACTTGAGAAACGCGCGCTCATGTGCTAAAATAAAAACAATTGCAGGCCGTCCGCACCCCTGTGCCGACGCCGTGAAGTAAGGAGTTATAGATCACTATGAAATTAGGAATCGTGGGTCTGCCCAACGTGGGCAAGTCGACCCTGTTCAATGCGCTGACCAGCACCCAAAACGCGCAGGCCGCCAACTATCCCTTCTGCACGATCGAGCCGAACTCCGGCATCGTGCCTGTGCCAGATGCACGGCTGGACAAGCTGGCCGAAATCTGGCAGACCGACAAAAAGACGCCTGCCATCGTCGAGTTCGTCGACATTGCCGGCCTTGTCAAGGGTGCCAGTCAGGGTGCCGGCCTCGGCAACAAGTTTCTCGGCCACATCCGCGAGTGCGACGCCATCGTCCATGTTGTGCGCTGCTTCGACGACGACAACATCATCCACGTTGTCGAGGACGTCAACAAGCCGGAGAGCGTCGACCCCATCCGCGACATCGACGCCATCGATCTGGAACTGATTCTGGCCGACCTTGAAGTTGTCAGCAACCGCCTCGGCCGCCAGCAAAAGGCTGCCAAAACCGGCAACAAAGCCGCTGCTGCCGAGGCCGCGTGGCTGGCCGACCTTGCCGCATGGCTGGAAGGCGGCAAGCCTGCCCGCAGCTTCGCCTTCGACGAGAGCGACGACGCCCAGAAGGCCACCCGCAAGGAGCTGGGGCTGCTGTCCGCAAAGCCGGTGATCTACGCCTGCAATGTCGGCGAGGACGACCTGCTGGGCGGGCTGGACGAGAACCCGTATTACCCCCTCGTCGCCGCCCGCGCCAAGGAGGAAAACGCACAGGCCATCCCCATCTGTGCCAAAACCGAGGAGGACATCGCCGGTTCGACGCAGGAGGAAAAAATCGCGTTCCTGCAGGAAATGGGTATCGAGTCCACGGGTCTGGACAAGCTCATCAAGGCCAGCTACGAGCTGCTGGGACTCATCAGCTTCCTGACTGACGGCAAGAAGGAATGCCGCGCATGGACGATCAAGCGCGGCACGAAAGCCCCGCAGGCCGCCGGTAAGATCCACAGCGACTTCGAGCGCGGCTTCATCCGCGCGCAGGTCATCGCATACAAGGACTTGGAGGACGCGGACTTCAACTACGCCGCCGTCAAGGCCAAGGGCTTGCAGCGCACCGAGGGCAAGGAATATGTCGTGAATGACGGCGATGTAATCGAGTTTTTGTTTAACGTATAAGGAGAATCCAACCATGATTATCGGCATTATGGGCGCTATGCCCGACGAAGTCGACCAGCTGTGCGCCCGGCTGGAAAACGTGACGCGGGAGGTCTACGCCGGGGTCGACTACCACTGCGGCACGCTGCAGGGCAAACAGGTCGTCGTGTGCTGCGCGGGCATGGGCAAGGCCAACGCCGCGTCCACCGTGCAGGTGCTGTGCACGAAATATGGCATTGATAAGCTGATTTTCAGCGGTATCGCAGGCAACATGACGAGTAAGATCGGCATTGGCGACGTCTGCATCGGCGAGACGGTCGTCTACCACGACGCCGAGCTGAGCATGATCGCCCAGAGCGCACCGTTCCTGAGCGAGTACCACGGCGACCCCGCGCTGGTACAGGCCGCGCTGGACGCCTGCAACGCCTGCGGCGTGAAGGCCATCGCGGGCAAGATCGCCACCGGCGACACCTTTGTCGGTGACGCCGAGACGAAAAAACTCATCGAGGAAAAATGTCACCCCGACTGCGTCGAGATGGAAGGTGCGGCGGTCAGCCAGATCGCAGGCCGCAACGGCGTGCCCTGCGTCATCCTGCGCGCCATGAGCGATAACGCCGACGAGAGCGGGTATGAGGTGCTGGTCGTGAAGCAGTTCAGCATCGGCGAGTACGTCAAGACCGCGACGGAGATCGTGGCACGGATGATCGAGAGCCTGTAATAGCATACAGAAAAAGCACCTGCCTGTGTGGAAAACAGGCAGGTGCTTTTTTTATTGCAAATTTACGGGTCAAGGCGTTGAAAGCTTCTTTGCTTACTTTCTTCTCGAAGAAAGTAAGGTGGGCGGTAAAGGCAAGCAGCCAAAGCCCCTCAGGCCTCGCGAAGCGAGGAGCCTTTTTGCCTTCCCCCTGCGGGGGAAGGTGGCCGAGCGAAGCGATGGTCGGATGAGGGGCGGCGTTCCCGCAGCAACCCGGTAATGGGCAACTACGGTCACTCCGCCCCTCATCAGTCGCCTTCGGCGACAGCTTCCCCCTGTGGGGGAAGCCTTTCCACTTTTTTAAAAATACGCCTTGATCTGGAACTTATCCTCCTGCTTTGCTTCCTCCACCTTCAGATGTTCGTGGTTGAAGTCGAACTTCACGGCCTTGCAGTCGTCGGTGTTGCGGGTCAGGCGCAGCAGCTGGTCGACGCGCTTCTGCTCGTCTTTCGTGTAGAACAGATAGCTCGCGCCCTGCTTACGGGCGCGGCCGGTGCGGCCGATGCGGTGGGTGTAGTGCTCGTTTTCCTCCGGCACGTCGTAGTTGATGACCGCGTCGACGTCCGAGACATCGATGCCGCGCGCCGCGACGTCGGTGGCGACCAGCACGTCGATCTCGCCCGCCTTGAACCGCGTCATGATGCGGTTGCGCTCGGCCTGCGACAGGTCGCCGTGCAGACAGTCGACGTTGAAATTCAGCCGCGCCAGCTGGTTGGCCAGCATGCCGGTGTTGTACTTCGTGTTGCAGAAGATCATGACCCGCTTGTAGCCCTCATCAATGATGATCTGCGCAGCGTCAGCCAACTTGTCGCGGCCGGTCGTCAGCAGCTTGTACTGGGCAATTTTCGGGCTGGAATCCTCGACGGGCTGAACGCTGACCTCGGCGGCGTTGTGCTGGTACAGCCAGCCGATGTCCAGCACCTCGCGGCTGATAGTGGCCGAGAACATCGACAGGCTCTCGCGGTGCGTCATCAGGTCGATGATGTACTTGACATCCTTGTAGAAGCCCATGTTCAGCATCTCGTCGGCCTCGTCCAGCACGACGGTCTTGACATCGGAAACGTCGATGGCGTGGTGGCGGTAGTGATCCATCAGGCGGCCTGGCGTGGCGACGACGATCTGGCAGCCAGCCTTGAGCTGGCGCTGCTGCTTGTCCATGCCTGCACCGCCGTAGACGCAGACGATCTTGACTTCGGGCAGAAACTGCGCAAGGTTTTTCAAGTCCTGCGCGATCTGCTGTGCCAACTCACGCGTCGGGCTGAGGATGACGGCCTGCGGCTTGAGGCTGGCCGTGTCGACCCGCGACAGGATGGGAATGCCGAACGCCACCGTTTTACCGGTGCCCGTGGGTGCCTTGGCGATCATATCATGCCCGGCCAACATCAGCGGGATGGCCTTTTCCTGAATTTCGGTCATTTCGGTAAAGCCCATCGCCTGCGTAGCACGGATGATTTCGGGCGAAACGTTGGTAAGCTCGGTAAACTGCATGGTCGTTACTGCCTTTCGGTTTTTTGTATTTGCTTTATTATAGCAACATTTTTCGCTTCCCGCAACAGAAAAAAAGCTTCCCCCGTGGGGGAAGGCTTTTCAATCATTTATTCTTGCTGCTGCGCCTTGCGGCCTTGCCGGAGTTTTTCTTCTCGGTCTGGGTGCGGGTGGTTTTGGCGGGCTTCGGGGCGGCGGGCTTCGGGGCGGGCGGCTCCTTGTTCAGCAGGCGCTCCGGCACGGGGTCGATTTTCCACAGCTGGTTCTCGCCAAAGACATCCTGCCAGATCTGCGCCTGCGTGCCGTTGTCGACGCGCATCCCGACCAGATCGATGACCTTGTCCGCCAGCACGTTGCGCAGCTTGACGCGGCCGCCGCCGGCCTCCACGATCTGCCAGCGCTGGCCTGCACCGGCGGTCTGGCTCCACTGGTGCACCCACGTGCCGTTGCAGACGCCGGACATCGCCAAGTCCATAACTTTACCGGTGAAGCGGTTCTTGATGCGGTATTCGCCCTCGCCCGCTTCTACAAACTGCCACTGCTGCCATGGCTGGCCTTCATAGCTCCACAGGCGCACCGATGCGCCGTTTTCGGTGTTGAAATCGGCCACTTCCAACACGCGGCCGTTGGCGGCGGCGATGGTATAGTACGCATCCGGGCGGATGACGGTCTGGGCAGATTTCCTCATGGTTGATCCTCCTTTTAGACAGAACGCCTTTCTTTGTCCTGTCCGTTTTTTTCATTATAGCACAAGCACGGCGCGCCGTTTTACCAAATTTTTTCTGCTTTCTTTAGCTAAAACGTCAATCTTGTGCGCAATTTTCCGCATTTTTCGGCACTTATTGCGCCAAGCCCTTGCATTTTTTGTACATGTATACTATTATAGAGTATAGGATTGTTTTTCAGCCGCCGGGCGGCTGCATAGAGGGAGTAGCAAAATGAGGATCGCGTTGATTGCCCACGATTCCCGCAAGGAATTGATGGCACAGTTCTGCACAGCCTATGTGCGCATTTTGTCAGAGCACGACTTAGTCGCCACCGGTGTGACGGGGAAAATCGTCCATGACGCCACCGGGCTGCCTGTGCGCTGCCTGTATCCGGGCGGGCGCGGCGGCTCGGAGCAGATCGCCGCAATGATTGGCTGCGGCGAGGTCGACATGCTGCTGTTCTTCCGCGACCCTGTCGGCGCAAAGCCCGGCGAGCCGAATGACGTGATGCTGCTGCGCCTGTGCGACATGCACACGATCCCTGTTGCCACCAACATTGCCACGGCCGAGGTGCTGATCCACGGCCTAGAGCGCGGCGACCTTGCATGGATCGAGCTGCAGCACAGCAGAAGATAACGCAAGATTTTCCTTCCCCGGCAGAAATTGCCGGGGCTTTTTGTTTTTTTTCCTTTTCTTCGCCCTAAACTGCCCGCCGGGGCGGCGCTGCCTCTGTTGCCCGGTAAAGGGTTACTGCGGGAAAGTCTACCCCTCATCCGTCACCTTCGGTGACAGCTTCCCCTAGGGGGAAGCCTTTTCACTATTATTGATACACGATCGCGTTTTTGACTTTATTGCTGGCCTCCGGGCTGGCGAGGAGACGGGCAAGGGCGAGGGCGAACGGGATGGCCGCGCCCAGCGCCTCGCCGGTGACGACGTTGCCGTCGATCGTCAGCGGCAGGCCGGTGTAGCTTGCCCCGGCGGCGGTCAGCTCGGCGTCCATGCCGGGGTAGACCGTCGCCTTTTTGCCGTTCAGCACACCGAAGGCCGCCAGCGCGGTCGGAGCCGCGCAGATAGCCGCGACGATCTTGCCCTGCGCGGCAAAATCGATGCAAACCTTGCGCACCGTGGCGTCGGCTTTCAGGTTGGGCACACCGGGGATGCCGCCGGGCAAAATGCAGGCGTCAAACGCCGCATAGTCCAGTTCCTCGGCCAAGGCGTCGGCCACAACGCTGACCTGACGTGCGCTCTTGACGATCTTCTCGCCGCCGACCGCCGCGATCGTCACCTCGACCCCGGCGCGGCGCAAAATATCCACGCAGAGCAGCCCCTCGCACTCCTCCAGACCGGGGGCAAAGAAAATAACAGCTTTCGACATAGTATCCTCCTTCGGTTATTTCCACCCAAACAAAAACTTAAAACATCTGGGCAGCTGCTTTTGCCAGTCGGCTTCGCAGTGCTTGCCGCCCAGCTGGAAATACGGGTAGGTCACCGCGCCTTTCTCGGTCAGCAGGGCGTTGACCTCCAGCGCCTTGGCCGTGTACTGCGCCATGCCGTGCTTGCTTTTCGCCTCACACTCGCCCCAGCTCAGGTAGACCCGTGTGTCGGGGGCGAGCTTCGCACGGCGGATGCCCGCCTTGACCTCGGTGAAGCTGAACCGCACCGACGGCGACAGGCAGGCCGCGCAGCGAAACACATCGTTGTGCGCCGTGACGCCGTACAGGCTCATCAAGCCGCCCATGCTCGACCCACCGATGGCCGTGTGCTCGCGGTCGGGCAGGGTGGGATATTGCGCGTCGATCAGCGGTTTCAGCTCGTCGACCATCCACTGCAGGTACGCCTTGCCGCGCCCGTGGATGTCGAACTCCTGCCACTGAAAGTCGTAGGGGCTGTACTCCTCCAGCCGGGCGTTGCCCTCGTGGTTGCACTCCGGCGCAACGATGATAGCCTGCGGGTGGGCGTCCATGTACTCCTTCAGCCCCCAGCAGGTGCCGAAGGTCGCGGTGGAATCAAAAAACAGGTTGTGCCCGTCGAACATGTAGACGACCGGGTAGCGCTTGCCGGAAGTCTGCCAGTCATCCGGCAGGTAGACGAAAGTGTTGCGTTCCAGCCCGAACGGTGTGATGCGGGCGATAAAGGTCTCGACCATGCTGCTCTCCCCTTTTCGCTTTTTCCTAATTGTAGCGCATTCGCCCTGATTTTTCAACGAAAATCGGAAAACGCCTTGTAATCCGTTGCGTAAAATGTTAAAATCCTTCTAACGCTGAAAAGAGGAGTGTAAAAAATGGAAAGTATTCGTTCTTTTTTGAAACGCAAGGACGTCATCATCTCGGCGCACCGCTACGGCATCGACGCGATGGGCGCGATGGCGCAGGGGCTGTTCGCCAGCCTGCTGATCGGCACGATCATCAAGACGCTGGGGCAGCAGACCGGCCTTGAATTTCTCGTCACGGCAGGCGGCTATGCGGCGGCAGTCGCAGGCCCCGCGATGGCTGCCTCCATCGGCTACGCGCTGCATGCGCCGCAGCTGGTGCTGTTCAGCCTGATCGCCGTCGGCGGCGCAGCCAATGAACTGGGCGGCGCAGGCGGCCCTCTGGCCGTCTACCTCATCGCCATCGCCGCGGCGGAGATCGGCAAGCTCGTCAGCAAGGAGACAAAGATTGACATTCTCGTCACCCCCGCCGTCACGATCTTGGTCGGTGTCGGCTTAAGCGCGCTCTGCGCCCCGGCCATCGGCACAGCAGCATCCGCCGTGGGCAGCGTCATCATGTGGGCGACCGAACTGCAGCCGCTGCTGATGGGCATTCTGGTCTCGGTGCTGGTCGGCATAGCGCTGACGCTGCCCATTTCCAGCGCTGCCATCTGCGCCGCGCTGGGGCTGACCGGCCTTGCGGGCGGCGCGGCCGTCGCGGGCTGCTGCGCCCAGATGGTCGGCTTCGCGGTCATGAGCTATAAAGAAAACGGCGTCGGCGGCCTTGTCAGCCAAGGGCTTGGCACGAGCATGCTGCAGATGCCGAACATCCTGCGCAACCCCCGCACCTGGATCCCGCCGACGCTGGCCTCGGCCATCACCGGTCCCATCGCGACCTGCCTGTTCCGATTGGAGATGAACGGTCCCGCCGTTTCCAGCGGCATGGGCACCTGCGGTCTGGTTGGCCAGATCGGCGTCTACACCGGCTGGATCGAAAGCGGCAAGGCCGTCACCGCCTTTGACTGGGCGGGGCTGGTGCTGATCTGCTTCGTCCTGCCCGCTGTGCTCAGTGTCATTTTCTGCGAACTGCTGCGCAAAAAAGGCTGGATCAAAGAGGGAGATCTGAAGTTGTAATCGGCAAAAAGAAACAGGGATGCGGAAAGTCTGCATCCCTGTTTTTGTTTGTGCTCGCATCCCCAAAAGGCTTCCCCTGCGGGGGAAGCTGTCGCCGAAGGCGACTGATGAGGGGCGGCTTTTCCATAATTGTCCGTGAACGGGTTGCGGCGGAAAGTTTGCCCCTCATCCGGCCTCGCTTCGCTCAGCCACCTTCCCCCTCAGGGGAAGGCATTACACAAACCCTCTCCACGTTTCCTCGGCCTCACTCTGGAACTGGCCTAGCTCATGGCAGAGCTTATACGCGCCGGGGCTGGCCTCCGGGTAGTCACGCTCGGCGCGTTTGCAGTCCAGCACGCCCTGCCCGCTGCCCTCGGCCAGCATCGTGGCAAGGTTGCGGGTCGATTTATCCATCATTGTCCGGGTGCGGATGCCCATGCTGACGCTCATCCGGGCGGCGGCGCTTTGGCCGTGGGCTTCGGCGCCGATGGCGTCCAGCGCGGTGTGGGCGGCCTGATTGATGCGGCGGTACTCCCGCTTCTGGCGCATCATCTCGTCCTTCAGCCGCTGGTCATGGGTCAAGCCCATCAATTCGTCCAGCGTGTTCTTGCCCATCTCGGTATTCTGCACGATCTCCTGCAGCATTTTTTCATTGTCGGTCTGCATACAAAATCCCCCTTGTGTACATTTGGCGTTCATTGCCAGTATGTACACAAGGGGGTCGTTTTATTCGGGTTACAGGCGCTGCTGTGCCAGTGAGAGCATCAAATCCCACGAGGCAGTCTCGCCCCACTCGGACGAGGCGACGGCCACCGTGAAGCTGCCGCGGCGGGACAGCGAAATGTTAAACTCCCGGCGGGAATTTTCCATCGCCTCGCGCACGAGCTTTTTCATCTGAGCGGCGGGCGTGCCGACCGAGATGACGACGAAGAGGCCGTCATTCAGGCGCGCCAGCACAGCCTTGTCGTGGTCGGGGCCGACGGCCAGCTGCAGAATACCGGCGGCCATGTTCAGGCAGCAGTCGGCAGCCGAAGCACTCTCATGCTCGCGCAGCTGCCAATACTCGTTCACGCGCACCATGACTGCACCGACGGGCTGGCCGTTCATGGCCGCATGTTCGGCGATGGGGCGGAATCCCTCGTTCAGGTACACCGCGTTGTACGCGCCGGTCACGTTGTCGTGGCGCAGATCCTCCTGCATCTGGTGCAGGGTGCGGGCAAAGGCGTCACCCTCGCTCTGCAGTCCACGGGGCACGGGGATCTGCAGCAGCAGCACGCAGGGGCGGCTTTCGACCGTGATGCCCTGTGCCAGCACCGTTTCCAGCCCGGTCGTTCCCTGCACGACCTGCATACCGCGACCTGTGTCATCCAGCACGGGGATAGTGGCCACCTTGTTCAACGGCTGCAGGGTGGCGGGGTCAAGCAGCCCCTGAAAGGGGTCTGCGACGGTGACACTGTCAAAAATCTGCTGCAGCGCGGTCATTTCGGCCTGCAGCTCGGCGCGGGTGTAATCCTTTTTCATGTTTATTCCTTCTGCCTGTCTCCCGGCAAATCGTTCTTCGCATTCTCCTAACATATCTTTTAGTTTACCATACTTACGGCGTTTTTCCTAGCCGTACATTGCACAAAGATTTTTAGGGAAATGCAAAAATACCGTGCGAACCAGACAAATTACTTCTTCCCAGTCTTCTCGGCAAAGCGGAAATACCGCACGGCCATCGTGCGCATCTCTTTGGCGAGGGTGGGGGTCAGCTTTTTGGCGTCGGCGCGCCACTGCCAGTTGCCCTGCGCCATGCCGGGGGTGTTCATCCGGCTGGCGGCGGGCTCCTCCAGCCAGTCGGCCAGCGGGATGATCGCCAACGCCGCCGGGCTGGCCTGCACGCCGCGCAGCAGGCCGCGCACCGTACCCTCCTGCTTCGTCAGGGCGAAATACTCCTGCGCCTGCTTGCGCTGGGCGTCGGTCAGCTCCTCGGTAAACCAGCCGGCCAGCGTATTGTTGTCGTGGGTGCCGGGGTAGGCCACGCTGTTGCGCGGGTAGTTGTGGGGCAGGTCGACGCTGTCCTCGCCGGTGATGGCGAACTGCAGCACCTTCATGCCGGGGAAGCCGCTCTCGGCCAGCAGCTGCCGGACGGAGTCGAACATTTCACCCAGATCCTCGGCCACGATGGGCAGGCTGCCCAAGGCGTTATGCAGCGCGCGGAACAGCTCCATGCGGGGGCCCTGCTCCCAGCGGCCGTTGCGGGCGGTCGTCTCGCCCGCCGGAATCGCCCAATAGGTGTCGAACCCACGGAAGTGGTCGATGCGCAGGATGTCGTAGATGGACAGCGCATGGCGGATGCGGCGCACCCACCACGCGTAATCGGTGCTGCGATGGTAGTTCCAGTCATAAAGGGGGTTGCCCCACAGCTGGCCGTCGGCGGCAAAGTAGTCCGGCGGGCAGCCTGCGACGCGGCGGGGCTTGCCCTCGGCGTCGGTCTCGAACAGTTCGCGCCCCGCCCACGCATCGGCGGAATCTGCGGCGACGTAGATGGGAATATCGCCCATGATGGCGATACCCTGCGCCTTGGCGTAGGCGTGCAGTGTGCGCCACTGGCGGTCGAACTCATACTGGACAAACGCCCAGAACTCGATCTCCTCGGCGTGGTCGGCGCGGAACTGTGCCAGCGCCTCCCCCTCGCGGACGCGCAGGGCGCGCGGCCACTGCTGCCAGTCCACCATGCCGTTTTCCTCTTTGATGGCCATGTACAGGCAGTAGTCGGGCAGCCAATCGCTGCTCAAAAACTGGAAGCGATACCAGTCGTCGGGGTAGGGCGTGTCATAGCCGGGCACGGGGCGTTGCTTGAGGAAGTTGTGATACGCCTTGCGCAGGACGGTGAAGCGCTTCTCGTACAAGGTGCCGTAGTCGACCCTTGCGGCGTCGCCGCCCCAGTTGATGTTGGCGTAGTCCTTCTTCGTCAGCAGGCCGTCGGCGGCCAGCAGGTCAAGGTCGATGAAATAGGGGTTGCCCGCAAAAGCCGAGCAGCTCTGGTACGGGCTGTCGGCGTAGCCGGTGGGGCCGACGGGCAAGATCTGCCAGATGGTCTGCCCAGCCTTGACAAGGAAATCGACAAAATCGTGGGCAGGCTTGCCCAAGCTGCCGATGCCATGCCCGCCGGGCAGACTGGAGATCGGCATCAAAATTCCGCTGCAACGTTTAAATTCCATGATGTTCCTCTTTTCTCTATGTAAAGGCTTCCCCCTTTGGGGAAGGCTTTATTCCCCTGCCCCCAGCGCTTGCAGCGCGGCGGCGGTGAAGGCGGTGCGCTCGGCCTTGGTGTGCTTCTCGCCGGCCTGCACACTCTGCTCATTCACGGTCAGGGCGTCGGTCGTGGCTGCATCCAGCGCCGTTCCGGGCAGGATGCCGACGCTGGCCTGCTGCACCTGCATTGCGCCCAGCGTTGTCGCGTCGGACGCCGTGTTCCACGGCGTGATGACCCCCAGCGCCTCGGTCAGGGCATCCTCGCCCGCGCCGTTCGTGTACAGCCAGAGCGCCGCGCTCTTCGCGGCTTTCAGGCCGTCGGCGGTCGTGTCGGCATTGATGCTGACGCAGCCGACGTCTGCCAGCACGGGGTAGTTCAACAGCCCTTCGACATTGTACTCCTCGGTCGTCAAGTCGCTGTCGTCAAAATTGCACTTGAATGGCACCAGCACCATGCTCTGGCAGGCGTCGCTGCCGTACTCGGCCAGAATATCGGTCAGCTTAGCGCGGCAGAACACCGCGTTCGCGGCGCTGTCGGTCAGGTTGTCCCCCTCCAGCGTCACGGCACTGTAGACACCGTTCAGCGGGCCGGTCAGCGCGTCGGCGGTGTAGG
The DNA here is from genome assembly GCA_934502625.1 of uncultured Gemmiger sp. Classification (GTDB taxonomy): domain Bacteria; phylum Bacillota; class Clostridia; order Oscillospirales; family Ruminococcaceae; genus Gemmiger. Next base: position 20,976 of record CAKSUQ010000015.1, read on the forward strand.
TGCCGTCGGCGGCCAGCAGGGCGGCGCTGTAGCCTGACGCGCGATCCATCGGCGCAGCAAAGACGCCGGTGGCCGTCACGGCATCGGGGCGGGATTCGGGCAGGGTGTAATCCTTGCCGGAGAGCGTGACCGTCGCGGCTTTCGGCTCAGCCAGCCAGTCGGCCAGCGTCTCGACAAAGTCGCTCCACTCATCCCAATCGGCGGTTTGCAGCGCGGCGGTGCCGTCCTCGCCCAGCAGGGCGTTCAGTACGCTGCCGTTTGCCCAATAGCCGTACAGGCTGCGCCCCAGCGGCAGGGCGGTGGCGTTGTCGGTGATGTCCGCGCGGGCGGCTGCCGCCGCCAGCAGAGCGTCGCTTGTCACATCCAGCAGGCTGCCGGTCACAGTGTGGTCGCACAGCAGCAGGTCGGCGGTGGCCGTGTCGTCGGTCAGCGTCAGGGTCACACCCTGCGCCGCCGCGTAGGCCTGCGCTGCCGGGGCAAGTGACGCCGAGGCATAGACCCGCAGTTCCTGCGGTGCCGGGGTGGGTGCCGTCTCAATCGTAGCGGTATTTTCGGCGGGCAGCACCGCCGCTGTCACATCGGACAGCGAGCACCCCGCCAGCAGCAGCGCGGGCAGTGCCAGCGCCGCCGCAGCTTTCTTACTTTGCATGGAGCATTTTTCCCTCATTAAACAGTTGTAAAAATTCAGTCTATCCTTTATTATATAGGATAAAGCAGGTTTTTTCCACACTTGATTTATGTTATAATAGAAAAAATCGTAAAAATTTGAGAGGACGGTTCCCACCGTGACGCAAAAATTATACGAAGCAGATTCCTATGTGCAAAAATTCACCGCCCACGTCCTGCACTGCACTCCGGCGAAGGACGGGTACGCCGTCGTGCTTGACCGCACAGCCTTCTTTCCGGAGGGCGGCGGCCAGCCCTACGACACGGGCAGCTTGGGCGGTGCGCGGGTGGTGGCCGTGCACACCGACGGCGTGACGATCACCCACACGACCGACGCACCGCTGGCCGAGGGCAGCGAGGTGACCGGCTGCATCGACTGGCCTGCGCGGCTGGACGCGATGCAGCAGCACACCGGCGAGCATATCCTCAGCGGCACGCTGCACCGGCTGTTCGGCGCGGAAAATGTGGGCTTCCACATCGGCAGCCCTTATGTGCGGATGGACACGAGCATCCCGCTGACCGCTGCACAGCTGGCACAGGCCGAGGCCGAGGCGAACGCCGCCGTCCGCGCCGACACCCCCGTGCACTGCTGGGTGCCCGACGCCGCCACACTGGCCGCGACCGAGTACCGCAGCAAAAAGGCGTTGGAGGGCGACGTGCGGCTTGTCGAGGCGGGCGGCGATTGCTGTGCCTGCTGCGGCACCCATCTGGCGCACACCGGCGAGGTCGGGATGATCAAGATCATCTCCTACGCCCACTACAAGACCGGAATGCGGCTGGCCGTCGCCTGCGGGCAGCGCGCCTATAACGCCGTCGCGGCGGGCTGGGCGGACGCCGAGACTGCCGGGCGGCTGCTGAGCTCCCCCATCGGCGCGCTGACGCCCGCTGTGGAGCGGCTGCAGGGCGGGGAGACCGCGCTGAAAGCCCGGCTGGCCGCGCTACAAAACACGCTGGCCGATGCCTACGCTGCCGCAGCCGCGCCCGGTGCGCCCGCTGTATTGTGGGTGGACGGTGCGGACGGCGACGGCCTGCGCCGCGTGGCTGTGGCCATCACCGCCAAGACCGGCGCGGCCTGCTGCACCCTAGCACCCGGCGGGCAGGGGTTGGCCTACGCGCTGGCCGCCGCCCCCGGCGGCGACGTCCGCGAAACCTGCAAAGCGCTGAACGCGGCTTTCCAAGGCCGCGGCGGCGGCAAACCCGCTTTCTGCCAAGGGAGCTTAGCGGCAGGAACTTTTGAAGAAGTGAAAGCGGTTTTGTTAAAAGCCTTCCCCTGAAGGGGGAAGCCATTACTCTACTACACAAAATAAGGAGCACCCTATCATGCGTATGCGTTTTAAGCCCTATGCCCGGCCGGAGCTGCTGGCCTGCGATTTCCACGTTCACGAGCCACTGACCCACGGCGGCCACTGGCATGAGCTGTATGCCCGCCCCGACCAGCCGTGGCACCTTGAGCTCGGCTGCGGCAAGGGCGGTTTTCTCGCCCAGATCGCCCCGGCTCACCCTGACATCAACTATCTGGGCATCGACATTACCGACAAGGTGCTGATTCTCGCCAAGCGCAAGGTTGAGGCCGCCTATGCCGAGCGCAGCATCCCCGCTGACAACGTAAAGATCGCCAGCCTTGACATCGAGCGCCTCGGCAATGCCTTCACGCCCGACGACCGGGTCGCACGCATCTACATCAACTTCTGCAACCCGTGGAGCAAGAACGCCGGCAGCAACAAGCACCGCCTGACGCATCCCCGCCAGCTGCTGCAATACCGCAATCTGATGGACGAGGGCGCGGAGATCTGGTTCAAGACCGACGACGACGATCTGTTCCGCGACAGCCTCGCCTACTTCCCCGCCGCCGGGTTCGAGATCACATGGCAGACCTTTGACCTGCACAAAAACGAGCCGGACTGGAACCTGCGCACCGAGCATGAGGGCATGTTCAGTGAGCAGGGCATCCCCATCAAGGCGCTGATTGCCCGCAAAGGCCCCGACAGCACCGTGACCTGGGTCGAGCCAAAGGCGCTGGCGAAGCAGCAGGAGGCCGAAGATGAATCTGAGTGAGTTTGCCGTAAAAACCGTCTACTGGTTTTTCCTGTACGGTTTCATCGGCTGGGGCGTCGAGGTCGTCTACGCCGCCATCAAGACCCACAAGCTCGTCAACCGCGGCTTTCTCTGCGGTCCCATCTGCCCGATCTACGGCTTCGGCATGGTGGGGCTGGTCTACAGCGTCAGCCTGATCCCGATGCCGGACAGCGGCAGCATGAGCGCCGCCGCCATCTTCTTTATCGGCATGTTTTTAACGACCGCCATTGAGCTTGTCGGCGGCTGGGCGCTGTTCAAAATCTACCACATCCGCTGGTGGGACTACTCGGAGATGAAGTTCAACCTAGGCGGCTACATCTGCCCGCAGTTCTCACTTTTGTGGGGGCTGGGCAGTGTGCTGATGATCAAGGTCGTGCATCCCCTGCTGGCGCGCGGGTCAAACCCGATGCCCTTCAAGGTCATGCTGATTCTGGACATTGTGCTGTTTGTTTTGTTCGCCGTTGACGTGGCGGTATCGACCGCCGCCGCCATCGGCCTGAACAAGTACCTGCGCGAAATCGACGAGCTGCGCGCCCGCCTGCGCGTGACGAGCGACAAGCTGACGACCGTGCTGGGCACGAGCGCCATGACCGCCGACACAATTCTGGACGAGCAGAAATTGCAGCTGGCACTGGCGAAGCTGGAAGGCCGCGAGAACGCCGACGCCCTGCGCACCGAGGTCACCGTCCGCGTGGCCGAGCTGCGGGAGAAGCTGGCCGCCGCCGACCACGACTTCCTTGGTGCGCACCGCCTGCTGCGCGCCTTCCCCGACATGAAGAGCCCGAACTACGCCGACACTCTGGCCGCGACCCGCGCCGCCATGCAGCGCCTGCGCGAACTGGCCGCCAATGCGAAGGAAAAAATCAAAAAGGCATAAGATTTTCAACAAGCAAGCCCCGAACCGTTAAAAGTTCGGGGCTTGTTTTATGCGTGAACGCCTTCCCCCGTGGGGGAAGCCTTTTTCTTTACGCCTTCTTCTTGTCAAACGCAATCTGCAGCACCAGCCATGCCGCGACGAGACAGACCACCGAGATCAGCCCCAGCATCTGCCACGAGTGGGTCAGGTTTTCCACCGTTGCGTCGTACATGGGGCCGTCCAGCCCTGCCTGCAGCCACGCCATGCGGCTGTTCAGGTCGGTGGACGCACCCAGTGCGCCCATGCCCCAACGGCAGACAATGACGTTCGAGATCGTCGCCGCCGCGCCCGTGACCGTGAACATGACGTTGCTGAAAACGACCTGCCCGATCATCAGCACCAGCACGGCCAGAATCGCGCTCTCACCGTTGGTGAACAGCGCCGAGATCAGCAGGCCGACGCAGCTGGACGAGAACATTGTCAGCAGCAGCGTGACGAAAATTTCTATGTCAGTTTCCAGCAGCAGGTGGTTCTGCGGCACATGCACGATGGAGACAAACCCAACCGCCAGAATCGCCGCCTGCAGCACCTCGATAAACAGCAGCACCGCCGCTTTGCTCAGGACGACCGCGGGCAGGCTGACGCCCACCGACGCCTCGCGCAAAATGATCTCACGCTCCTTGCAGATCTCGCGGTAGGAGTTCAGCGTGCCCATAAACGTCGCCATAGCGGCCAAAATGAACAGCGCCGTGCGGCTGCCGATGTTGACGAGGTTCGAGGTAAAGCAGTTGGGGTCGGCCGTCAGCTTGACGACCAGCACCATGAAGGGCGACTGCAAAGCAAGGCTTGCCAGCAGCAGCTTGTCGTTCCAGATCAATTGCAGGTTGCGCTGCACCAAAACGACGAGCTGGCGCAGAAATTTCATGAATCTTATTGGCTGCATCGTTTATCTGCCTCCTGCGCTGCCTCCGGGCAAGCCGCCAGCAGGCGGTTGAATTCGGGGGTCGTAAAATATTTTGCACGGTACTGCTCGATCTGTTCGGGGTCACGCAGCTTCTCGAAAATATCGCTCGTCATCTCGACATCGAAGTAGTCGTTCAGCTTTTCGGGTGCGCCGTAATAGCACAGCACGCCGCCCACGCCCAAAAATGCGATTTTGTCACACAAATTGATGTTCGACATGTTGTGGGTCACCATCAGCACCGTGCAGTTCTGGTGGCTCAGGCGGCGGCACAGCTCCATCATGCTGCGGTCAAGGTCGGGCGAAAGGCCGCTCGTCGGCTCGTCCAGAATCAGCAGGCGGGGGTTCGCCAGCAGCTCCATCGCGATAGAGACGCGCTTTTTTTGTCCGCCGGACAGCTTCGAGATGAACGTCTTCTCCCGCCCCTGCAAATCGACCGCCTCGATGGCGTGCGCCACGGCGGCGGCGATCTCGGCGCGGGTCGCGTCATGGGCGATGCGCAGCTTGGCCGTGTAGGTCAGGCTCTGCTCGACGGTCAGGCTGTCGTGCATGATGTCCTTCTGCGGCACATAGCCCAGCGCGGCCTCGAAGGCGTTGCGGTTCGACCGGGTGTCCAATCCATCAAACTTCACGCTGCCCGCCGTGCAGGGCGCGGTGCCGGTGATGCAGGTCAGCAGGCTCGATTTGCCCGTGCCGGAGCCGCCCACCAGCACGACGAAGCTGTTCGGCTCGACCTGAAAGCTCGTGCCGTCGACGATGTTCAGCGGCTTGCCGGTGTTGGCATTTTTCACCGTTTTGTATACATTTACCAATTGGATACTGATGCCGCTTTGGTGTGCGTGATAGTGCAGTATCCCGCCCGTAAAGGCAAAAACCTGCGCAGGCACGTTGATGACTGCACCGTTACGCAGCACCGTGCGTGTCACCCGCGCGCCGTCGACATAGGTACCGTTCGTCGAGCCGAGGTCGTGCAGCTCGTAGTGGCCGTCCTTGTACAGGATCTCGCAGTGGTGGCGGGAAACGCGGTCGCTGACGAGCTTGATGTCGCAGTCGTCGCCGCGGCCGATGAGCACCCGCTTCTTGCGGCGGACGTCGACCTCGCGCAGAACGGCGTCGGTGGTCTGCTCCTTGACCGGCGCAGCGCCGTCGCCCGGCACGTTGGTGATCTCCTCGATGCGGAAGGTGATCTCCTGCGTGTTGGCGTCGCCGTCGGTGTTCAGGCCAATGACGTCGCCGCTTTGCAGCACGCTCGTTTCACCGGAGTCAAGATAGCGGTTGTTGAACCAAGTGCGGTAGTCGCTGCCGTCGTCGGTCACGATCCACTGGCCGTTCTCATACGAGACGGTGAACTGGTTATCGCCGACGCTGTTGCGGCGCAAAACATACTCGCACTGAGCGCTGCGGCCAAAGCGGTAGCTGCCCGCCGGCAGCGTAATGCGCTGTTTGTTGCGCAGCTCGGTGATGAGAATTACGATCTCGCTCGTCATGGCGCGGCCCCCTTACCAGTGGAAATCCGCACCGCAGAACGGCACAAATTTCATCGATGCACCGCCCATGCGCAGCGTTTCGCCGCCGGCGAGCGGCTGGGCTTCGAGGACGGCATCCTCGCCCAGATAGCACAGCTCCTGCGACGAGCCGGGCAGCAGCGTGAAAGCGTTTTTTTCCTCGTCGTAGACGACGGCGGCCTGTCGGGCGCTCAGCGGCGCGTCGGCGCTTAAGGTCACGGGTGTGCCGTCGGCGTCCAGCCCCAGAAAGCTGCGGCCGACGCCCAAACGCAGGTCGCGCCCCTTCGCCGCTCCGTCCAGCACGACGAGCCAGCCCGCCACCGGCCCCGCCGGGGCGGCTTTCTCCACAGCAGCGGGCTGCTCGGCCTCGCCCGCATGGACGATGGAGTGATCCTTGAGCAGTTCGGTGTTGCAGTAGGGGCATTCCGGGTATTTGTCGCTGTCGTAAAAGTGGCCGCTGCCGCATTTTGTCAGTTTCATGGTGTAGGCTCCTTTATGGGGATTTTATGGCTGCGGCTGCCGCAGCGTGGCAGGGGCGGCATATATGCCGCCCCTACAAATAGCGGGAAAAAATATGCGGACTTTGTAGGGGGCGGCGTCCTCGACGCCCCGCGGAGGGGTCAAGACCCCTCCCTACAATGCGAGAGATAAAAGTGTAATAAGGGCAAGGTGCATGGGAGGGATGAATTCCTCCCCTACAAACAAAAGGAAAAAGCGTGATAAAGGCAAAGTTGCGGGTCGGGCATGCCCGACCCCTACAGCGCAGCGCTTTTGACAGCGGGGGTTCGGGGGAACACCCGAATTTGAGGTGGAGAAAGTCCAAAAAGCGTTAAGAACGGACAGTAATTCTGCGTCCGTTTAGCTTTTTGGTCTTTCGACTTCCGCTTTGGGGTTCCTAGGGGCGTGCAGCCCCTAGGTCGCGGGTCCGCTCCGTCGAAAGAGCGGCAATTTTCTTTGGTTCTTTCTTTTGTTGGCAAAAGAAAGAATCCCCCGCCGACGCCCGCAGGCGTCGTTCCCCCTGCAACGTTCCCGCAGCCCGCAGCTTGCCGTTTACAAAACCAACCGCACCGTTGTCTTGCCGATCCGCAGGGTGTCGTTGTTTTGCAGGCGGTGCTCGCCGTCGATGCGCTCGCCGTTGACGTAGACCTTCGCGCGGTCGGAAAGGGGCTGCACCAGCAGCGAATCCCCCTGCGTGCTCAGGACGCAATGCTGCGGCGAGAGCTTTTTGTCCGGCAGGCAGAGGTCACACTGGGCGGCATCGCTGCCGATGAAAAGGCTGCTCTCGACCATGCCTGCCCAGCGGCTCTCGGCGATGGAACCGCGCTGGCTCCAAAACAGCGTGACCCAGCGACGCGGCAGGGCGTCCGCTTCACCAGCCCCGGCCAGCAGATGCTCGGCCTCGGCCTCTTTTTCGGCGGCGCGGTCGCGGCAGCGCACCGCCCACCAGCTGCCGCCCAGCACCAGCAAAAGCAATGCGGCAAAGGCGAGCGGCACGCGGAATCGGTCAAAATAAAATTCACGGTCACGCGGCCAGACGACCACTTTAAAGGTCGCCGTCTGGCGGTTGCTGCTTATGTTGGCGGCGCTCATCTTGCTGGACACACGGTTCAGCGCGACAGTGTACTCGCCCTTGTACAAGGGCTCGATGTCCAGCGTTGCGGTGCGGCCATCCTCGCCGATTTCGACTGACTTCACCTTGACGCGCCAGTTCCAGATGTCCTTCGATCGCACCTCGTAAAGCTGCGGTTTATCGGCCTTTTCGTTGATGGGCTGGTTGAAGGTCAGCCGCAGCTGGTCGCGGCGCAGCGTCTCGACCTGCGTCACCTGCGGCTTTTCCAGCTTGTTGCCCATGTAGACGGTCTGGGTGTTTTTGATGGCGCTGCCAAGGCTCGGCATGGCGAGGGTCAGCGTCTCCAACCGCTCGCCGTAGAGGCTTTCGGGCACCTCGGTGCGAATTTCCAGCGCCGAGGCAAAATACGTCTGCTTCGCTTTCAGTTTGTCGCCCAAGGTCGACGGCTCGCAGAGAATCAGCCGCCCGCTCGACGCCTGTTCCAGCGTTTCAAACAGCTCCGGCTTCTCGGTCATCAGGTAGACGTAGGCCGCCATGCCGATCTGGTCGCCGAAGTCGCTGGCCAGCGTGCCGAACAGCGCCATGTTGCCCAGCACCTGCCCGGCGTCGGTCACGATCATCGCAGCCTTGCGCGGGGCAAGCGCCTGAAAATCGCTTTGAATGTCGCTGTAGACCGCCGCGACAAGCTGCGCTGTGTCCATCGCGCCCTCCGCCTGCTCGATATTCGCCAGCGCCCTGTACATTAAGCTGCGGTCGGACGTCGCGGGCAGCACACAGGTCGTCTCCCCCGCCGTCGTGTAGAGCATCAGCTGGTCGTCCGCGTTCATGGCGGCAATCAGCTTGCGCACACCGCCGATCATCGTGTAAAAATCCGACGGTACTACGTCGGCACTGTTGTCCAGCGCGATGATGTAGCAGATCGGGTCGTTCGCCACGCCGACCGAGCGCACCTCCAGCCTGCGGTCGCCGAGGGTCAGCTGCGGCTCAGCGGCCTGCACCTTGATGGAGGAATACGGGTTGCCGTCGGCATCCAACGCGTAAAAATACACGTCCAGCTCCGGCACGTTCACGTAGGACTGCTCCATTTTAAAGGTGCCTGCGCCGGTCACGCCGACCGTGGTGTCCGCCGCCGCGCCAAAGGTGCACAGCAGCGTCAGCGCCAGCGCAAGGGCTGTGCAAAGGCAGTATTTCAACCGCTTCATGGGCTGTTTCCTCCGGTCAAACGTTCATTTTGCGCTGCAAGGCGCGCAGGGCGGCCACAGCCTTGCGGCGGCGCGGCGTCTGCTTGGCGAACGCGGGGGATGCCGCCGGGGCAGACGTCGCGGCGGGGACGGGTGCGGGTTCGGTGTCCTCGTCGTCCTCGGCAAGGGTAAAGCTGGGCATCACGGGCTTGTGGGGCGCGGGCGTGGGTGGCTCCTCGTCCAGAATCGGCTCGCCCTGCTGGCGCAGGATCGGGTAGGAGAAGATCGCACCGGGGATCTCCACCGCCTCCGGCTTCGGGTCGCCGGGCTGGGACTGGGGCGCGGTGTCGAAATAGTCGGGCGACGGCGTGATGACGGTGTTCGTCTTCGGCTCGTCGTCATCCATGCCGGGGGCGACGACCCGGTTCGTGTCCGGGGCGGCGGGTTCCTCCGGCGGCTGCGGCTCGCTGTCGCGCAGGGCAGAGGCTGCCGCATCGACCTTGTGCGCCGACAGGTCGAGATCCGGCTCGGCGTCCGCCTCGGCCAGTTCCTCGCTGTGGGGCAGCAGCGGCGCGTTCTGGGTCGCGTATTCCTGCGTTTTTTGCAGCTCATCGATCATTTTTTCCATGTAATCCATCATGTCGCCGCGCGCCTTTTCCATGGCGGCAATGCGGCTTTTCAGGTCTTGCAGCCGCAGGCGGTGGGCGTTCTGGATCTCATGGGTCTCGTCGGTGGCGGACTGCACCATCTTGCGCGCCTGCGCGATGGCCTGCTCGCGGGCGAGCTGGTCGATGGCCTCGGCCTTCAGGTTCGTGTCCTTGAGGATTTTGTCCGCGTCGTCCCGCGCCTGCTGGCGGATGCGCGCAGCCTCGGCCTGCGCCCCGGCAATGACCTTGTCACGGTCGGCGATGACCTGCTGGCGTGCCTCGTCGTGGGCGCGCCCCTTGACGCGCAGGGCGGCGTCGGCCTCCTCGCGCTGCTCGGTCAGCTCCTTATTTTCCCGCATCAGGTCGCTGTTTTTCAGGCGCAGCACGTCCAGCTGATTCGTCAGCGAATGGTTGCGCTCCTGCGCGGTGGAAAACCGCGTTTCGAGGTCGCTGCGGTAGCGCTGCAATTTGTCCACCTGCCCGGCCATCGTCGCATTCTGGCCGGAGAGCGTCTGGTTCTGGATCGTCAGGTTCTGGGCATGGCGGCGCAGGGCGTCGTTCTCCTGCCGCACAGCGCGCAGCTCGGCGGAGGCCGCCGCAAGGTGCTGCTCGTACTCGGCACACAGTTCGCGCATGGCCTGCCGGACGTCCTCCGGCTCGTACCCACCGAACCGCGCCTTGCGCATCCCGCTTTCTTCTATGTAGTTATCAATGTCAATTTTGGGCATCTGGTAATGTCTCCCATCAAAATTTACATATACTCGATTTTATTATAGAACACGGGCGGCTGTAAAGCAAGCAAAAACTACAAAAAACCGCCCGTTCCACTGCGGAACGGGCGGCGAAAAGCCTATTCAGTTACGATCAAGCGTTAGCCTGAGAAGCAGCAACAGCGCAGGCGACGGTCATGCCGACCATCGGGTTGTTGCCAGCGCCGATCAGACCCATCATCTCGACGTGAGCCGGGACAGAGGAGGAACCAGCGAACTGGGCATCACCGTGCATACGGCCCATGGAGTCGGTCAGACCATAGGAAGCAGGGCCGGCAGCAACGTTGTCGGGATGCAGGGTACGACCCGTGCCGCCGCCGGAAGCGACGGAGAAATACTTCTTGCCGTTCTCCAGCGCCCACTTCTTGTAGGTGCCGGCGACGAGATGCTGGAAGCGGGTGGGGTTGGTGGAGTTACCGGTGATGGAAACCTCAACGCCCTCAGCCTTCATGATGGCGACGCCTTCCAGAACGTCGTTCGCGCCGTAGCACTTAACAGCAGCGCGCTCGCCGTCGGAGTACGGGATGGTCTCGACGACCTTCAGCTCGCCGGTGGCGAAGTCATAGTCGGTCTTGACGTAGGTGAAGCCGTTGATACGGCTGATGATCTGGGCGGCGTCCTTGCCCAGGCCGTTCAGGATGACGCGCAGAGGCTCCTTGCGGACCTTGTTGGCGGTGCGGGCAATGCCGATAGCGCCCTCAGCGGCGGCGAAAGACTCGTGGCCGGCGAGGAAGGCGAAGCAATGGGTGTCCTCGTGCAGCAGCATAGCGCCGAGGTTGCCGTGGCCGAGGCCGACCTTGCGCTGCTCAGCGACAGAGCCGGGGATGGTGAAGGCCTCAAGACCCTCGCCGATGGCGGCGGCGCAGTCAGCAGCGCTCTTCAGGCCGCGTTTGACGGCGATGGCGGTACCGAGGGTGTAAGCCCAGACGGCGTTGTCGAAGCAGATGGGCTGGATGCCGCGGATGATCTTATCGCAGTCGATGCCCTTGGCCAGCAGCATTTCGTTGCAGGCGTCGAGGCTCTCCAGACCGTTGGCCTTGAGGCACTCGTTGATCTTGGGCATACGGCGATTCTGGGATTCAAAAGTTGCCATAATCTATGTTCCTCCCTCTCTTATTCTTCACGCGGGTCGATGTACTTGACAGCGCCCTGCTCGGCAGAGAAGCGGCCGTAGGTGCCGATGTTCTTCTCGTAGGCTTCCTTCGGGTCCTTGCCGTGACGGATGTCCTCCATCATCTTGCCCAGACGGACGAACTGATAGCCGATGACCTGATTGTCCTTGTCCAGAGCGGTCTTGAGGATGTAGCCCTCGGTCAGCTCCAGATAGCGGACGCCCTTGGCCTTGGTGGAGAAAATGGTACCGGTCATGGAGCGCAGACCCTTGCCCAGATCGTCCAGACCAGCGCCGACGGGCAGGCCGTTCTCAGAGAAAGCGGTCTGGCTGCGGCCGTAGACGATCTGCAGGAACAGCTCGCGCATAGCAACGTTGATAGCGTCGCAGACGAGGTCGGTGTTCAGAGCCTCCAGAATGGTCTTGCCGGGCAGGATCTCGCCCGCCATAGCGGCGGAGTGGGTCATGCCGGAGCAGCCGATGGTCTCAACGAGGGCCTCCTCGATGATGCCGTTCTTGATGTTCAGGCTCAGCTTGCAGGTGCCCTGCTGGGGAGCACACCAGCCGACACCGTGGGTGTAGCCGCTGATATCCTCAATTTTATACGCCTTGACCCACTGGCCCTCTTCGGGGATGGGCGCGGGACCGTGCTTGGGTCCTTTTGTGATCGGGCACATTGCGTTGACCTGTGCGGAGTATTCGATCATAATTTTCTCTCCTTTGCATATTGTTAGGCTTTTCACAGCTATCTTTATTATAAAGGGTCGAATCCTGTTTTTCAAGATGTTAGTTTAAGCTAACCTTTTGTTTTTTTCGCGTTTTCTCTGGCCGGGCGGCATAAAAATAGGCTCCCCCGCACGGAGAAGCGGGAAAGCCTGTTGCTATACATCAAAACAAAAAACCAAAAATCACCCGTGAAATCGCGCCGCAGACGGCCATCATCACGATGGCCGCGGCGATGGGCGGCAGCCACAGCTGCACCAAGCCCGGCTGCTCCGCCGGGGCGGCAGACTTGGCCTTTTTGCCGTGCTTGGGGCATTTTTCCGCCGGGGCGGGTTCCTCATGCTCCTCCGGCAAGCAGAATGCCTGTAAAAGCGCGAACAGCAGCATGATCTCCGGGAAGATCATTGACACCCGGATCGAGATGACCGCGTGTGCCAGATAGCTGACCAGCGCCAGCGTGACCGGCGCGACACCGGGGCGCAGCCAGTTCTGCGCGGCCTTGCGCAGATGCGCCGCCACGAACCACAGCCATGCCGCCAGCCCGGCGACGCCGGTCGTCAGCAGCAGCTCCAAATACTCGTTGTGGGCGGCGTAGAAGGTCTTCATCCGGTCGGTGATGCCCGCGCCCGCCCATTCAGCGACCGCTGTGTGCATCATACCGGGGCCGACGCCGAACAGCTTGCGCCACAGGGGCTGCGCCAGCCAGCTTTCCGCCGTGATGCGCCACGCCGTGCCGCGGTAGGTGCCCCAATCGTCGTTGAAGATCAGCAGGTCATCCAACCGGCCGAGGCTGGGGAAGTTCGGCCAGCAGTTTGCCAGCACGGCCAGCACCGCCGCACCCGCGACGGCAACACCCGCCACGGCGCGCCCCAGCTTGTACAGCGGCACCTCCCGCCCGCGCAGGCTGAACCGCAGCGCCGCCCAAAGGGCAAGGCAGAGCACAAAGCCGATCTGTGCTACATGCCCCAGCGCTGCCAGCATCGGCTTGCCGCCCTGCGTGTAGACGTGGGTGCGCATATACTGCATCCACCCGGCGTGGAAGAAGAAGAACGCCCCGATGACCGCCAGCCGCCGCAGCGTGCGGGTCGTGAAGGTTTTTTGACAGATCAGCACCAGCACGGCCACGCCGATGCCCAAGGCAAGACCCTCGGCGTCGACGACGGCCAGCGCCAGCCCGCCGAAGAAGGCCGGGATGCCGTAAAACACCGTATGCCGCACACCGCGCGCGGCAAGAAACGCGTAAAACACCAGCGGCAGCGCGAAGGCCATGAACCCGGAGCAAAAGTTTTTCTGCCCAAGCGTCGAGAAAAACTGCGCACGCTCGACGACCGCCGTGTCGGCATACGTCCCGATGAGGTCGATGTTGAAGATGTTCAGTACGTACAGCACCGTGACGATGGCCGTCGTGACGCCGACGCAGAAGCTCAGGCCGTTCAAAATTTTCTGCGGTGCGAATGCGCGGACGGCAAGGTAGCCCGCCGCCGTGAACAGCACCATCATACAGCCGCCGTAGTAGCCGCCCAGTCCCCAGAACGACGCCTGCGGCGAGAGGGACAGTACCGTGGACACCACGCCCGACGCCGTGACTGCACCCAGCGCCCGGAGGCCGTGGTCGGTCTTCCACGGCAGGCGGTCGGGGCTGGGCTTCGCGCCGACGAGGGCGAGCATCCCCAGCCAGAGCGTGAACGCCCAGCTCAACGTGCAGACGCCGGTGAATTTCACGACGCCGAGATTGGAAAATTTATCGATATACAGCGGAAAAACACAGAGCGACGCCAACAGAAACGCCGTGGCCGACCGCGCCGCCAGCCGCCGCAGATATTGGGTTTGGGTCATAGATGAAAAACCTCTTGGAGTAGAATATTGTGTGATAGACTCTGTAGGGGCGAACATTGTTCGCCCGCAGGAACTTTGCGGCAGCCGCAGCTTTCCGGGTCGATGCAAGCATCGACCCCTACGCGTAGGGGCGGATTCCATATCCGCCCGGAAGCTTTCCGGCTGCCGCAGCGCTGCACAGGCGCACACTGTGCGCCCCTACATCCGCTGTCATATTTTACCCCGTGCCCATGAATTTTTCAACCATTCTCCACAGGTTTTACAAGACTCACACAAACCAGCCCCGCGATGGCGCACACACCCGCCAGCCAGTGCCGCGCGGCGAGGGGCAGAGCCTGCGCGCCGATATAGCTGACAAGGCTGCCGCCGCTCATGCCCAGCGCGATGAAGCCGTAGTTGACCCCCGCATGCGCCAGCCCGAACAAATCGCTGTTGAAGGACGGCTGCACCGCTGCGCCGCCCGAATAGAAAAACGTCAGCACCGCATAGGCCGCCAGCAGCCACCACGCCCCCGCAAACGCGAACCACGCGCTGCCCGCTGCAAGGCCGACGTACACCGCGTACAGCACCGGCTTGCGCCCCAGCTTATCGCTGAGGGCGGGCAGCAGCATCCGCCCCGCCGCGCTGGCCGCTGAGCCGAAGACGATACTGAACGGCGCAGCGGCCTCCGGCAAGCCGCGCTCGGTGGCGATCTGGAAAATTTCAGGGCTGAACAGCAGTACCGGCGGTGCGGACAGCGCCACCGCCGCCGCGCAGAGCTTGTACTGCGGTGTGCGCAGCATCTGCTTGTAGTCCAGCCCCGGCTGGGGTTTGCCGACTGCCGACGCGGGCGGGTTTTCGAGAATCAGCGCCCCCGCGCCGCAGACGACGAGCATAACCGCGCCGAGGGCGGCAAAGCAGACCCGGATGCCCCACCGCCCGCCGATGCCCTTGACGAACAGTGTGAAAAACGCGCCGGACAAGCCCATGGCGACGCCCGTCACGCCGGTCGCCCAGCCCTTTTTGCCCTGATACCACTTCTGCGCGCAGGCCAGCACCGCCGGGGCTAAAAACGCGCTGCCCAGCCCGGCGGGCAGGCTGTAGACGACCAAGAACATCGCGGCGTTGGCGGGCGGCACGACCGCCGCCGCAAAGAATCCACCCGCCAACAGCACCGTGCCCCACAGCCCCGCGAAGCGCGGCCCTCGCGCGTCCTGTAAGAGGCCGCCCACCGCGCAGCCGACGCCGTAGGCCGCGACCAACACCGCAAAGCCCAGCATTGCCTGCCCGCGGGAAAAGCCATACCCCTGCATGACCGGCTTTTGGAACACGCCCCACGCTGCCGGGATGCCGGTCAGCAGCTGCGCTGCCGCCCCCGCCGCCAGAATGTACCGCCCACGGTTTTGTTTCGGCATGGTATCCCCTCCCCTTTTCCAGCTAGTATGCCCGGTTTTGATTGACAAAATGCGGCGGGAAAGGTATCATTATAAGGTATATAAAATAAAAAGCCTTCCCCCGTGGGGGGAAGGTGGCCGAAGGCCGGATGAGGGGCGGCCTTGCCTTTATTGCCCGTTCATGGGCAGCCACGATAAGTTTGCCCCTCATCAGTCACCTGCGGTGACAGCTTCCCCCTCAGGGGAAGCCATTATACAGTATAAGGAGAACCATCATGAAAACACAGCCTTTAAAGGGTATGCGCGATCTGCTCCCGCGGGAGCAGGCGCTGCGTGACTATATCCAGGGCCAGATTTTGGCCACCTACCGCGCCGCCGGTTTCCAGCGCATCTCCACCCCCATTCTGGAGGACATGGAGAATCTGGACAAGAGCGACGGCGGCGACAACCTGAACCTGATTTTCAAAGTCCTGAAGCGCGGCGACAAGCTGGCACACGCGCTGGCAAGCGGCGACGAAAAGCAGCTGTCCGACATGGGTCTGCGCTATGACCTGACGCTGCCGCTGTCCCGCTACTATGCGGCCAACCGCAACGAGCTGCCCACCCCCTTCAAGGTCATCCAGACCGACCGCGTCTACCGCGCCGAGCGCCCGCAGAAAGGCCGCCTGCGCGAGTTTGTCCAGTGCGACATCGACATTCTGGGCGATTCTTCCCCCAACGCCGAGGTCGAGCTGATCGACGTGACCGCCCGCGCCCTGCTGAAAATCGGCTTCACGGGCTTCACTGTCAACATCAACGACCGCCGCATCCTGCGCGCTATGCTGGAAAAGATGGGCTTTGCCGCCGACCAGCTCGACTCCGTCTGCATCAGCTTTGACAAGATGGACAAGATCGGCGCGGACGGCGTTAAGGCCGAGTTGACCGAAAAGGGCTTTGCCGCCGAGGCCGTGCAGGCGCTGGACGACTTCCTGCGTGCGGGCGATTTCAGCCTTGACACCGTGGCCGCCAAGGTCGACGACGAGGCGCTGACAGCCGACCTGCGGTATGTCATCGCCGCCAGCGAGAAGGTCGCAAACGGCCGCTACGGCATTGCCTACGCCCCCAGCCTCGTGCGTGGGCAGGGCTACTACACCGGCATGGTCTTCGAGGTCACCTGCCCGCAGTTCAGCGGCGCGGTGGCCGGCGGCGGTCGGTACGACAACATGGTCGGCAAGTTCATCGGCCAGCAGGTGCCCGCCGTAGGCTTCTCCATCGGCTTCGAGCGCGTCTGCGGCATTCTGTTGGAGCAGGGCTACCAGATCCCCGGCGCGAAGCCGAAGATGGCGCTTCTCTACCTGAAGGACGCCGATTTTGCCGCCGTGCTGGCGAAGGCCGAGCGTCTCCGCGCCGACTACGATGTGACCGTGCTGCCGCAGGCGAAGAAGCTGGGCAAGCAGTTCGGCACGCTGGAAGCTGCCGGGTACAACGCCGTTGCCTTTGCCGACAACGACGACGTGAAGCTGCTTGGGCAAAAAGCCGAATAATCGCGTAAAAAATTGTGGGATGTGCCAAATATGCGACACATCCCGTTTTTTTGTATTTGGTTTGTAACACACAGCGGACATTTTCCGTGTTATATTGGTGAAAAGGGAAATACAGGATGCCTTCCCCCTTGGGGGAAGGTGGCCGAAGGCCGGATGAGGGGCGGCGTTCCTGACACCGAGCCGCAAAAAGGCAGCAAGGCAAACTTGCCCCCTCATCAGTCCGCTTCGCGGACAGCTTCCCCCTCAGGGGAAGCCTTTATGTAGAAAGGAGCCTCCAACATGAAAAAGCGCATCACCCGTATCGCCGCCGCGCTGGCGGCCGCTGCCCTGCTGGCGGGCTGCGGCGCATCGGACAGCGGCAAGGCCGACTACCAGACCGAGAACGCCGCTTATGACAGCGAGTACGCCGTCGACGCGGCGGGCGGCGCGGACAGCAGCCTGATGCCGGACAGCGCCGCCACTGACGAGAACGCCCAGAAGATCATCTACAACGCCGACCTCTCGATGGAATCGACCGACTTCGACGCCGCGCGCACGACCTTGCTCGCCGCCGTCGACGCCAACGACGCTTGGCTGGAATACAGCAGCATCGACGGCGCGGAGAGCGACCACGACCGCACCGCCAACTTCACCGTCCGCGTGCCGGTGGAGAACTATCGCTCGTTCCTTGCCGCCGCCGGGGATGCCGGCAGCGTGCAGAACCTGAGCGAGAACGCCCAGAACATCACGAGCAGCTACATCGACGTGCAGGCGCGCTTGACGGCGCTGGAAGCCCAGCGCGACCGCCTGAACGAACTGGCCGACGAGGCCGAGACGACCGCTGACCTGCTGGAAATCGAGAGCCAGCTTTCCGACGTGCAGTACCAGCTGGAAAACTACACCCGCCAGCTGCGCAACATGGATCAGCAGGTCACCTACTCCACCGTAGACATCTACCTGCGGGAGGTCGCCGTCCTGACGCCCACCGGCGTGACCTTCATTGAGCGCATCGCCGATGCCTTCGGCAGCGGCTGGGGCGCGTTCGTCGGGTTTGTGCAGGGGCTTATCATCGCGCTGGTCTACCTGTGGCCGGTCGTGCTGCTGGTCGTCGTGATTGTGCTTTTGGTGCGCGTCTGGCGCAAGCGCCACCCGAAGCAGCCGAAACCCGTGCCGACACCTGCCGAGTATACGGTGAAGCCGGATAACGAGCCGAAGCCGAAATATTGATATTCTGATATAGAAAAACAGCCCAGCCGCAATTCCACGGCTGGGCTGTTTTGTGTCTTGGTTTACTCTTCCACCGTCAGCGCAATGCTCAGATCCTTCAGCTGCTGGGCGTCGACGACATCGGGCGCACCGCTCATGGGCTCGCCGGCGTTCTGCACCTTCGGGAAGGCGATGACGTCACGGATGGAGTCCTTCTTCAGCATCAACATCACCATGCGGTCAAGGCCGTAGGCCATACCGCCGTGCGGCGGTGCGCCAAACTTGTAGGCGTCCATCAGGAACCCGAAGCTCTCGCGCGCCTTCTCCTCGGTGAAGCCGAGGGCGTGGAACATGCGATCCTGCAGCGCGGGGTCGTTGATGCGCATCGAGCCGCCGCCCATCTCAACACCGTTCAGCACAATGTCGTAGGCAACGGCGTGGCAGGCACCGGGGTCGCTCTCGACCTTGTCGAGGTCTTCGGCCTTTGGCAGAGTGAACGGGTGGTGCATCGCCATCCAGCGGCCTTCCTGCTCGCTGTACTCGAACAGCGGGAAGTCGACGACCCACAGGAAGTTGAACTTGTCGGGATCGATCAGGCCGTGCTTGCGGGCGATGTCGAGACGCACCTGACCCAGCGCGGTACAGGCCTTGACCCAATCCGTGTCGCTGACCAACAGCAGCACGTCGCCAGTCTCGGCGTTCAGCGCGGCGTAAAGGGCAGTTTTCTCGGCATCGGAGAGGAACTTTTCAAAGCTCGAAGATGTGCCGTCGGCGGTCAGGCGGCTGTAGGCCAGACCCTTGGCGCCGTAAGTCTTGGCGACCTCGCCGAGCTTGTCGATGTTTTTGCGGGACAGCTTGTCGGCCAGCTCCTTCGCGTTGATGGCGCGGATCGTGCCGCCCGCCTCCAGCACAGCGGCGAAGGGCTTGAACTCGGTGCCCTTGAACACCTCGGTCACGTCCTGAATTTCGAGGCCAAAGCGGGTGTCGGGCTTATCAGAGCCAAAGCGACCCATGGCCTCGTCCCACGGCATACGATAGAACGGGGTTTCGACGTCGACGTTCAGCATTTCCTTCCACAGGCGCTTGATCAGCCCCTCGTTCAGGGTCATAATGTCGTCCTCGGAGACAAAGCTCATCTCCTCGTCGACCTGCGTGAACTCCGGCTGGCGGTCAGCGCGCAGGTCTTCGTCGCGGTAGCAGTGCGCGAGCTGGAAGTAGCGGTCGAAGCCGGACAGCATCAAAATCTGCTTGTAGAGCTGCGGGCTCTGGGGCAGAGCGTAAAAATGCCCCGGCTGCACGCGGCTGGGAACCAGATAGTCGCGCGCACCCTCCGGCGTGGACTTGATGAGGGTGGGCGTCTCGATCTCGGTGAAGTGGTTCTCGCAGAAATAGTTGCGGATGATCTGCATGATCTTGCTGCGCAGGACGATCGGCTCGTGCATCGAGGGACGGCGCAGGTCGAGGTAGCGGTAGCGCAGGCGCAGGTCGTCGTTGACGTTGATCTCGTCACGCAGCTCAAACGGCGTGGTCTGCGCCTCGCTCAGGATGCGCAGCTCGCTGACGTACAGCTCGACATCGCCGGTCGAAATCTTGTCGGTCTTGGCGGCGCGCTCGCGCAGCTTGCCGCGGCAGATGACGACATACTCGCTCTTGAGGCTCTCGGCCTTGGCGAAAACGTCCTTCGGCGTGTCCTCGTCGAAGACCAGCTGCAGAATGCCGGTAGTATCGCGCAGGTCGGCAAAGATGATGCCGCCCTTGTCGCGGGCGCGCGCGATGGAGCCGCAGACGGTCATTTCCTGCCCGGCCAGCGCAAGACTGACCTCGCCGCAATAGTTCGTGCGGCGCAGGCTGCCCAAAGTTTCCATATTTTCAAATCCCCTTTACGGTTTTATCTTTTACTAAAGTCTTATTATACCGCGCCGCGCCGGGTTTGGCAAGGGGCTGGCCGCCCGCCGGGGCGAAAAACCGCGCAAAATGTTTCCAAAAGGATATTGACAATTTTTGAAGCGGCTGTTATAATAGTAAAGCTGTGAATCCCACAGCGCAGAAATGTGCCTGTAGCTCAGTTGGTAGAGCATCTGACTTTTAATCAGAGGGTCCAGGATTCGAGTTCCTGCAGGCGCACCAAGACCGCCCGCAACTGTATGGTTGCGGGCGGTTTTTGTTGTGTATTGATTTATAACGCGGCGGATTTGCGGGGCGTCGGGGACGCCGCCCCCTACAACGCTGGCAAATTTCTGCGAAACGCTTTACACGATCCCGGTCAGATCATACCCGTCCAGCCACGCCTTTGCTGTCTCGCAGACGCCGCGCAGGCAGTTTTCATCAAAGGGGCTTTCCAGCCCGGCGTTTTGCAGCAGTTCGGTGAATGTCCGGCTGCCGCCCTGCCGCGTGTAGGCCATGTAGTGTACCCACGCATCATCGCGGTCTTTTTGCAGCATTGCCCAGAATTGCAGGCTGACCGTCTGCGCCAAGCAGTAGTCGATGTAGTAAAACGGGCTTTGGTAAATGTGCATCTGCCGCTGCCAGCCCTCGCCCTCGGCGTAGAAGGGGATCTCGCCGTCCAGCCGCATCCACGGCATGTAGACGCCCAGCAGCTCCTTCCAGACGGCGTGGCGCTGCGCCGGGGTCATCTCCGGCTTTTCGTAGACGATGTGCTGGAAGTGGTCGACCATCGTGCCGTAGGGGATGAAGACCAGCGCCCCCGCCAGATGGCTGTAGCGGAACTTCCGCGCGTCCGCGCCGAAGAAGCCCTCCGCCCACGGCCACGCGAAGAACTCCATCGACATCGAGTGTACCTCGCAGGACTCCATGCTCGGCCAGACGTAGGAGTACGGGATGCGGTCGCGGTTTAGGTATGCCTCAAAGGCGTGCCCGGCCTCGTGGGTCACAACCTCGACGTCGCCCTGCGTGCCGTTGAAATTGGCAAAGATGAAGGGCATCTCGTAGTCGCCCAGCATCGTGCAGTAGCCGCCGCCCGCCTTGCCGGGGGTGGACAGGACATCCATCAGCCCATCGTCGAGCATTTTGTTGAAAAATACGCCGCTCTCCGGCGACAGCTCCTCGTAGAATTTTCTGCCCTGTGCCAGAATCGCGGCAGCGTCACCGGCGGGCTTCGGGTTGCCGCTGCGGAACATCAGGGCGTTGTCGGCAAAGCTCATCGGATACTGCTTGCCCAGCCGCTTGGCCTGTGCGCGGTAGATGCTGTCCGCCAGCGGAACGAGGTATTTGCGCACAGCAGCGCGGAATTTCTCCACGTCCGCCTTTGTATAGCAGTTGCGCCCCATGCGGTAGTAGCCCAGCGTCGTGTAGCCCTCGCAGCCGAGCTTTTTGCCCATCGTGTCCCGCAGGTGGACGAGCTTGTCGTAAATGCCGTCGAACTCGGCCTGATGCTCCTTGTACCAGCGCCCCTCGGCCTGCCACGCGGCCAAGCGGCGGGCGTCGTCCGGGTCACTCTTGAAGGGTGACAGCTGGCTCAGCGTGTAGACACCGCCCTCGAAGGGGATCTGCGCCGACGCGATGAGCTTGCCGTAGTCGGTGGAAAGCTGGTTTTCCTGCGCCATTTCGTCGAGAATTGCGGGCGAGAACGCCTTGTCGGCCAGCTCGGCGTTTACAAACATCAAATCGCCGTACTCGGCGGCAAAATCTTTGCGGAAGGGCGAGGCAAGCATGGCGCGGCTCCACGCGTTCTGGCAGGCCTGCAATTGCGGCGCGGCCTCATTCCAGAAGGTCATCTCGCCGTCGTAGAAAGCGTCGCGGGTGTCGATGGTGTTGCGGATGCTGGCGAGGTTGAACAGGGTGTCGATATGGCGGTTGAGCTTTTCCTCGTCGAGGAAGACCGCGCGGGCGTCCGCGTAGGATGCGGCGGCGCTCAGGCGGGCGGTCAGGTCGGCGTACTGCTGCTGCATCGCGGCAAGGTCGGGGCGCCGGTAGGGCATCTCGGAAAATTTCATGGTGCGTCTCCTTTGTGTCGATTTTTCTTGTATTATAGCACCGCCGTGTTCGGGACGCAAATCTTGCACAAAGCGCAGCAAAATTTGTGGTGCAGGTCGACGGTTTTTGCATTTCTGTATAAATTTTTCGGATTTTATTCTTGCAAATTGTACGCATCTTGAGTATAATAAGGCTAAGATTACCATGCAAAGGGGGATATTTCAAATGCCGATCTCTGAACCTACCGCTGTATTCTCCATCCGTGATGACCGTGACATGGAGATCAAGCAGGCGGTGCTGCAGGTGTACCGTGCGCTGGAGGAGAAGGGCTACAACCCCATCAATCAGCTCGTCGGCTACATCCTGTCGGAAGACCCGACCTACATCACGACCTACAAGAATGCCCGCGCCATCATCCGCCGCATCGACCGCGACGACCTGCTGCAGGCACTGGTACGTGATTTCGTGAAAAATTAAGGTTTAGGAAGTAAAAGCGCCCGTGTATCAAATGGATACACGGGCGCTTTTTAGCTAATGCCTTCCCCTGAGGGGGAAGCCTTTTTCTTATTCCGCAAAGAACGCGTTCTGCACGGCGTTCAGCACGGCAGCGCGGCCGGCGGTGAAATTCACACCGCCCTGCAGGTAGCAGGTGTAGGGTGCGCGCAGGGGCCCATCGCAGGAAATCTCGATCGTGCTGCCCTCGGTGAAGCTGCCCGACGCCATGACGACCTTGTCGGTGTAGCCCGGCTCGTCGGCGGGCTCTGGGCTGGCGAAGCTGTCCACCGGGCTGTTGTGCTGGATGCCCGCGCAGAAGCCGGTCAGCGCGGCGGCACTGCCGGAATCAAAGCAAGTCACAATGTCGTTGTGGTCGGCGGTGTAGCGCGGCACGGGGTTGACGCCCACCAGTTCCAGCAGGCACTGGGCGTAGATGGCGGTCTTCAGCGCCTCGCAGACAACGCCCGGCGCGTAGTAGAAGCCGAGGAAGGTGTCGCGCAGGCTGTCCTGCGTGCAGCCGAGGTCGCTGCCGATGCCCGGCGCGGTGAAGCGGTGGCTGCACTTTTCCACCAGATCGCGGCGGCCTGCGATGTAGCCGCCGGTGGGGGTGATGCCGCCGCCGGGGTTCTTGATGAAGCTGCCCGCCATAATGTCCGCGCCGAAGGCGACCGGCTCGGCCGTCTGGGTGAACTCGCCGTAGCAGTTGTCGACGAAGATGACCGCGTTGGGATTGGCCTTGCGGGCGACGTCAGCGACCTTCCGGATGGTGGCAAGGTCGAAGGCGTTGCGCGGGGTGTAGCCGCGGCTGCGCTGGATATGCACGACCGTCGCGGTCTTGGCCTTCTCGGCGATCAGGTCGTAGTCGGGCATGAAGTCCGGCAGCAGCGGGCACTCGTCATAGTGGACGCCAAACTCCCGCAGCGTGCCGCAGCCCTTGCCCGCGTCGCCGATGCCGATGACGCCCTCCAGCGTGTCGTAGGGGCGGCCGGTGGCGGCCAGCAGCGTATCGCCGGTGCGCAGCAGGCCAAACAGCGCCACGGTCAGCGTGTGGGTGCCGCTCATGAACTGCGGGCGCACAAGGGCGGCTTCTGCGCCCATGCAGCGGGCAAAGACTTCTTCCAGCTTGTTGCGGCTGTCGTCCCAGACGCCGTAGCCACTGGAACCCCAGAAGTGGCGCGCCTCGACGCCGCAGTCGGTGAAGGCGCGCAGCATCTTCAGCTGGTTGTAATCACGGATCTCCTCGACGTGGGCGAACTGCTCGCGGCACAGGGCAAGCGTCTTGCGGTCAAGCGCAAGCACTTCAGGGCGCAGATCATAAAACTGTTCGATCATTGAATATTCCAATCTGTAGTATAATGTTGAATTTCACCGATTTGTAAAAAGCCGAGCTGTTCATAGAAGCCGCACAGCTCTGGGAAGCAGGCGAAGCGCACAGCGCGGTCGGCGGCCAGCTCGTTCGCCAAATCCACGATGAGCCACCGCGCCAGACCCCTGCCCTGCCATGCGGGGTCGGTGACACCCGCGGCCATGTAGCTCTCGGCGCTGCTCTGCTCATAGCAGCCCACCGTGCAGACGGGGCAGCCATCCTGCAGCAGGGCGCGGCACGCTCCGATGCCGTGCGCCAGCGCCGTGCAGGCCGTGGAGTAGAACTCATCGGCCTCGGCGTCATTCTCGGCAAAGACCAGACGGCTGACCGGCAGCATAGAGGGCGCTGTGTCCCGCACCAGCTCCGCCGGGTATGCGGGCGGCAGCGGCAGTGCGCGGCCGTGCGACAGTTCCCAGAGTGTCAACGGCGCGGCGGGCTGCCAGTGGTCGAGCGCCAGCGGGCGCTCGGTGCGCAGGGTGTCGGCGTGGAGAAATCGGAGAAGGCCGTTCAGCTCCTCGCGAGCGTCCTCCCCTGCTTCCCCGCCGGGCAGTTCACCACATAGCACCGCTGACCCGCCGCGCAGCTCCAGCACCGCCGAGCCGGGCAGCAGGTAAAACGACCACCCGCTTGCAGGGTGCTGCGCGAAGAGACGCAGGTGCGTGCCGAGAACGGCCTCAAAATAAGGCTTTCCGGCGATGCGGCAGAGGTATTCGGTTTGAAGCACAGGGGCGGCGGCGGATTGAATCATTTCAGTGCGTTCACAATATTCTTGTAATCCCGCCCGCGTACCTCAAAATTCGGGTAGAGGTCAAACGACGCGGAGGCGGGCGAGAGGCTGACAACGTCTCCGGGCTGGGCGGCACCGCGCGCCAGCTCGACGGCGTGCTGCATACTGTCGGCGTGCAGGATCGTCAGGTCGCTCTCGGCAAAGCCCGCGCACTCGCGGACAGCCTTCTCGATGCGGGGGCCGGTCGCGCCCATCAGCACCAGCGTCTTGACGTGCGCCAGAATCTCCGGTGCAAGCGGCTCATAGGGAATCTTCTTGTCGTAGCCGCCCGCGATCAGGATGATCTTCTGGTCAAAGCTGCGCAGCCCCGCAATCGTGCGTGTCGGGCTGGACGCAATGGAATCGTTGTAGTAGGTCACACCGTCCAGCGTGCGAACGGGCTCGATGCGGTGCTCGACGCCGGTGAAGGTCGAGCCGACCTGACGCATGGCCTCGACAGGCACACGTCCCCAGACCGCCGCACAGGCCGCCAACAGGTTTTCCACATTGTGCAGGCCGCGCAGTTTAATATCCTTGCGGGGCAGGATGGGCGTCACAACGCCGTTTTCGGCGTAGCAGAGCGTGTCGTCGCTCTCGCGCAGGAACGCGCCCTTGTCGGTCTCGTGCAGGCGGGTAAACCAGACCTGCTCGCCCTTGCAGTCGCTCTCCATGCTGCGGGAGATGTCGTTCTCAAAGCCCAGCACGGCGCGGCAGGGCGGCACCTGCCACAGCAGAATGTTGCGCTTGGCGTCGATGTACTCCTGCATATCCTTGTGGTGGTCGAGGTGGTTCGGGGTCACGTTCGTGACCACGGCCACCTTCGGGCTGCGGCGCATGCTGATGAGCTGGAAGCTGGACAGCTCGACGACGGCCACGGCGTCGGGGGTCACGTCGGCCAGCTGGGGCAGCAGCGCCGCGCCGATGTTGCCGCCCAGGAACACCCGGCGGCCCGCAGCCTCGAACATCTTGGAGATCAGCGTCGTCGTGGTGGTCTTGCCGTCGGAGCCGGTCACGGCCACGATCTCGCAGGGGCAGAACTCAAAGAAAAGCTCCACCTCGCTTGTGACCATTGCGCCGGCCTGCAGCGCGGCCTGCAGTTCGGGCTTGTAGTATTCGTAGCCCGGCGTGCGCATGATGATGTCCTGCCCGGCGAAGCCGTCGGTGTAATGCTCGCCCAGGCTCAAATTCACCTTCAGGCGGCGCAGCGTGTCGGCGTAGTCACCGAAGTCGTCCAGGCTCTTTTTCTGGTCGCAGAGCGTGACCTGCGCGCCCAGCTCGACAAACTGCTCAATGCAGCGCTTGTGGCTGACGCCTGCACCGATAAAAGCGATTTTTTTGCCTTTGACAAGTTCTTGCAGCTGTTCGATCGGCAGCATAAATATCTCTCCCCTGCTAATAATCTATCCTCATTATATACGAAACGCTGTGTTCCTGCAACAAAATTCGGCTCGCCGAAGCGAGCCGAAGCAAAACGTGAGAGGGAGGGTAACCGCCACAAGCGGCGAACCCCTTCTTTGAAGCGCGAAGCGCTTACTGCTGGCCGCCCATCGGGATGCCGTGCTTATCCAGCAGGGCGCGGATCTTCGTCATCGGGTCGATGATGGAAGAAACGCTCTTGTCGTGGTTGATGGCCGCGATGAAGTAGGCGGTGTACTTCGAGACGTCGACGTCGTAGTACCACTCGCGCTCCAGCAGTTCCGGCTTGCGGTAGGTCAGGTTCGTGCCCAGAACGGCCTTGATGATGCCGTCGTTGTAGGCCTTGTCGAACTTGTCCAGACCGGCGGTGAACAGCGGGAAGGTGCAGCAGGTGAAGATGTTGCGGGCACCGCGCATCTTCAGCTCGTAGGCGATGTCCAGCATGGACTCGCCGGAGGCGATGATGTCGTCGGCGATGAAGACGTCCTTGCCTTCAACGCTCTCGCCCAGATACTCGTGCGCGACGATGGGGTTGCGGCCGTTGACGATGCGGCTGTAATCGCGGCGCTTGTAGAACATGCCCAGATTGCAGCCCAGCACGCTGGAATAGTACATGTTGCGGTTCATCGCGCCCTCGTCCGGGGAGACGATCATGAAGTTGTCCTTGTGGAAGGAAACGTCCGGCACATGGTGCAGCAGGCACTTGAGCACCTGATAGGTAGGCATGACATTGTCGAAGCTCATGGTGGGCACGGCGTTCATGACGCGGGGGTCATGGGCGTCGAAGGTGATGATGTTCTTGACACCGACGTCACGCAGCTGCTGCAGCGCGAATGCACAGTCCAGACTCTCGCGGCTGACGCGGCGATGCTGGCGGCCGCCGTACAGGCTGGGCATGATGACGCTGATGCGGTGGGCACGGCCGGCGACGGCCTGAATCAGACGCATCAGGTTCTGGAAGTGGTCGTCCGGGGAGAGGTGGTTCTCGTAGCCGAACAGCTGGTAGGTAACGCTGTAGTTGCCCGGATCGACGAAGATATACAGGTCGTCGCCGCGGGTAGAGGCCTTGACAAGACCCTTGGCGTCGCCGGATTGGAAACGCGGGCAGTCGGACGGGATGATGAAGGTGTCGACATTCATGTTGCCGACCTCACGCGCCCAGCGGACAAGGTGACTATCAACGAGTTTGCAAAGTTCCTCCGCGCCGGGGCAGGCGATCAGGCCGAGATCGGCGATCGCATCCTCCTTCGCGAAGAAATCACGCGGGCCAAGATTCTGTTCAGCCATTACTGATACTCCTTACTTCCATCTTGTGTTGTCTCTTGCATCTGGGGCGCGGCGCGCCGCAATGCCCCATTTATTAGTATTGTAGCACAGTGGATGGATAAAATCAGCCCTGCAAGGCAAGAATTTCAGCAAATCCGACATTTTCCGCACTTTAAACATTGTGTCAGCCGCGACTAACAAAAATTTCTGTCGAATTTTACAAAAAGTTTGCAAATGGAATCGTCGGGATTTGTCCGTAGAACTTTTAGCCGGATTTTTTATTTTCTTCGTTCAATTTGTCCCCTAGACTTTCTCGCTTCACCTTGCTATACTTGAGTTGATCCCGAAAAGGGAAATAAATATAAAAAAAGGGGGCACCCTCATGCAATTACAAAAATTCTTTGATACGACAATGCTTACGATAAATTATTTGCCGAAATGTCCGTCTATGATAAACGAATCCTCCTTGGCGCTCAACTATTTTGTTCCAGATCTTAAGGGATACGCGTCCTGCCAATCAAAAGCTTCTCATCATGAGCAAAATGTTTATATTTTCAAATACATTGTACCATCTAGCATTTTCCCCGGTTCAAACGATATTTTTCCCGCTGATAAAGCTGTTCCTTCCCTTAAAGAGCCGGACTTCGTTATAACACCTTTTGACTCCCGGCACAGCTTTGTAAGTATTCTTCTCCCTGATTGCTTTACTTCCGCTTATTCCATTCGCGATATGCTGCTGTGCCGCGAATAAATTTCTGAATTCTAAAAAGGCTTCCACCGAAATTTCGGCGGAAGCCTTTGTTATTTTACTTTTCGTCCTCGTCCTGAACTTTGCGGGGGGTCAGGCGGACTTCCTGCACACGGCGGTTGGTAGCGCGGGTGACGGTGCCGTCGAAGTCCCCCCAGATGAACTTATCGCCCACCTTCGGCAGACGGCTGAGCTTCTCCTGCACAAGGCCGCCGATGGCGACCGCGTCGATGTCCCCGTCCTCTTTGATGCCCAGCTCGTCGGCGGTATCGTCGACGCTGGCGCTGCCGGAGACCAGCCAGCTGCCATCGGACTGCTGGCGGATGTCCTCGACGACGTCGTCGTGTTCGTCCCAAATCTCGCCGACCAGTTCCTCCAGAATATCCTCCAGCGTGATGATGCCCGCCGTGCCGCCGTACTCGTCGACGACGACGGCCATGTGGTGCTTGCTCTCGCGCAGGGTGCGCAGCAGCGCGGAAATCTGGGTCACGCTCGTGGTGTAGAGCGTGGGGCCGATGAGGTCTTCCAGCTTGACATTTTTATCGTGTTTTTGCAGCGCGGCAAAGCAATCTTTTTCGTGTACGACACCGATGATGTTATCGATCGTGTCGTGGTAGACCGGCAGGCGCGAGTAGCCGCTCTCGGCGAAGCGCTCGGCGACTTCGTCCATCGGGGTATCATCCTCGACAGCCACTACATCCACGCGGGGGGTCAGCACGTCCTGCGCCTCGACGTCATCAAACTCGATGGCGCTGCGGATCAGCTCACTCTCGCGGTTCGTCAGTTCGCCGTCCTTTTCGGCTTCGCTGACCATCGTGACGAGCTCGCCCTCGGTGATGGTGTCCTTCTCGCCGGTGCTGAACCGCTTGGCAAGGAAGTTTTTCCACGCGCCGAACAGGGCGTTCAGCGGGGTGAAGATCGTCACCAGCGCTGTGAGCACCGGGGCAAAGGCCATCGCCAGCGATTCGGGCATTTCCTTCGCCATGCTCTTGGGGGTGATCTCGCCGAAGGTCAGCACCAACAGGGTCATGACGATCGTCGAGACGGTGGGGCCGTAAACGCCGCCCACAAGGCGGGTAAACAGCACGGTGGCAAGAGAGGACGCACCGATGTTTACAATGTTGTTTCCGATCAGAATCGTGCTGAGCAGACTGTCATAGCGCTCGACCAGCGCCAGTGTGCGGGCGGCTTTCTCGTCACCGTCGTCGGCCTTGCTCTTGAGGCGGATCTCGTTCAGCGAATTGTACGCTGTTTCCGCCGCTGAGAAAAACGCGGATAAACCGACCAGAAGTATCAGTGCGACGATCATGAATGTACTGCCATCGTCCATGGGAGAACTATCAACTCTTTCTATGCTTTATTTATGTGCAAAAATACACATTTTAGCTATTATAGCATAGATATGCTGGATACGCAAAGGGTGTACCGTCAAATTTGTGTAAAAACGTGTTTTTATCTAACAATTTAGAATTTCTTCGGTTCCTTCTTTGCAAAGAAGGAATAAAAAAGACCTCGCGGCAGGCACACACTGACGGGATGCCGAGGATGCCGCCCCCCTGCCGCATCATTTTTCCCTCTCCCGCAGGGCCAAAAAGCCTCCCCACAGCGTGGGGAGGTGGCCGAGCGCAGCGATGGCCGGAGGGGCTTTGCGCGTTCTCCCTTTTCCACAACAAAAAAGGAGAGCAGTTCCCCGTTCTCCCCTTTTGTTGTTTTAATAACCCGGCGTCAGATGCTCTTTTGTTACCCAGCCGTAATGCAACTGGCCATCATCCTCCGATGTGTACTCCACATAGACCCACTCGGACTCCATGTCAAAAGAGGTAACCTGCCCGATCCAGGTTCCATACGGTATGCTCCCGATCTTGTCATACTCCGTGCCGGGGCCGCCGCGTACATTGAGAGCAGGTTCCGCGTCCACGCACCATGGGGCGCGCGTCTCCCCTATTTCCTCGGGGGTCAGCACATTATCAACCCAGTAATATGTGCCGTAAACTGTCTCAGCACCGTAATCCGTCCACTGCGTCTCCTTGTACGGGATTTCTGTCGGAATTGCATCGTATGATTCCCCCGCAGGAGTTTCCGCCGGTTCAGGCGTTGGTTCCTGTGTCGGTTTCGGGGTTGCTGCCGGGGCCGGAGTGGAGGTCGGTGCTATAGTCGGTTCGGGCGTAGGTTCAACCGTTTCATAGCTGGTAGCGTCGTCGGTGTGCGCCGTTTCCGTGTTCGTCGTCTCGGGTTGTGCTACATCCGGGTTGAGCGCCGTTGCCACCTTATTCTGTAAAGCAGATGCCAAGAATCCCAGCACAATCAGAATGACGGCCAGAATCATAAAGCCCTTAGAATCTTCTACCTGCTGCCGGGCGTCGTAATATTCTTTCGCCTTTTCCTGCGCTTCTGGGTTATCAGCAAGTAGCTTACGTTCTTCCTCGGTCGTTTCGCCCTTTACCTCGGGTATTATCCCGTCAGGGTAGGCCTCCAACAGATTTTTTTCGGCGTCGTCCAGTGTCTCGCCACGCTCTTTTTTAGCAAGCGCTTCGGTTAATGCCGTCTGCCGCTTTGCCAACTCGTCAGGTTCCGGAATATCCTTTTTCTTGTCTGCATCCTGATGCTTAAGGGCTTCGTCCATGCCAGCCAACGGCGGATAGGTCGGGTCCCAGGCGGATTCTGTTTTCTTTGCTTTATCCCAGCTTGAAAAATAAGTACAGACACCAATGGCCAGCACCAAAAATCCACCGATCAAGAAGCCCCATTTGGTAAGGATGAGTATAAAATTCAAGATATGCAAAAGAATAGTAACTACATAGGTAACCATAAGCCAAACAACAAAAATGACTGCAATATTGATCGGAATCGTTACTGCCATCGCATCCAGAAAGTCCTTTTTCGCAATAGCGGCTTTCATGTTCAGGTAGGATCCCGTATAATACACAGTTTCCCCTTCGTGGCGCTTATGGAACATCGAATAGAACACAGCTAATTCGATAACGATTGATATTACCCACACTACCATAAATATATTATACAGTATTTCCATTTCCACATTCCCCTTTTTGTTATTCTATATTATATGATAGCACATTCACTACTTATTGTAAATTGC
The DNA here is from genome assembly GCA_934502625.1 of uncultured Gemmiger sp. Taxonomy (GTDB): domain Bacteria; phylum Bacillota; class Clostridia; order Oscillospirales; family Ruminococcaceae; genus Gemmiger. Next base: position 52,046 of record CAKSUQ010000015.1, read on the forward strand.
CGTTGCGTACAAATCACTATAAAGTTATTTGTATACTATCATTAAGTAGGAGAAAACCATGGCTGAGAGTACGCAAATTGCGCAGGAGATTGGCGCGAAAATTCGGTATCTGCGTTTGAAGCGCGGAATGAGTCAAGAGACACTGGCGCTGAACTGTGATATGAACCCGGCGTTTCTCGGCCATGTAGAACGTGGAATGCGCTGTCCGACAGTTAATACGCTGCAACGTATCTGCAATGGGCTAGACATCACACTTACAGAATTGATCTTAACGCAATCCGGTGAGGAACAGACCCCGGATGATCCGCGCAACGCGTCCGTCCAGCATGTGCTGGATGTCATGTCGCACTTGACACCGACACAGGCCGAGCGGATGGCCGCTATTGTTGAAAATGCATACCGACTGTTGGACGACGAAAATGCGTAATTGAGAGACCGCCCCGGGCCGGGCATGCCCGGCCCCTACTGCGCGGTGCATTTTTCATGTGACAGCGATGGGAAACCCGCACGGGCGGATATGGAATCCGCCCCTACGGAGCCAAAGGGCAAAGGGGTAGCAACTGCAAGGTTCCGCGGGCGAGCAATGCTCGCCCCTACAGGACAAGATTCAACACCGTCATACCATACAAAAAAACACCGCCTGCCCTTCCGGGCAAGCGGTGTTTCCTTATCAAATCAGCTTAAAATCAAACCAACTCGATGATAGCCATCTCGGCGGCGTCGCCGCGACGAGGGCCGGTCTTGTAGATGCGGGTGTAGCCGCCGTTGCGGTCAGCGTACTTCGGGCCGATCTCATCAATGACCTTCTTGGCAACGTCTTCCTTGGTGATGTAGGAGAAGACCTGACGCTTTGCGTGCAGATCGTCCTGCTTACCGAGGGTGACCATCTTCTCGGCCATGGAACGAACTTCCTTGGCGCGGGTAACGGTGGTCTCGATCTTGCCGTTCTCAAACAGGTAGGTCACCATAGCGCGCAGCATAGCGTTGCGGCTGTCGGTGGCACGACCGAGTTTACGGGTACCGGGCATTTCGATTCACTCCTTATCAATAGAATCCGCGTGTCGCGGGGGGTTAGTTTTCGTCGTCCTTGGTCAGAGAGAAACCAAGGCTGTCCAGCTTTGCCATGACCTCTTCGAGAGACTTGCGGCCCAGATTGCGGACCTTCATCATCTCGTCCTCGCTCTTACCGATGAGGTCACCGACAGTGTTGATGCCGGCGCGCTTGAGGCAGTTGAAGGAACGGACGCTCAGATCCAGCTCTTCAATCGTCATCTCAAGTGCCTTCTCACGACCCTGATCGTCGTTATCCACCATGATCTCGGTCTCGCCGGTCTCATCGCAGAGGTTCACGAACAGGTTCAGGTGCTCGGTCAGTACGCGAGCCGCCAAGCTCAAAGCCTCCTGCGCATTGCAGGTGCCGTCAGTCCAGACTTCCATAATCAGCTTATCGAAGTCGGTGATCTGGCCTACACGGGTATGATCGACCGTGTAGTTGACCTTGAGGACGGGGGTATAAATGCTGTCCACGGGCAGGGTGCTGATGTCGTTCTTCTCGATCAGCGCCTGCTTGTTTTTCTCAGCAGGGACATAGCCGCGGCCTTTGTCAAAGGTCAGCTCCATGACCAGCTTGGCACCGTCGCCCAGCGTGGCAATGTGCCATTCCGGGTTCAGGATCTCCAGATCATCGCCGCCCTTGATGGTGCCGGCGGTGACTTCGCAGGGACCGACGGCCTCGACGCGGACGGTCTTGGGGCTTTCGCCGTAGATCTTAGCGGCGACGCCTTTGAGGTTCAGGACGATCTCGGTGACGTCCTCGCGCACGCCCTCGATGGTGGTGAACTCGTGCACCACGCCGTCGATCTTGACGCTGGTGACAGCCACACCGGGCAGAGAGGACAGAAGCACGCGACGCAAGCTGTTGCCCAAAGTCGTGCCGAAGCCGCGCTCCAGCGGCTCGACAACGAACTTACCGTAACGGCCATCCGGGGAAAGGGCAGCCGTTTCGATCTTGGGGCGTTCGATCTCCAT
>CAKSUQ010000016.1 GCA_934502625.1 uncultured Gemmiger sp.
ACGCTGTTCAGCCTGGTGGATAAGCTCGTTTCCAGCCTGTCCGCCACCGTCGTCGGCATTGCCGTCACGTTCATCGGTCTGGAGAGCCTGCCCACCCAGTACGACCCGTACACCACCGGCATGAATGTGGTCGTTATCGTTCTGTTCTGCGTCATCCCGATGGTCGCTTGGGCGGCCACGCTCATCGCCATGAAGGGCTATGCCCTGACCGGCGAAAAGATGAAGGAGATCCAGGCCGTCAATGCCTGCCGCCGCGACGCCGTGGCGAACGGCATGAAGCTGGAGGAAGCGATGGAAAAGTACGTCACCATCGACCAGCTGCCTGCGGAGTACCGCGCATAATCTGCCTTTCTCAAGTATCCTTTCCATAATAAGCGGAGAAGCCTCCCGACGGAAACGCCGGGAGGCTTCTCTTTTTGAATGTATTCGATTGTGGGGGTCGGCGTCCTCGGCGGCCAGAGGACTGGCCGCTCTACGGTGGAGCGGGGGCGGGGCTCTGCTCCGCCCGTGGCATATTGACGCTGCCGCAAAATCTCCGGGTCGATGACGAGCATCGACCCCTACACGTAGGGGCGGATTCCATATCCGCCCGCAGAACCGTGTCTACAAAGGCTATAAAATTTTAATCGACCACCGGAATATCCAACCCGAATTCCAGCGGGCGGAAACGGGGGCAGACGTTCTCCTTCGTGCAGATGACCGACGCAGCCAACCGACTGCCGATCTCGCAGGAATCCGCCAGCCCTTTGCCGTAGGTCAGGCCGATGACCGTCCCCGCGAAGAACGCGTCGCCTGCGCCGGTCGTGTCGATGACGTCGACCTTCTTGGCGGGCACAACACCGCTCTCGCCGTTGGCGCGGGCAAAGACGGCGCCTTGGTCGCCCATCGTGACGACCATACAAGGGATATTCGCGCTGCGGACGTTGCCGGCCAGCACGCGGCACATCTCGTCGGGGTTCAGGTGGTCGTAATCGTCCGAGAAGAGCATCCCGGCCTCCTGCTGGTTGCAGACGAAGCAGTCGATCTGCTGCAAAAAGTCGCGGCGCTCCATGGCAATGCTCATGTTGGAAATGACGGCATACACCTTTTTGCCGTACTTTTTGGCGCAACGCAGCGTCTGCTTGACCGTCTCCTTTTCAAGATCAAGCTCCAGTGCAATGCTGTCGCAGGCGGCAAAAATCTCGTCGCCCTTTTCTTCCAGCAGCGTGGTCAGCGGGCGGGTGTCCGGCCGCTTCGAAATGGCGGCGCAGACGTCGCCGTCATTGTCAAAAACTGCCAGCCACGTGCCCATGCCGTCATGCACACGTTGAATGTATTTCGTGTTTACCTTGTGTGCGGCCAGCTTGTCGATGACGTCCTGCCCGGAGCCGGTGTCGTCCACAAGGCTGACAAAGGTGGGGCGCAGCTCCACATTGGCGATGTCCTCGACCACGTTGCGGCTGACGCCGCCGTGTACCTGCTCGACGCGGCCTGCGTTGCGGCCGCCGGGGATATAAGCTGAAAGTGGATACCCCTTGATGTCGACAAAAACAGCGCCGATCACTACAATTCCCATGAAAACGTCCTTTCTTCTGCGTAAATACTTACCACAATTTTACCGTATCTTTGCAGAAGAATCAAGCCTTGCGGCTCAATCACCGAGGGAATCTTCAAGGATTGCGACACATTTTTTAATGGATTCGTCAAATTCTACATCGTTGTTGTTTTTGAAGAGAATCAGGTTGTCTTTGTGCTTCGGGTCGGCAAGGTTCTGCGGGATGGCGAAGTTGCAGCCCTGAATGTACTCGTCCCAATGGGTCAGCTTCCATGTGTCGCGGTCAGAGTTGCGGTCGATCATCCGCTGATGCACGACCTCCGGCGACGTTTCGACCCAGATGACAGCCAGCGTCGCGCCCTTTTCTGCCAGCTTGGCCTTCAGGTCGGCCATGAACGCATCGTCGCGCACCTCCTGCGTGAAAGGTGCGTTGATGAGCACGACGTCGTCGTAGTCCAGCGCCTCCATCGCCAGCGCCAGCACGCAGTCATACTCGTAATCTCGGATGTTCTTCTGGAAGAAATCGCTGCTGCGGTCATAGGGCTGCCCGGCAACCTTGAAGATCTGCTTCGACAGGACGATCAGGGTGTCCTTGTCGAGATAGACGACGTGGTGCAGTTTTTTCGCCAGCGCCTTGGCGACGAATGTCTTGCCGCAGGCGGGCGGGGAAGTGACGAGGATGAGTTTCTTATCCATACAAAAGCCTTCTTCATTGCATTGTAACAGGATGCGGTGCTTCGCATTGAAACTATTGTAAGACAAATAATTAACAAAGTCAATAGGAAACGTTTCCAAAAAGGACGAAATTTGCGATATGCCCCAACAAATCCGCGATTTACAGTAAAAAGTACAAAATTTTGTATGGATTTTTGCGCGATGGATGGATGAATGGTGCAAAAAAGTCCGCCGCGATCTCTCGCGGCGGACTTAGAATCATCCTATCTCAATTCCGTTTCAGTTTCCCGCCCAGCAGGTAATATCCCGCCCAGTCGAGCTTGCCGTACAGCGGTTTGCCCTCGCGCTTGGCGTTGTCCAGTGCGCAGATCAGCCGCACACTGCGCCAGCGGCAGGGCAGGTAGTAGGCGCTGTAGCAGCCTTCCAGCCGCATCCGCTCCAAAAGCGCCGCCAGCCACGGGCTGCGCAGGGCAGCGACGGCCTTGTCGTGCCGCACACGGCGGCGCTTGGCAGGGTCGCGGCGCATGATGTCGGCGACACCCTCGGCAAAAACCGTCAGCTCGGCGCGATGCAGCGGGCGCATATCCTCCGGCGGGCAGGCTACCGCGTGGCAGGCCTGATTCAGCTTGGCGAAATGCTTCGGCCAGACGCGGCAATAGTCCGCGTGATACTTCGTCGACAGCGTCCCCGTGCGGCTGCAATCGTAGAAGGTCAGCGGCGCGGCGAGCACCGTGTAGCAAAATTCCGGCGTCTGCGTCCCCAGCAGGACGATATAATCTAATACAAATTGTAAATCTTCGCCCAAAGTATACTGGACGTCAAACTTCAGCTGCTGTGCCAACTCGGCGCGGTAGAGCTTATTCCACGGCATCGCCAGCAGGCAGTCGAGCCACATCCGCGCCAGCGCGGTTTGCGGGCGGCGCTCGGCGGCAGCGGTGACGGGCGCGGTGTCCTTCTCGTCGGTCGTGTAATGCCAGCAGACGAAGCTGTCCGGTGCGGCGTTTTGCGCGTCCAGTGCGACCTGCAGTGCGCCGGGGCGCAGCGCATCGTCGGAATCCAAAAAAACGATGTAGTCGCTGTCCGCCGCAGCCAGCCCGCTGTTGCGTGCGCCGGAAACGCCCCGGTCATCCTGATGGATGACCCGGATGCGGCTGTCCATCTGCGCCCAGGCGTCGCACAGCTGGCCGCTGTCGTCGGGGCTGCCGTCGTCGACGAGGATGCAGGCCAGCCCGCCCTCGACCTTCTGGGTAACGATGCTCTCGATGCAGCGTTCCAGCGTGGCCATCGCCTTGTATACCGGGACGATCACCGTGATGGCAGGTCGGCTCATAGGATACCTCCGTTGTCGGTCATGTCGTGCACGATGCGCACAAAATCCTCGTAGTAGTGTTCGGTCGAGAACGCCTTCGCGCGCTGCGCTCCCGCCGCACCCATCTCGGCGCAGAGGGCGGGGTGCTCGTACAGCATGCGGATGCTCCACGCCAGCTGGGCGGTCACGGTCTCGCCGCGCTCGACCAGCACAGCCTGACTGCCCTTCAGATATTCGGGCATGCCGCCGCTGCGGGTCGCCAGCACGGGGCGGCCGCAGGCCATCGCTTCGACCGCGACAAGACCGGCAGCCTCCTCGACGAGCGTCGGCACGCAGCAGAGGTCGGCCAGCCGGTAATAATCGGGCAGGTCTTCGTTCGGGATATAGCCGGTAAACTGCACCCGGTCGCCGAGAGACTTGGCCTGCTGCTCCAATTTGCGCTGGAAGGTGCTCTGCTGGGTGCGGGCGAAGAAGGGGCTGCCCACGATCAGCAGCTTGATTTTGGGAACAGGCAGCGACGCAATGGCCTCCATCAATTTGTGGATGCCCTTGTCTGGGTCAAGGCGGCCGCAGTACAGCACGACAAAGTCGTCCTCGGCAAAGCCCAGCTGGGCGCGCAGCGCCTTGGACGGTGCGCCGGGGTGGAAGCGGTGGGTGTCGATGCAGTTGTGCAGGATGTAAGCGCGCTGCGGGTCGAGCGCACTGGATTTTAGGTAGTCCTCGCGGATGAAATCGCTCAGCGCCAGCACGCCGCCATAGATGTCGTCCATCACGGGGGTGCAGGTCGTCTGGCCGTGCAGATGAGCAAGGCAGCGCCTGCGGCCGTACATGCGGCTGATGGCGCTGCACTGGGTCAGGTTGCCGCCCTCGGCCACGATGAGGTCGGGCGGCGGCAGCTCCAGCGCAAGGGCGAGCTGCACCTTCTGATACCATGGGTCGTAGGGCGCGGCGATGCCGACGCAGCGCTCCAGAAAGACCATCGGCCAATAGCGGCGGTGGCCGTTGGGGCGCGGGACGTACAGCATTTTGGTGTGCTGCCAACCGGCGGCTGCGCGGCGGGCGGCGTCGTCGGGCACACTGGCACACAAAAGCTCCAGCTGACCCTGCTTCTCGTTCTCGTGGATAAGGTGGGTCAGCAGCGTTTCAACCGCGCCGCCCTGCACCGCAGGCACCGGCAGATCCGGCGGCGGTACCAGCAGCACGCGGGGGCGTCTTTCTTTGTCAGACTTCAGCAGTGGCAAGTGGGCAGCTCCTTATTTTGTGGATGTAGGGGCGAACATTGTTCGCCCGCCGCAAATTTGCGGCAGCGTGAACTTTTCGGGTCGTCGAGGACGCCGACCCCTACACGTAGGGGCGCACCTATGTGTGCGCCCGTGCAGCGCGACGGTTATCGCGAGCTTATTTAATCGGGCACAAACTCTGGGCGCTCATCATCGCCCAGCGGGCGGCGCTGAGCTTTTCGGTCATCTTCATGTGGCGGCAGTTCGGCAGATAGCTGATGAGCCCCTGCATCAAGAACTGCTCCTTGCTGATGGCTTTCACCAGCTCCGGCGTCGGGTTCTGACGCACCTTCGCGCACAGGAACAGATACCGCCGCCAGCACGCCGCATAGGCAGCGTCAACAACGGCGCGGTCGGCGCGGTTCTCGACATAGAAGCGGTAGCGGTCGGCCAGACCGTCTACGGCGTCGAACGCCTCCGGCCTGATCGTCGTGCGGCAGATGCTGCCGTTGCGCAGGCGGTAGTGGTACAACGCCTTGTCGACGCAGACAACCTTGTCGCAGCGCCAGAACAGCCGGTGCGCGACAAAGTCATCCTCGTGCAGGCGGCCTTCAGGGTAGTGCAGCAGCTTCCAGACCTCGGCGCGGTACAGTTTGTTCCACGCGACGGTGTAGACCGTGCCGTAGGGGGTGTAAAACTCGTTCAGCAGGTCTTTGCCGCAGAAGACGCCCTCCTGCGTGGGGCGGGTGAAGTAGGCGGGGTCGCAACTCTTGCCGTTCTCCTGCACATCCTCGACCGAGCAGAGCGCCATGTAGGCGTCGTGCTTCTCGCAGGCGTCGTACAGCGTCTGCAAAAAACGCGGCAGCACTACATCATCCGAGTCGATGAAGGAATAATAGCGTCCCTTCGCCGCGTCGATGCCCGCGTTGCGCGCGGCGGACAGACCCTGATTTTCCTGATGGATGACCTGTACGCGGTCGTCCCGCGCGGCGTATTTGTCGCAGATCTCGGCGCAGCCGTCGGTGGAGCCGTCGTCGATGAGCAGCACCTCCATCGGCACGTTGAGCTTCTGCGCCAGAATGCTGTCGATGCACTCGGCCAGATAGGGCTTCGTGTTGTAAATCGGAACGATCACGCTGATTGCAATATGTTCCATCGCTTATTTTCCCTTCCTCTCATGAAAACGACCCCACGCGGCAGCCGCGCCGTAGGTCAATGCCGGGCTGGCACAGAACGCAGCCGCCCGCAGCTTTTCGCCAAGGGGCAGATATTTGCTGTGCAATATGTCCGGCAAAATGGCGTCCAGATGTTTTTTGTGCGCCATAAATTTTGGCTTCAGTTCCTCCAGATTGCCAGCCGCATCGGACTGGCACCAGAACTGGTAGAAATTTTTCCAGTACCGCACGACCGCCCAATCGTAATATTCCTCGCGCCCCGTCCGGGCAGAAAAATATTGCAGCCACTCCCAGTACATCCGCAAATCGTCGGTCTTGCGCGGTGGAAAGCCCGCCGTCGTGATCTGCCCCGCGCGGGTGCGGTAGTGGTAGAGCACATCGGTCAGGCAGTTGCAGCGCTCGCCCTCAAATACGCGGTGCAAAACGCTGGCGTCGTCGCCGAAAAGCATCGTCTCATCGTAGTGGATGCCCTTCTCGCGGAAAAGCCGCGCGTCGAACAGCTTGTTCCAGCTTAAAGGCCCGTAGAAGCCGCCGGTCTGGAACGCTTCCAGCAGCAGCTCCTGCGCGTCGCGCACGCCGCCTTCGCGGATCGTGACCTGCCGCCCGGCGATGGGCTTGCCGTCGGCGTCGATGCAGTCCCCGGCGCAGGCCGCCAGCCGCACGCCGTCCGCCTGCACGGCGTCGTACAGGGTGGCGTACATCGTCGGCTCGATCAGATCGTCCGAGTCGACGAAGCCGATGTACTCGCCCCGCGCGTTGTCCAGCCCGGTATTGCGGGCGTGGGCGGGGCCGCCGTTCGGCTGGTGGAACACTCGGATGCGGGCATCCTGTGCGGCCAGCACGTCGCAGACCTCCGCCGAGCCGTCGTTGCTGCCGTCGTCGACGAGCAGCAGCTCGAAATCCGTGAATGTCTGCGCAAGGATGCTCTCGACAGCCGGGCGCAGGTAGGCCCCCGTGTTGTACACCGTCGAGATAATGCTGATTTTGGGATGGTCAGACATAGTGTTTTCCTTTTATATGTTTACTTTGCCGGGAACGACCACGGGCGCATTCTATATCCACCCGCATTACAGAAGCCCTTGCTTGAGGAGCGTATACCCCGCCAGCAGCCCCGGCCAGCGCAAGATCACGCCGATGCGGTAGGGGATGGCGAGCAGGCGGTTCGGATCATTTCGAAGCCGGGTCTGCAGTGCCGCGCGAGCGTCGGGCTCGGCCAGAATCTCCGCAAACAGCGCCCGCCGCTTGGCGAACGATAAATCCCCCTTGCAGCCGGTCAAAAGGCCGTACTGATTCAGGCAGGCGCGCAGGCGGCTTGTCCGTGCATAGGGCGCGGGATCAAGGCCGTTTTGCTGCAAAAGCGCTGCAAGTGCCGGGCGGGTGATCCGCTCGGCGTCCAGCAAATCGCCCCGCAGGCGGCGCGACAGACTGCCGGCCTCGGTATCGTACTGTTTATAGTATACACCATGGAGGCAGAAAATGGCAGGGGTAATCTGTAAAAATTGTATGTTAAAAAGCACGTCTTCGTTGATGGCAAGGCGCTCGTCAAACCGCAGCGCCCCCAGCGCCGCGCGGCGGAACAGCTTCGGGTAAGGCGCGGCCAAAAGTCCTGTGTCAAACAGCAGTGGGCGCAGCGCATCGCCCAGTGCGGCGAGGTCGCTGTAATCGCCCGCGGGCAGGTAGTCCGTCGGGGCGATATCACCGGTGCTGACCCGCGTCAGCCCGAACAAAATCATCCCGGCATCGGTCTCGACATCCGCCAGCGTCGCCCAAAGGCCGGGCAACAGCGTGTCATCGGCATCAAGAAACAGTACCCATTCGCCGCGCGCGGCGTCCAGCCCCGTGTTGCGCGCCGCCCCCGCGCCGCCGTTCGGGCGGTGCAGCGCGCGGATGCGCAGGTCAGCGGTGGCCAGCTCGTCACAGAGCGCACCGGTGCCGTCAGGGCTGCCGTCGTCGACGAGCAGCAGCTCCACGCCGTCGGGCGCGTCGGTCAGTGCACTGTCCACGGCTCGGCGCAGGGTGCCCACGGCCTTGTAGCAGGGGATGATGACTGAAACGCTGTGAATGCTCACTTGTGCTCCTCTTGCAGAATATCCACGTAGATACGAACTAAATCATCGGCGTTGCGGGCGGCACTGTGGGTCTGTAGCGCGCGGTCGCGGGCGGCCTGCCCCAGCGCTGTGCCGCCGTCGGGGCTGTGCAGCACACGCAGGATCGCGTCGGCCAGCGCCCTGTCGTCCTGTGCGTTGCCGTACAAAACACCCTCGCGCCCGTCGGCCAGCATCGAGGGGATGCCCCCGACCGCGCTGGCGACGCAGGGCAGCCCCAGCAGCATGGCCTCGCCCAAGCTGTTCGGGCTGTTTTCGCAGCTGGACGGCAGCAGAAAGACATCGGCCTCCAAGTAGGCCTGCCGCATCGCGGCGGCGTCCAGCGGCCCTGTGTAGTGGATGTGCCCTGCCACGCCCAGCTCGGCGGCCAGCCGCTTGCAGTAGAGCTTGTAGGGGAACATCCGGTCGATGACAGGGCGCAGCAGCGCGCCCTTGTCCAGTGGCGGCCAGCCCGCAATGCGCAGCTGGGCGTCGCCGTACTCGGCCAGCACGGCGGGCAGCGTCTTGATGACGGTGTGCAGGTTTTTCAGCGGGTAGTTGCCCTGCGGCAGAAACAGCACCGGCGCGGCGGCAAAATCCCGCGCGTGCCAGAGCGTGCCGCTGTAGAACAGCGGACGCAGCGTCTCGTTGCAGGGGTAGTACCGCGCGTGGGGCGCAAGCGCCGCGCAGGCCGCGCGGTCGAAGTCGGTGCGCCCTGTTACATGGCGGGCGTCGGCCAGCAGTTTTGCCTCTTTTGCCGCCAGCGCGTCAAAATTCGCCTGCATATTGTCGAGCAGTTCGCCGGGCACGACCCGGTCGATGCCGTGCCAGACAAAGCCGGAGCGGCGGTAAGCGTCAGGCACACCGTCGCAGAGGTGCGCGGCGCAGTCCCGCATGACGCCCTGAATGCTGAACAACACGGGCAGACTTTGCGCCCGCGCGGCATCGGCCATGGCGGCAGCCGCGTCGTACTCGGTACCCCAGATATGCACGAGGTCGGGTTTTTCGGCCTGCAGAAGCGGCGCGAAGGCGGCGGTGTCCGCCGCGATGCGATAGCGCACGCCGTCGGCCTCGCCCTGCGCCTCGTTTTTTCCGACGCAGAGAACAGTCAGCCGCAGGTCGCCATAGCTACGCAGGGCGGCCAACTGCCCGGTCAGCCAACTGCCGCTGACGTCGCTGGCACCGGCCAGCCCGCAGGCAGCCGCCGCCTGCGGCAGCGTCGTTTTGACAAGCCAGAGGATCTGCATGGTGAGGTACTCCTTTTTTGCTTTTTAGCGTAGCTCCTTCAAAAATGCCTCTGCCACGGCCTCCGGTGTAAACTCCGGGTAGAGCTTCGCGGCTTCGGCGTAGGGGATGTGCCGCCCGGCGACGGTGTGCAGCCAGTCGGCCAGCCGCTTGACGGTGCCCGGCGTCGTGCCGTCCTTTGCGTGCAGCACCAGCGCCAGCGGATACCGCGTCAGATACGGCAGCGTGGGGTCGCTGTCGCTCACGGCCAGATGCAGCACCGGCTTGCCGGTGGCAAAATAGCCGAACAGCTTGCTGGGCATCTGGTTGTCGTAGGCGTTGCCAAGGCTCAGCAGCACATCGGCGCTGTCCTCCAACGCGGCGGCTGCGGCGGGGGGCAGCAGACCGGGGCGCACAAATTTTGCGCCCATCTCCTGCGCAGTCTTGTCGGCGTCGGCGGAGAACCGCTCCCACCCCGCGCCCGCCATCGTCAGCGTCACGGCGGGATCATTCAGCGCGCGGAACAGCGCCAGCGCAAAGCCGGGTTCGCGAAGCTCCGGGTAAAGGCTGCCGCAGAAAACACACCGTATAGCGTCGTGCTTTTCAAAATGCACTTCCCGCGGCAGCAGGGCGGGGAAGCCCAGCACATGCACCTTGCCGTGCCATTTTGCCAGCGGCGCACCGTCGGCGTAGTCGGGCTGCGCCTGCGGTGTGATGAACGTCCCGTCCAGCGCGTCCAGCAGCTGCCCCTCGCGGGCAAAGCCGCCCGGCGCGGTGTAGTCGCGGTTCGACGCATAGGGGTCAAGCTGCCACAAAAACTTTTTGCCGCCGATCTGTGCCGTTTCCAGCGCAAAGGCCGCGCGGTAGGGTGCGCAGACCGCGCAAACGGCGTCAAAGCGAAATTCCGCGTCCAACCGTTCAATTTCACGGTGGCTGTCGACGGTGCGGCGTGGCGCTTTCAGTACCAGCTGTCGGAACGCCGCCGCTGCTGCTGCAGGGTGGGCAGCCAGCCGCATCAGACGCAGCGGCACGGGGGTGCCGCCCCTGCGGCCATTTTCCAGCGCCTCGTTCATCTGGTGCTCGTCGGCAAAGGCCAGCAGGTGCTGCACTGCGCCCTCCGGCGGGGCGGCGGGGGTGTGCAGGCCGTCCCACAGGGTCAAAATATGTACGGTGTGGCCGCGGTGAAGCAGCTGCTCCGTCAGGCGGAAGCCCATCAGCGCGTTGGCGCTGGCGGCGTTCTCCACACGATCAAGGACAAGTAAGATGCGCATTTATTGTCGATCCTTCAAGAAGTTTCTGCATGCCCACCGCCACAGGCGCGGCGCGTGCAGCGTCATCCACGCCGAAAGCTGGATGCTGCGCGGCAGCTGCGGGTTGCGCCCCAGCTGGGGATCTTTCTCGCCCGCCGCGATGCCGATCTTCAGCTCGTACAGCTGGCTGCGGTAGTCGTCGGCGTTGGCGCGGCGCAAAATCATGCTGGCAAGGTAGACGAGCTTTTCATAGTAAAACGCGTTCACGCTCTGCTGCATTTCGGGCGGCGCACTGGCGCGGATCTCGGCGGCGGCGCGCTGCTGGTCGGCAATGCTCTGGGGCGGCAGGGCGCGGTGGCTGGCGCTGTCGGCGTGCTGGCGGTAATGGTAACCCGCAAAATCGCAGAACGCGCACCCCGGTGCGGCACGGAACACCCGCCAGTTTGCCAGCAGATCCTCGTTGTAGGCAAGGCCGTTGTCCAGCATATCCTCGGTCAGCAGGTCAGCGGAATACAGCTTGTTCCACAGGCCGTAGTCGACGGCGTGGTCGTGCAGCAGCGCGTCAAGGTGCGCGGGGCTGCGCAGGATCTTGCAGCCCGACGGTGCGGTGATATTCTGCGGCGCAGCGTCGGAAAACGTGTCGTACCGGCAGCAGGCCAGCGGCAGGCCGCTGTTGAGGGCGGCGGTATACAGCGTGTCCAGCAGTGCAGGGTGGTACAGGTCGTCCGCGTCGCAGAAGGCATACCACGCCGCGCCCAGCTCCCGCGCCTTGCGCAGACCGGCCGTGCGGGCGGCGCAGACGCCGCTGTTCGGCTGGTGGACGGCCACAAACCGCTGGTCACCAGCCGCGATGGCATCGCAGAGCGCGGGCGATCCGTCCGTGGAGCCATCGTCGACCAAAATGCACCGGAAGCTGTCAAATTTCTGGGCGGCGATGGCGTCGGTGCAGGCGTTCAGGTAAGTTTCGGCGTTGTGTACCGGCACGATGACCGCAATCTTGCAGGGCTTCATTTCGTCACCTCGGCATAGCGGCGCAGGTAAAATTCCTGCAAGACCGCCGCGCTTGTGTGGATGTCGTACCCGGCCTTGACGGCCTTCTCCTGCGCCTGCGGGTCGCGGCGCAGGGACGCCGCAGCGATCGCGTTCGCCCACGCGGCGGCGTCGTTCAGCGGCAGGAATTTCACCCGGTCGGTGAAGGCCGCGCCGCTGTCCACCGTGTCCGACACGAAGCAGGGCAGACCGGCGGTCTGTGCCTCGACGAGGACGACGGGCAGCCCCTCAAAGAGGCTGGGCAGCAAAAACGCATCCATCGCGTCATAAAAGCTTTGCATGTTGCTGCGAACACCGGCGAAAATCACGCTGTCGCCCAATCCCAGCTCGGCGGCCAGCGACTGCATTTTTTCTATGTAGGCGGGCTCACCGCCGCCCAGCAGCACCAGCCGCGCCTTTGGCAGGCGGCCGCGCACGGCGGCAAAGATTTTCAGCAGCCCGGCGTGGTTTTTCTGCGCGGTGAACCGCCCGACGTGGCCGAACAAGATCTCCTGATCGGTCACGCCCAGCTCACCGCGCAAAAGCGCCCGGCGCTGGGCGTCGCGCACGGCAAACCGCGCCGTGTCGATGCCGTTGGGCACGACGGTGAAGGGCTGCTTGCCGTAGAGCATCTGCCCGGCCTTCTCGCTGCAGGCGAACCGGTCGGTCAGGCCAAAGCGGAACAGGCTGCTCATGGCGCGGTCAAGCTGGCCGACGAGGTTCGGCTCGTAGGCCGTGTTGTGGCTGTGGCCGCACCGCACGGGGATGCCTGCGCGCTTGGCGACGGAGTTGTAAAACATGCCAAAGCCGCTGTAGTGGCCGTGGGTGATGCGCCACTCCGGGTGGGCGGCGAACAGCGCGCGCAGCTCGTGCAGGTAGCGGGGCAGGTTATTGTCCTGCCGGACGGTCAGCTTGTAGATGTGCCCGCCGAGGCTGCGAATTTCGTCGTCAAAAAAGCACGGCTTATCGTAATGATATAGGAAATCGAACTGCACCTTTTCGCGGTCGATGGTGCGGTAGACGTTCATGACGAACGTCTCCATGCCGCCTGCGTCCATGGCGGGCATGATTTGCAAAACACGGATGGGCGGCATCAGTTTTCGGCCTCCAATGCGATGCGGCAGTCCTTCAGCGCGGCCTTTGCGGCGGCGTCCAGCTGCGGGTAGGTGTGGCTGCACTGCTGCAAAGCGTCCAGCACGATTTCACTGACTAAATAGCGGGTGTACCACTTGCGGTCAGCAGGCAGGGCGTACCACGGGCTTTCCGGCGTGGCGGTCGCGTCAATGACCTCCTCGAACACGTCAAGGTACTCGTCAAAATGCCGCCGCTCGGCCAAGTCGCTGGCGGAAAACTTCCAGTTTTTCGCCGGGTTGTCGATGCGCTCCAAGAAACGCTTCTTCTGCTCTTTTTGAGAAATGTTCAGGAAGATTTTGACGATGCGGTAGCTGTTGTCAAAGAGATACTCCTCATAGTTGCGGATCTGGCGGTAGCGCTTTTTGAAAAATACCTTTTTGCTGTCGCCCAGCACACGGTCGGCCATCTGGTAATTCTTCTGCAGATCGTGTACCTGCACCACCAGCACATCCTCGTAGTAGCTGCGGTTGAAAATCGCAATCGTCCCGCGCGGGGGCAGTGCTTTGTTGACGCGCCAGAGGAAGTCGTGCTTGAGTTCCTCGCTCGTCGGCTGCTTGAAGCTCGTCACCTGCACGCCTTGGGGGTTCAGCCCGGACATGACATGCTTGACCGTGCCGTCCTTGCCTGCGGCGTCCAGTGCCTGCAAAACGATGATAAGCCCCTCGCGCCCGTCGGCGTAAAAGGCATCCTGCAAGGCGGCCATCTTTTGAAGGTTCTCAGCAGTCTTGGCAAGGATAGCGTCCTTGTCGGGCGCGTCGTCCTTGCCGTCGCAGGAGAGCGCCCGCAGATCGCAGGCGCGGGAGCCATCGAAGCGGTATTTATCGGCTTTCATGGGCAGTACCTCCCCAAAGTTATACATACTAAATAGTATACCCGTTTTTGTGCGTTTGTGCAACCGTCACGCCGCTTTCTTTTTGCACAAAAACACCCCCATGCGCAGGGCGCACAGGGGCGGGGATGGGCGTGAACGTTATTCCTTCTTTTTCTTTTCGCTTTCGGCGCATTTGTTGTGGCAGCCGGCGCAGTTGCCGCCGCAGCCGCCCTGCCAGCCGCCATTCTGGCAGATGAACAGGATCGCCAGCGCCAGCAGCACAAAAATAACCACGACAACGATGATACTTTGCATATCGTGTACCTTCCTTTGCTTCATAGCCGCGCGGGGTCAGACCAACCCACACAGGCTTCCTATACAGTGTACCACAAAGGCGGCCACCCATGCAATACCGCATTGCATCAGCACAACACCGGCAGCGGCGCGCGCACCGCCCAGCTCACGCTTGACAGCGGCGATGGCAGCGACGCAGGGGGTGTACAGCAGCGTGAAGATCAGGAAGACTACAGCCGTAAACGGGGTAAACAGGGTTGTCAGTGCGGCCGTGTCACCGCCCAACAGCACGGTCAGGGTCGAGACGACGCTCTCCTTGGCGGTGAAGCCGGTGATCAGCGCTGTGGAAACGCGCCAATCACCAAAGCCCAGCGGCTTGAAAATCGGTGCAATGAAGCTGCCGATGGCGGCCAGCAGACTTGCGTCCGGTGCGGCGGCTACGTTCAACCGCGCATCAAACGTCTGCAGGAACCAAATCAGCACCGTAGCAACAAAAATGATCGTGAAGGCTTTCTGCAAAAAGTCGCGGGCTTTCTCCCAAATCAACTGGCCGACGCTGCGCGCCGAGGGAAAGCGGTAGTTGGGCAGCTCCATGACAAAGGGGACAGGCTCGCCCTTATATTTTGTAAATTTCAGCAGCAGGGCGTACAAAATCCCGCACACGATGCCTGTCAGATACAGCCCGATCATGACAAGGGGGCGGTACGGCTTTGGGAAGAACGCCGTCGTGAACAGCGCATAAATCGGCAGCTTGGCCGAGCAGCTCATGAAAGGGGTGAGCAAGATCGTCATTTTGCGGTCACGGTCGCTGGACAGGGTGCGGGTCGCCATGATGGCGGGCACAGAGCAGCCAAAGCCGATCAGCATCGGCACAAAGCTGCGGCCGGACAGGCCGATGCGGCGCAGCAGCTGATCCATGACGAAGGCCACGCGCGCCATGTAACCGGTATCTTCCAGAATAGAGAGGAAAAAGAACAATGTGACGATGATCGGCAAAAAGCTCAGCACGCTGCCGACACCAGCAAAAATGCCGTCGATGACAAGGCTGTGCACGACCGGGTTGATGCCGTAGGCTGTCAGCGCGCGGTCGGTCAGCTGGGTCACGGCGTCAATGCCCAGCGTCAGCAGGTCGGAAAGCCCCGCGCCGATGACGCCGAAGGTCAGCCAGAACACCAGCGCCATAATGCCGATAAAGCAGGGCAGCGCGGTGTATTTGCCGGTCAGAATTCGGTCAATGGCAACGCTGCGCTTGTGCTCGCGGCTCTCACTGGGGCGCACAACGGTTTTGCAGCACAGCCGCTCGATAAAATTGAACCGCATATCAGCCAGCGCGGCCTCCCGGTCAAGGCCGGTCTCGCTTTCCAGCTCGGCAATCGTGTGGCCGAGCAGCTCGGTTTCGTTCGTGTCCAGATTCAGTGCCTGCTCGATCAGCGGGTCGCCTTCGACGAGCTTCGTCGCGGCAAAACGCAGGGGCAGCCCGGCGCGGGCGGCGTGGTCTTCGATCAGGTGGGTCACGGCGTGGATGCAGCGGTGCACAGCGCCGCCCTTGCCGTCGCCCGCGTCGCAGAAGTCGATGCGCCCCGGCGTTTCGCGGTGGCGGGCAACGTGCAGCGCATGCTCGACCAGCTCGTCAATGCCCTCGTTTTTGGCTGCCGAGATGGGCACGACGGGAACACCGAGCAGGTCTTCCAGCTCGTTCACCATGACGGTACCGCCGTTGGCACGCACCTCGTCCATCATGTTCAGCGCCAGTACCAGCGGGATATTCAACTCCATCAGCTGCATCGTCAAATACAGGTTACGCTCAATATTGGACGCATCTACAATGTTTATGATGCCGTCGGGGTGGGTGTTCAGAAGAAAGTCGCGGGTGACGATCTCCTCGCTGGAATAGGGCGACAGGCTGTAAATGCCGGGCAGGTCGGTCACGGTGGCTTCGCCGTGGCCGCGGATGACGCCGTCCTTGCGGTCAACCGTCACGCCGGGAAAGTTGCCGACGTGCTGGTTCGAGCCGGTCAGCTGGTTGAAAAGCGTTGTTTTGCCGCAGTTTTGGTTGCCCGCCAGCGCGAAGCGCAGCGGCTGCCCCTTGGCAATCTCCGCGCCGCTTTTGCGGTTGTGATAGCTGGGCGCTTTGCGCAGCTCGCCCACGCCGGGGTGCGGCACAGGGGCGTGCCGCTCCTCACGGCGGGCGGCGCGGTCGGTCTCGTGGACGTTCTCGACCTCGATTTTCGCGGCATCTTCGAGACGCAGGGTCAGCTCATAGCCGCGCAGCTCCAGCTGGATGGGATCGCCCATCGGTGCGACCTTGCGCAGGGTGACTTCGGTGCCGGGGGTCAGCCCCATGTCTAACAAGTGGTGGCGCAGTTCGCCCTGCCCGCCTATGGAGCGCAGCACAGCGTCCTGCCCAATTTTTAATTCGGCCAGTGTCATTTTTACAGTCCTCTTTCACCGGAAAAGTTTGATTCTTCTAACTTTTGCGGTTTCAGTGTAGCACAAGTGCAAGCCGGATGCAAGGGGGGAATGCCTATTGCACCGCTAAAAGGGCTGTGCTATACTACACAAATATGAGGAGTGACAAATATGACACTGACAGTACGAAAGGCGCAGGCGGACGACCTGCCGACGCTGCTGGAAATTTACGCGAATGCCCGCGTTTTTATGCAGACGCACGGCAACCCGACCCAGTGGCCGGCCGGTTACCCCGGCGCGGAGCGGCTTGCGGCGGAGATCGAGCACGGCGTCTGCCGCGTTGTGATGGGGGAGGGCATGATTCAGGCGGTGTTCTGCCTTGTGCCCGGCGACGACCCGACCTACTGCCATATCGAGGACGGCGCGTGGCCGGAGGACGTGCCCTACGCGACGATCCACCGCCTTGCGTCGGCGGGGAAGGTAGGCGGCATCGGGAGATTCTGCATCAACTGGTGTTTGCAGCAGGGGCTGCCGCTGCGCGCCGATACCCACGCCGACAACACCTACACCCAGCATGCGCTGGAAAGCTGCGGCTTTGTGCGGTGCGGGCGCATCTACATTGCCGACGGCACCCCGCGCATCGCGTATTATCATCCGGCACAATAATAAAGGCTTCCCCCGTGGGGGAAGCCTTTCCTTTTTTACCTTCCGAAAACCGAGCCCAGACTGCTGAACCAACTGGAAATGCTCTGCACCTGCGCTTGCAGGTTGTTCACGGTATCCATCAGGGCGGGCAGCTCGGTCAGGGCGCTGTTCAGCGCGTCGACGTCGATTTTCTTCAGCTGCTCGCTGATTTCCGGCAGGTTCTGCATCATGGCGTCCAGTTCATCCTTGTCGATGGTCGCAAGACTCGCGTTGACGGTGTCGGCCAGATCGTTCACCCGGCTGCAGGCGTCCATGACGTTGTGGTAGGCTGAGTTCATCCGCCAGCCAAAAAACGCCAGCGCAGCCAGAATGACGACCACCAGCACGATGCTTAAGATCATCCGCTTGTGCTGGTTGGCGATGATGCCGCGGTTCTGCTGATCCTGCAATTCCAGCTGCGCCTCAATGCGGTTCAGCTGGGCTTTCAGGTCGGCGGCGTCCAGCTTGCCGTCCCGATTTTCGTCGTTGGCGTGGTTCAGCTCCTCCACGCGGGTCTTGAGCTGTTCGTCCATTTTTGCGTTTACGTTTTCCATGGGGTCTCCTTCCCTGTAGAGGCAGTAAATCATTTCCTCGTGTCCTTCATTACAAACCAGAAGGTCGAGCCCTTGTCGACGGCGCTGTCGACGCCGAAGGCGAAGCCGTGCTGCTGCAAAATTGCCTTTGTGATGGACAGCCCCAGCCCGGTGCCGGTACGGCCGCTGTCCTGTCGTGCGCGGTAGTAGCGGTCAAAGATATAGGGCAGATCCTCCGGCGGGATGCCGGGGCCGTGATCCTCGATCTCGACGCGGCAGCCGCCCGCCTGCGGAATCGCGCGCAGCACCACGACGCCGTCCGCGCCGATATGGTGGAACGCATTGCCCAAGAGGTTATGCAGCACCCGCTCCATCATGGCCGGGTCGGCGCGCACGGGGCAGGCGTCGTCGGCCTGCAAATCCAGCCGCCAGTGGTTTTTGTCGCACAGCGCGTCGTAGCGCCCCGCGACCTCGAAGCAAAGCTCGCTCATGTCGAAGTCGAGGAGGCTCGGCTTTTCCGCGCCGCTCTGCACCTTGCTCAGTTCCATGACGCTGTTGACAAGGGTAGACAGCCGGTCGGTCTCATCGACGATGATGTTGCACTGCTCGGTGCGCTTCTCATCGTCGCTGCCGGTCAGGTCGCGCACCGTTTCGGCGTAGCCCTTTATTAAGGTAAGCGGGGTGCGCAGGTCGTGGCTGACGTTTGCCAGAATGTCCTTTTCCAGCTGGGCACTGCGCTTGACCTCGGCGGCCATGTGGTTGAAATCATCGGCCAGACGACCGATTTCGTCGTTGTGCTCGACTTTGATTTGCACGTCATAGTTGCCGGCGGCGATCTCCTGCGCGCCGTTGGACAGCTTGCGGATGGGATTGGTGAACCACCGGCTGAACAGAATGGCGAACAAAAGATCCAGCACCAGCAAAATCAATGCTACCGGCGCAAGGATAGAGCGCAGCACCTCGGCGGCGGTCGTGATCTGCGCCAGACTCGTCGAGACGATCACGCCGTACTGCCCGTCCGCCGACAGCCGTCCGACGGCCATCTGCATCGTCGAGCCGACCTTCACGATCTGGTAGAGCGTGCCGTCCTGAAACAGTTTCTGCCGCAGCTGGATGGCGATGTGGGTGTCGATGTTATAGCCGAAATCCCCCCCGAACGCGCCGGTGCTCTCGTGCAAAAGGCAGGGGTACATACTCTCGTAGGCCTCCAGGCAGCGCAGCGTCGTATCGGAAAAATCGACGCAGCAGCCGTCGACGTTGATCTTTTTATCCTGAAACGTCTGGCTGACGCCGTCCCAGAAGCTCTCGTTCAGGGTCAGCCCCAGATAGCTGCGGTTGGAGATCGCGCTGTCCGACTGGTCGATCAGCGCCGTGATGGCCGCTGCCTTGGATTCCAGCTTTGCCTGAATGTTGCGGTTGTACTGCGGCACCAGCGCGTAGGTGATAACGCCCCAGACCAGCAGCAGCGTAAAAAGCGTGATGCCGCCGATGAAGAACATCAGCTGCCAGCGAATGCTGACTGCAAAATGCGGCTTTGTAGTTTTATCGTGCTTTTTCATAGCGTATCCGGGTCGAATTTATACCCGATGCCCCACACGGTGACGATGTAGCTGCGGCAGGCGCCAAGATGGCCGCGCAGCATCTTGATGTGGGTGTCCACGGTGCGGTCTTCGCCGTAATAATCGTAATTCCAGACCTTTTGCAAAATCTTTTCGCGGCTCAGGGCAATGCCCTTGTTGCTGACGAGAAAGACCAGCAGGTCAAATTCCTTCGGCGTCAGCGGTGCTTCCTGCCCGGCCACCTTGACGCTGTGGCTGGCCGTGTCGATCGTCAGATCACCAAAGGTGTAGCTGCCGGATTCCTCGGCGGGCTTGGGCATCGTGCGCGCCAGCACCGCCTTGACGCGGGCGACAAGCTCCCGCGGGGAGAATGGCTTGACGACGTAATCGTCCGCGCCGCTTTCCAGCCCGGCGAGCTTGTCGTACTCCTCGCTGCGGGCGGTCAGCATGATGACCGGCGTCATGATCTTGCGGGTGCGCATCTCGCGCAGGCAGGTCATGCCGTCCATAAAGGGCATCATGATGTCCAGAATCACCAGATCAATGCCGCCTTGGCTCAGGGCACTCAGCGCGGCGGTGCCGTCACCGGCTTCCTGACAGGTGAAGCCCGCATACTGCAGGTGCTCGCGGATCAGGTCGCGGATGCGCGGCTCGTCGTCTACGATCAGAATGTTTGCCATAGGAATACCCTCCTTGCGTTTTCCCTACCTTCTTATTTTACCACAATACCGCGCGGGAGTGGAAGATTTGTGAAAAAATTTAAAATTTTATATAAAAGTGTGATAAAATGGTCGTAAAGGAGGCGCACGCCCATGTTGAACGTCACGACGATCGAGCTTGACCCCGCCAGCCGGGAGGAGGTTCTGCCCGGTTACACGCCGCAGTTCCCGCATATCGCCAGCCACATCGAGGGGCAGCTCTACAAGTCCGGCAGTGCGCCGTGGCACTGGCACGAGAGCGTCGAGCTGTTCTACCTGCGCGCCGGGGCGATTTTGTACCGCACCCCGCACAAGGAGTGCGTTCTGCGCGCGGGCTGCGGCGGCATGGTAAATTCAAACGTCTTGCACACAACTAAATTTCTTGACCCTGCCACGGTCATGGAACTGCATCTTTTTTCGCCATCGCTGGTAGCGGGCATTGCGGGCGGCACGGTGGAGCAGCGCTATGTCCGCCCGCTGGCCGCCGACGCCGGGCACGAACTGATCATATTGACCCCCGGAGACCCCGCCCAAACCGAGACGCTGCGGCTGCTGGACGAAAGCCTGAAGCTGGATGAAAGTGCGTTCGGCTACGAGATGCGCCTGCAGGCGATGCTGACCGACATCTGGCTGCGGCTGGCTGCGCAGGTGCGCCCGCCGCAGCACGCCGCGCCCCGCAGCCCCGCCGACGAAAAGATGAAGCGGATGATGGTCTACGTCAACACCCATTACGCCGAGCGCATCACCACGCCGATGATCGCGGCGGCGGCCTATTGCAGCGAGCGGGAGTGCTACCGCACCTTCCAAAGCTGCCTGCACACGACGCCGACCGACTACCTGCGCAATGTGCGGCTGCAATCGGCCTGCAAGCTGCTGATCGAAAGCGACGTCTCCGTGACCGACATTGCCCAGCACTGCGGCCTTGGCAGTAGCAGCTATTTCGCCCGCCTGCTGCGGCAGGAGACAGGGCTTTCCCCGTCCGGGTATCGGGCAAAATGGCGCGGGGTGTAAATTTTGGCGAACCCAGTTGCATTTTGCCGCGCGGCGCGGTACAATGGCGGCAGGAGCGTGATTCTGTATGACAATTCTGCTTTGCATTGTACTTGCTTTGGCGGTGCTGACGCTGTTTGCTGTCTGGCCGGGCAAGCGCCGGGATGACCTGCGCGCACCCTTCGTGGGGCATAACTGCGCCCACCGCGGCCTTTTCGGCAGCGACCAGCGCCCGCCGGAAAACAGCCTGCCCGCCTTTGCCGCTGCCGCCCAAAACGGCTACGGCATCGAGCTGGACGTCCAGTTTACATCTGACCACAAGCTCGTCGTTTTCCACGATGACACGCTGGATCGCATGACCCCGGCCACCGGCTTTGTCCACGACATGCCGTGGGCAGAGTTCCACGCCCAGCCCCTTGCGGGCAGTGAGGAGCACCCGCCGCTCTTCGTCGATATGCTGCGCACCGTGGCTGAGGCCAACCCCGCCACGCCGCTGATCGTCGAGATCAAGAGTCGCAGCGAGTACAAGCAGACCTACTTGGAGGAGCTTTGCCGCGCGGCGATCGCCGAGCTGAAAGCCTACCCCGGCCCCTACTGCATCGAGAGCTTCGACCCCCGCGTTGTGGGCATCGTGCGGCGGCAGGCACCCGGCATCCTGCGCGGCCAGTTGGCCGACAGCTACCAGAGCTACCGCAAGACCGGCGTGCATCCCGTGCCCGCGTTTGCGTTCTCGCACTGCTTGGGCAACTTCTTGGGGCGGCCGGATTTCATCGCCTGGTGCCCCGATAAGCGCAACTGGGCGGTGCGTCTCTGCGCGCGGCTGGGCGCGATGATGGTGATGTGGACGGCGCTGCCGGAGCATGACACAAAGCGCTTGGAGGCCGAGAACGACGCGGTCATCTTCCAGTGGTACACGCCGAAGCAACAGTACAAATAACATAAACCAAACAGCCCCCGCATACATTGCATTGACAATGTGTGAGGGGGCTGCGCTTATGTTTACATTTACTGTTACCAAACCCGGACTGCGGCAGGCGGGGGCGTTGGCCTTGTGCGCCGTCTGCCTGTGCGGCACGGTGACCGCCGCCGTGCATTTTTCCGGCGGGGCGGTCACGGCGTCGGCTGCGGCGGTGCCGGGCATCGAGACAACGCAGGACATCGGCACCTACTTTACCGGCTACGGCTTTGACACTGACCTTGCCAGCGCCGCCGTCGACAAGGTGAAAATTCCGAAAAAGTGGGATGACAGCTTTGCGGCTTTCAACCAGATCGTGCAGGAGAGCGGACTCGATCTGGCCGACTACAAGGGCAAGACCGTCGAAAAGTGGACGGTGCTCTGCCCGCAGCTGTCCACCGGCGACCACGATACCTACTGCGTGCTGCTCGTCTACAAGGCGAAGGCCGTCGGCGCGTACCTGCTGCAAAAGCCGTCCGGCGAGGTGACCGGCCTTATCACCGCCGCCAAGGCCAGCGCCGAAGCCGCCGCCGAGGAAGAATCCGTGGAAATTTCGGCAGATGCCTTCCCGGAGGATTAACGCTCCTCCAACCAGCGCTCGGTCGGCAGGGCGAAGATCGCGCCCACCAACAGCAGCACGGCAGGGTCGCTCGTCAGGTGGATGACCTGACTTTCCATGTAGCCGTAGGCAACCATCGTGACCAGACAGGCCACGGCATGCCACTGCCCGCGGCGGGCGTAGCCGTACAGCGCCGCCATCATCAGCGCGCAGACCAGCACCAGCATGACGGGGCCGACCAGATAGAACAAAAACACGAAAATATTATCCAGCGCAGGCCAGTCGGGAAGCATCTGGCCTGCGATTTTTACGTCCATCACCCGGTAGGCCGCCCACACCAGCGAGATGCGGCTCGTCAGCAGGTCGTCCAGCCGCTTCAGCCAGACGGGGCCGATGTCGTTCATCCACGGGCCGATCTTGTACACAAACGTCGGCAGAATGAAGCTGACCGCCGCCGCCAGCGGCACAACTGCGGCACAGCAGCCCGCCAGCACACGCCCGGCCGGGCGCGTGCCCTTGCGGGTGCGCAGCTTTGCCAGCGCCAGCAAAAGCACCAGCAGCAGAACGCACAGCGACGACGAGCGCGACTTCGGCGCAACCATCAAAAAGACGCCCACCGCCGCGATGGCACCCAGTTCTGCCCAGCGCAGTTTTTCGCGCCGCAGCAATACCCACGCCAGCAGCAGGCCAAACACCACGCCGCCGAACGTGTTGGGGTGGCCGTAGCCGAACATCATGCGGTAGCTGCCGTTGCGCTCGCTCAGCGCGTGGGGCGCGATGATGCCCGCGAAGTGCAGCACCTCGACCAGCGCCAGCGTCGGCACGCCGCAGGCGAGGAACGCTTTCATAACGCGGCGCAGCGGCACGTCCTTCGCAGCCAGCAGCGCCACGCAGACGCCCAGCCACCAGATGTTCTGCCCGTTGAAATAGACCCACCGCGCCACAAAATACAGCGCCCCGGCGCAGACCAGACTGCGCCCGTTGTACCGCGTGCCCAACAGGATCTTGTACCCGAAGCAGAGGTACATAACCCAGTCCAGCACCGGCGAGACCCGCGTCTGCAGCCATGGCCAGTTTTCCCGCGCCATGCTGTTGTTGAAGACGACGACGAACTCATAGACCATCACGCCCAGCAAAAATGCCCGCTGGCCGTACTTTTCGCGCAGCGCCATGCCGCGTGCGCCCCACAGGGGGCGTTCGTCCCGCCACCACGCGGCGGGGGAGAGCCGACGCCGCAGCATCGGCACAAAATCTATCACGACCGCTGCCGCCAGCAACAGCAGCAGCGCATTTGCAAAACCAAACAAAGAGGTATCCTCCTGCAATCTGTTTTAAACTTATTATAAACATTTGCCCTATGGTTTGACAAGCCTTTTCGGGAATGTTATGCTTATATAAAATGTATGAATGGGAGGAGGCTCTCTATGACCGCAGAGCAATATTGCGCCGTCATCGGCTGGTTCAATGCGCACCCTGCCGCAAAAAAAGCCCTGCGGCTCGTCAGCCGGGGCGTGGTGGCGGCGGTGTATCTGCTGTATCTGGGCATGCTGGCTTGGTTGGCGTGGCACCGGATGGGGCAGTTCTTCCCTGCGGCGGCCGTGCCTGCGGCGGCGTTCATCGTCGGTACGCTGGTGCGCAAGGTCATCGACCGCCCGCGCCCCTACACGGCGCTGGGATTCACGCCGCTGTTCCCGAAGGACAAGCCCGGCCAAAGTATGCCCAGCCGCCACTGCTTTTCGGCGGCGGCCATCGCCGGGGCGGCGTGGTATGTCCTGCCGCCGCTGGGGCTGGCGCTGGCGGTGCTGGCGGTTCTCATTGCGGTCAGCCGCGTTGTGACCGGCGTACACTATGTCAGCGATGTGCTGGCGGGGCTGGCCTTCGGTGCGGTGCTCGCCGTCGTCGGCTGGAACGCCTTTGTGCTGGCCGCGTCGGCCTGCGGCGTTTACGCCATCATGCTGCTATAAAAATATCCCCCTGCGGTCTGGGCAGGGGGAAAAAAAATCAGCGGATGAAATTTGTTCGTTTGTCGTTCTCGGCGGTGGGGGCTTCGATGCCCGCGGCCTTGCCGGCTTCGATGCACTTGAGCATCCACGCCATGTTGCGGCCAAGGTTGCGCATGATCTGCAGGCCCTCCTCGTCGGAGAGGACCTCCTCGGCCTTGCCGCCGTGGACCATCGGCCAGTAGGTAGAGCTGATGAGCGGCATCTCGAAGAACTGCGGCACTTTTTCCATGGCCTCCAGTGCAGTCGTCGTACCGGCGCGGCGGGCGCTCGTCACAACGGCGGCGGGCTTGTGGCGCAGGTATTTGCCGCCGCTGATCGCCAGCCGGTGCATAAAACCCAGCATGCTGGCCGCTGCCGTGGCGTAGTGGACGGGCGCACCGAAGACGATGCCGTCGGCTTTCTCAACCAGCGGCAGCACCTCGGCGACCGAGCCGCCGAAGACGCACTTGCCCGTCTTGGCGCAGCCGCCGCAGCCCACGCAGCCGCCCACCGGCGCTGCGCCAATGTGGAAGATCGTCGTCTCGATCCCGGCCTCGTTCAGCGTCTTGGCCATCTCGGCCAGCGCCGCGTTCGTGCAGCCGTTTTTGTGCGGACTGCCGTTGATAAGTAGAACGTTCATAGATGTACCTCCGTTTTGGAATTGCTCTGTAACCATTATATCATATTGCGCAAGCCCTCTGTTATGCGCCCGCAATTATTCAAAAGAAAGGCTCTCTCATGTCCACTACCTGCATCAATTTTACAAAAAAATGCGGCGGCTGCCCGCTGCTGGCGCTGCCCTACCGTGAGCAGCTCGCAAAAAAGCAGGCGCGCCTGCAGGAGCTGCTGGGCGGCTTCGCCCCGGTCAAGGCCGTGCAGGGCATGGCCGAGCCGTTCCACTACCGCAATAAGGCTATCGCCAGCTTCGCGATGCAGCGCGGGAAGCTCGTCTGCGGCCTCTACGCCGAGGGCACGCACACCGTCCTGCCCGGCGCGGACTGCCTGCTGCAGGAGGACATTCTGAACCAAACGCTGGCCGCCGTTCTCGACGCCGCCCGCGCCTGCCGCTGGACGGCCTACGACGAGGATCGCGGCACGGGGCTGCTGCGCCATGTCGTGCTGCGCAGTTCCGGCAACGGCAAGGTGCTCGTTACCCTCGTCACGCCCGGCGCAGAACTGCCCGGCAGCAAGAATTTCTGCGCCGCCTTGCGCAAAAAAGCGCCGTGGGTCGTCAGTGTTGTGCAGAATGTCAACCCCACCCGTTCCAGCGCCGTGCTGGGAAACCGCGAAAAAACGCTGTACGGCGCGGGTTTTGTGCTGGATACGCTGTGCGGCTTGCAGTTTGCAATCTCGTCGCGCAGCTTTTACCAAGTGAACCGCGCCCAGACCGAGGTGCTGTATAAAAAGGCGCTGGAGCTGGCGAAGCTGACCGGCCGCGAGACCGTCGTTGACGCCTACTGCGGTATCGGCACGATCGGCCTCTGCGCCGCGCCCCACGCCAAGCAGGTCATCGGCGTCGAGCGCAACCCCGCTGCCGTCAAGGACGCTGCCGCCAACGCCCGCCGCAACAAAATTGCAAATGCCAATTTTGTCTGCGCCGACGCGACCGAATGGATGATGGCCGCTGCAGGCGAAGGGCTGCGCCCCGACGTCGTCTTCCTCGACCCGCCCCGCGCGGGCAGCACGCCGGAGTGCATTGCCGCCGTGAACAAGATGAAGCCGCGCCGTGTTGTCTATGTTAGCTGCGACCCGGAGACCCTCGCCCGCGACGTCGCTGCCTTCGCCCGCCTGGGCTGGCGCGCCGCCAAATTCTGCCCCGTCGATCTCTTCCCCCAAACCCGCCATGTGGAGACGGTATGCTTGCTGGTGAAATAAAACAAGAGGCATAGAAATGGCTGTCTGTGGAATCTATAGTCAAAAACCAGGCTTCAAGAAAATCATGATAAAAGGCGGAAATTATCTTTGCTTTGATTGTGTGCGCGCTGCTGGCTTTCACCCAGTAACATGGATGAGCAACATGAAAACAAGCCTTAGGGAAGTACCAGCATGGATTGACAGTAGTGAACCGCTGGATTTTTCTGATATGATTGTCACGCAGCCGATTGGAAATATCTTTATGGTGGATGAACGGCATGGCTTGTGGTATGCACAAGATCAATTTGGCCTGCATAAGGGTGCAGTTCACCGCTTTGAAGATATTGTGGATTATGAGCCGTCCGGAAGGAGATGCCCACCATGTTCTGCCAACTGACCCCGGAGGAGGAAGTGCGGATGCACATTCTTCTAAAAGGCATCGCGGATGACCCGAACGCGATGGAAATGCAGAAGTTCATCCAGCACGGCAGCGTGACAACCTACGAACACTGTATGCGTGTCACCCGCATCGCGTTCTGGCTGAACATCCATCTGCGCGCCCACGCCGACGAAGCCAGCCTTGTAAAGGGCGCGTTCCTGCACGATTTTTACCTGTACGACTGGCACAACTGCAGCAACATAACCCACTGGCACGGCTTCAAGCACCCGCGCATTGCGCGCTACAACGCCGAAACGGTGTTTGATCTGACCGACAAGGAAAAGGACATCATCCAGAGCCACATGTGGCCGCTGACGCCCACCGACATCCCCCACAGCCGCGAGGCCGCGCTGGTCTGCATGGCAGACAAGATGTCGTCAAGCTACGAGACGGTGTTGGAGCGAAAAGCGAAACGCAAGGAAAATTCCAAATAAACAAAGGAGAATCCATCATGCCCGATCAATACACCCGCACCCGTGCACAGCTTGGCTCGCCCGCGCTGGATGCCCTGCGCGCGGCACATGTGGCCGTGTTCGGCATCGGCGGCGTCGGCGGTCAGGCCGTCGAGGTGCTGGCGCGCAGCGGAGTAGGGGAGCTGAGCCTTTTCGACAGCGACACTGTCGCGCTCTCCAACCTGAACCGTCAGCTCGTGGCGCTGCATTCGACGCTCGGCCGGTACAAGGTTGACGCCATGGCCGCCCGCATCGCGGACATCGACCCCACCATCATCGTCCACGCAAACCGCATGTTCTACAACGCCGAGACTGCCCCCGACGTCGATCTTGCGCAGTTTGACTACGTGCTGGACTGCATAGACACGGTCAGCGCAAAGCTGCTGCTGATCTGCCGCTGCAAAAAGGCCGATGTGCCGATTTTGTGCAGCATGGGGGCGGCCAACAAGCTCGACCCGACGGCGTTCAAGGTTACTGACATCGAGAAAACCGCCGTTGATCCCTTGGCAAAGGTCATCCGCATCGAGTGCCGCAAGCGCCGCTTGGGCAAGGTGAAGGTCGTCTTCTCGGAGGAGCAGCCCCTGCCGCCGCTGGAGGACGAGATCGAGGAAGCGCCCACCGCCGCGCGGCGCACCGTGCCCGCCAGCAACGCCTTTGTACCTGCCGCCTGTGGGCTGGTCTGCGGGTCGGAGGTCGTCAAGGACATCCTGCGCAAGGCGGGCGTCTATCGCGGCGCAAAATAATTTCTGTACGTCCCGCTGGTACAAGGCGGGGCGTTTTGCATGAAAAAAGCGACTTTTGCCCCCGCTTCTTCTTGACATTTGTACGAATACAAAGTAAAATTAGTAATAGGAAATAAAGAGCCAAACGGCAGGCGCGCCCTGCGCGTGGCTCCTTAAAGGGTGTCGCCCACCGGGAACGCCGCTTTTTTACGATATTCAACGTCTTTTTGACGGTTCTGTGTATATTCTGCGTGCAGGGGCATTGTGCGCCTTTTTGGCCGACCTGCCGCGTTTCTTCCTGTAACAATATCATAAGTGAAGCGTCCCGCTGCGCGCATCCTCCTAGTTAATTCAAGGAGTGAAACCGACTATGTCACCAATTTTGACCGTGGTGCTGGTTCTTGTTGCTGCCGCTGTTGCCGGGGCGCTTGGTTTTTACCTCGGCGCCGAAAACCGCAAGCGCACTGCCGAAGCCAAGATCGGCAGCGCTGAGGAGGAAGCCAAGCGCATCGTGAACGATGCCATCAAGGCGGCCGAGCAGAAGCGCAAGGAAACCATCATCGAAGCGAAGGACGAAGCCTTCAAGCTGAAAAGCGACGCCGACAAGGAAATCAAAGACCGCCGTTCCGAGATCTCCCGTCAGGAGCGCCGCATCGACCAGAAAGAGGAAGCCCTCGACAAGCGTACCACTCAGATGGAGCGCAAGGAGGAGGACCTCAAGCGCCGCATGGAGACCGTAGAGGCGCGCCTTGACGAGCTGGAACAGCTTAAGCTGCGCCAGACCGAAAAGCTGGAAACCATCGCCGCCATGTCCAAGGAGGACGCCCGCGCCGTGCTGCTGAAGCAGGTCGACGACGAACTGACCCACGAGAAGGCGATGAAGATCAGCGCCTATCAGGCCAACATGAAGGACGAGTGCGATAATCTCGCCCGCGATTTGATCGGGCAGGCCATCGCCCGCTGCGCGGCTGACGCCACGAGCGAGGCTACCGTCAGCGTTGTGCCGCTGCCCAGCGACGAGATGAAGGGACGCATCATCGGCCGCGAAGGCCGCAACATCCGCGCGCTGGAAACCGCCACGGGCTGCGACCTCATCATCGACGATACGCCGGAGGCCATCACGCTGTCCAGCTTCGACCAGACCCGCCGCGAGGTCGCCCGCATGGCGCTGGAGCGCCTGATCGCCGACGGCCGTATCCACCCCGCCCGCATCGAGGAGACTGTCGACAAGTGCCGCCGCGAGCTGGAAATTCAGATGAAGCGCGAGGGCGACAAGGCCGTCATGGAGCTGGGCATCCACAGCCTGCATCCCGATCTCGTCAAGCTCATCGGCCGCCTGAAGTACCGCACCAGCTTCGGCCAGAACGTGCTGAGCCATTCGCTGGAGGTCGCTTGGCTGGCCGGTTTGATGGCGGGCGAGTTGGGCGTCAATGTCCAGCTGGCGCGCCGCGCGGGTCTGCTGCATGACATCGGCAAGGCGCTCGACCACGAGATTGAGGGCAGCCATGTCCAGATCGGCGTTGACATCTGCAAGAAGTACCGCGAGAACCCGCAGGTCATCCACGCCATTGAGGCGCACCACGGCGACATCGAGCCGAAGACGACGCTGGCGTTCATCATTATGGCCGCCGACGCGATTTCCGCCGCCCGCCCCGGTGCCCGCCGCGAGAACATGGAGAGCTATATCAAGCGTCTGGAAACGCTGGAAGCGCTCTGCAACGGCTTCGAGGGCGTCGAGAGCTCCTACGCCGTGCAGGCTGGCCGCGAAGTGCGCATCCTCGTGCAGCCTGACAAGGTCGGCGACGACGAAGTCATCCTGCTGGCGCGCAATGTCGCCAAGAAGATCGAGAACGAGCTGGATTACCCCGGCCAAATCAAGGTCAGCGTCATCCGCGAGAGCCGCGCCACCGAGTACGCAAAGTAAAGTTCATAAGGCATACCATAAAACAGGCAGGCCGCCCGATGGGCGGCCTGCCTGTTGCTGTTAATATTTGATTCTGAAATAGTCCAGATATACCTTGAATCTGTCCTGCGCGGTGAGGCAGGTATCCAGCAGATACCCACGCTCGTTGTTCCACTCGTGCAGCCCGCGATAGTAGAACATCTTCAAGTCATCCTCAATAATGAACGGTACAATATTATTTTTTAAGCATTCCTTGAAAAGCAGCAGCCGCCCCACGCGGCCGTTTCCGTCCTGAAAGGGGTGGATGCACTCAAAATCATGGTGAAACGCCACGATTTGTTCAAGTGAATGGGATTTAGCGGCATTATACGCGGTCAGCAGCGCCTGCATCTGCGCCGCGACTTCCTCCGGTGCGGCGGTATCTCGCCCGCCGACCTCGTTCGGAGCGCGCTTGTATTCCCCGACGGCAAACCAGGCTTTCCTTGAGTCGCTGGTGCCGTTCTTCAGCGTAAAATGCAGCCGCTTGATGAAACTCTCCGACAAGAGCGCCATGGCATTTTCAATAATTATATCGATGCAACGAAAATGATTGGCTGTTTCTAGAACATCGTCCACATTTACCGCGCCGTTTTCAAAGCCGATCGTATTCGTCTCGTAAATGTAGCGCGTCTGGTCGTGGGTCAGGCGGCTGCCCTCGATATGGTTGGAATTGTACGTTAGGTCGATTTGAACCTTGTGGTAGATGCCGCCCTTCCGCTGCTGCTTTTTTTCCTCTTGCAGAACCGCCAGAAGTGCGTTTTCCGGTTTGGCGTTCACGCGCTTCGGCTTTTCGGCGTCCACCGGAATCTTCCAAGTCTTACCGGCAAGAACTGCATTCGGAATTTTGCCGATAGCACAGTAGTTCCGCACCGAGCGCTCCGATAAGCTCCATTTTTTTGCCGCCTCTGCGACGGAAATGTAGTCCATGGCAGCCCCTCCTTACGCTATTAGTATAGCACGTTATCGGCAAAAAGTCAAAATCCAAATATGTTGTTTTTGCCGATAAATCCGCGTCCACGTAAAAAAATCCGCCTTCACGGTTTCCCATAAAGGCGGATTTCTCATACTCACAAAATCACAGGTGCAGCACTCTATCCTTGATCTCGGCCGTTCTTCCTTGGTTCCAGAACTGGGTGCCGATGTAGCCGCAGGTGCGGCGGGCGACGTTCAGCTTGTTCTGGTCGCGGTTGTGGCACTTGGGGCATTCCCAAACCAGCTTGCCGTCCTCCTGCACGATCTGGATCTCGCCGTCGTAGCCGCAGACCTGACAGTAATCGCTCTTGGTGTTCAGCTCGGCGTACATGATGTTCTCGTAGATGAACTGCATGACCTTGATGACCGCTTCGAGGTTGTCCTGCATGTTGGGCACCTCAACATAGCTGATTGCGCCGCCCGGCGAGAGCTTCTGGAACTCACTCTCAAACTTCAGCTTCGTGAAGGCGTCGATCTGTTCGGTCACGTGGACATGGTAGGAATTCGTGATATAGTTGCGGTCGGTAATGCCCGGCACCACGCCAAAGCGCTTCTGCAGGCACTTGGCGAACTTGTAGGTCGTGGATTCCAGCGGTGTGCCGTACAGGCTGAAATCGATGTTGTGCTGGTTCTTCCACTTCGTACAGGCGTCGTTCATGTGCTGCATGACATTCAGCGCGAAGGGCTTCGCGACGGGGTCGGTGTGGCTCTTGCCGGTCATATACTTGCAGCACTCATACAGACCCGCGTAGCCGAGGCTGATGGTGGAATAGCCGCCGTAGAGCAGCTTGTCGATGGGCTCGCCCTTCTTCAGGCGCGCCAGCGCACCGTACTGCCACAGAATCGGCGCGGCGTCACTCAGCGTGCCCTTCAGGCGGTTGTGGCGGCACATCAATGCCTTGTGGCACAGCTCCAGACGCTCGTCGAAAATCTGCCAGAACTTATCGAAATCGCCGCCGCTGGACAGCGCAACGTCCACCAGATTGATGGTGACAACGCCCTGATTGAAGCGGCCGTAATACTTCGGCTTGCCGTTCTCGTCGATGTAGGGCGTCAGGAAGCTGCGGCAGCCCATGCAGGTGAAGCAGTGGCCTTCGCCGTTGGCGTCGACCTTGTACTCCAGCATCTTTTTCTCGCTGATATAGTCGGGCACCATCCGCTTGGCGGTACACTTGGCAGCGAGCTTCGTCAGGTAGTAGTAGGGCTGACCCTCGTAGATGTTGTCGTTCTCCAGCACGTAGATCAGCTTGGGGAAGGCGGGGGTGATCCAGACGCCGGCCTCGTTCTTGACGCCCTGATAGCGCTGGCGCAGCATTTCCTCGATGACGATGGCAAGGTCGGACTTAAGGCGCTGGTTGTCACCGGCCTCGTTCAGGTACATGAACACCGTGATGAACGGTGCCTGACCGTTAGTCGTCATCAGGGTGACGACCTGATACTGGATGGTCTGCACGCCGCGCTTGATTTCCTCGCGCAGGCGCTTTTCAACGATGTCAGAAACTTTTCCCTCGCCGGGGTCGATGCCCAGTTCCTTCATCTCGGCCTCGACGTCGCGGCGGATCTTCTTGCGGCTGACGTCGACAAAGGGGGCAAGGTGGGTCAAGCTGATGCTCTGGCCGCCGTACTGGCTGGACGCGACCTGCGCGATGATCTGGGTGGCAATGTTGCAGGCGGTGGAGAAGGAGTGCGGCTTTTCAATCAAAGTGCCCGAAATGACGGTGCCGTTCTGCAGCATATCGTCAAGGTTGACGAGGTCGCAGTTGTGCATGTGCTGGGCGTAGTAGTCTGCGTCATGGAAGTGGATGATGCCTTCCTCGTGCGCCTTGACGATCTCCGGGGGCAGCAGCATGCGCATCGTCAGGTCCTTACTGACCTCACCGGCCATATAGTCGCGCTGGACGCTGTTGACGGTTGGATTTTTGTTGGAGTTCTCCTGCTTGACTTCCTCGTTGTTGCACTCGATGAGGGAGAGGATCTTGTCGTCGGTGGTGTTGTGGGTGCGCTTGAGGCTCTGCACGTAGCGGTAGGTGATATACTTGCGGGCAACCTCATACGCGCCAGTCGCCATGATGGCGTCCTCGACGATGTCCTGAATTTCTTCAACGTTCATCGCATGGCCGCGGGCGTAGCAGACCTCCTGCACATGGTCGCTGATCTCGATGATCTGCTGCTTCGTCAAGCGCTGTGCCTCCGGCACGACCTTGTTGGCCTTGGAGATGGCCGAAATGATTTTTGTGATGTCAAAGACAGCCTCGCTGCCGTTGCGCTTGATGATCTTCATGGGTGACTCCTCTTTCGCAAAAATAGATGCCGCATATAAATACGCCCTGTATAAACCGCAGGATGTATGTCAAACTGTACAAAGCTCGTTTTGCGAGCAAGATTATCATACCGCACTGCTCCGAAAAAGTCAATGCACAAAACCACAAGATATTGTGCCAGGTTGCCGTGCGGGAACAAAATGTTCCGTTTTCGTCGCTTCAACGTCCAAAATGCACCCTGCCAAAAATAGCGTTGAAATTTTAGCTATTTTGAGCGCTTCCGCCAGAGTGTACGATGCAGCGTAATAATTTTGACTATCTCGCGCCCGCGCCCCCTTGCAGGATGGCGGCAAAGCTGGTATACTAGGGAAGGTCTTGGGGCAGTGCCCCAACCAAAACACAAGATATAGGCACCGCCGACAGGAGAATCACCATGAACTACGCCACCATCAAATATTGCGACATCGCCAACGGGGAGGGCGTGCGCACGAGCCTGTTTGTTTCGGGCTGCCGCCGCCACTGCCCCAACTGCTTCAACGCGGTGGCGTGGGACTTCCACTACGGCGCGCCCTTTACAAAGGAAGTCCGCAACGAGATTCTTGCCAGTTTGGAGCCGGGCTATATCAACGGCCTGTCGCTGCTGGGCGGCGAGCCCTTCGAGCCGGAAAACCAGCGCGAGCTGCTGCCCTTTATAAAGAATGTAAAGGCGCTGTACCCCAACAAGACGATCTGGTGCTACACCGGCAACAATCTGGAACATGAAATTTTGCAGCCCGGCTGCGGCCGCTGCGAGGTCACGGACGAATTTCTGCAGTATATCGACGTGCTGGTCGACGGCGATTTTGTGCAGGACAAGTACGACATCAGCCTGCGGTTCCGCGGGTCGAGCAACCAGCGCATCATCGACATGAACAAGACCCGCGCGGCGGGGCACGTCGTCCTGTGGCAGGACGACCCGATTTTTGCGGATCACAAGATGTAATGCTTTAAAACAGGAGTATCCACCACCCACCATGTCCACCACCAAAGCCAAATCCATGACCGAAGGCCCCTTGGCCAAGCAGATTCTGCTCGTCAGCCTGCCGCTGGCACTGTCCAACTTGTTACAAATCCTGTTTAATATGTCCGATGTCGCGGTCGTCGGCCGGTTCGCCGGGTCGACGGCGCTGGGTGCGGTCGGCTCGACAACGACCTTTGTCACGCTGTTCACCGGCTTTCTCATCGGCATCAGCAACGGCATCAACGTGCTGGTCGCGCGGTTTTACGGCGCGTGCCACCCGAAGGACGTCAGCAAGACCGTCCACTCGGCGCTGCTTGTCAGTCTGGCGGCGGGCGTGCTGCTGCTGTTTATCGGGCTGTTCGGCTCGCCCGCACTGCTGCGGCTGCTGAACACCAAGGACGACCTGCTGCCCGGCGCAATTTTGTACCTGCGGGTCTACTTCCTCGGCATGCCCGCGCTGGCGCTCTACAACTTCGGCAACGCGGTGTTCAGCGCCATCGGCGACACGAAAAAGCCGCTTGTCTACCTCTCCGTTGCGGGCGCACTGAATATCGCGCTGAACCTTTTCTTCGTCATCGTCTGCAAGCTGGACGTCGCGGGCGTCGCGCTGGCGAGCACCATCGCCCAGTGCGTGTCGGCGGGGCTGATCCTGCGCGCCCTGACGAAGGTGCAGGACTGCTACGCGCTCGATTTTCGCAAACTCAAACTCGACGCCGCCATGACAAAGCGCATTTTGCTGCTGGGCATTCCGGCGGGCTTCCAGAACGCGATTTTCGCTATTGCGAACCTTTTCATTCAAGCGGGCGTCAACTCGTTCGACTCACTGATGGTGAAGGGCAACTCGGCCGCCGCCAACGCCGACGCCATGATCTACGATGCGATGGCGGCTTTCTACATGGCCTGCGCCAGCTTCATGAGCCAGAACTACGGCGCGGGCAAGCTCGACCGCGTCAAGAAAAGCTACTTCATTGCGCTGGCTTACTCGTTCGGTGTTGGCGCGGTGCTGGGTGGCGGGCTGCTCGTCTTCGGGCGGCAGTTCCTTGCGCTGTTCACGACCGAAAGCGCCGTTATCGACGCGGGCATGAAGCGCATCCTCGTGATGGGCTGGGCGTACTGCATCTCGGCCTTCATGGACTGCACGATCGCGGCGTCCCGCGGGCTGGGCAAGACCGTGGGGCCGACGGTCATCGTCATTCTCGGTTCCTGCGTGTTCCGCGTGGCGTGGGTCTACACAATCTTCGCCCACTTCCACACGATCCCGTCGCTCTACCTGCTGTATCCCTGCTCTTGGGCGCTGACGGCCGCCGCCGAGATCGTCTATTTCGTCTTCAGCTACCGCCGCGCCATCCGCATTTTCCAACAGCGCGTCGCGCTGGCGCAGCTGTAACGGCAGGGGAGGGGAACGCCCATGGAACGCGAAAACACCACGCCGGAGCTGACCGACCGCCAGCTGGTCGAGACGCCCATCGGGGCGGTCTGCATGAGCCGCACCGAGTACGCGATGTATCAGGAACAGCTCGAAATCGAGCAGGTGCGCCGCGCTTTTACGGCAAAAACGAAACAGGAGGGAAAGTAAGATGCAAATTCGATCTGTTGCTTTGCTGGGGGCTGGTGCCGTCGGCTCCTATGTGATCTGGGGCTTGACCGAGCGCGAGAACCTGCGCTTCGGCGTCGTGGCCGAGGGTGCCCGCGCCGAGCGCCTTGCACGCGACGGTTGTGCCATCAACGGTGAGACCTACCGCCCGGTGGTTTGGACGCCGCAGCAGGCGAAGGGCGTTGATCTGCTGATTATCGCGTTGAAATACGGCGCACTGCCCGGCGCGCTGGACACGATCCGCGCCGTGGTGGGGGAAAACACCACCGTCATGAGCCTGATGAACGGTGTCGACAGTGAGGAAAAGATCGCCGCCGTCGTCGGGCAGGAGCATCTGCTCTACTCACTCATCAAAATCGCGTCCCACCGCAAGGACGATGGCGTCTGGTTTGACGCGGACTCCACCTTCGGCATCATCTACGGCGAGCTGGCCGCGCCCTACGACAGCGCGCGGGTGCAGGCCGTGGCGGCATTGTTCGAGGGCACGGGCATCCGCGTCCACGCGAGTGACTGCATCCGCGAGGAGATGTGGAGCAAGTTCCGTCTGAACGTCTGCAACAACCTGCCACAGGCCATCCTCGGCGCGGGCGTGGGCTGCTACCGCGACAGCGCTCACATGAAGGCCATCAGCGACGGGCTGCGCCGCGAGCTGGAGGCCATCGCTGCCGCCAAGGGCATCGATTTCAGCAGGATCGGCGACGCCTCGGCGCACGGCTGCATGGTCGCACCGACAGCGCGGTACTCGACCTTGCAGGATCTGGACGCTGGGCGGCACACCGAGATCGATATGTTCTCCGGTGCGCTGATGCGTATGGGGCAGGAGCTGGGCATCCCCACGCCCTACAACGAGTACACCTACCACATGATCAAGGCATTGGAAGAGAAAAACGACGGATTGTTCACCTACAACGGCACCGAGCCGATGATGTGGGCAAAATAAAATCGAGCAGGAGGCTCTTCTTAACGAAAGAACCGACCTCTCACACCACCGTGCGTACCGGCCGGTACACGGCGGTTCAACCGCATGAGTGCAAGGACTCGCAGTAGTCGAGGATACTAAAGTATCCCACTGCTGCGAGTCTTTCGTTTGTAATGGAACATTTTAGTACAGGACTACCGGCAATACGCCAATACCCCAGTCTGGAATTGCCTATGCCGGGCGCACTATGTAAAAGCATCCGTATATGCCCTTCTCCGATTCAAATAAAAAAGCCGCACAACAGTTGCTAAAGCTGTTGGGCGGCCTATAAGAATATGATCCGTTACAAAATCTTTCCGTTTTTCTCACAAGTGACGGTTCCATTTACTGTCATCGTCACAAGGTATCCGTCTTTTCCAAAATTCAAGGCAAGAATTTTGCAGCTTTTATCATAGAAAATTTGTACAAATACAGCGTTATCCGGTATATTCCCACGAAAATATGTATTAAAAGTATTCGAAAGTGTCTTTCCTGACACAGGTACACTGGCATTGCCAAAATTATACTTGGAATTATTCTTATCTGCACTTTCAAGATAAATCAAAACCTGTTGTGCAATTACCCGGCTGGCCTCATTGTTGGTTTTGTCCCAATTATGCTGCATGTAATATAGAGACGCGTTCGTTATCCTTCCAAGTTTTGTATACTTTACGCCATCAATGGTGCATGAGTTTGTAAGGGAATTATCCATTCTGTCCTGCGTGTTTTGCAGCCCGTAAAACTCTGAAGCCGCCGCCTGAGCTGCTGTCCAGATGCCCTTCGCTTCTGATATAACCGCCTGCTGCTTAGCTTTGTCGATATATCCTGTGAGAGAGGGAACGAGCAGCGCTGCAAGCACCGCAAGAATCACAAGTACACAAATCAGTTCCACAAGTGTGAACCCGTGTTTTTGCCGAAATATTTTCAATATGCCGTTCCCCTCTGTAAATGTCTTCTGCGTTGTTATAAAGTCTAATTTTAATATTATACCAAAAATAGATAACTGGTTGCAACCCAAGAATGAAAATCAAGTCATTATTTCGCTGTTATTTTGCAAAATGATCAAAGAGCTTTTGCCCAGTTAGGGGGGCTGCGGTTATCCCCGCGCCCACATTTCGTTTTTCTTCTTGTCGACCGCTGCGCCGCTGCTCGTGCAGCATATCCTCATAACTGCCATTATAATAAATATCAATGTTGCACGGATTTCTTGCCCTGTGATAGTTTGACTGTTCGACAAATTCACTCTTTTTATGAAGCTGTAATTCCTTTCTGCATTGGAATATCAAAGCTCTAACCGCATGGAGATAACCTCTTGGTATCCTGCGGTTCGAGAGCGAAAGCCTTTTGGATTCCTGCCATACGCAACAAAACCGGCCTTCTTATACAGAGATACCGCTCTCGCATTATCCGCGACAACTTCTAACTCCAATTGGGTATATCCCGCATCCTTTGCGCACTGGATGCAGATCTCCAACAGTGCATGGCCTATCCCAAGTCCCCAATACTCTTTTAATACGCTGATGCCGAAATCGGCGCGGTGCGCTACTTTCTGGTATCTCCCAATCGCATCGATTCCCGCATTTGCAACAATTTTGCCATCTACAAGTGCGATCAGTTCGATTTCGTTGGGGCTTTCCTCTTTCCGTTCCAAAAAGCGGCTTTCCTGCTCTGAATCAGACTGATTTTCATCAGGATAGGATAGCAGATAATCCGTTTCCGCATGAGTTATATTGAAATTTTCCAATAAAGCGCTCCCATCGGAGGCTGTGCCATTTCTGATATAGACTTCCTTGCCGTTTTTAGCGATAAATTTATGACTGAATTTCATGATTGCCTTTCCGAAGTTTTGCCCTGCCAAGCCACAATTTGTTGCTTAAGCATCAGCAAGCGCCAAAAACTTCTTATCTGATTGAATGCCCTGTGTCAGAAACTTTCCATCCCGAAACAGGGCATAGGTAGTGACGGGTGCGGGCGCATTTTGTGCAGTCTCCTTATCCGTAATGTGAATCGCTTTGAAAGGAATCCTGTGTTCCTTGGCAATTTCCCGTACCTTGGGCACCCAATAATAGGTAAAGGGACACTGATCCGTGTAGTAAAGGACAAAACCGGAATCTTTTGTCATAGGATGCTTGGCACAGTCCTTGAACCTTGGCAGCGCTGCATCTTCGGCAAGGGGCAGTGCCATGAGCGTGATGCCGCAATCCGATGTGTCTGCAACGCAGAAGCCTTTATATGCCAAGAATTTCGGGTCAGCCAAGAACTCCCGTTTACGCCCCTCGGCAGACAGAATGCAAATTCCTTTCCGCCCTTGCACTTTGGCATCACGGATACACTCGGTCAAAAGCTCATTGGCGTATCCGTGCCCCTTCATGGCACCGGAGACCCACAGACAGTTGATATAAAGGTATCCGTCTGCCCGAATGGGTACCCACGCATTCTCGGCCGGGATGTACTCAATGAAGCACTTGCCGCGCTCCACGCTGCGATAGAAAACCAGCCCCTCGTCAAAGCGCTGTTTGAGCCATTCCTTTTTTGCAAGGCTTTGCTTGCCGGACATGGCACAGCAAATGTGTTCCTTGTCGATGTTCTCTTTTGCGATGCGAATGTAATTCATAGTCAATCACTTTCCTTTTCTAAAGTTCATGGGATGTGTTCCTCTGCTGTGCCAAACGGCGCAGCAGAATCTGTTCATTCAGCTTTGCGACAGTGCAAAAACTCTGCCCAAAGTCGATCAGATGCCACAGAACCTTTGCGGCCAGAATGAACGAGCCATAAATCACACCATCCAGCGCGTTGTACTAAAAGCCACAGTGCTTGATCGGCTATGCGACCGGCACTGCGTCTTGCGTCTGGCTGTATTCTGTTTATCGGTTATTCTCAAGTTTGGCAATATCGCCGGACCGAATAGCAGCGATATTGCGCTTGATAGATTCCTCACTCCAATCCCACCAGCGCAGTGATTCCAGTCTTGCGATTGTCTCGTCATCGAACCGTTTGCGAATCGGCTTAGCCGGAACACCTCCCACAATGGTATACGGCGGCACATCTTTTGTTACCACAGCGCGTGTGCCGATAATGGCACCATCTCCAATGCTTACGCCGGACAGAATGACCGCTTCATAGCCGATCCACACATCGTTTCCGATTTCAATATTGCCGTGATTGTCCCATGCCTGTGCAACGGACGCAGTATCGGTTGGAAGCCCCCATTCCTCAAAAAAGATGGGGAACGGATATGTGGACAGACTGCCGAGCGCATGGTTGGCTGCATTAAAGATGAATTTTGCTCCGCAGGCAATGGAACAGAATTTTCCGATTTTCAGCTTGTCATGGTTACATTCAGGGTAGTGATACAGCACATTATTTTTCTGAAAGTCCCGCGGGTCTCTTTCAAAATCATCGTAAGTTGTGTAGGCACCCACTTCAATAAAGGGGTCAGTTACGACATTTTGCAGATACACCGTGCTGTGCCCTTGACTTCGCGGATAAATTTTCCAAGTCGGAATCATAAATTTCTTTCCTTTCTTCTTGGTTTCGGTGACGGTAATTCATCGTACATCGTTTCAAACAGTTTTGCAAGATACTCTTTGTTGTCAACTTCATCCACTAACAGCATCGCTTTTGCTCCGTCATACGGAAAATCACAGATTGCTGTGGGCATATATTCCATAGCAGATTTTGTCCGTTTCACCAGCAGTCGGTCATCATAGATTCCACCGACGATTTTATTGCGATAATAAATGATATATTCTCCCATCATAGACCGAT
The DNA here is from genome assembly GCA_934502625.1 of uncultured Gemmiger sp. Taxonomy (GTDB): domain Bacteria; phylum Bacillota; class Clostridia; order Oscillospirales; family Ruminococcaceae; genus Gemmiger. Next base: position 40,071 of record CAKSUQ010000016.1, read on the forward strand.
AAGAAATATCATCCAAATCAGATAGCTGTTCTAAAATGAAAGTAAGATATTCTTTACTTGAAGCCATATTTTTCCCTTTTGCCTTTCAAAATAGCTGCCCCGGAAGCTTGCGTTTTTGCTTTTTGGGGAATGCGGCATCGTAAAAAAGACACAGCTCCAACCGCAAACGATTCTTGCGGTCAGCACTGCGTCTTTGCGTCCGGCTGAACTCTGATTTTTACAAGGCAACGCCGCACAATTCCCGCCTAACGGCTTAAGCACCGCTCCGGCGGCTGCGGCACGGCATCTGCGTTGCCAAAATGCTCGCCAATGTCGGGTTGCGGTACCCGCATCGTGCTTCGGGGATAAAATCCCCTCGCACTCTGCGACCACTGCCCCTGCTTCGGTTCGCTGTATCCGCCACTGGCGGCGCTCACCTTTGCAGCACAAAGTATTGTCTGCGCTTTTTGCTTAGCAGCTACCGCACCTCGCTCGCCGTATCAGCACTTAGAATTATGCGGTATTGCCATAACACGACAATTCTGTGCGTTGATGATGCTCTCCTGCCTGCACTTTGGGCAGAAAAGCGGGAAGTTGCGCAGCACGGTATCCGGGAGCAAACGCGCCCGCGTTTTTGCGCCGCAGCTTGGACACAGGATCCATTTTTCTTCAGTTGTATTCATTTTTACCTCTTTCGGCATTGAAGGTGCGAAAAAACAATTTTACATGGGCATCCAGCTTTTCCAGACACTCAGCTTCACGCTCCGGCTGGCGGTCACAAATACCAAGCAGCGTAATAACGGGGGAAACATACATGGTAGATAAGGTATCGGGATCTTCCTTGCGGAGTTCCCCATAGGAAATCAAAGCGCGGAAAATCGCCGCATGGTAGGAAATCATGCGATCCACATAGCGTTTGGAATACAGCTCCGCCAACGCAGGAGAACGGAACTGCTCCAGCGTCATCATCCGGCGGAACTGGCTGACAGTTTTATCATGCAGGGAGTACAGAAAGATTTGGCGGACTTTTTCAGCCAAATTTTCCTCCGAAATATGAGAAAAAGTGCCATAGTCCTGCGTTGCATCCTGCACATGGACTGCAATTTCGCCGGTATCTTTCTCGTAGTGGGCCGCGGTTGTCGCCACGATTGCGTCAAAAATAGCCTGCTTGCTGGGGAAATGGTTATAGAGCGAGGGCGCTTTGATGCCCACAGCCTTTGCAATCTCTCCCACGCTGACCGCATCATATCCTTTTATGGAAAACAGTTCCAGAGCCTTTTCCAGAATGCGCTGTTTGGTATCTTCCATTTGATTTGCCCCTAACTAATATTCGTTAGCTATACTATAATCAAAAATTCATCCGCTGTCAAGAGCTTTTTCTTGCAGCGGATGAATTCGTCAATTTTTATATAGCACACCGGTTACCTTCCCCGGCATAAGAGCAGAATACCTTTCAGGACCAGAAGCAGAAACAAAACTGCCGCCGCATAACAGATTCTTGCAGCAATCAAAAATAAGACGGAAATAATACTAAGCAGTAAGGAAAACCCGATTATAAAGCGGCAGCCGCGTTGTTTTTGCAAGCAAACCAAAATGATTTCCAGTGAGCCTGCAAAAAACAGCATAAAAAGCAGCGCTAAACATGCAAAGCGATTCCGCGCGTTGGGGTAAGACAATAAATCTACAGCATATACTGTTTTACCGGCGGCATTCGGATAAAGGGGCAGGATCGTCAGCATCAGGGCACATACATCCGTTATGCCAATCCAGAAAGCGATTCGATTCTCCTGTTTAGCCTTGCTTTCCTGTTCTGCAAGGGAGAGTGCTTTTTCAGCGGACAGCAAATCGTCAATGGAAACTGAGAAAAAAGCAGAGAGCTGCTTTAATGATTCAATACTCGGTGTTCCACGCCCGGACTCCCACTTTGAAATCGCGGTGCGGGAGACATAGAGTACTTCCGCCAGTTCTTCCTGCGTCATCCCTTTGGCTTTTCGCAGCTCCTGCAATTTCTCATTCAGTTCCATTGACGGTTCACTCCTTACAGAATCGTAGAATGCTCGCCTTATACAGTAAAAATAATCCGCCGCTCAAAAGTATCGCTCCCACAATATCCGTGAGCCAGTGAACCCCGGAAAGCAACCGCCCTACGACCATAAATACCGAAAACAGCACGGTCAAAACCCTGATACAGCGCCGAAGCGCCGAATTCTTGAGCCGCCGTTCCGCTTGGAAATGGAGTGTCGGCATAACGCTCAATACCAACAGCGTAGTGGAAGATGGATAGGATGCCTCTAAAATGCCCTCGATAAGTACCGGACGGTAGTTGAGGGGAACCATTTCAAATAGCAAGTAGGCAAAAATCACAAGTACATAGTAAACGCCTAACAGGAGAATATCCAAATCCACTTTGAGTAAGCTCCTGCGCTGCACCAGTTGTGCAAGGCCAACATAGGCAAAGAGCAAACAAACGACAATCGCCACCAGCCCCAGCCAGTCCGTCAGCGTGTAGAGCATCCAATGCACATTTGTCAGGCGGTGGAACCAACCGTTTACTGTCGCAAAGCCCACTGCGCTCTGCCATGGGCCAATCCGTTGTACATCGACTGTTTGGATCAAGAATGTCCACACAGCAAAGGCAGCAAGAAGTAAAATCCAGACAGAAACGATTCTCTTTGTTTTTCTCATTTTCGGCATATCCTTTCCTTGATAGAAATCAAAAGCCCATAGGGATTGACTCCACCATACCAAAGGATACCGCCGAGGGAAAGAATCTGTTGGTCACATCCGCGACACGGAGCGTGTCAGCAGCGCCATATCGCTGTTTTTCAAAAGAAAGCAGTTACAATAAAGCAGAATGTATCTTGACATACCGATGCTTATAGGATATAGTATAGCTAACAACCGTTCGTTAGTCAATGAGAATGGCACAGTCATTTCCATTTATCCAGTACAGCCGGACGCTAAGACGCAGTGCTGACCAAGGTTTTGGTCAATACTGCGTTTTTTTTATTTATTACGGAGGAATAGATATGAAACAACACTCTCGGTATCAGACTGCTTGGCGCATTCTGATTTTCTGGACACTTTTTGTGGGCATCGGCGCAGTGGGCGGTGCCATCGGTATGCTGCTTGACCCCAGCGGGCGGCTCATGGGCATGGATGCCATGCTGCCTTATTTTCAGGTACTGCCCTTTGCGGAGATGCTTTTCCAAGATTTTATGTTTTCCGGCTGGGCATTGTTGCTTGTAAACGGGGTGACAAACCTGCTTGCTGCCGGGTTGCTTCTGGCAAAAAGAAGGGCGGGTATTCTTTTAGGCAGCATCTTTGGTGTGACGCTGATGCTGTGGATTTGCATCCAGTTTGTGATATTCCCGCTGAATTTTATGTCCACTGCATTTTTTATTATCGGCTTGTGTCAGGTACTTACCGGATATGCCGCATGGATCTTTTATCGGCAGGAACAGTTTGCCGTCCGGGAAAGCGATTACCCGAACATTGGCACCGATCCAAAGCGGCTGGTGGTTTACTTTTCCCGGATGGGCTATGTGAAAAGACAGGCTATGGAAGAAGCCAACCGCACAGGCGCAGCTCTCTATGAGATTCGCGCCACAGAACGCACAGAGGGAACATTGGGCTTCTGGTGGTGCGGTCGCTATGGAATGCACCGCTGGGCAATGCCGATTGAACCGATAACGGTTGACGTAACGCAATACGACCATGTGACGATCTGCTCGCCTATCTGGGTGTTTGCACTGGCCGCCCCGGTGCGCAGCTTCTGCCAACAGACATCCGGGAAAATCAAAGAAGTCGATTATATTCTGGTACATCATCAAAACAGCCGTTACGAAAACGCCGCAAAGGAAATGGATGCCCTGCTGGGAATACAGCACACCCGGCTGCGCAGCATTCGATGCATGAACAGTTGGAGAAAGGCGGTTTCATAGCCTTTTGGCTGCGGGGGCAGTATATGGGCTGCAACGCGTGTGCGGAACAGCTTTTCCCGGAAATGCAGGAGTGCGCGTCTGTGCAAACCTGTTGTGAGGGCATTTTACTGGATTGGCATAGCTACTACACCAATCTGCTTATGGAAAATCTCCATGTCCTTTACATCTGCTTCTTTTGCGGTGGAAAGTTCCGGCTGTCCGTTTGCAGATCCATGAATTCACTTTTTGATGCAGCTCTTTGCAGGTCTCTGCACCCGCCTACCACACAGCCGTTTCTACTGCCAAACCGGAACATCGTTTTTGCTCTGCACAAAATCATACATCGCTTGGCGTAAAATTGGCGTATGGCGTAGTTTTCACTAGAAATCCATCAAAAAGAAAAGCCTGAAACTTCTCGGTACATCAAGAAGTTTCAGGCTTTGTTGTGCTTAAATTGACAATTTACTGGTCGATAGGCTTCATCGTGGGGAACAGCAACACATCGCGAATCGATGCGCTGTCGGTCAGAAGCATGACCAGACGGTCGACGCCGAAACCGAGACCACCCGTCGGGGGCAGACCGTACTCAAGGGCGTTGACGTAGTCGTAGTCGACCTGCGCCTTGCAGTCGGGCTCGATGGCCTTGCGCTCGGCAACCTGACGCTCGAAGCGCGCCTTCTGGTCGATGGGGTCGTTCAGCTCGCTGAATGCATTGCCGTACTCGGTGCAGTCGATGAAATACTCGAAGCGCTCGGTAAAAGCCGGGTCGTCGGGCTTGCGCTTGGCAAGCGGGCTGATCTCGACGGGGTAGTCGTAGATGAAAGTGGGCTGGATGAGCTTATCCTCAACAAACGCGTCGAAGAACTCGGCCAGAATTGCGCCCTTGGTCGGAACTTCGGGCAACTCAACGTGGTGCTCCTTAGCGGCGGCGATGGCGTCCTCGTCGGTCTTCCAGTCGTTGAAGTCGACGCCGGAATACTTCTTGACGGCTTCCACCATCGTCAGGCGCTCCCAGTGGCCCATATCAATCTGCTTGCCCTGATAAGTGATCTCCAGACTGCCGCAAACCTTGAGCGCCAAGCGCTTGTACATTTCCTCGACCAGATCCATCATGCCGTGGAAGTCGGTGAACGCCTGGTACAGCTCGATGGTCGTGAATTCCGGGTTGTGCTTGGGATCCATGCCCTCGTTGCGGAAGATGCGGCCGACCTCGTACACGCGATCCATGCCGCCCACGATCAGGCGCTTAAGGTACAGCTCGGTCTCAATGCGCAGCACCATGTCCATGTTCAGGGTGTTATGGTGGGTGTAGAAGGGGCGGGCGGACGCACCGATCTCAAACGGGGTCAGGATGGGGGTGTCGACCTCCAAGAAGCCCTTTTCATCCAAGTACGCACGGATTTCTTTCAGAATCTGGCTGCGCTTGACAAAGGTCTGCTTGACTTCGGGGTTCATGATGAGATCGACATAGCGCTGACGGTAGCGTGCCTCGCGGTCGGTCAGGCCGTGGAACTTCTCCGGCAGGGGCAGCAGGCTCTTGGAGAGCAGGGTCAACTCAGACACGCGGACGGAGATTTCGCCCATCTTCGTGCGGAACACTTCGCCCTTGACGCCGATGATGTCGCCGATGTCCAGCTTCTTGAACGCAGCGTAGGGCTCGTCGCCCAGCAGATCGCGCTTGACGAATATCTGGATGTCGCCCTTCTGGTCGCGCAGGTGGGCAAAGCTGGCCTTGCCCATAACGCGCTTGGACATCATGCGACCGGCCAGAGAGACGATCTTACCGGTCTCGGCCTCGGCAGGCAGGTCGGCAAATTCCTGTTTGAGGTCGGCCGAGTACGCGTCCTGCGCATATTTGGTGATTTCAAAGGGGTTATGACCGGCTTCGCACAGGTCTGCCAGCTTCTGACGGCGCACGGCCGCCTGCTGGGTAAGCTCCTGCTCGGTCTGGGGCTTATTCTGCTCCATGAGAGATCGTCCTTTCGTGATTTTTTGATTTCAAACGCTTACTTGGAACGGGAAACTTCCAGCAGCTTGTAGGTGATGATGTTGCCGTTGGGCAGGGTGACGTCAAAGCTATCGCCGACCTTGCAGCCGATCAGCGCAGCTCCGACGGGGCTCTCGTCGCTGATGCGGTTCAGATCCATATCAGCCTCGGTGGAGCCGGTCAGGTCGTACTCCTCGGCATCCTCCGGATCGTCGCCCTCGGCCAGAATCTTGACGTGCATACCAATGGAGGCGGTGTCATTGGACAGCTCGCTCTCGTCCATGATGCGCGCCAGCTTCAGGGTGGCCTCCAAGTCGGCGATACGCGCCTCGACAGATGCCTGTTCTTCCTTGGCGGCGTCATACTCTGCGTTCTCGCTCAAGTCGCCGTAACCACGGGCAACCTTGATCTTGTCGGCAACTTCCTTACGTTTGACGGTGCGCAGGTTTTCCAGTTCCTGCTCCAGTTTCATATAGCCCTCGCGGGTAACGACAACTTCTTTAGCCATAGCAGTGTCTCCTAACGTAAATTGGATAGTAAAAGTAGTGCGGCACCAACTGGGGAGCCGCACCAACTTACATATTATATAGTCTCAAATAGGATTTGTCAAGTCACAGCGTCATTTATCCAGCTGCAGCAGGCCGACCTTGCGGTACACTTTGCTGACGGTGCGGTTGGCGAGGCGGGAAGCGCGCTCAGCGCCGCTCTTGAGCACCTCGTCGACGTAGACTTTGTCGGCCAGAATGCGGTCGTACTCCGCCTGCACAGGGGCGAGCGCGTCTGCCGTGACCTCGGCGACAGCCATCTTGAAGTCGCCGTAACCCTTGCCCTCAAACTCGGCGGTGATCTCGTCGTTGGACTTGCCGGTGAAGGTGCTGTAAATGCACATCAGGTTCGACACACCGGGCTTCGTCTCGCGGTCAAAGCGGACAATGCCGTCGGAGTCGGTCACGGCGCGCTTGAACTTGCGCACGATAGCGTCCTTGTCGTCGGTCATCAGGATGAAGCTGTTCACGTTCGTGTCGGACTTGCTCATCTTCTTGGTGGGCTCGGCCAGCGACATGATCTTTGCACCGGCGGCGGGCACATACCCCTCTGGCAGGGTGAAGGTGTCGCCGTAGATGCCGTTGAAGCGGCCGGCGATGTCGCGGGCAATCTCCAGATGCTGCGTTTGATCCTGCCCGACGGGCACGAGGTCGGCGTTGTAAACGAGGATGTCGGCTGCCATCAGCACGGGGTAGGTGAACAGACCGCCGTTGACGTTGTCGGGGTGCTTGGCGCTCTTGTCCTTGAATTGGGTCATGCGGGACAGCTCGCCGAACTGGGTGTTGCAGGCCAGCACCCAAGAAAGTTGGCTGTGGGCGGGCACATGGCTCTGCACGAACAGAACGTGCTCCTTCGGGTCGATGCCCACGGCCAGCAGCAGGGCGGCCAGCTCGCGGGTGCGGCGGCGCAGGTCAGCGGGCACCTGACGCACGGTCAGGCTGTGCAGGTCGGCCACCATGTACAGGCAGTCATAGTCGGACTGCAACAGCGCCCAGTTGCGCACCGCGCCGATGTAGTTGCCCAGCGTGGGCGTGCCGGTGGGCTGAATGCCCGAAAGAATGCGCTTGCGTTTTTCTTCTGCCATAGTATCTATCTCCCTTGCCGAACCGCACCCATCCGCGCAAATTTCCGCGCAGGACTAGGCAGGTTGCGTAATTTCGTGTACAATATAGAATATAATCAAATAAGGCGTATTTGTCAATGATTTTTGCCGGGTGACGGCTGGTTAACGCCAACAAGGGCAGCGGCAGTAACTGCTGCCGCCACCCCTGTGGAAAAATCTTTTATTTACGGTTAAGGAGCTTCCGCAGGCTCTGCGTTTCGACGATCCTGTAATTCGAAAGCCAGAGCTGCTTGTCTTTGCCTGCAAGCTGCGGGTTCGTGTAGGTTTCGAACGTGTTTTGGACAATGGAAGTGCCCACTTCGTTCCAAATCTCAAGGGGATCAAACAGCCACGAGACGGCACCCGTATCCGCATCGAATTTCAGCAGGCTGCGGAACGCGCCAAAAATCGGGTAGATATAGCCGCTGGAAACAGCATACTTCGTTGCCGTTTCCAAAAACTCCGTTTTCGTCGGCGTGTCAAGGGATTCAATGCCTCTGACGCTGCCAAAGCGCGGGTTTACAACGCCCATTTCCCGCTTGTACGTCTTATATTTTTCGGGAAGCTCGCGTTCGATGACGTCATACAGTTCTACCAGCTTTTGGATCTGGTGGCACAGGGATTTATAGAACGGCGTCTCATAGGCTTGCTTGTAGCGCTTGAATACCTGCGCCTTGCCGGAATAGCTTTGCACGGGAGCCGCCTTGTCATCCGGGTACTTGTCAATATCGAACGCATACATGATGCGCAGCAGCTCCGAAATATGAATCGGCTTGTTTTCGTTGTCTTTATAGGCAATCTGATCTGCGTATTTCTGGCCTTCAATCGCGTTTTTGATGTCGTCGAATTTATCGTCAAGGTTGAAAAGCGCAATATCCGAAACCTGGGCGGAGGTGTTGCGCGCATCCGAAAGGCGCGTGATGTTCTGCACATTGGTGATGACCTCGACGCGGACAAACTTACGCAGGTCATCCGGGATTTCATCGCGTTTCTGCATAATGGCAGTGTAGGTGTGGCCGCCGTCGAGAATGCCGTACAGATACTTGTCCGTTTCGTTGTTCTGGTCGCCAATATCAATCGTCACTTCCGACTTGCCGCTGTCAAAGGTCAGTGCCTTTGCCGCGATAACAATGCCGCGGTTGTTGATATAGAAATCCGTTTCTGGCTCGATGACCGCCGCCAACAGGCCGCGTGCAACGTTCGTCGTCATTTTGGGTTCGCGCGGGTTGACATCCAGCGGGATATTGGCGGGCAGTTCTTTCATGTCAACCAGCAGGTAATAGATCGTTTCAAAGGTGCTCTCGTCTTTATCTTCCTTTCGATAGGGCGAGGCGAGGGTGCGCAGGGCTTCCACTTTGAATTTCAAATTTGCCATAGTAGGGTCTCCTTTTTGAAGTGTGTTTTCTCTCGAAAGCTATTGCTTTGAGGATGATTTTAGTATATCATAAAGATCATAGAAATCAATGCACCATGGTGCATTATATGAGGGAAACATGGCAGAAAAAATTGAGCAAAATGAAGCCCTGATACAAATCGGACATTTGTTCGAGCAGAGGCGCAAGGCGCTGGGCAAGCAATACAAAAGCCGCGAAAAGTTCATTTATAATCGCAGCAACGAGCTGTTTGGCTCGGAAGACTGGATTTCACTCCGGCACCTCTGCAACATAGAGCACGGAAAAAACTGGATCAGCATTGAAAAGCTGATTCTGCTTGCGGACGCTCTGGAGGAAGACCCCGGCGATCTATTCGATGAAATTGTGGAAATATACAGGCGTTTTCAAACCTGAAGCAAATGCCTTCTGCATGATAGGGGGCGTTTGCGGAGAATCCCGTTTTCGATAAGGAGCAAAAAGCATGACAAAAATCTTATTCGTCTGCCATGGCAACATTTGCCGCAGTCCGATGGCGGAGTTTGTGATGAAAGATTTGGTGGCGAAGGCTGGGGCAGGGGAGCGGTTCGTTATCGATTCCGCCGCCACCAGCACCGAGGAGATCGGCAACCCGGTCTATCCGCCCGCGCGGCGGGAATTGAAAGCGCACGGCGTGCCCTGCGGGGCGCATGCAGCACGGCAGCTGACGCGTGCGGACTACGACCGCTACGACCTGCTCATCGGGATGGACAGCGCGAACATCCGCAATATGACGTGCATTTGCGGCGGCGATCCGGAGGGCAAAATCCACCGCCTGCTCGATTACACCGCCCGCCCCGGCGACGTGGCCGACCCGTGGTACACGGGGGATTTTTCCGCCACGTGGCGCGATGTGCTGGAGGGCTGTACGGCGCTTTTGAAAACAACGCGGTAGGGGCGGGGCTCTGCTCCGCCCGCAGAAGCCGCAGCGCTCCACGGGTCGTCGAGGACGCCGCCCCCCTGCAACACCGTAGGGGCGGATTCCATATCCGGCCGGAAACTTTGCGGCAGTCCGCCCAAAATATAATCCAAAAGAGGGAACCCACCATGAACCCACCAAAACCCACCGCGGCGTTCAGCCATAAGGCGACGATCGCATCGTTCATCATGGCCGTTTCAGTCATGTACATTCACGCAAACAATCTGGTCTACTACGGCCTCACCACCGAAACCGGCGGCACGGCCGGGCTGGCCGTCCGGTTCTGCTCCGGGCTGGTCGGCAGCATGGCCGTGCCATTTTTCTTCATGCTGTCGGCCTACTGGCTGTTCCGCATGGACATCTCCGGCGCGACTGTTCGGGGCACGCTAGCTGGCAAGCTGCGCCGTAAGCTGCGTACCGTCGTGCTGCCGTATCTCTTGTGGAACGCCTTCGGTACGGTGTTTTACATGGCCATTACCCACGTCCCGGCGCTGGCCGCGATGATGAACAACGGCGAGGCCATCCCTGTGACGCCGGGCAACCTGCTGGCGGGTGTGTTCCTCTACAAATATTACTACACGTTCTGGTACTTAAAAGATTTGATCGTGATGACGGCACTCTCGCCGCTGCTGGTGCCGGTGCTGCGCCGCCGGTGGAGCACCGCGCTCGTCTGGGCGGCGGTGCTGGCGGTCAATTTCCTGCCCATCGATTTAAAAATCGTCCAGTCGCCTTCCCTTGTCAGCTTCTACCTCGGCGCATATCTGGCCGTCTACCACCGCGACATGTTCGAGGAAACCGGCCGCGCCGACAAGCGCTTTATGTTGCTTTTCGCCGCGTTTTGCGTCGTGCGCTGGCTGAACGTCCCCGTGCTGGCGGACGTCTGCCTCTGGCTCTCGCCGCTGGCGCTGTGGAAGTTTCTCGACGCGGTTCTGCCGCAGCGGCTGCTGGCGGCGGAGCCGTGCTGGTTCGTGCGGCAGAGCTTCTTCCTCTATGCCGTCCACGCCATCCCCATCACAGTCGTACAGCATCTGTTTGTGCGGCAGGGGGCGGGCATCGCTTGGGTGGCGGTCAGCTATCTTTTGACGCCGGTCGTCATGCTGGGCATCGCCTATGCGGCGGCGCGGCTGGTGAACGGCGTTACGCCGCGCTTTTATGCACTGATCTGCGGCGGGCGAAGCGAGCAAAAGTGTTAAATAATGTTGCTTTTGAACGCCGGATGTGGTATGATGGGAAAGAGTTATGACTATCACATCAAATTCAATCCGAAAGGAACGAGTGAATAGAATGGGAAAATACTTTGGTACTGACGGTTTCCGCGGCGAAGCCGGTGTGACCCTGACTGCCGACCACGCCTACAAGGTCGGCCGCTTCCTTGGCTGGTATTACGGCATGCTGCGCCAGCGCAATGGCGAGACCACCGCGCCGCGCATCGTCATCGGCAAGGATACCCGCCGCAGCTCCTACATGTTCGAGTACAGCCTCGTCGCCGGCCTGACCGCCAGCGGCGCGGATGCCTACCTGCTGCACGTCACCACGACGCCCAGCGTGGCCTACATTGCCCGTGTCGACGACTTCGACTGCGGCATCATGATCTCGGCCAGCCACAACCCCTACTATGACAACGGCATCAAGCTCATTGACTGCTACGGCGAGAAAATGGACGAAGAAACGCTGCTTCTCGTCGAGGATTACATCGACGGCAAGCTGCACGTCTTCGATCAGGATTGGCCGGAGCTGCCCTTCGCCAGCCGCGACCACGTCGGCTGCACGGTTGACTATGTCAGCGGCCGCAACCGCTACATGGGCTACCTGATCAGCTTGGGCATTTACTCGTTCCGCGGCGTCAAGGTCGGTTTGGACTGCGCCAACGGCTCCAGCTGGAACATCGCGAAGAGCATCTTCGACGCGCTGGGTGCGGACACCTATGTCATCAACAACAAGCCCAACGGCCTGAACATCAACAACAACGCCGGTTCCACCCACATCGAGGGTCTGCAGAAGTTCGTCGTCGAGAATCACCTTGACATCGGCTTTGCCTACGACGGCGATGCCGACCGCTGCCTCTGCGTCGACGAGAAGGGCAACGTCATTACCGGCGACCACATCCTGTACATCTACGGCTGCTACATGAAGGAGCGCGGTAAGCTCATCACGAACACCGTCGTCACCACCGTCATGTCGAACTTCGGCCTGTACAAGGCCTTCGACGAGCAGGGCATCGGCTACGCCAAGACCGCAGTCGGCGACAAATACGTCTACGAGTACATGGCGAAGAACGGCTGCCGCATCGGCGGCGAGCAGAGCGGCCACATCATTTTCTCGAAGTACGCCAGCACCGGCGACGGTATCCTGACGAGCCTGAAGATGATGGAGGTCATGCTGGCAAAGAAGAAGCCGATGAGCGAGCTGGCCGCCCCGCTGAAGATCTACCCGCAGGTGCTGGAGAACGTCCACGTCACCGACAAGAAGACCGCACAGGACGACGCCGATGTGCAGGCCGCCGTTAAGGCTGTGGCCGAGGCGCTGGGCGACACCGGCCGCATCCTTGTCCGCGAGTCCGGCACCGAGCCGGTCGTCCGCGTCATGGTCGAAGCGCCGGAGCACGAAACCTGCGAGAAGTACGTCAAGCAGGTTGTCGACACCATCAAGGCAAAGGGTTACGCGATCTGATTTTATCAGGATAAATCTTACACCGCGCTGTGGAAAATACAGCGCGGTGTTTTTTGTATTTATGTGGGGAAATGTGCGGCAGCCACAGCGCTGCGCAGGCGGATAGGGAATCCGCCCCTACGATGTAGGTGTCGGCGTCCTCAACGGCCCGGCAATGTTCCGACGGCCACAACACAAAAACCGCCCGCATATCACAAATCCGTGACATGCGGGCGGTTCATTATGCTAATTCTTCAAGCAGTTTCGCTCAAATTACAGCTGGGGGCCGGCAGAGACCAGAGCCTTGCCATGCTCGTTGCCTTCGTACTTGGCGAAGTTCTTGATGAAGCGGCCAGCCAGATCCAGAGCCTTGGTCTCCCACTCGGCGGCATCCTTGTAGGTGTCGCGAGGATCGAGGATGGCGGGATCGACGCCGGGCAGAGAGGTGGGAACCTCGAAGTCGAA
>CAKSUQ010000017.1 GCA_934502625.1 uncultured Gemmiger sp.
CCTACCGGGCGGCGGAAGATTTGGCTGCGGTAGGGGCAAGGTTGCGCGGGCGGATATGGAATCCGCCCCTACGGTGTGATAATACCGGCAACGATTCGGGTAAATTGCGGTGACGGGAACATTCCTCGGCGGCATGAGGGCATGCCGCCGTACAGCCGAAGATACCGTTGCGTGTAGGGCGGGGTGACCCCACCCCGCCGTGGAACGCTGCGGCAACCGCAAAGTTCCACGGGCGCACACGCAGGTGCGCCCCTACGTCCGATGGGATTGTTGGGCGCAGGAGAAAAAAGAACATCTGTGGCAAAACCGCCGGAAGGCACACACGCAAGAAAGCAAGGCAGTTTAAAATCAGCGAGGATCCCTCGCAGGAAGGTGGAACGTATGGCGAACGCACAGCCAAAGGCACCGCCGCAGGGGCGGCAGATCAACACAAATTTGATGACGCAGGGTAATATTTTGAAAGAGATCCTGCTCTTTTCCATCCCGCTCATCCTCGGCAATCTGCTGCAGCAGATGTACAACACCGTCGACTCGATCATCGTCGGCAACGCGGTGGGCAGCGGGGCGCTGGCGGCGGTCGGCTCCGGAACGTCGCTCATCAACCTGATTATCGGGTTCAGTCAGGGCGTGGCCGTCGGCGCAGGCGTCGTTATATCGCAGTTTTTGGGCGCGGAAAACCACACCGGCGTCAAAAAGGCTGTTCACACCGCCATCACGATCTCGGCGTTCATGGGCGTCATCGTCACGCTGGTGGGCTTTTTATTCAGCGGGATGTTTCTGCAGTGGATGGGCACGCCCGCGGACGTGCTGGCCGATTCGACGTCCTACCTGCGCATCTACTCGCTGGGTCTGATCTTCAACGTGCTGTACAACATGGCGACCGGCGTGCTGAATGCGGCGGGCAACTCGCGGCGGCCGCTGCTGTATCTCGGCATCGCGTCGGGCACAAATATCGTGCTGGACATCGTTTTCATCGCGGTGCTGGGCATGGGCGTGCAGGGCGCGGCGCTGGCGACCGACATCAGTCAGGCGCTGTCCTGCCTGCTGGCGCTGGCGTACCTCGTGCGCGTCCCGGCCGTCTACCACGTCGAGCCCGCGCAGCTGCGCGTCGACCCGAAAATCGCCGCCCGCATCGTGCGCATCGGCCTGCCGACCGGTATTCAGAACATGGTCATCTCCTTCTCGAACGTCCTTGTGCAGTCGACGGTCAACCAGTTCGGCTCCAAGGCGATGGCGGGCTTCACGGCTTACATGAAGGTCGACGGCTTCGATGTCCTGCCGGTGCTCAGCTTTAGCATGGCGCTGACGACCTTCACTGGGCAAAACTACGGCGCGGGCAAGTACGACCGCGTCAAAAAAGGCACGGCGGTCACGCTGGTGATGAGCGTCTGCTACACGATCGTGGCCGGTGTGCTGCTGCTGACCTTCCAAGAGCAGATCCTGCGGCTGTTCACCGACGACGCGGCGGTCATCGGCTTTGGCACGCTGGCGATGCACTACCTCTGCCCGTTCTACTGGCTGCTGGGCATTATGTACGGGCTGGCCGGTACGGTGCGTGGCGCGGGACGCAGCGTCCCGCCGATGGTGATTCTGCTGTTCTCGCTGTGCGTGTTCCGCATTTTCTGGGTGTGGATCGCGATCCCACATTTTTCGTCGATCGACGGCATTTATATGCAGTACCCGATCACGTGGGTCATCGGCGCGTCGCTGATGGCGCTGTACACGTGGAAGGGAAAGTGGATGCCGAGGAAGTAGAAGGATGCTGCGAGGGGCGTCGAGGACGCCGCCCTCTACAGCACAGGGGGTGAAACGTTGCTGCTGCCGCAGCGTTCCAAGGGCGAACAAGGTCTGACCCTACAATCCCTATAAGGGAAAATGCGTTTTTCTCGCAAAAAGAGCTGCTCTGCCTTAGCTGAGCGGCTCTTTTTTGCTTACAGCGAAACAGGAACGCATCATAAAAATGTTATGAAAATAACTTTCCCGAAAAAGTTAAATTTTCAAAGAAATTTGGGCAAAAATCAACGGCGTGTTTGAATATTGCACAAAGAAACCGTTGATTTTTCGGCTTTTCGACAATTCTGCTAAAATCACTTTCTTTTTTGTGAAGAATATGTTAATATGAGATTAACAAAGTGTCGCGGCTGCAGAACCAGACAGCCCCGGCACCGAGTTGGGAGAAACCCACTCAAAAATTTGGAGGAATGCTTTTATGATGAAGTATCTGCAGAAGCTCGGTAAAGCTCTTATGCTTCCCGTTGCTGCACTGCCCGTCTGTGGTATCCTGATGGGCATTGGTTACGCTTTCGCTCCCGCTGTTATGGGTGCTGAGGGCGCAACTTCCGGTTTCGCTTACACTCTCGGTTTCCTGCTGATCAAGGCCGGCGGCGCCCTGATCGACAACATGGCTTGGCTGTTCGCCATCGGCGCTGCTGTGGGTCTGTCTGACGACCACGACGGCACTGCCGGTCTGGCCGGTCTGGTCAGCTTCCTGATGATGCAGCAGCTGCTCAGCCCCGGCGTTGTCGGTGCTGTCCGTACCCTCGAGGAGGGCACCGTCGATTACATTGCTTTCAGCAAGATCGCCGGCAACTCCTTCATCGGCATCCTGGCCGCCGTCATCGGTGCTGCCTGCTACAACAAGTTCAAGAACACCCAGCTGCCTGACTGGCTGGCGTTCTTCAGCGGCAAGCGCAGCGTCGCTATCGTGACCGCTGTCGTCTCCATTCTGGTTTCCGTCGTTCTGCTGTTCGTCTGGCCCATCATCTTCGGCGTTCTGGTTGCCCTCGGCAACGGCATCGCCGGCATGGGCGGCATCGGCGCCGGCATCTACGCCTTCCTGAACCGTCTGCTGATCCCCACCGGTCTGCATCACGCCCTGAACAACGTGTTCTGGTTCGACACCATCGGTCTGGGCGACCTGAGCCACTACTGGGCTGGCGACGTCACCGGCCAGAACGGTGTCAACTGGAGCCTCGGCATGTACATGGCCGGCTTCTTCCCCTGCATGATGTTCGGCATTGCCGGTGCTGCTCTGGCTATGGTCCAGACTGCTAAGAACAAGAAGGCCGCCATCGGTCTGGTTGTTTCCGCTGCGATCTGCGCCTTCGTCTGCGGCGTTACCGAGCCGTTCGAGTTCGGCTTCATGTTCCTCTGCTTCCCCCTGTATGTTGTCTATGCTGCTCTGTACGGCATCTTCACCATCATCACCTACTACACCGGCTTCCGCGCAGGCTTCTGCTTCTCCGCCGGTGCTACCGACCTGATCTTCTCCGCCAGCCTGCCCGCTGCCCATAACACTTGGATGATCATTCCTCTGGGCATTGCCGCCTTCGTTGTCTTCTATCTGGTCTTCAAGTTCGCTATCGTCAAGTTCGACCTGAAGACCCCCGGCCGTGAGGACGAGGATGCCGAGGCTGCTGAGGCCAACATCACCCTCGCCAACAACGACTTCACCGCCATCGCCTCCGGCGTTCTGGCTGCTGTCGGCGGCAAGGACAATGTTGCCAACGTTGACTACTGCGCGACCCGCCTGCGCTTCGAGATCAAGGATCACACCGCCGTCGATGAGAAGGCCGTCAAGGCTGCCGGTGCTGCCGGTGTCATCCGCCCCAGCAAGACTGCCTGCCAGGTCGTTATCGGCCCGAAGGTGCAGTTCGTTTACGATGAGCTGAAGAAGATGCTGTAATGGCATCCCCCGGCTAAAGGTCTGGTTCCCTTTACCGAATCCGCCGCGGGCGGGCGTAAGCCCGCCCGCGGCTTTTTCTGTGTGTGCAACGCCGCAATATTTTGGGATAAAAAGCAATTTATGAGCATGGTATCCCGCACGCGGCGTGGTATAATGAGATAGGAGAAAAATAGGGGGAAACCCCAAAACAGGAGGTATTTTCTTATGAAGATCATCCGCGCGAAGGACTACTACGACATGTCCCGCAAGGCCGCCAACATCATTTCCGCACAGGTCATCATGAAGCCCAACTGCGTGCTGGGTCTGGCGACCGGCGGCACCCCCGTGGGCACCTACAAGCAGCTGGTCGAGTGGTACAACAAGGGCGACATCGACTTCTCGGAGGTCACGACCGTCAACTTGGACGAGTATCGCGGTCTGCCGAAGGAGCATCCGGAAAGCTACTGGAGCTTCATGCACCGCAACCTGTTCGACCACGTCAACATCCGCCCGGAGGCCATCAACCTGCCCGACGGCACGAACCTTGACGCCGATGGCGAGTGCGCCCGCTATGACGCGGTCATCCACAGCGTCGGCGGCGTCGACCTGCAGCTGCTGGGCATCGGCAATGACGGCCACATTGGCTTCAACGAGCCGAACGAGGCCTTCGAGCTGGGCACCCACTGCGTCGACCTGAAAGAGGAGACCATTGAGGCCAACAAACGTTTCTTCGACGGCAACGCCGATCTCGTGCCCAAGCAGGCCTACACAATGGGCATCAAGACGATCATGCAGGCGCGCAAGGTGCTGATGGTCGCCAACGGCAAGGGCAAGGCCGACATCATCAAGAAGGCTTTCTTCGGCCCCGTCACGCCCGAAGTCCCCGCCAGCATCCTGCAGATGCACCCCGACTTCATTCTGGTCGGCGACGAGGAAGCCCTGAGCGAGATTTGATTTGCGGAGGAACACTGCAATGATCATCAAAAATGCAAAAGTGTACAGCGACGGCTGCCGCTTTGTGGAAAAAGACCTCATCATCCGCGACGGGCGCATCGTCTTCGGCGCTGCCCCGCAGGAGGGCGAGGATGTCATCGACGCGGGCGGTGCCTACGCGCTGCCGGGTCTTGTCGACATTCACTTCCACGGCGCGGTCGGGCATGATTTCTGCGACGCCGACGAGGCGGGGCTGCAGGCGATTGCTGATTTTGAAGCCAGCAAGGGCGTGCTTGCCATCTGCCCCGCGACGATGACCTTCAGCGAGGAGATCCTGAACGGCATCATGGACGTGGCCGCCGCGCACAAGAACGAGCACGGCGCGGACTTGGTGGGCATCAACATGGAAGGCCCCTATATCAGCCCGAAGAAGGTCGGCGCGCAGAACCCGAAGTACGTCATGGCCGCCGACGCCGGGATGTTCCGGCGCTTGCAGGCGCGCAGCGGCGGGCTGATCAAGCTGGTCGATGTCGCGCCGGAGGAGCCGGGCAACCTTGATTTTATCAAGGAATGCCACGATGAGGTGCGCGTCTCGATTGCCCACACCTGCACCGATTATGACACTGCGAAGGCCGCGTTTGCCGCCGGTGCGACCCACATGACCCACTTGTACAACGCGATGCCCGGCATCACCCACCGCGAGCCGGGGCCGATCATCGCGGCGCTGGAGGACGGTGCGGAGGTCGAGCTGATCACCGACAACGTGCACATTCACCCGGCGATGGTGCGGTTTACCTTCAACACCTTCGGCGACGACCACGTGATTCTGATCGCGGACAGCATGATGGCTTGCGGCCTGCCCGACGGCCAGTACAGCCTCGGCGGTCAGGCCGTCACGGTGCGCGGCCCCCGCGCCACCCTGACCGAGCAGCCCGGCACAATCGCGGGCAGCGCGACCTGCCTGTATGACTGCATGAAGCGCGCTGTCCTCGACATGGGCGTGCCGCTGGAAAGCGCCGTCCGTGCCGCTACCCTGAACCCCGCGCGCAGCATCGGTATCGACGCCGACTACGGCAGCCTCGACGCCGGCCGCTGGGGCAACGTAGTGCTGGTAAACGATAAGCTGGACATCCAGAAGGTCATCCGGCATGGCGAAGTGATTGGGTAAATAACCCACGCCCCGCAATTCACACAGTAAAAAGCCCCCGCCCGGAAAACGGCAGCTGCCGTTTTCCGGGCGGGGGCTTTTTGTGCATAGTTACTGCTTTTGCGGTACGTTCTTCGTCGCAATGACGTCTACGCCTGTCCCGGCGGCGTTGGGGAGAAGAATCTGCCCGATGGTGACGGGGGCGGGGATCTCCACCGTTTTCAGCGCGCGGACGACGTCGAAAATTTTGCCTTTGGGGATGTCGCTGCGGGTCTTGCAGCTTACGGCGGCAAGCTCGCCGCCGGTCACGCGCACCGTCGTCGTCACGATGCGGGTCGAGGCAGTCACCTCTTTGCGGGCGTAGGCATCGCCGCGCGGGCAGGTGTTGCCCCGCACCGACACGACCGCGCCGCCGTCCAGCTCCACCGTCAGGGCGCAGCCCATCGGGCAGCCGATGCAGGTCAGTTCACGTTTTTCCATCGTCAGCCCTCCTCCAGTGTCACGGTCACGGCGTCGCCTGCGCCCCGCAGCAGCTCGGTTTTCAGCCGCACTGTCTCCATCTCGCCGGGGGCGAGCACCGGCCGCTTGCGGCTGAAAATGCAGCTATCGCCCAGATAGACTGCAATTTTTTTGTTCTTGAACACCCCGCTGACGCGGAAACGCAGCGTCACGGTGTCACCGGATACGTCGGGTCGGATCGTCGTGGGCACGGTGTAGCGCACGCCGTTCTCGCAGTGTACGGGCAGCGTGCGCCCGGCTGGCGCCACGCCGTGCAGGATGTACGCCGCCGCATGCGCACCTGCCGCCCCGGCTTCCTCCGACACGTAGTCGACGAGGTCGTGTACGTGCAGTACATTGCCCGCAGCGAAAACGCCGGGGATGCTTGTCTCCAGACTTTCGTTGACGGTGGGGCCGCCGGTGATGGGGCTTAAATTCACGCCCGCAGCGCGGCTTAGCTCGTTTTCAGGCAGCAGCCCACAGGAGAGCAGCAGCGTGTCGCAGTCGAAATGTTCCTCGGTGCCGGGAACGGGCTTGCCGTTCTCGACACGCGCCAGCGTGATGCCGGTCACGCGGTCTTTGCCCTGAATGTCCACGACGGTGTGGCTCAGTTTCAGCGGGATACCAAAATCATCGAGGCACTGTACAATATTGCGCTTCAAGCCGCCGGAGTAGGGCATCAGTTCAGCCACACAGAGGACTTTCGCGCCCTCCAGTGTCATGCGGCGTGCCATGATGAGGCCGATGTCGCCGCTGCCCAAGATGACGACTCGCCGCCCCGGCAGGTACCCCTCCATGTTCACGAGCCGCTGCGCCGTGCCAGCCGTGAAGATACCCGCTGGCCGGTAGCCGGGAATATTCAGCGCGCCGCGCGGGCGCTCGCGGCAGCCCATGGCGAGGATGACGGCCTTCGGGTGCAGCTGAAACAGCCCGTCGGTTTTGTTCATCGCGGTCACGGTCTTATCCGGCGCAAGGTCAAGCACCATCGTGTTCAGCTTGTATGTGATGCCCAGCGTCTCGACCTGCGCGATGAACCGCGCAGCGTATTCGGGGCCGGTCAGCTCCTCTTTAAAGGTGTGCAGGCCGAAGCCGTTGTGGATGCACTGGTTCAAAATGCCGCCCAGTTCGCCGTCGCGCTCCAGAATCAGGATGTCCTGCACGCCGTTTTTGCGCGCTTCGATGGCGGCTGCCAGCCCGGCGGGGCCGCCGCCGATGATGACAAGGTCAATGTTTTTCATGCGGTGCCCTCCCTTCACAAGTTGTCTTTGTTCGTTCCGACAATGATTTTTGACGCGCCGCCGGATTTTGTGATCTCGCTTTGCCTGAGCCCTAACTCCCGCGCCAAAATCTCCATGACGCGCGGGCTGCAGAAGCCCGCCTGACAGCGCCCCATGCCCGCGCGGGTGCGGCGTTTGACGCCGTCAAGGCTGCGCGCGCCGGGTGTGCGGTGGATGGCGTCGATGATCTCGCCCTCGGTCACGCCCTCGCAGCGGCAGATGATCTGCCCATAGGCGGGATTTTGCCGGATAAGTGCCGCGCGTTCCTCAAAAGAAAGGGTCTTCGGGTCAAGAATACCCTTGCGCGTCGGGTTGAAATCAGACTTTTCTTCCAACTGTAAGCTGTCCTGCACGATGCCTGCGACCATCGCGCCGATGGCCGGGGCGCTGGACAGACCGGGGGACTCGATGGCCGCGCAGTCGACGAAGCCGGGCGCGATCTCGCCGATGAAAAAGTCGTGCCGCGCCTCGTGGGCGCGCAGCCCGGCAAAGCTCGTGATGGTCTGGCGCAGCGGGATGTCCTTGACGGCAAGACCGGATTTTGTGCGCACCTCGTCCAGCCCGGTCGCCGTCGTGGCGGTAGCCTCCTTGTCGTCCACATCGATGGCCGTCGGCCCCACCAGCAGGTTGCCGTGGACGGTCGGCGTGACGAGCACGCCCTTGCCGTACTTGCCCGGCAGCTGGAACACCGTGTGGCGCACGTGCTGCCCGGCTGTGTGGTCGAGCAGGAAGTAATCCCCGCGCCGCGCGGTAATTTTCATCGGGTGGGCGGCGTCGGCCAGATTATGCAGCGCGTCGGCGTAGACGCCCGCCGCGTTGACAAGGCAGCGCGCCTGATAGCTGCCGTTGTCGGTGTCGACCTGCCAACCACCCTCAGAAAGCGGATGCAGTCCGGTTACGGTTGTGTCGAACTGAAACCTGACGCCGTTTTTGGCGGCGTTTTCGGCCAACGCATAGGTCAGCCCGAACGGGCAGACGATGCCGCCGGTGGGTGCCCAGAGCGCAGCGACGGCGGCGTCCGCGATGTTCGGTTCCATTTCTGCCAGCTCGGCGCGCTCGACGATGCGCAGCCCCTCGACGCCGTTGGCAACGCCGTTTTCATAGAGTTTTTCCAGCGCGGGGCGGTCATCGTCGCTCAGGCAGACGACAAGGCTGCCGCACTGCTCGTAGGCGAAATCCAGCTCTTTGGCGAGAGCGGGCATCCGGCGGCTGCCCTCGACGTTCAGGCGTGCCATCAGGCTGCCGTGGGCGGCGTCGTACCCGGCGTGGACGATGGCGCTGTTGGCCTTCGACGTGCCGCAGCAGACGTCCTCCTCCTTTTCCAGAACCAGAATATCGGCGTTATAGCGCGAAAGTTCCCGCGCGCAGGCGCACCCGGCCACCCCTGCGCCGATGATGATGATGTCGTGCATGGCTTAATCCTCCTTCGCCCAGCCGTAGGAGCAGCGCACGGCCTTGTTCCAGCCCTTGATGCGCTTGGCGCGTTCCTCGGCGGTGATGTCAGGCATAAATTTGCGGTCTACCGACCAGTTTTGCAGCACGTCGTCGGGGGACTTCCAGTAGCCGACGGCCAGCCCGGCCAGATATGCCGCGCCCAGCGCCGTGGTTTCCACGCAGCGGGGGCGCTTGACCGGCAGCGCGCTGACGTCGGCCATCGTCTGCATCAGGTAGTTGTTGGCGCACGCGCCGCCGTCGACCTTCAGCGCGGTCATCTCGATGCCGGAATCCGCCTGCATCGCGGTCAGCACGTCGTTGATCTGGTAGCACAGGCTGTCCAGCGTCGCGCGGATGATGTGGTTTTTGTTCACGCCGCGGGTCAGGCCGACGATCGCGCCGCGGGCGTACTGATCCCAATGGGGCGCACCGAGGCCGGTGAACGCGGGCACGACGTAGCAGCCGTTCGTGTCCTTGACCTTCTGCGCCATGTACTCGCTGTCACGGGCGTCCTCCAGCAGGTGCAGCTCATCCCGCAGCCATTGGATCGCCGCACCGGCAACGAAAATCGAACCTTCCAGCGCGTAATTTACTGTGCCGTTCAGGCCCCACGCCACGGTGGTGACAAGGCCGTTCTGCGAGAAAACGGGCTTCTCGCCGGTGTTCATCAACAAAAAGCCGCCGGTGCCGAAGGTGCTTTTCGCCTCGCCGGAGGTGAAGCAGGTCTGCCCGAACAGCGCGGCCTGCTGGTCACCCGCCGCGCCCGCGATCTTGATCTCGCCGCCGAAGTGCATCGGGTCGGCGTACTCGTAAAACTGGCTGTTGGGCACGGGTTTGGGCAGCATACAGCGCGGTATATCGAGAATTTTCAGAATCTCATCGTCCCAATCGAGGGTGTGGATGTTGAACATCATCGTCCGGCTGGCGTTGGAGTAGTCGGTCACGTGAATCTTGCCGCAGGTCAGCTTCCAGATGAGCCACGTTTCGACCGTGCCGAACAGCAGGTCGCCGCGCTCCGCCCGCGCACGGACGCCGGGCACATTGTCCAAAATCCACTTCAGCTTTGTGGCCGAGAAGTAGGCGTCGATGACAAGGCCGGTCTTTTCGCGGAATTTTTCAGTCAGGCCGCGCGCCTTCAGCTCGTCGCAATATTCACTGGTGCGGCGGCACTGCCAGACGATCGCGTGGTAGACCGGCTCGCCGGTGTCGCGATCCCAGACGATCGTCGTCTCGCGCTGGTTCGTGATACCGATGGCGGCGATGTCCTCGGCCAGCGCGCCGATCTGGTTTATCGCCGACAGCGCCACGCCGAGTTGGGTCGTCCAGATCTCGTTGGCGTCGTGCTCTACCCAGCCGGGCTTGGGGAAGTATTGGGTAAATTCCTTCTGCGCCACGCTGCACATCTCGCCCCGCGTGTTGAACAGGATGCATCGGTTGGAGGTCGTCCCGGCATCCAGCGCCATGATGTACTTTTTTGTAGCCATAGCCATTCTCCTTGTGGCCTCGGAAAACCGAGTTTATCTTGCCTTTATTATACAGGATGTCAAGATTTTATGCGCGTGGCAAATGCAACAAAATTTTGCATAGATTTTTGGGCAGAAAAAATGCCGCCCTTGTGGGTGGGGCGGCGGGAGAGTATATTAGATGCAGAGGGAACGTCCCCGGAGGGAGCAAGACTTATGGGCAGCCGCAATATTATTTCTTCCGCTTCTCCTTCGGCAGTTCCTCTGCCGTCGCCAACGCAGCGGCGGTGACGTCCTCGGCGCCGGACTCCAGAAGGGCGAGGGCGCAGGCCGAGACCGTCGCGCCGGTGGTGATGATGTCGTCCACCAGAAGCACCCGCTTGCCGCTTAAATCGGTGCCGGGCAGGCAGGCGAAGGACTCCCGCGCGTTGCGCTGGCGGGCGGCGCGGTCAAGGGACTTTTGCGGCGTGCCCTTCGTTTTTAAATAGAGCGGCTGCTCCACCGGGATGCTCAGCACCGCGCCCAAACGCTGCGCCAACAGCAGCGGAAACCCCGGTACACCGGGCAGGGGCTGGCGGGGCGGCACCGGCACGATGCAGTTGTACAGCGGCAGCGTCGGCAGCCCGGCGTACAGCGGCAGCGCACCCGCGCAGGGGGCGGGCAGCGCGCCGAACAGCAGCACCGCCATACGGTCGGCCAGTTCGCGGGCATACCACGGGCAGCCGACCCGCTTCGTGCGCAAAATCGCAAGGCGCACCGTATCAGCGTAGTAATAGGCCGCCATCGCCTGCGTGACAGCGGAAAGGTCGTGTTCGCCCTCCGGCAGGCGCGGCGGCGTGTGCCGCAGCCGCTTTTCCTCCGGCGCACAGGTGGGGCAGTGGGTGCCTTCGGCGGCGTCCGTGCCCAGCAATGCCCCGCAAAACGGGCATCGGCGCGGAAACAGCCGGTCGGCCAGCCACCACGCGGCCTGTGGGGCGCGTGTCAATAGAAGTCGCATCCGTGCTTACCGTTCTGCTTGACCTTGTACAGCGCCTTGTCGGCGTCCTTGAAGATGCTCTCGCCGGGATTGGCGCGGTCGGTGAAGGCGACGCACACGCTCAGCGTGACGACGATGTCAGACACGCTGACGCGCTGTATCTGTATTTTTTTCACAAGGCATCCATCTCCAGACTGGAATTTTGACGGAATTCCAGCTTATCTACTATGTATACTAAATATTATACGGATTTTATCGAGCCCCTGCAACCGAAAAGCGCTGACACAATTCACAAAATTAGGCGGTGGTTTTTGGGCGGGCTGCCCAGCGCGGCGGGGAAAAAAGTTCACATTTGATACGCTTTACACCGGGGGGTGGGCTGTGCTATAATAATTCAGACCGACCGACCGGTCGGTCGGAGTTGAAAGGGAACGTATCTATGCCAAAATACAGCGTTAAAAAGCCGTTTACCATCCTCGTGGCGGTCATTCTGGTGCTGGTGCTGGGCTTCGTCAGCCTGACCGGCATCCAGACCGACCTGCTGCCGTCGATGAACCTGCCCTACCTGCTTGTCATGACGACCTACCCCGGCGCCAGCCCGGAGCAGGTGGAGGCCGATGTGACCCAGCCGCTTGAAAATTCGCTCTCCACGCTGAATGGCGTCAAGAACGTTACGAGCCAAAGCAACGAAAACTACAGCCTGATCTTTTTGGAATATCAGGACGATACCGACATGGACAGCGCCATGGTCAAGGCCAGCACGGCCGTGAACCAGCTGGGCGACACCCTGCCCAGCATGGCGTCCACGCCGACGCTGATCGAGATCAGCCCCGACATGATGGCGACCCAGTACGTCGCGGTGGACTACGACGGCATGGACATCTACGAGCTGTCCGACTACGTCAGCGAGACGGTGCTGCCCCAGCTGGAGCGCGTCGACGGCGTGGCGAGCGTTTCGACCACAGGTCTGGTGGAAAAGACCGTGCAGATCACCCTCGATCAAGCCAAGATCGACGCCGTGAACGACAAGCTGCTTGTCAAGGTCAGCGACCGGCTGGCCGAAGCCAAGAAAGAACTGGACGATAACAAGGCGAAAATTGACGACGGCCTGAAGCAGCTGGACGACGCGCAGGCGCAGCTGGATGCGGGCAAGACCGAACTGAACACCCAGAAGGCCGACGTCACGACCCAGCTGCGGGACGCCATCACCCAACTGAACGAGCAGATCCCCGAACTGGAAAAGAAGGTCGCCGACCTGAAGGACGAGCTGGACGCCGCCAATGAAAAGCTCGAACAGGCCAAAAACAGCGATACCACGATCCCCGACGTGACGCTGCCCATCGACGACGCGCTGCTGACGACCTGTCAGGGCGTGCTGGCGATGTACGACCCCCAATACAACTATGCGGACATGCCGCAAAATCTGGCCGATGCCCAGAACGCGCCGAACAAGCTGGGCGCGATGGTGAACGCCATCGACCGCGCCGACGCGAACATACGCCGGCAGGCCGCCGACGGCGGGCTGCTGGAGGACGGCATGACCGTTGAGCAGACCGCCGCCTACCTCGACGCGCAGTACACCGGGCTGACCGCCCGTGTGCAGCAGCTGGACGTCGAGATCGCGGCGCTGACCCAGCAGCGCGACGCCACGGAGGACGAGGCTGCCAAGGCCGACCTGCAAACGCAGATCGACGCCAAAACCGCCGAGCGTGCGCAGTATCAGGCAACGCTGGACGCTAACGCAGGCCGCCGCGCCAAGCTGACCGAGATGAATGCCTGTCTGGTGACGCTGTCGACCTCGAAGGTCGCCTTGCAGAACGCAACGACGCTGCTGGCCGCCCGTCAGCAGGCCGAGGGCGCGCTGAACGAGGGGATGCAGCCTTTGCAGGACAGCCTGCAGGAGGCGGCCAACGCCCTGAACGACCAGCTGACGAAGGCGCAGGAGATGCTGACCCAGCTGCGTGAGCAGCGCGACAAATTGCAGGAAATGCTGGACAGCCTCGGCGATCCCGCCGTTGACCCGTCGATGGCCGATATGGCCGTGCAGCTGCTGCTCAGCGGCAGCGAGGCGCAATTGCAGCTGGGCGAATTCCGGATCGAGAGCGGCCGCACCCAGCTGGAAGCCGGCAAGACCCAGCTGGAAGCCGCCCAGAAGGAGTACGACTCCGCCCGCGAGGAGGCGCTGAAAAGCGCGAACCTCGACCAGCTGCTGAACATGACGACACTGACGCAGCTGATCGCGGCGCAGAACTTCTCGATGCCCGCCGGTTACATCGACGGCGGTGCGGGCGACGACAACCGCTATATTATTAAGGTTGGCGACGCCTTTGCTGACGCGGACGAGCTGAAAAGCATGGTGCTGTGCAACATCGACGGCATCGGCGACGTGCGCCTGTCCGATGTGGCCGACGTCGAAATGACCGACAACGCTGACGACGCCTACGCCAAAGTCGATAGGAACCGCGCGGTGCTGCTCTCGATTTACAAAAGCTCCACTGCGTCGACCTCCGCTGTCTCCGATGCCAGCAAGGACGCAATGGCTGAGATGGAGGCCGCCAACGAGGGCCTGCACCTGACGCCCATCATGGATCAGGGCGACTACATCAAGCTCATCGTCAACAGTGTGCTGTCGAACCTCGTCGAGGGTGCGATCCTCGCCATCATCGTGCTGGCGCTTTTCCTGAAAGACCTGCGCCCCACCATCGTTGTGGCCATCAGCATGCCGCTGAGTGTGCTGTTTGCCATTGTGCTGATGTATTTCACCGGGATCACCTTCAATATTTTGTCGCTGTCGGGTCTGGCGCTCGGCGTCGGCATGCTGGTCGATAACTCGGTCGTCGTTATCGAGAACATCTACCGTCTGCGCGGGCGCGGCGTGCCCGCCGCCCGTGCGTCGGTGCAGGGCGCACGGCAGGTGGCAGGCTCCATCGTGTCGTCGACGCTGACGACGATCTGCGTCTTCATGCCGCTGGTCTTCACCACCGGCATGGTGCGCGAGCTGCTCAGCGATATGGCGTGGACGATCACCTTCAGCCTGCTGGCGTCGCTGGTCGTGGCGCTGACCGTCGTGCCCTGCGCGGGCTCGACCGTGCTGAAAAGGCAAAAAGATATCAAACATCCTTGGTTCGATAAAATTCTCGACGGCTACGAGAAGCTGCTGCGCTTCTGCCTGCGCCGCAAGGCCGTGCCGCTGGCGCTGGCCGTCGTGCTGCTGGCCGTGTCGGTCTGGCGCGTGGCGACGATGGGCGTCGTTATGATCCCCGACATGAGCAGCAACCAGCTGACGGTCACCGTCAACGTGCCCGACGATACCGCGAAGGAGGACGCCTTCGCCACGGCGGACGCGGTCATGGACGCTGTCATGAACATCGACGGCGTCGATACTGTCGGCGCGATGTCGGGCAGCGACAACAGCATGATCGCCATGGCGGGCAGCAGCGCCGCCACCGACAACACAACCTTTACATACTATGTCCTGCTGGCGGACAACGCCCCCAAGGCGAAGGTTATCGAGCATAAAATCTACGATAACACGGCTGATTTAGACTGCGAAATCGACGTCAACTCCAACGGCATGATGGACATGAGCGCGCTGTCCGGCTCCGGTATCGAGGTCGACCTTTACGGCAGCGATCTGAACGATCTGGCTGCGGCGGGCGATCAGGTCGTCGCGCTGATGAACAGCATCGACGGCATCCAGAACGTCACCGACGGGCAGGAGGCAGGCGAGGAGGAAGTCAACATCACCATCGACAAGGACAAGGCGATGCGGATGGGGCTGACCGTCGCGCAGGTCTACCAGCAGATCGCCGCGAAGCTGACGACCGACACCACCGCCACGACGCTGAAGGCGGGCGGCGACAGCTACAGCGTGACGATCGTTGACAAGACCGACACGCCGACGCTGGACGACATTTTCAGCATGGAGTTTGAGACGACGACGACCGACGACGACGGCAACACCGTCAAGGAGACGCACACTCTGGGCGAGTTCGCGACCCGCACGACGACCCCCGGCTATACGACGATCGCCCGCGAGAACGGCTCCCGCAAGGTGGAGGTCACCAGCGAGACGGCCGAGGGCTACAACACGACGCTGCTCTCCCGTGAGTTGGAGCCGAAACTGGCCGAGCTCGAACTGCCCGACGGCGTGACCGCCGAGCTGGCCGGTGAAACGACGCAGGTCAGCGAAATGCTGACCCAGATGGCGAAAATGCTCGCTCTGGCACTGATTTTCGTCTACTTTGTCATGGTGGCGCAGTTCCAGAGCCTGCTGTCGCCCTTCATTGTGCTGTTCACGATCCCGCTGGCATTCACCGGCGGTATGCTCGGCCTGATGGCGACCGGCGAGCAGCTGTCGCTGATCTCGCTGATGGGCTTCCTCGTGCTGATGGGCGTCGTCGTCAACAACGGCATTGTCTTCGTCGACTACGCGAACCAGCTGCGCATCGGCGGGCTGGAGCGCAGCGACGCCCTTGTCGCCACCGGCCGCACCCGTATGCGCCCGATTTTGATGACGACGCTGACGACGGTGCTGGCGATGGTGACGATGCTGTTCGGCACCGATATGGCCAGCGAGATGAGCACCGGCATGGCCATCGTCATCATCGGCGGCCTGAGCTATGCCACGCTGATGACGCTGTTCATTGTGCCCGTGCTGTATGACCTGTTCTACCGCAAGCCGCCGGTCAATATTGACGTGGGCGACGACGGCATGGACGACCTGCCCGACGACGCCGCCGAGTTTGCGGCCGAGTTCGCCGCCCGCCGCGCCGCTGAGGCCAACGCTGAGCGCACGGACGCCCCGGCGGAGGAAAAGCGCCGTCTGGATATGAGCCACGCGGCGCACGCGCCCGAAAACACTGCGGAAGGGGATGCGAACGATGGCGAATGATGCGCACGAGAGCCGCAAGGCCGCCGTTTACGAGGCCGCGCTGCAGCTGATCGGGCAGGGCGTCAGCCCCGCCGCGCTGAAAATTCAGCAGCTGGCCGACGCCGCCGGTATCGGAAAAGGAACGGTTTATGAATATTTTTCGTCAAAGGACGAGATCCTGCGCGGGCTGGAGGTCTATTGCTTTTGCCGCGAGAATGTGCGCATCCGCGCCCTGATGGCCGACTGCACGACGCTGGCCGGGCTGGAAGACCGGGTGCTGGGCTATTTGCAGGACATCGCGGCCGAGCGGATGGGCAGCTACAAGATGATCGCCGAGACGCTGGGCACGCCGGACTGCCACGGCGGCCTGGCCGACTGCACCAAGGAATTGGAGCAGATTTTAGGGCAGCTGTTGGAGCGCCTGCGCGCGGCAGGGGAAATCGACCCGGCTCTGAGCGCGGAATATTACTGCCTGTCGATGTTTTCTGCCGTCGTGGGCGGTTTGATGGGCCTGTATTACGCCCACGAGACCGGTCGGCCGGTGGACAAACTGCTGGAAAATCTGCGCACGATGTTGGATAGGACGTTGAGGAATACCCAGTAGGGGGCGGCGTCCCTGACGACCCGTGGGGCGCTGCCGTTGTTGCCGACATAAAAATCCGCCGCCCGGTAGGGGCGGGGCATGCCCCGCCCGCAGCGTCACCTTGTTGCCCGCTAACGGGTGGCCGCCTTTCCGTCGCGGGTCGGGCATGCCCGACCCCTACAATGCGTCAAAAAACAAACCTCCCGCACCATTTTACCGGTGCGGGAGGGCTTTTCTATAATTGCAATTTACTTCCTGTCAATCGCCACGACAACGCCCGACAAGGCCAGCAGCGCCAG
Source organism: uncultured Gemmiger sp. (assembly GCA_934502625.1). Lineage (GTDB taxonomy): Bacteria > Bacillota > Clostridia > Oscillospirales > Ruminococcaceae > Gemmiger. The sequence continues at coordinate 17,148 of CAKSUQ010000017.1, forward strand.
CAGGTTCGGGACGGCCATCAGGCCGTTGAAGAGGTCGGCCAAAGCCCAGACCAAATCGACCTTCAGTGTCGAGCCGACGAGGATGAACACGACCACGATCAGGCTGTAGACCGGCAGCAGCTTCTCGCCGAAAAGCGCCTTAAAGTTCGTCTGGCCGAAGAAATACCAGCCGATGATCGTCGAAAAGGCGAAGAAGAACATGCACACCGCGATGAAGATGGGGCCGAATGCGCCGAACGCCTGACTGAACGCCGCCTGCGTCAGCGCCGTGCCGGTCAGGCCGTCGGGCACAAGGCCGGAGGAAATCAGCACCAGACCCGTCAGCGTCAGCACCACGAAGGTGTCGATGAAAACGCCAAGGATGGCGACTGCGCCCTGATCCTGCGGCTGTTTGACCTTTGCCAGCGCGTGCGCGTGGGGCGTCGAGCCAAGGCCGGCCTCGTTGGAGAACAGACCGCGCGCCACGCCGAAACGCATGGCCTGCTGCACGGTTACACCCGCGATGCCGCCCGCAATGGCCTGCGGCTTGAACGCAAGGATGAAGATCTGCGCAAAGCTGGCGGGCAACGCCTTTGCGTTGATGACAAGGATGACGATGCAGCCCACAATGTAAAACGCGGCCATGATGGGGACGATTTTTTCCGTTACAGCGGCGATTCTCTGCACGCCGCCCAAGAAGATGAACGCCGCGATGGCCGCCACGACCAAGCCGACGACCAGCCGGTTGACGCCGAAGGCATTGTGGAATGCATCACCGATGGAGTTGGACTGCACCATGTTGCCCATGAAGCCCAGCGCCAGAATGATGAGCACCGAGAACACCGCCGCCAGCACCTTGCCGACCTTGCCCTTGAACGCCGCGCGGATGTAGTACGCGGGGCCGCCCGTGACGTGGCCGTCTACCGTCGTTTTATAGTGCTGCGCCAGCACGGCTTCGGCGTAGATCGTCGCCATGCCGAAGAACGCCGACACCCACGTCCAGAACAGCGCGCCGGGGCCACCGCTGACCAGCGCGGTCGCGCAGCCCGTGATGTTGCCGGTGCCGACCTGCGCCGCAATGGCGGTCGTCAGCGCCTGAAAGCTGCTCATGCCCTCGGCACCGGCCTTTTTGCCGCGCAGCGTAAAGCCGCCGAACACCCGGCGGAAACCCTCGCCAAAGCGGCGCACCTGCACGCCGCGCAGTCGAATCGTGAAGAAAATGCCCGTGCCTACGAGCAGAAACAGCAAAAACGAATTCCACACAATGTCGCTGAACTGCTCAATAAATGCCGTAAACTGTGCCATGGGTACCCCCTATTTCTTACATCCCAATACTTTCCACATCCACCCGCCGCAATGCGGGTGACTTATCTACTATACTATGATTTTTAAAGAAAGTCAAGTGTATTTATGTGGAGGACAGTTTGCAGCGAAAAAGAAGCTGCCCGGACACGGACAGCTTCTCTAAAAACTTACTTATTCTTCTTGCTGGCGGCCTTCATGCGCAGGTCGTGATCCAGAATGCGCTTGCGGATGCGCAGATTCTCCGGGGTGACTTCCAGCAGCTCATCGGGAGCCAGGAACTCAAGGCAGCCCTCAAGGCTGAACTTGGAGACGGGAACCAGACGCAGGGCGTCGTCGCTGCCGGAGGCGCGGGTGTTCGTCAGGTGCTTCGTCTTGCAGACGTTGACCGTGATGTCCTCGCCCGTCGGGGTGTAGCCGACGACCTCGCCCGCGTAGACCTTCTCACCTGCGTTGACGATCAGGGTGCCGCGCTGCTGGGCGTTGAACAGGCCGTAGGTGACGGCGTCGCCGGTCTCAAAGCTGATGAGGGAGCCGGTGGAGCGGGTCTGGATGTCGCCGCACCATTCCTCGTAGCCGTCGAAGATCGTGTTCATGATGCCCTCACCGTGGGTGTCGGTCAGGAACTGGCTGCGATAGCCGAACAGGCCGCGGCTGGGCATACGGAACTCGATGCGGGAGCGGCTGTTCATCATCTGCATGTTCATCAGGATGGCCTTGCGGGCGCCCAGAGCGGTCATGACGTTGCCCTGGTAGACCTCGGGCACGTCGATGACAACGCGCTCCATAGGCTCCATGACCTTGCCGTTCTCCTCGTGGGTCAGAACGTGCGGGGGGCTGACCTGCAGCTCATAGCCCTCGCGGCGCATCGTCTCGATGAGGATGGACAGGTGCATCTCGCCGCGGCCCATGACGCGGAAGGAATCGTTCGTGGCGGAATCCTCGACCTTCAGGGCGACATCCTTCAGCAGCTCGCGCATCAGGCGGTCACGGATCTGGCGGGAGGTGACGTACTTGCCCTCCTTGCCGGCGAACGGGGAATCGTTGACCGAGAAGGTCATCTCGACCGTGGGATCGTTGATCTTGACGAAGGGCAGGGGCTGCACCTTGCTGGGGTCGCAGATCGTGTTGCCGATGGAAATATCGGGCAGACCCGCAAATGCGACGATGTCGCCGGCCTGGGCGCTCTCGATCGGCTCACGGCCGTTGGCCTTGAAGTCGAACAGCTTGGTGATGCGGCCGCTCATGTGTACGTCAGGGTTGTGCCAGTCGCAGACCTGAATCGGGCTGCCGACCTTGATGACGCCGTTCTGCACGCGGCCCACGCCCATGCGGCCCACGAAGTCATTGTAGTCCACGCTGGAGACCAGCATCTGCAGCGGCTCGTCGGGCTCGCCCTCCGGCGGCTGCACATATTTCAGGATGGTGTCAAACAGGGGCTTCAGGTCCGTGCCGGAGGCGGGGTCGGTCCAGTCGTAGCTGGCCGTGCCGTTGCGCCCGGAGCAGAACACCATCGGGCTGTCCAGCTGCTCGTCGGTAGCGCCCAAGTCCATCAGCAGCTCGAGGATCTCGTCGATGACCTCGGCAATGCGGGCATCGGGGCGGTCAATTTTGTTGACGGCGATGACCAGAGACAGGTTCTGCTGCAGAGCCTTCTGCAGAACAAAGCGGGTCTGGGGCATGCAGCCCTCGGCTGCATCGACCAGCAGCAGAACGCCGTTGACCATCTTCAGCACGCGCTCGACCTCGCCGCCGAAGTCGGCGTGGCCCGGGGTGTCGACGATGTTGATCTTGACGCCGTTGTACTCGCAGGAGCAGTTCTTGGCCAGAATGGTGATGCCGCGCTCACGCTCGATGTCGCCGGAGTCCATGACGCGCTCGGCGACCTGCTGGTTCGCACGGAAAGCGCCGGACTGCTTCAGCATCTGGTCGACCAAGGTGGTCTTGCCGTGGTCGACGTGCGCGATGATCGCGACGTTGCGGAGATTTTCCTGAATCATATACGTTCCCTCTCAAATTGAAAATGCCGATAGACTGATATTTGCAGGGGCAAAGCCCCAATATCCGCATACTAATCTATAATACGCTATATAGTGCTATTTGTCAAGAATCGCAAAACGCAAAAAAGTGTGGTATAATATCCATTATTATAGGCAATTTGTTGGGAAAAATAGAGAGGGAACTACCTATGGCAAATACAATGCGCCACATCAACATCATCGGCCACCAAAACCCCGATACAGATTCGATCTGCTCGGCACTGGCATATGCGTGGCTGAAAAACCGGGGCAGCCTCGACGGCCTGTACGAGGCGCGCCGCGCCGGGCACGTCAACCGCGAGACCCAGTTTGTGCTGAATCATTTCGGCGTCGAAGCGCCGCGCCTCTGCACCGACGTCAGCCCCCAGATCAAGGACATCGACATCCGCAAGCAGCCCGGCATCAACGGCGAGATGAGCCTGCGCGCCGCGTGGAACCTGATGCGCGACGTCGAGATCGACACGCTCTGCATCGTCGACGGCGAGAACGAGCTGCAAGGCCTCATCACCATCAAGGACATTGCCGACGCGAACATGGACTTGTTTGACACGGCCGTGCTGGCCGCCGCAAACACCCGCTGCTCGAACGTTTTGGAGACGCTCGAAGCCGAGCTGATCGTCGGCACGGCCGACGCCCGCATCGACAGCGGCAATATCTGCATCGGTACCAGCCCCGAAATCATGGAGGAACTCGTCAAGCCCGGCGACATTGTCCTCGTCTCCAACCGGTACGAGACGCAGATGTGCGCCATCGACTGCGGCGCACAGGCCATCATCGTCTGCTGCGGCTCGGCGGTGCCCCGCACCATCGTCGCCCGCGCACAGGAAAAGGGCTGCGCCATCCTCGCCACGCCCTACGACACCTACGCGGCCGGGCGTCTCATCTCCACCGCCGCGCCGGTGCGGCACTTCATGCGCACCCACGACCTGCAAAAATTCAGCGTCAATACGCCGATTGATGACGCGAAAAAGGTCATGGCGAACGTCCGCCACCGCTATTTCCCGATTCTGGACGAAAACGGTAAGTACTGCGGCGTCGTCAGCAGACGTAACCTCTTGAACCTGCACCGCAAGCAGCTGATTTTGGTCGACCACAACGAGCGCACGCAGGCCGTCGACGGGCTGGAGCAGGCGGATATTCTGGAGATCATCGACCACCACCGCATCGGCAGCTTGGAGACGACGGGACCCGTCTACTTCCGCAACGTGCCGGTGGGCTGCACGGCGACGATTTTGTACCAGATGTATCAGGAGCAGGGCATGACGCCCAGCCGCGAGATCGCGGGGCTGCTGCTGTCGGCCATCTTGTCCGACACATTGGTCTTCCGCTCGCCGACGTCGACCCCGCAGGACGAGGCCGCCGCCAAGGCGCTGGCCGATATCGCGGGTGAGGACATCCCGACATATGCCGAGCAGATGTTTGAGGCAGGCGCCGACCTGACCGGCCGCACGGCAGAGGATGTGTTCAGCTCCGACTTCAAGGCGTTCAGCCGCGGCGACGTCAAGTTTGGCGTCGGCCAGTCGACCTATATGACCGACAAGTCCCGCGCCGCCGCCGAGGCGCTGGTCGAGCCGTTCCTGCCCGAAGCGAGCCGCCGCGAGGGGCTGCCGCTGATCTTCTACATGTTCACCGACATGAAGACCCAGAGCACCGACCTGATGTTCTACGGCCACGACGCCGAGGGCATCATCCGCGACGCCTTCCATGTCGAGCCGGAGGGCTGCATGGCAAAGCTGCCCGGCGTCGTCAGCCGCAAAAAGCAGCTGATCCCGCCCCTGCTGGCCGCGCTGCAGGCGAGGCAGTAACAGGGCGGTGCCTTCGCGGAAGAGGAGGGGAGCCGCCCTCCGACAAAAAATCCGCGCGGAAACTTCCGTTACCCGTAGGGACGGCATATATGCCGTCCGTGCCGCGCTGCGGCAGCCACCAACATAAAAAACGGACGCACGACCGGGGAGGTCGTGCGTCCGTTCTTTTTTATGCCAATTTCTTGATTATCCTACTGGCCGGCTTACTCACCGCCATCAGCACCGCCGCCAGCGCGAAGCTGACGACCAGATACACCGGGAACATCCCGGCCAGCGATAATCCGTGCCCTTGCACGAACGGCAGGAACACCAGCGTCAGCAAAACATGATGCACCAGATACACGCCGTAGCACCACCCGGCCAGCCGCCGCAGGGCGGGGCAGAACCGCCCCGGCACACGCTGCCCGGCGGCGTACACCGCCCAGAACAGCACCGCCGCCAGCACCAACAGCACGGCCAGACGCGGCACTTCCTCCACCCGCAACAGCGGGCAGACCGCCAGCCCGATATACAGCCGATAGGACGGCCGGATGTCCTTTTTCAGCAGCGAGCCGAACCACACCCCCAGCGCGAACGCGGGCAGCCGCCCCAGCACCGTATGCCCGGCCTCCCACGGCGCGGGGCAGACGAGCGGCCAGACGACGGTCAGCACCGCCATGCAGCCGCCCAGCACCCGGCGGCGCAGCGGTGTTTCCATGCACCACAACAGCAGCGGGAAAACGAGATACAAAATCAGGATAACGCCCAAAAACCACTCGCCGATTTTGTAGAAAGTGACGGTCACGGGGGCAAGATACCCGTCCAGCCCCAGCACCGAAAATACTACGCGCCAGCGCGGAATGTCGGCGTTGTTGCCGTGCAGCACCTCGCCGTAAAGGAACAGCGCCGCAAACCCCAGCCAGAACGCCGGGTAGGTGGCCGCCGCGCGCCCTACAAAATAGCGCCGGGCGTCAAACCGTCCCTGCCATTGCAGGCAGAGCGCCGCGCCCGACAGCAGGAAAAACCACGCCAGCCCCAGCTCGACCCAGTCGGCCATGCCGCGCCCGATGAGCGCCGGCGGCACGGCAAAGCCCAGCCGCGCGGCCTCGATGCAATAGTGGTAGCACAGCACCGGCAGCAGTGCCGCCAGCCGCACCACGTCGAGGCCGGGGCGATAATTCTGCGGCATTACGCCGCGACCGCGCCGAAGGCGGAGACGCCCAGCAGGCTCAGCACGCCCATGATGCAGCCAGCAAGCAGCACGCCGCCCATGCAGGCGCGGACGCTGGACTTAAAGTCCATGTCCAGCAGGCTCGCGGCCAGCGTGCCCGTCCATGCGCCGGTGCCCGGCAGCGGGATGCCGACGAAGAGCAGCAGTGCCCACGGCAGGCCGCGCCCGGCGGTGGCCTTCAGCTTGGCACCGCCCTTGTGGCCTTTTTCAAGGCAGAAGGTGAAGAACTTGCCGATGACCGGCTTATCCGCACCCCACTCCAGCACCTTGCGGGCGAAGAAAAAGATGAACGGCACGGGGATCATGTTGCCGATGATGGCGATGATGTACACCTGCCACAGCGGCAGCCCCATTGCCACGCCCACGGGGATCGCGCCGCGCAGCTCGATCAGGGGCACCATCGAAATAAAGAAAACGCTCAGATATTTTGTCAGCATTTGAAAACCTCGCTTAGACGTTGAAACTGATGGTACAAACAAAGTGTATTATACAAAATATTTATGCGGTTGGCAAGGGGAGAAAACAAAAAAAGGCTTCCCCCGCAGGGGAAGGCAGGTTAGTCCAACAAATTCGTCATGCTCTTCAAGCTGACGCCCAGCGTCGACGCGTTGTGCAGCAGGGCGGAGGTGGCAGGAGCCAAAACGCCCATCGCCCCCAGTACGATCAGGGTGCTGTTGAAGCTCATGATAAAGCGGTAGTTCGCACGGGTGCGCTTCTGCAGGCCGTTGGCGATGCTCTTCAAAATCACCAGCTCGCGCAGGCTGTCGGCGGCGATCGTAATATCCGCGATCTCGCGGGCGATGGCCGCGCCGTCGCTGATGGCGATGCCGACGTCGGCGGCGGACAGGGCAGGCGAGTCGTTGATGCCGTCGCCCAACATGATGACGGTGTGCCCGGCGGCCTTCTCCTGCTCGACAAAGTTGGCCTTGTCTTCGGGCAGGACTTCCGCGTAGTAGGCGTCGACGCCGACCTGCTTCGCAATCACCGACGCCGTGCGGTCGTTGTCGCCGGTCATCATGACAGCCTTGCGGATGCCTAAGTCCCGCAGCTGTTTCAGCACGTCGGCGGCCTCCTCGCGCAGGGGGTCGGCGATGCAGATGACACCGGCCAGCACACCGCCGATGGCCAGATACAGGAGGGAATATTCCGGCGGCAGCGCGTCAAATTTGTCGCACTCTGCCGTCGGGATGCAGCAGCCCTCGTCCTCAAAGACGAAGTGCTGGCTGCCGATGACGGCCTTCTCGCCGCCGATCTGGCTGGCGATGCCGTGGGCGACGACATACTGCACCTCGCTGTGCATCTCGTCGTGGCGGATGCCCTTGGCGGCGGCTGCCTGCACGACGGCGTTCGCCATCGAGTGCGGATAGTGCTCTTCCAAGCAAGCCGCGATCTGCAAAACTTCGTCCTCGGTGCGGGTGCCGAAGGGCACGACCTTCACGACGGTGGGGGTCGCGTGGGTCAGCGTGCCGGTCTTGTCAAAGACGATGGTGTCGGCGTTGGCAATGGCTTCGAGATACCTGCCGCCCTTGACCGTGATGTGGTAGCTGCCGCACTCGCGCATGGCGGACAGCACGGCCAGCGGCATCGACAGCTTCAGCGCACAGGAGAAGTCGACCATCAAAATCGAGATGGCGCGGGTGACGTTGCGGGTCAGCGCGTAGGTCACGGCCGTGCCCAGCAGGCTGTAGGGCACCAGACGGTCGGCCAGCGCGGCGGCGCGGGTCTCGCTGGCGGATTTCAGCTTTTCGGAGTTTTCGATCATCTTGACGATCTGGTCGTAGCGGCCGTTGCCGGCCTGCTGCTCGACGGTCACGGCGATCTGGCCTTCCTCGACGACGGTACCGGCGTAGACGACCGCGCCGTTCGCCTTGCGGACGGGCTCGGCCTCGCCGGTCAGCGACGCCTGATTGACGCTGGCTTCGCCCTCCAGCACCTTGCCGTCCAGCGGGATGACGTTGCCGGTGTGTACGACGATGGCGTCGCCCGCGCGGATCTGCGAGATCGGCACGAGGACTTCGCCCTCGGCGGTCTGCTGCCAGACGCGGTCAACATTCAGCGACATGCAGCGCGCCAGATCGCCCAGCGACTTTTTGCGCGTCCACTCTTCCAGCAATTCGCCCAGCCGCAGCAGGAACATGACGGAACCTGCCGTACCAAAGTCGCCCCGCAGCATCGAAACGCCGACGGACAGCGCGTCCAACACCTCGACCTGCAATTTGCGCCGCCAGATGCAGCGCAGGCCGCGGAAGATGTAGGGCACACTGCGCACCACGGTGTAGGCCATGCGCAGCGGCGCGGGCAGAAACAGCTTGCGCGCAAAGTGGAAGATCGTCATATTGACGAGCTTTTCCTGATATTCGCGGTTGACGGCGCGGGGGCTGTCGGCGGGCACCGCGGCCAGCGCCTCGACGTCGAAGCGGAACGCCGCAACGCCCTTGACGAGCCCGGCGCGGCTCTCGGTATAAACGATGACGACGTCGCAGGTGCGCTCGTACACGGTGGCGGTGCGCACGCCGGGCAGGTTCGTCAGATAATCCTGCAGCTGATCGGCCTCGGCCAGCGACATCCGCTTTTTGTTGAGATGCAGGCGGATCCGCCCCTTGCTCTCATGCAGAATATTCCATTTCATTGTGATACTCTCCCAAAACAAAAGCTGCCCGCAGAGGCAGGCAGCCTTGTGATGCTGTGAAATTACTCGGCAGCCTTCTCCTCGGCGGCTTCGTCCTCGATGGCGGCGTCGTCCTCGGCGGCACGCTGCTCGTTGATCTCCTTGGCGTCGGCCAGAATGTCACCGCAGTTCTCCTGCAGGTTGGTGGCGGTCTTCATGACCTGATCCTTCATGCGCAGCACGGCGGCGGTGCACTGGGTGTACAGCTTCTTCGCGTCCTTGCTGGTCAGGATCTCGATACCGGCGGAACCAAACAGCGCACCGCCTGCAAACAGACCAATCTTTGCCCAATTCATAGTTCAAATCCCCTTTACTATAAAATGCGTGTAAAAAACGTATAAATTATGCCCAAACGGGCGAACCCTTAAGGTTTAAGCATTATTTTACAACGGTTAGTCATGGCTGGGTTAGACTGAAAAGACATACAGCATGCAGAACGGATTTTTCGATGGGACGAAGAGTGGGCGGCTATGGCAACGCCCTACAGCACCGTAGGGGCGGATTCCATATCCGCCCGGTAATGCTGCCGTCATGCCGTGTGATTCGTCGCCACGGGGCAGGCGACGCGGCGCAGTTCTGTCGGGCGGCGGCCGGTGTGGCGGCGGAAGGCGGCGGCGAAACGGCTGGGGTCTTCGTACCCGACGCGGTGGGCGATCTCGGCCACGGGCAGGTCGCTTTCCCGCAGCAGTGCGGCGGCGGTGTCCATCCGCAGCCCGCGCAGATAGCTTGCCACGGGCACGCCGTACAGCGCCTTGAAGCAGATCTTCAGCGAGCTTTGCGACAGATGGAACCGCGCGGCCAGCTCCGGCAGGGTGATGCGGCTGCCCTGATGCGTCAGCAGGTAGTCGTGCGCCTGACGCGTATGCTCCAATTGTAAGCGGTCAAAGTAGGGCGTGCGGGGCGTGTCGGCCTCGGCATAGCGGCCGACCAGCGCGTCCCAATGCGCCAGCGCGGCGGCGGCCACGCGCGGGTCGTACATGACGCCGCTGTTGCGCTCGATCTCGCGGCGGCAGGCGGCGCTTGTCATGGCGGGGCGGTAGCTGCGGCTGCTCATCATCGCGTCGATGGAATCGGCCACGGCGATGATGCGGGAGCCAAGCGGGATGTCGCCGCCAGACAGCCCGTCGGGGTAGCCGCGGCCATCCCACCGCTCGTGGTGGTGGCGCACCAGCGCGGCAATTTCCTTAAAATCTTCGATTTTGCGCAGGATTTCATACCCGGTCACGGGATGGCGGCGCATCTCCTCCCATTCGGGATTCGTCAGCGGCCCCGCTTTGCGCAGCACAGAATCGGGCACGGCGATCTTGCCGATGTCGTGCAGGTGGGCGGCCATGTGGACGAGGGTCGTCTCGCCCTCGCCCAATTCCAGCGCGGCGGCCAGCACCAGCACCATATCGGCCACGCGGTCGGAGTGCTTGGCCGTGTAGGCGTCGCGGGCGTCCATGGCGGCGACGATGCTCTCGATCAAATCGTGATATTGCATTAAATGGCTTGCGGTGTGCAGCGCGGCGTCCGGCTGCGGGATTTGGTTCGCCATGAACCGCGCCCCCTTTCTAAGACGGTGTTAACATAGACTAACTGTTAGCTTAGACTATCTTATCGCAGTGCGCAAAATTTGTCAAGTCTGCCGCAAACATCTAGGAAGATTTGTACGAATGTGGTAAAATGCGAAGAGCTTTTAAGGAGGATTCCACCCATGAAAAAACCAACCTCCGGCACGACCGATCTGACGACCGGGCGGCCGCTGACCCGCATATTGATTTTCGCGCTGCCGCTGGTGCTGGGCACGCTGTTCCAGCAGCTGTACAGCTTTGCCGATACCGTCATCGTCGGGCGGTGCCTTGGCACCGACGCGCTGGCGGCGGTGGGCAGCACCTACTCGCTGAATTTTTTGATTTTGGGCTTTGTGCAGGGCGCGTGCGTCGGCTTCGGCATCCCGGTGGCCGAGGCCTTCGGTGCGAAAAGCCGCGACGACCTGCACCGCTACCTCTATAATGGCGCGCTGCTCTGCGTGGTGCTCAGCGTGGTTTTCACGGCGGCAACCACGCTGGGGGCTGCGCCGCTGCTGGCGTTCATCCACACCCCGGCGGATATATTTGCCGACGCAGCGCTGTATATTCGCGTTATCTTCCTTGGCATCCCGGCAACGGTCTTGTACAACTACTCGGCCAGCGTGCTGCGGTCGCTGGGGGATTCGCGCCACCCGTTCTATTTTTTGCTGGGGGCAAGTTTGCTGAATATCTGGCTGGACTGGCTGCTCATCGTGCCCTGCGGCATGGGCATCGACGGCGCGGCCATCGCGACGGTGGCAAGCCAGCTGCTCAGCGGCGTGCTGTGTACGTGGTGGTTCTTTGCGAAGGTCGAGAACGTGCATTTCACGCGGGATGACCTACGTTTTTCCGCGCCCCACGCCAAGCGGCTGGCGGTCATCGGGCTGCCGATGGGGTTTGAGTATTCGGTCTCGGCTATCGGCGCAGTCGTCATGCAGGATGCCATCAATCTGATGGGCAGTGTCGCGGTGGCGGCGCAGACGGCGGGCGAGAAGATCCGCCAGATGTTCACCCTGCCGATGGAGAGCGTCGGCATGGCGATGGCGACCTATGTCGGCCAGAACCACGGTGCACACCGCACCGACCGCATCAAGCAGGGCATCCGCGACGGCTGTCTGGTGCAGCTGGTCTACTGCGCGGCGGCGTGGGTGGTGATCTATTTCTGCAAGCCCTACGCCGTGGGGCTGGTGCTGGGCGACACCGACCCGGCCGTGACGCAGGGCGCGCTGGAATATCTGACGGTCATCAGTGTGCTGTTCTGCTTCCACGGGCTGCTGATGGTCTTCCGCAACACGCTGCAGGGGCTGGGCTACAGCACGCAGGCGGTCATTTCCGGCGTGGGCGAGCTGGTTGGCCGCAGCGTCGGCGGCTGGCTGGCGGTGCATAGTCTGGGCTATTTCGGCATCTGCATCGCCAACCCGATCGCATGGGCGTTCGCGTTGGCCTATTGCGTGGTGATGGTGACGATAAAGTTGAAAAAAGAGGACGCCCCTGAAGCGGGCGTGTAGGGCGGGGTGACCCCACCCCGCCGCGGGACGCTGCGGCAGGCAAACGGGCAATACCGGCAAACCCGCCCCTCATCCGGCGCTGCGCGCCACCTTCCCCCACGGGGGAAGGCTTTATGCTGTAGGGGTCGGCGTCCCCGACGACCCGTGGGGCGTTGCCGTAATTGCCCTTTCACGGGTCATACGTAGGGCGGCATGCCCCCATGCCGCCGAGGGACGCTGCGGCAGCCGCAAAGTTCCACGGGCGCACACGCAGGTGCGCCCCTACGTCCGATGATACCGGTGGGGTGCCCCCGCTCTCTCAAAAATGTTCACCGCCCCAAATTCATCATCGATTTCAGCCGTTCCCTGTGCGGAACGGCTGTTTTTTTGTACCTCTTGACAAAAGCGGTTAGTCTATGCTATCTTATGTCTGGTTAGAAAGAACTAACCAACGGGAATTGCTTTGTCCCCCTTTGGGCATACTGAAAAAGGTATATTTTATAGAGAAAGGACTTTGCACCATGAGCTATCTGGAAATCGAGAAAGTCATCGGCCGTGAGATCATCGACTCCCGCGGCAACCCCACCGTCGAGGCCGAAGTCTGGCTGGCCGACGGCACCATCGGCCGCGGCGCTGCCCCCAGCGGCGCTTCCACCGGTGAGTTCGAGGCGCTGGAGCTGCGCGACGGCGACAAGAGCCGTTTCGGCGGCAAGGGCGTCAGCAAGGCTGTCGAGAACATCAACACCACCATCAACGAGGTTCTCGTCGGCTTGGATGCCTCCGACATCTACGCGGTCGACGCCGCTATGCTGAAGGCAGACGGCACCAAGGACAAGTCCAACCTCGGCGCAAACGCCATTCTGGCTGTCTCCATCGCGGCTGCCCGCGCGGCTGCCATCTCGCTGGATGTGCCCCTGTACCGCTTCTTGGGCGGCGTGTCCGGCAACAAGCTGCCCGTTCCTATGATGAACATTCTGAACGGCGGTGCCCACGCGGCCAACACGGTCGACGTGCAGGAGTTCATGATCATGCCCGCCGGTGCCCCCAGCTTTAAAGAGGGGCTGCGCTGGTGTACCGAGGTCTTCCACGCCCTGCAGGCGCTGCTGAAGAGCAAGGGTCTGGCCACCTCCGTCGGCGACGAGGGCGGCTTTGCACCTGACCTTGCCAGCGATGAGGAGGCCATCCGGTATATCCTCGAAGCCATCGAGAAGGCCGGTTACGTGCCCGGCAAGGACTTTGTGCTGGCCATGGACGCCGCGTCGAGCGAGTGGAAGGGCAGCAAGAAGGGCGAGTACAAGCTGCCCAAGTGCGGCAAGGTCTTCACCAGCGAGGAGCTGGTCGAGCACTGGAAGCAGCTGGTCGAGAAGTACCCCATCTACTCCATCGAGGACGGCCTCGACGAGGAGGACTGGGAAGGCTGGCAGCACATGACGAAGGAGCTGGGCGGCAAGGTGCAGCTGGTCGGCGACGACCTGTTCGTCACCAACACCGAGCGCCTTGCCAAGGGCATCAGCCTCGGCTGCGGCAACTCCATCCTGATCAAGCTGAACCAGATCGGCTCTGTCTCTGAGACGCTGGAGGCCATCAAGATGGCGCACAAGGCCGGTTACACCGCCATTGCATCCCATCGTTCCGGCGAGACCGAGGACACCACCATCGCCGATCTGGCCGTTGCGCTGAACACCTGCCAGATCAAGACCGGTGCCCCCAGCCGCAGCGAGCGCGTCGCCAAGTACAACCAGTTGCTGCGCATTGAGGAGGAACTGGGCGGCGCTGCGCAGTACCCAGGTTTTGGCGCATTCAACAGTAAGAAATAATTACTGCTTTGTAGAGGGCGATGCTTGCATCCGCCCCTGCATATGTGAAATGCAGAAAAATTTCGCATTGTTGCCGTGACAACATACGAAATCCTATTTTTTTGGTATAGTATCCCTGCCGGGTGGAGAAATGCCCGGACATGCAAAACTTGCTGTTGCATTGGCCTTGAGTATTTTGTATAATGAAAAAGACCGATGCGCTACATTTTGTGTTTTGATTTCAGAAGAGGTGCACAATGACAGATTTCAAACAGTGGGAAGGCTTTGAAGGCCGCATCTGGAAAGAGGAAGTCAATACGCGTGACTTCATCCAGAAGAACTACACCCCCTACGACGGCGACGAGAGCTTCCTCGCCGGTCCGACCGACGCTACCAACAAGCTGTGGGGCGCACTGCAGAAGCTGCAGAAGGAAGAGCGCGCCAAGGGCGGCGTGCTGGACATGGAGACGGAGATCGTCTCCGGCCTGACCGCCTACGGCCCCGGCTATATCGACCCTGCGCTGAAGGATCTCGAAAAGGTCGTCGGCCTGCAGACCGACAAGCCCCTGAAGCGCGCCTTCATGCCCTATGGCGGCATCAAGATGGCAGAGCAGGCTTGCACCACCTACGGCTACCAGCCCAGCGAGAAGCTGCACGAGATTTTCACCAAGTACACCCGCACCCACAATCAGGCTGTGTTTGATGCCTACACCCCGGAGATGAAGAAGGCGCGCCACAGCCACATCGTCACCGGTCTGCCCGACACCTACGGCCGCGGCCGTATCGTCGGCGACTACCGCCGCGTGGCGCTGTACGGCATCGACTACCTCATCAAGGCCAAGCAGAACGACTTCGCCAACTGCGGTGACGGCACCATGACCGAGGAAGTTGTCCGCCAGCGCGAAGAAATTGCGATGCAGATTTCTGCCCTGAAGGGCATGAAGGAGATGGCCGCCGCCTACGGCTTCGACATCTCCCAGCCCGCCTCCAATGCGAAAGAGGCCGTCCAGTGGCTGTACTTCGGCTATCTGGCTGCCATCAAGACCCAGAACGGCGCTGCCATGTCCGTCGGCCGCGTGTCCACCTTCCTCGACATCTACATCCAGCGCGATCTGGACAACGGCACCCTGACCGAGACCGAGGCACAGGAGCTGATCGACCACATGGTCATGAAGTTCCGCATGGTCAAGTTCGCCCGCATCCCCAGCTACAACCAGCTGTTCAGCGGCGACCCCGTCTGGGCGACCCTCGAAGTCGGCGGTATCGGCATGGACGGCCGCTCCATGGTCACGAAGAACGACTTCCGCTTCCTGCATACGCTGGAGAACATGGGTCCCGCCCCGGAGCCGAACATGACGGTGCTGTACTCCAGCGCGCTGCCCAAGACCTTCAAGGACTATGCGTCCAAGATCTCGATTGAGACTTCTTCCGTTCAGTACGAGAACGACGACGTCATGAAGCCTGTCTGGGGCGACGACTACTCCATCTGCTGCTGCGTTTCCGCCACCCAGACCGGCAAGGAGATGCAGTTCTTCGGTGCGCGTGCGAACCTCGCCAAGTGCCTGCTGTACGCCATCAACGGCGGCGTCGACGAGAAGCTCGGCGAGCAGGTCGGCCCTGCTTATGCGCCTATCACTGCCGAGTACCTCGACTACAACGAGGTCATGGCGAAGTACGACGTCATGATGGACTGGCTGGCCGGGCTGTATGTCAACATCCTGAACCTCATCCAGTATATGCACGACAAGTACTACTACGAGGCTGCCGAGATGGCCCTGATCGACACCGATGTCCGCCGCACCTTCGCTACCGGCATCGCCGGCTTCAGCCATGTGGTCGACTCCCTGTCCGCCATCAAGTACGCCAAGGTTAAGTGCATCCGCAACGAGCAGGGCCTTGTCACCGATTACGAGATCGAGGGCGACTTCCCGAAGTACGGCAACGATGATGACCGCGCCGACGACATCGCCGTCGAGCTGCTGCGCAGCTTCCTCGAGAAGATCAAGCGCCGCCACACCTACCGCAACTCCGAGCCGACGACCTCCATCCTGACCATCACCTCCAACGTCGTCTACGGCAAGGCCACCGGCGCTATGCCCGACGGCCGCAAGGCGTACACCCCGTTTGCCCCCGGCGGCAACCCGTCCTATGGCGCCGAGACCCACGGCCTGCTGGCGAGCCTGAACTCTGTTGCCAAGCTGCCCTACCACTGGGCGCTGGACGGCATCTCCAACACCCAGACCATCAACCCCGATGCGCTGGGTCACGGCGAGGGCGAGCGCGTGAACAACCTCGTGCAGGTCTTGGACGGCTACTTCGATCAGGGCGCACACCACCTGAACGTCAACGTCTTTGGCACCGAGAAGCTGATCGACGCCATGGAGCACCCGGAGAAGGAAGAGTACGCCAACT
Source organism: uncultured Gemmiger sp. (assembly GCA_934502625.1). Lineage (GTDB taxonomy): Bacteria > Bacillota > Clostridia > Oscillospirales > Ruminococcaceae > Gemmiger. The sequence continues at coordinate 33,396 of CAKSUQ010000017.1, forward strand.
TCACCATCCGTGTTTCCGGCTACGCGGTCAAGTTCATCGACCTGACGAAGGAACAGCAGCTGGACGTCATCGCACGTACCTGCCACAAGGTTCTGTAATTTTGCCTGAAAAGACCCGCAGCCTGCGGCTGCGGGTCTTTTTGTGGTATACTGTAAGCAATCATTTTAAACGGAGGCACTCTATGTCCGAAACCCTAGGCTACATCCATTCCGTCGAAACGTTCGGCCTTGTCGACGGCCCCGGCGTGCGGTACATCATCTTTTTGCAGGGCTGCGCCATGCGCTGCCAATACTGCCATAACCCCGAAACATGGGCGTTCACCAAGGACAACGCCAAGACCCCGCAGGAGGCGTTCAGCGCGGCCTACCGCTACCGCAACTACTGGCGCAGCAACGGCGGCCTGACGATCAGCGGCGGCGAACCGCTGCGCCAGCTGGACTTCGTCAGCGAGGTATTCCGCCTTGCCCGCGCCAAAAAGGTGCAGACCGCGCTGGACACCAGCGCCCAGCCCTTCGCGCCGGACGATGCCGAATGGATGGCGCGGTTTGACAAGCTGCTGGAAAACACCGACCTCGTCATCCTCGACCTGAAGGAGATCGACGATGAGAAGCACAGGAAGCTGACCGGCCACAGCAACAAAAACATTCTGGCGATGGCGCAGTACGTCGCGGCCAAGGGCGTTGCCCTCTGGATCCGGCACGTGCTGGTGCCCGGCCTGACCGACGACGCCGACGGTCTGCGGCAGCTGGACGCGTTTATTAAGACGCTGCCCACCGTGCGCCGGGTGGAAATTCTGCCCTACCACACGCTGGGGCTGTTCAAGTGGCAGAATTTGGGCATCCCGTACCCGCTGGACGGCGTGCGGGTGCCCACGGCGGAAGAAATTGCTGCGGCGGAGCAGCTGCTGCACGTACAGGATTACCCCGATGCCCCGAAAGACTAATTTCTACAAAAATAGTGGGAATTATTTTTAAAAAGCACTTGACATCGGCGCTTTCGTATGGTAAAGTATACTCGTGGTTAGTAACTGCTAACCATAACCAATCTCGAACCGTCAGCCGGCTGTTTGCCTCTCCGGCGCGGTTCCTGCCAATAACAGGCTGCGCCTCCGTTTTGGCGTTTTGCTCTGCGCCTTTTTAGCGGTCTGCTTATTGCGTTTTGCCCTCATCGTTCTCTGCTCCGGACGGTGGGGGATTTTTTTATTGGTGCGCCGCCTTATAGGGCGCACCAATAAAAAACAACCGCGTACAGCGGTTGTTCCGCTTACACCCGCCTGCGAACGCGGGCAATGAAAGAAGGAACGTACCGTGCGGGTTGTTACAAAAAAGGCTTCCCCTTGGGGGGAAGCTGTCACCGAAGGTGACGGATGAGGGGCGGCGTTACCGCAGCCACCCATTCACGGGCAACAACGGCAGCGCCGCCCCTCATCCGGCCTCGGTCGGAGCCTCGGCCACCTTCCCCCCACGGGGAAGGCTTTTTTATTTATTTACTGATTTTATCAATCTCCGCCAATTCCTCGGTCGTAAACTTCGTATTCTCCACCGCCTTGATGTTGTCCAAAATCTGCTGCGTCTTCGACGCACCGATCAGCACCGTCGTGATCTCCTCGTGGCTCAGCAGCCAAGCCAAGGCCATCTCGGCGAGGGTCTGCCCGCGCGCGGCGGCAATATCATTCAGCGCCTGAATTTTCGCGATCTTCTCCGGCGTGATGTCCTTCTCCTTCAGGAAGCGCCCGTCGGTGTGGACGCGGCTGTCGGCGGGGATGCCGTGTAGATAGCGGTCGGTCAGCAAGCCCTGCGCCAAGGGGCTGAAGGTGATGATGCCCTTGTGCAGCTTCGCAGCGGTCTCCTTCAGGCCGTTGTTCTCGATGGTGCGGTCAAAAATCGAGTAGCGGTTCTGGTTGATGACGAACGGCACGTGCAGCTCGTCCAAGATCGCTGTCGCCTTTTCCAGCGTTGCACCGTCATAGTTGGACAGGCCGACGTACAGCGCCTTGCCGCTGCGCACGGCCTGCGCCAGTGCGCCCATCGTTTCCTCCAGCGGGGTATTGGGATCCATGCGGTGATGGTAAAAAATGTCTACATAGTCCAGCCCCATGCGGCGCAGACTTTGATCGAGGCTCGCCAGCAGGTACTTGCGGCTGCCCCAGTTGCCGTAGGGGCCGTCCCACATCTCGTAACCGGCCTTGGTGGAGATGATCAGCTCGTCACGGTAGACGCCGAGGTCGTCCCGCAGGATCTTGCCAAAGTTGGTCTCGGCCGCGCCGGGTTCGGGGCCGTAGTTGTTTGCAAGGTCAAAATGGGTAATGCCGTGGTCGAACGCCGTGCGGCAGAGCGCGCGCATGTTCGCATACGGGGCGGTGTCGCCGAAATTGTGCCACAGCCCCAGCGAGACGGCGGGCAGCAGCAGACCACTGTCGCCGCAGCGGCGATAGGGCAGGGTGGAATAACGTTCCTGAGCAGCTTGGTACATGGGTGAAACCCTCCTTTATACCTCTTATTATAAAAGCGCGGCGGCGGGCTCGCAATGTGAAAATCTTACAAAAAAGCGGCCGGATTTTAGGCACTTGACATAAATCCGAAATCGGACTATAATATTATCCGATTTCGGATTTTGAAATGAGGAAACCCACCATGCAAGAGATAACCCCGCAGGCGCACGACCTGCTGGAACGCACGAACCGCCAATTCAACGAGTGCAACGCCCTGTACCACACGGTCGCCCAGCGGTGCGGCCTGTCCGACGCGGCGTTCTGGCTGCTGTATGCGCTGTGCACCGCCGATGAGCCGCTGACCCAGAACCGCATCGCGGCGGATTGGGCGCTGCCGAAGCAGACGCTGAACTCCGCCGTGGCCGCGATGGTAAAAAAAGGGCTGGTGGAACTTTTTCCGGGAAAAGGTGCGCACAGCGGCAAGCTGGTAACGCTGACCGATGAAGGCCGCGCACTGGCCGCCCGCACGGTGGAGCCGGTCATTGCAGCCGAGCAGCAGGCCATGACCCGTCAGGGCCTTGCCGAGGTCGAGCAGAACTGCCGCCTGACCCAGCGGTATCTGGAATGCTTACGGCAGGAGTTTGAAAAAATTGCGCGGTAGGGGCCGGGCATGCCCGGCCCGCAGCATAATGGAAACAGGGAGGTAAAGGCAAGGTGCAGGGCCGGACATGTCCGGCCCCTACGCGCGTCTTTGCCGCAACAAACAGGAGCATTTATGTCAAAAGTAAACCGGATCCAATTATCCGACCACTTCACCACCGGGCGGCTGCTGAAATTCACGGCGTCGCCTATCATTATGATGATCTTCACGTCGATCTACACCATCGTGGATGGCTTCTTTGTCTCGAACTATGCGGGTAAAACGGCGTTTACGGCGCTGAACCTGATCTGCCCGTATCTTCAGATGCTGGGCTGCCTCGGCTTTATGATCGGCACGGGCGGCAGCGCGCTGGTCGCCATGACGCTGGGCACCGGCGATGAAAAGCGCGCAAATCAGCTGTTCAGTATGCTGGCGGTCGCAACCGCCGTGCTGGGGGTGCTGTTCAGCGCTTTCGGCCTTGCGCTGTTGGAGCCCGTGGCCGTCATGCTGGGCGCAACGCCGGAGCTGCTGCCCAGCTGCCTGACCTATGGCCGCATTCTGCTGACCTTCCAGACTGCGTTTATGCTGCAATATCTGTTCCAGAGCTTCTTCATCGCGGCGGAAAAGCCGAAGCTCGGCCTGTTCTTCACGGTCGCGGCGGGTGCCACGAACATGGTGCTGGACTTTGTCCTTGTCGGTGTGGCGGGCTTCGGGCTGGCCGGTGCGGCGGCGGCCACGGTCATCAGCCAGATGGTCGGCGGTGTCGCGCCCATCTTCTACTTTATCAAGCGCCGCCCCGGCTGCCGGCTGTATTTCACCAAGCCGCTGTTCAGCCTGTGGGAGTTGTTCAAGGCCTGCACCAACGGTGCCAGCGAACTGATGACGAACATCTCAATGTCGCTTGTCAGCGCGCTGTATAATATCCAGCTGCTCAAGCTGTTCGGCGCGGACGGCGTCGCGGCCTACGGCGTTATCATGTACATGGGCTTTGTGTTCGCAGCGGTGTTCATCGGCTATGCGCAGGGCTGCGCGCCCATCGTCAGCTACCACTTCGGCGCGGACAACAGGGACGAGCTGAAGAACCTGCTGCGCCGCAGCGTGACGATCATTGCCGTGGCGGGCGTGGCGATGCTGATGTCCAGCGAGCTGCTGGCCGAGCCGCTGGCGAAAATTTTCGTCGGCTACGACGCGGGTCTGCTGGCGCTGACGATACACGGCATGAAGCTGTATTCCATCAGCTTTATTCTGTCCGGGTTCAACATTTTCGGCTCGGCGTTCTTCACGGCGCTGAACAACGGCGCGGTGTCGGCGGCTATCAGCTTCCTGCGCACGCTGCTGTTCCAGATCGTGTCGATTCTGGCACTGCCCATCCTCATCGGTGTCGACGGCATCTGGTTGGCCGTCGTTGCGGCAGAAGCCATGGCGCTGGTGTGCACCGGGGCTTTTATTGTGTGGGGACGGAAAAAGTACGGGTACCTGTAAAAAGATAAGAGATAAAAGATAATAGATAAGAGAAAAGGTGGAGTTTGCGCCCGCAGGCGCAAACAAATTTTAAATCGCGCGGCAGCGCACACCATGTTTATTATCTTTTATCTATTATCTATTATCTCGACTAAAGAAAAAGCGGACGCTCGCGAGCGTCCGCTTCTTCTTTAGTCGTCGTCTTCCTCGTCCAGTATCTCCTGCGCCACTTCGCTCCGGCTCATGCGGGTGTCCATGGCGCGCTTTTCGATGAGGCGGTGGGCGTCTGCTTCGGTCATGCCCTTCTTTTCGATCAAGTAGCACTTTGCGCGGTCGACCAGCCGCAGCTGGGCGATCTTGTCCAGCAGCTTGGCGTTCTCGGCGCGCAGCACGGCCAGCCGCTTGTAGTTGCTGGCTGCGATCTGCACGGCCTGCCGGAACTGCACGCCGGTGAACGGCTTGCCCAGCACCAGTACGCCGAAATCCTGCAATTTGTTGGCGATCTGCTCGGCGGTGCCGGTCTTTGCCAGCAGGATGACGCCCGCGTCGGTTTTCTCGACGGCGTCGGTGCCCAGCTCGTGCCCGAACTCGTCGGGCAGGGGTGTGTTGATGATGACGACTTCAAAGTCGCTCGCGTCCATGCGGCGGCGCGCTTCGCCGCCGCTGGCGACAATAACGGGGCGGGTGTAGCCCAGCTCCGCAATATGCCGCGCCAGATATTCATTGGCATTATTCCCGGCCGAAACGATCAATGCCTTGGCCATGGGCTGCCCTCCCTTCCTGATGGATTTTTTGTGCCTGCCGTATGCGGGCGCATATGGAATGCGCCCCTACGGGTGGCGGAAAATTTCCGGGTAGGTCGTAGGGCGGCCTGCCCTCAGGCCGCCGTGCCCGTGCGCCGAAGCCGGAAACTTTTCCGCTTGGCACACGACTGCGGCGGGGTGAGGGCACCCCGCCCTACATCTATCCAGCAGGGTCAAATCACCAGAAAGCTATGGGCACGTTCCCATGCCTCGATGTCGGGGGCGGACTCGGCGTCGTGGCAAAGCTGGGTCTGGTACTCGAAGTACTTGTTTTGCAGCGCTACGGGCAGCTCGCGGCTGATAAACTCGCTCTGGCCGGCCACCGTGATGGCCTCGCGCAGGGTGTGGGGCAGGCTGTCCAGCCCGATGGCTGCGCTGGGGTGGAACAGGTTGCGGTTCACGGCTTCCGGCAGGGGCAGCTGGCGCTGGATGCCGTCCAGCCCGGCGGCCAGGATCAGGCCAATGACAAGATACGGGTTGCCGGCGGGGTCGGGGCCGCGCAGCTCGACACGGCACAGGTCGCCGTGGGCGCTGGGCAGCCGCACCAGCTGGCTGCGGTTCTGGCAGCTCCAGCTGATGTAGAGCGGCGCCTCGTTCGCACCCAAGCGCGCGTAGGAGTTGGGTACAGGGTTGCAGAAGGCCGTCAGCTCCCGCGCATGGGCAAGGATGCCCGCCACAAAATGCCCGGCCTCGCTGTCGGGCACAAGGTCGCCCTCGAACAGGTTCTTGCCGTCGCGCAGCAGCGACATGTTCACATGCAGGCCGCTGCCCGGCTGGTTGGCGATGGGCTTGGGCATAAAGCTGGCAAACAGGCCGTTGCGGGCGGCAATGGCTTTGACAGTGCTTTTGAAAGTGTTCAGATTGTCGGCGGATTTGAGCGCTGTCGTGTAGCGGAAGCAGACCTCGTTCTGGCCGTGGCCGCTCTCGTGGTGGCTGTGCTCGGGGTGCAGGCCCATTTCCTCAATGGCAAAGCAGATCTCCCGGCGGATGTTCTCGCCCTTGTCCAGCGGCGGGATGTCAAAATAGCCGCCCATGTCCAGCGGAATGCGGGTCGGGCTGCCGTGCTCGTCGGTCTCGAACAGGTAGAACTCGCACTCGCAGCCCACGTTGCAGACAAGGCCCATGGCGCGGGCACGCTTGACGACGGATTGCAGGTAGCCGCGGCAGTTGCCCTCAAACGGCTTGCCGTTGGGCAGGGTGATGTCGCAGTACATGCGGATGACGCGGCCCTCGGTGGGGCGCCAGGGCAGCACGGTGGCGGTGTCCGGGTCCGGCCAGAGCACAAGGTCGCTCTCCTCGACGTTCATGAACCCGGCGATGGACGACCCGTCGAAGCTGACACCCTCGGCAAAGGCGCGGGGCAGCTCACTGGCAAAAAGCGAAACGTTTTTCTGGTTGCCGAAAATATCGCAGAACGTCAGCTTGGCAAACTTGACGTCGTTATCCTCCACAAAATTGAGGATGTCTTGGGCGGTTCGTTTCATAGGGGACCTCCGGTATAGATAACAGATAAAAGATAATAGATAATAAAAAAGGTGGAGTTTGCGCCGGTGGGCGCAAACAAATTTTAAATCGCGCGGCAGCGCGTACCAACTTTTTTATCTTTTATCTATTATCTCTTATCTTTTTCGAGTATGCCTCGGCATACTCGAAAGGCCCACCTTATGCGGGCGGGCCTTTCGAGCTGGTGTAAGAAATAGGAAAAGGAGAATGGCGATTGTAAAATGGTGTAACCTTACACCCGGCTGCGTCTTCACTGTGCGGGGCGGGGACGCGGCCAGTAAGGAAAATGGCGTGGTGTGGGCGGGCTGTCGCTTGCGGGAAATCCGCCCCTACGGAGAGTACAGCTTACTCGGTATAGAACAGCATCCGGCTGTAGCAGGGCAGCGGCCAGAAGTCCTCGTCGACGAGCTCCTCGGCCAGATCGGCGGAGGAACGCAGGGCGTCCATCGCGGGGATGACCTCATCGTGGAAGGCGTGCGCCTTGGCGGCCTCGTTGTCCATGGCGCTGACCTTGTCGGTCACGGCCTTCAGGGCGTCGGCAGCATCGGACATCTCGTCGGTGTACTTGCTCAGGGCGGTCAGGACTTTCGTCTCGGCCTTGGTGGAGATGCCCTCGACAGCGGCGGCCTTGGCGGCAGCGCTGGAGGCGACCTCGCCCATGTAGGCGGTGGCGGCGGGGATCAGCTGCTTGTTGGCGATCTTGAGCATCGTGCGCGCCTCGATGTTGAGGATCTTGGAGTAATGCTCCATCTCGACCTCGTAGCGGCTCAGCATCTCGGTCTTGGTCAGGACGCCGAACTCCTCCATCAGGGCGATGTTCTTGTCGTCCTTCAGCGCGATCATCGCGTCGGGGGTGCACTTGCGGTTCGGCAGGCCACGGCGCTCGGCCTCCTGCTCCCACGCATCGCTGTAGCCGTTGCCGTTGAAGATCACGCGGCGGTGGGCGTTCAGCGTCTTCTTGACCCACGCGGCGGCGGCGCACTCAAAGTCGCCTGCGCCGGAGGTCTCGGCCACGAAGTTCTTCAGGCTCTTCGCAACGGCGGTGTTCAGGATGGTGTTCGCGTCAGACAGGTTCTCGGCAGAGCCGGGCATACGGAACTCGAACTTGTTGCCGGTGAAGGCGAACGGAGAAGTACGGTTGCGGTCGGTGGTGTCCTTGCTGAACTTCGGCAGGACATCAACGCCCAAGTCCATCTTCATCTTGACGGGACCCGCATAGGGGGAGTCGGTGCAGACGGCGTCGATGACGGCCTCCAGCTCCTCGCCGACGAAGATGGAAATGATGGCCGGGGGTGCCTCGTTGGCGCCCAGACGGTGATCGTTGCCGGGGGTGGCGACGGAGGTGCGCAGCAGGTCGGCGTAGTCGTCGACGGCCTCGACGACCGCAGACAGGAAGACCATGAACTGCAGGTTCTCCATCGGGGTGTCGCCGGGGTCAAGCAGGTTCTCGTGCTTGGTGCCGATCGACCAGTTGTTGTGCTTGCCGCTGCCGTTGACGCCCTCGAAAGGCTTCTCGTGCTGCAGGCAGACAAGGCCGTGCTTGTCGGCGATCTTCTTCATCATCTCCATCGTCAGCAGGTTGTGATCGATGGCGACGTTCGTGGTGTCGTAGATGGGTGCAAGCTCATGCTGGCAGGGGGCGACCTCGTTGTGCTTGGTCTTGGCGGGGATGCCCAGCTTCCACAGCTCCTCGTCCAGTTCCTTCATGAAGCCGGAAACGATGGGGCGGATGGTGCCGAAGTAGTGCTCCTCCAGCTCCTGACCCTTGGACGGCGCAGAGCCGAACAGCGTGCGGCCGGTCAGCACCAGATCAAGGCGCTTTTCGTAGTCTTCCTTTTTAATAAGGAAGTACTCCTGCTCCGGGCCGACGGTGGTGGCGACACGGTCGACATCCTTGCCGAACAGATGCAGCACCTTGCAGGCCTGATCGCTGATCGCCTGCATCGAGCGCAGCAGCGGGGTCTTTTTGTCCAGCGCCTCGCCGGTGTAGGAGCAGAACGCGGTGGGGATGCACAGCGTGTCGTCCTTCACGAAGGCGTAGCTGGTGGGATCCCACGCGGTGTAGCCGCGCGCCTCAGCGGTGGCGCGCAGGCCGCCGGAGGGGAAGGAGGAAGCGTCCGGTTCGCCCTTGATAAGCTCCTTGCCGGAAAATTCCATGATGGCGGTGCCGTCCGGCTGGGGGCTGACAAAACCGTCGTGCTTTTCGCTGGTGATGCCGGTCAGCGGCTGGAACCAGTGGGTGTAGTGGGTCGCGCCCTGCTCGATCGCCCAGCGCTTCATAACGCTGGCGACGACGTTCGCGACCTCAAGATCAAGCGGCTGACCCTTTTCGATCGTCGCCTTCAGGCTCTTGTAGGTCGAGCTGGGCAGGCGCTCGCGCATTTCGTGCTCGTTGAAAACCTTGCTGCCGTAAAGTTCCATAACGGTTGCTGCCATACTTCTTACTCCTTTATATCCTCTATTTACAGAAAAAGGACGCTGCGAAAACACATTCGCAGCGCCCTTGCTGTTATGCCTCTATTATACGGGGTGCGCCGGGAAAATACAAGTGGCAATCTGACGAAACCAACCCCGAATTTTCAGTGGAAATCTGGCAACACTGTGAACTGTGCGCGAGGGACGGATTGTGGTATAATTTGTGATATAAGTCGTATGGGGAGGAATACCATGGAAATCGAACGCAAATGGATGGTAACGGGCTGGCCGACGGGGCTGGAACAGACCGAAGTGTATAAAATGGAGCAGGGCTATATCAGCGTGCGGCCGACAGTGCGCATCCGGCGCGAGGCGCTGCAGGGCGGGCGCACGGCGCTGGTGCTCTGCTTCAAGGGCGCGGGGACTTTGAGCCGCGAGGAAATTGAAACAGAAATTGATGCCGAGCTGTTCGCGAAGCTCGAACATTTAATAGGAAAGCCGCTCATCCATAAAGAGCGCAGGGGCTATCGGCTGCCCGGCGGGCTGACGCTGGAGGTCAACTGTGTCGACCCTGACCTGCCTACAGCCTTCTGGTACGCCGAGGTCGAGTACGAGACCGAGGCGCAGGCCTTGGCATGGAATCCCGCCGACGCCGGCCTTGCCGACTACCTGAGCGACGAGTGCACCGGCAAGCCGGGCAGCAGCATGGGGGAGTACTGGCAGCAGACGAGGTTAAGATAATAGATAAAAGATAATAGATAATAAAAAAGGTGGAGTTTGCGGCAGGAGCCGCAAACAAAATGGCGGCAGCGCTTTAAAAATAGGCGAAAGCTGATTTATAAAAATCGTGCGCGCGGCGCACGAACCACATTTATTATCTTTTATCTATTATCTATTATCTTTTGTAAAATTCCCTCCGCTCACCTTTACAAACGCCCCCAAAAAGATTACAATATAGTAAATATCCGTCCGTACAGGAGACCCGAAAAGGAGCAATGGAATGAAACGTTTTCTGCTTGTGATCGCAACGCTGCTCTCCCTGACTGTGCTGCTGGCAGCCTGCAAGAAAAAGGACGATACCACGTCCTCCGCTGCAACGAACAACACCCCCGCCGTCGAAGCGACCCCCGCCCCGACCGAAGCACCCCCCTATGAGGCCAACGTCCTGACCGGCGAGCCCAAGGGCGACGATTACCCCGAAGGCCAGCGCATCACCGCCGTCATGGTCAACAACATCGTGGCGGCGCGCCCCCAGCGCGGCCTGTCCAAAGCGGACATTCTGTTCGAGATCAAGGTCGAGGGCGGCATCACCCGCTTTATGCCGGTCTTTACCGATTATAAGGCTATCGGCGAAATTGGCCCCGTCCGCTCCGGCCGTGACCAGTTCTTCCGCCTCATCCTGCCGTGGCAGGCGCTGTATATCCACGAGGGTCAGTCCGTCGTCATGCAGCAGTACGCCATCGACTACGACTACGGCACGCTGAACAACAACGACGGCGCCAACGGCTACCGCGACTATGGCCGCGTCAACTGGGCGGGCAAGAGCTACAACGCCGGTACGCTGGCGCTGGAGCACACGATGTACACCAACTCTGACAACATCGCGAGCTACATCAGCAATCAGAACGTGGATATGAACCGCGCCTACAATTCCACCTTCTTCAACTTTGTGGACTACCGCCTCGGCACGACCCGCGACCTGTCCAACAGCTTGGACAGCGCCTACAGCGACAAGTACGGCCCCGTCGTCACCAACGGCGAGTATATCGAGATCGAGCACAGCCAGTCCTACAAGACCCGCTTCCTGTATGATGCCTCGACGAACCAGTACAAGATGCAGCAGAACTACTCGGACGGCCAGTGGCGCGACACCGTCGACGAAGCCGCCGACAATCAGGTGCTGACCTTCCCGAACGTGCTGGTGCTCTACACCGACATCCACACCTACCCCGGCCACGAGGCCAAGGATCTGCAGTATGTCGAGTACGCATGGGGCGGCATTGGCTACTACTGCTACGGCGGCAAGTGCGAGAAGATCTACTGGCAGAAGGGCACCCCGCTGGAGGCACTGCGCCTGTACTACCTGAACGAGGACGGCACCTGCAGCGATACCCCGCTGGAGATCAACACCGGCAAGAGCTATGTGGCTGTGACCGACGTTGACTTTGCCGAGAACTTCGTCCACGACACGCTGGCCAGCGTCAATCTGGACAGCGGCACGACCCAGACCTACGAGAACAGCTACGAGGAGGACGACGCCAAGGCCGGCGAGACGCTGGGCACCAGCACCGACGACCTGACCGCCGCCGCCACCGGCAGCGCGGACGCTGTGGGCTGATACAAAATAGCGATTTTTTGGACAACGTGGCTCGCCCGGCGGCGTGCCGCGTTGTTTTTATGAGAGAGGTACACTATGAAAAGATTGCAGGCATTGGGCGGCGCTGCGGCGCTGTTGGCCGCACTGCTGCTGGGCGGCTGCAGCCAGCCCGCCGCCAGCGCCACGCCGGAGCAGGCCACCGCCGCCCCGGCGGCTACCGGAGCCCCCACGCCGGAGCCGACCCTGACCACGAACCCGCTGACCGGCCTGGACGACGCCGACTACACCGGCAAGCGCCCCGTGGCCGTGACGCTGCGCACGCTGGACGGCGCGCAGCCGCTGTGGGGCATCGCAGCGGCGGACGTCCTCGTCGAGGGCGTGACCGAGGGCAGCACCGCCAGCCTGATGGCGCTGTACGGCAATGTGGACGCCATCGCGAAGGCGGGGCCTGTCGGCGCGGGACGCGACCTGCTGCTGCAGGCGGCGCTGCCGCTGAACGCCGTGCCGGTGCACATCGATAAGAACATCTACGCCGCCAACCTGCTGAACACCCTCACCTATCAGGACGTCGACGGCTACCACATCGGCAAGGCAGCCTTCGCCTTTGACACCGACCGTCAGAACGCAGGCTTCCGCGAGGAAAACTGCTGGTACACCACCGGCGAGCTGATCCGCAAGGGTCTGGCCGAGTACGGCGCGTCGGCCGATGGCGACAATACACCGCTGTTCCGCTTCGGTACCCGGCCGGAGGTCGTAGCGGAGAACCGCAACGGCACCGGCCTGACCGTGACCTTCTCGAAGTCGGACAGTGAGCAGCTGACCTACAACGAGAGCACCGGCCTGTACGAGAAGTACAACCCCGACGGCTCGGCCATGACTGACGGCAGCGACGGGCGGCAGGCGGCCTTCACGAACGTGTTTGTGCTGTACGCGTCCAGCGGCATCAAGGACGACGGCTACACCCGCCAGTACGACATGACCGGCGGCGACGGCCTCTACCTGAACGGCGGCGCATGGGAGGCGATCCACTGGACGAAGGAGGACGCCACCGCGCCCTTCGCCCTGACGACCACCGACGGCACGCCGTTGACCGTTGCCCCCGGCAAGAGCTTTATCGCGATCTGGGGCGGCTACTACGGTCAGGCGCTGGCCGTGACGGCGGCTGACGGCACGGCGCAGACCCTGCCCGAAAAGCCCGCGCTGCTGGAAAGCGGCGTCACCGACGAAGCCGCCGCCGCTGCCGAGGCCGACTTGGATGCCGCACAGCAGCTCGTCGACGCACAGGCGGCCATCGACAGCGCCAACGCCCAGCTGGCCGGGGCGCAGGCCGCCGTGGAGGAAGCGCAGGCCGCGTTGGACGCCGCCCCGGAGAACGAGGAGCTGATTGCCGCGCGCGATGCCGCACAGGCCGCCCTCGACACATTGAATCAGACCATCGCCGACAATCAGGCTATCCTCGACGCTGCCGCCCCGCAGGAGACCCCCGTGCCGGAGGAAACGCCTGCGCCGGAAGAGAGCGCAGAATCGGAAGAAAGCGCGGGGTAATGCACCACACGTCTGGCAGATGACGATACCATTGGACGTAGGGGCGCACCTATGTGTGCGCCCGTGCCCGTTCCCGCAGACTAGAAACATAAAAAAGGAACCCCCATGAAGAAACCCATCTCCAAGCCGGTAAAAGCTCTGCTGGCCGTCCTGCTTCTGGCCACCGTGGCGTGGGGCGCGACGGTGCGCTGGGTCATGAAAACCTGGGCGCACCTGACGCTGGAGCAGCTGATGTTCCAGCTGGGCGCGCCGATGACCGGCACCGGCAGCGATATAATTCTACAGGGCATCGTCAATATCGGCGTCCCGCTGCTGGTCTGCCTTTTGCTGCTGGTGTGGTTTCTGCGCCGCAAATGGCCGCGCTGGGTGGCGCTGCTCTGCGCGGCGGCCGCCCTCGCCTGTGACGCGGCGGCGGGCATCTACGCATGGAACCGCCTCGACGCCGGGGTCTACCTCGAAAATCAATCGCAGGAATCCACCTTCGTGCAGGAAAACTACGCCGACCCGCAGAGCGTCGAACTGACCTTCCCGGAGAAAAAGCGCAACCTCATTTATATTTATCTTGAATCGATGGAAACCACCTACGCGGACGAAGCCTCCGGCGGCGCTTTCCCGCAGAATGTCATCCCCGAATTGACCCGGTTGGCCGAGCAGAACGAGTGCTTCGCAGGCACAAGCGGCCAGCTCAACGGCGGCCACCCGACGCCCGGCGCAACATGGACGATGGGTGCGCTGTTTGCCCAGACGTCCGGTCTGCCGTTGCAGCTCGACTTCGACGGCAACGGCATGAACACCCAGCAGTCCTTCTTCCCCGGCATCACCTGCTTGGGCGATATTCTGGCCGAAAACGGCTACCGGCAGGTGTTTTTGCTCGGCTCAAAAGCGGAGTTCGGCGGGCGCCAGCTGTATTTCACCAGCCACGGCGGCTACGAAATGCGCGATTATGACTACGCGATAGCGCAGGGGCTCATCCCGCAGGGCTACTATGTCTTCTGGGGCTACGAGGACGCGCGGCTGTTTGAAAATGCGAAAAATACCCTGACCGAACTGGCCGCCGGCGACGAGCCCTTCAACCTGACGATGCTCACGGTGGACACCCATTTTGAGGACGGCTACCTCTGCGACCTCTGCCCCGACACCTTCGGCAGCAACCAGTACGCGAACGTCATCGCCTGCTCCAGCAAGCAGGTGGCGGAATTTGTGCAGTGGGTGCAGCAGCAGGATTTCTACGAGGATACGACGATCGTTATTTCCGGTGACCACCTGACGATGGACACCGACTTCTGCGACGACGTCGACGCCGCCTATGACCGCCGCACCTACACGGCCTACATCAACGCGGACGCCGCGCCCGCCGACGCCGCACAGACGCGGACGTTCACGACGTTCGACAACTTCCCCACAACGCTGGCGGCGATGGGGGTCAAGATCGACGGAGACCGGCTGGGGCTGGGCACGAACCTCTTCTCGGCCACGCCTACACTGGCGGAGGAGTACGGCCTTGACACGCTGAATACCGAGCTGGCGCGCAAATCGACCTTTGTGGAGGGTCTGTCCGGCACCGACGCGACGCTCTACGACGCCTATCAGCGCTCCGTCGCCACGGCGGTCAACCCGGCAGGCACGGTCAATGTCCGCGCACAGGATACCCGGCACGGCACGCTGGTCGTCCGGAACCTCCCGGACAAAGCCGTCGAGCGCGTGACCGTCACCCTGACCGACATGGACGATGAGAACACCCAGACGATTGAGGCTGAATTGCAGCCTGACCGCAGCTACACGGCGGCGCTGGACTTGACCGCCTACGACCGCGGCCAAGGCGCGCTGCGCGTCACCGTAAAGCCGCAGCACGGCGACGAGTACGAGCTGTACACCTACGCCGGGCAGCTGCTGCTTGCCTGCGAGACGGACTTTGCGCAGTATCTGGCGAATTTGCGTTTTTTGCAGAACGAGGGGTATGCGTTCTTTTTTACAGTCTACGATGAGGCGGCACGCGCCTTCACGGGCGCGATGCAGCAGCGGTTTCATGCGTTGGGGTTCCGCTCGTACCTATTGCGGCAGGAGGAGACGAGCTTTCTCGCTGTTTCCTGCGGTGACACGCTGCGCGAAAAAATGGCGATGGGCACGTTGACCATGGCGGGCAAACTGCCCGATGGCAGCCGCTACCGGCTGCGCAGTTCGGCGCGGCAGTTTGGCAACGAAACCTGCATCGTCATCGAAAATGGCAGCGAGACAGACTACGCGCTGCACAAAAGTGGGTTCAACATCGTTGTGTATGATTACGAGCGCAGCGCTGTTGTCAACCGCGCCAGCTTTGATACCCACCGTACCGTGCCGACCGGCAAGGTGACGGTGGTGCGCAACGACAGCGGAACGTACACGCTGCGCTTGAAAGAACTGACGCTCGACCACGCAGGCCGCAAGCGTCTTGTGGCGCGTTTTTGGGACGCCGACCACCGCGATGCCCCGCAGGAGTTCACCCTTCGCCGCCTGCGCGACGGCAGCTACCGTGTGACGGCAGCGTTGCAGGGGCTGGATACAACGAACTGCTATATGGAAATTTGCGCTGTATCGCAGGATGGCCGCGAGGAAGTCATTGCGCAGCTGCGGGGAAAGCTGGATGGGATGGCGGGCTGAACGCGCGGGAAGTCCTGCCTGCCGCAGCGCCCGCCGTACCCCTCCGGTCATCGCTTCGCTTGACCACCGCCCCTGATGGGGGTTCCGGCAGTCTGCCATCAACGCTCTCTCTTACTTTCTTCGAGAAGAAAGTAAGCAAAGAAGCTTTCAACGTCTTTACCCATAAAAAAGCAGCTGTTTGTAATCTCTACAAACAGCTGCTTTCTTTATATTACGAGTACAATTTGATTTTATTCTTCCATCCCGTCCAGATACCCCTGCGGCACAACATCATACGCTTCTGCCAGATGATCCCGCATCCACATCTCGGCGTCCAAGCGCACGCTATATCCCGCGCCGGGGTCGGTCATCCATTCCTCCGGTTTACGGAAGGGCAGCGCGTGCTGCGACAGCATATTCATGATGACGCCGCCGTGGGTCACGCAGGCGGCTTCCTCGGTGTGGGTGCGCAGCATGTACTCGAACATCTTCATCAGCATCGACGATGTTCGGTTGAAGAACATCTGCCGATCCTCCGCGCCCTCCGGCACGGTGCGGCTTGTAGGATCCATCCACTGCGCAAATTCCGGGTCTTTCACCAGCTCCTGCACGGCGCGCCCCTCAAACTTGCCGAACGCCATCTCCCGCAGGTCGTCCAGCTCGATCTGCCGCACGCCGGGGAACAGGATCTCCGCCGTCTCGGTCGCGCGTTTCAGGGGGCTCGTGAACACCAGCGGAACCTGCGGGTAGTCGAAGTCCTTCTTCAGCGTTTTCAGCTGGGCGCGCCCCTCGTCACACAGCGGCAGGTCGCTGCCGCTGCCAATGTACAGCCCCTGTAAATTGCCCGCCGTCAACCCGTGGCGGATCAAATGCAGCTTATAATATTTCACGTTCGTATCTCGCTTTCGTAATTGCTACCTATCAGCATACCCTAAAACTGTGTCGTATGCAACTGTAAATTATTACAATTTGGTTACAACCGGCACCCGCCGCGTCGCTCTGCCAAAATTTGCCCACAATATTTATAGCTTTACCCACTGTATAATGACTAAATATAGATACCTGCGCCGAATCCGCGCAAGGACGGACTTTTCTGCGCAAAATCTGTCAAAAAATTGGGTTTACAAAGCGTTTTTCACCCGCTATAATATACAACGTGTAGAAAATATGCAAGGGGCACCACTGCGGCTTGGCGTCAGCGCCAAAACCACGCCCCGGAACAGGATATACAGATCATGGGGATCGAATTTAACCGTATTATCACGCTGCTGCGCAAAGAACGCGGTATTACCCAGAAGCAGGCGGCGCAGGATCTCGGCATCAGTCAGGCGCAGCTTTCCCATTACGAAAAGGGCATCCGCGAGTGCGGCCTCGCGTTCGTGGTGCAGGTGGCGGATTATTACGATGTCAGCTGCGACTACCTGCTGGGGCGCAGCGCTGAGCGCAGCGGCCAGACGATCTCGGTCGAGGAACTGCCGGAGGCAAACTCCGCCACCGGCGGCAGTGTCTACCGCGGCAGCGTACTGCCCACGATGTACAAAAAGCTCATCGAAAACTCCCTCGACATCCTCTACGACAAATTACAGGAGAGCAAGGACAAGCAGCTCGTCGTCGGCGTCAGCAGCTACCTGATGCTGGCGGTCTACAAGATGTTCCGCCAGATGTACGAGGCGTCCCCCAAAAATATCAGCGGCATGTTCCGCGTCGGTTCCGCCCGCTGGAACAGCAGTGCCGATGCCGCCATGCACATGGCTGAGGGCGACCTTGCCGCCACCCTGACCGGCGAGGACGGCACCCGCGACAGCTTGGAGCCCGCCACCCTTGCGCTGAGCACCGACCAGCTGGCGCGCGACTACCCCCGCCACGCCACGAGCCTCTTCAACCTTGTTAAAAACGCCGAGGAATCCATGAGAGGTCTGAAGAAGGGCGAGTGAGCTTCTTTGTTATTATAGTAGGGACGGGCATTACCCGCCCGCAGCAGATCCACAAATACAAAAGCGTGCCAGCCCATTCTAGGTTGGCACGCTTTTTTTGTGGCTTTTACTTGCACAGCGCCTTGCGGCAAGTGGGGCAGATGTACTTGCCGTGCAGCAGCACGGCTTCGGGCGAGATCTCGCCGCAGAACACACAGCTGCCCTGCGCATGGTACTTGCGCAGCAGGATCGCGTCCCCGTCGGTGAAGATCTCCAGCGGGGTGTCAGGGGTGATGTCGTAGGTGTTGCGCAGTTCCTTCGGCAGGACGATGCGGCCAAGACTGTCGATACTGCGGACGATGCCGGTAGAAAGCATTTTCAGACCTCCTGTTGTTCGCCCCCGGTTGCGGCCGGTGGCGACCCCCCGAACCGCACAGTTCGGGGGTTGACTTCTTATGTGGTATCTCCATTATACGAGCCAGTGGAAACAATGTCAATATTTGGAAAGACAAAAAATCGGCTTTTTTCGTTGTTTTTACCCTTTTGTAATGAAAAATCCGGGAAAAACTGCGAGTTTTTGCATTTTATAACGGATTTAACACAAAGCCGACCAATGTAAAACGGCTTTGCACACAGCCGAAGCAGGTGCGGCAAACGGCACTGTTAGATAATAACGCCGTTGCAGTGGTCGACCTCGTGCTGGATGATCTGTGCCGTCCAGCCGGTAAAGTTCTTGACATGGGTCTGCATGGCGCGATCCTGCCACTGCACCTTGATGGTTTTGTGGCGCTTGGCCTTGCGTACTCCCTGCAGCGAGAGACAGCCCTCCTCGGCCAGATACAGCCCCTTGCGGTAGAGGATGACCGGGTTGAACATCTCGCAGGGGGTACCCTCGTTGTCGAAGACGATGATGGCCTTGTTCACGCCGATCATGTTGGCGGCCATCCCGACGCAGCCGTCCTCGTGCGCCTTCAGCGTATCCAGCAGGTCGTCGGCCACGGCGGCATCTCTGGCGTCGGCGGGCAGCGCCTTCTGTGCCAGAAAAACCACATCAGTCATAAGCGGGCGTACCATAGAAAAAAACCTCCTGCACTAAACTACCTTTATAGTATAGCGCAGGAGGGGACGTATGTAAATATCAGTAGGGCAGCGGCCCCAGATAACCGCCGGCCTGACGGCACTGGTGCAGCACAGCGCGGCAGGATTCATCGGCGCGGCGCAAGTATTCCTTTTTGCGGGCAAGCTCGCGGCGCTGTTGCTCCTGCATCGCACGGAAATGCGGGCAGGCTTTGTGGCAGCCCTCGCAATAAGCATGGCAGTTCTTTTGGCAAGGCAGCATAGGAAAGCGCTCCTTTCGATCTGGCAGCGGGATAGGGATCAAGCTTACAAGATATAGTAGAAAAGAACCGTTCTTATGTCTCCAGTATACACCACTTGCTCTGTCACTTCAAGGGGAAATCTGTAAGACCTTTGTAAAGGTTTATGTATAAGGAAGGGGACAGGTATGCCCGGCCTGCAACCCTCCCATTACCGCGCATCTTCCCATCACCACAATTTGTGCCTGCTGCGTCGCCGTACCCCCATATACACCCTGCCCAAAAATCCCGCTCGAAATTTGTCGAAAAAATCGAAAAAACCTGTTGACAAGAGTTGCGGGCTGTGGTAATATAATCAAGCTGTCTCGCGGGGCATCCCCCGCGGCGACAGCCGCTGAAGCCTATACCTACAGCTTGTACGCGTTTTTTGAAGAAAACTTCTTCAAAAAACTTTCAGAAAACCTCTTGACAATCTTGAGAATCTGATATATAATATACAAGCTGTCACGGAGACGCGGCAGCACAGCAGGACCTTGAAAATTGAACAAAACTGAAACTTGTGGAACCTTGATCGTGGGTTTGGAAACCCACGTTA
>CAKSUQ010000018.1 GCA_934502625.1 uncultured Gemmiger sp.
GCCCCTGCGCAGCTTTGCCTCGCAGGTGGAGCAGGTGCAGCTGAACAATCTTGCCGATATGAGGATCGATGAAGACGTCGTTCCGGAATTCCGGCAGCTGAGCCGCTCGTTCAACCAGATGCTGGAGCGGCTGAACAATGCCTTTGCCGCCCAGCGGCAGTTCACCGGCAATGCCGCGCACGAGCTGCGCACGCCGCTGACGCTGATGCAGGCGCAGCTGGATCTGTTTTCCTCAGAGCACCCCGACGTGCTGCCGGAGATTGCGGAGTTTCTCGCCCTTCTGCGGGAGCAGACGGAACGCCTGACCCGGCTGACCAAGACGCTGCTGGAGATGAGCAATCTGCGGCAAGTGGCACGGAACGAGCAAATCCAGCTCGCTCCCATGATCGAGGAGATCTTTACGGATCTTGCGCCGCTGGTGGAAAAGCGCGGCATCACGCTGGAGGCGGATGGCGACGGCGTTATGACCGGCAGCGATGCGCTGATCTACCGGCTGATCTTCAACCTGACAGAGAACGCCGTCAAGTACAACCGCCCCGGCGGCTCGGTGAGGGTCTGCGTCACACAGGAAACGGAAAAACTCCTGATTCGCGTTTCCGATACCGGCTGTGGTATTCCGGAGGAGTATCAGCAGAGCATCTTCCAGCCCTTTTTCCGTGTGGATAAGTCCCGCAGCCGCGAGTACGGCGGTGCGGGGCTGGGGCTCTCGCTGGTGTGGGAGATCGCCGATCTCCACGGCGGCTCCGTTTGGGTGGAGGAAAGCTCGGAGAAGGGCACCACCATTGCGGTGGAACTGCCGGTACACTGATTTGTACATTGCCTGAATAAACCAAAAGCCTAACCCCCGCAGAGCGGCCTTTGCCTAAACTCTGCGGGGGTTAACAGGTAGAATGATTTTGCTGCTTTACTCAGCGTTTCCGGCGCTTAGTGTTTGCGGTCAGGGTGAGAAGAGCGGCACCGCTGAGGAAGAGGAGAACTGTCCAGAGAACGGGGGTGTCGGTGTCGCCGGTGGCGGGAATGACGGGCTGCGCCGTGGCCGTCGGCCGTGGCGTGGGCTGCGGCGGGGTGCTGGTCGGGGCGGCCGTCGGCGTGACGGCGGCGCTTTCCGTGCGCCTGCCGGGCGCTGCCGTGGCGGTGGGGGCAGGGGTTGCCGTGGGTGCCGCCGTGGCAGTGGGGGCGGGCGTCGCCGTGGGCGTCGCCGTAGGAGCCGCCGTGGGGGTCGCTGTGGGCGCAGGGCGGGGGAGTGCCGCGCCGCAGAGGTCGCAGGTGTAGTCGTGGTTGGCGTCGGTGCAGGTTTCGGTCTCGACGCCCTCCGTGCAGCCGGGGGTGGTGCAGCGGCGGGTGTGGGTGCCGTCGCTGTTGGAAGTCCACACGCCCCACGTGTGGTCGGCGTTGGCCGCCGTCATGGTCTCACGGCAGACCTCGCAGAGCACCGGCGTGGTGCAGTTGCCGTCGTCAGCGGCGGCGGTGTGCGCTGCTTTGTCGAACACCGCGTTGCAGTCGCAGACCTTCCAGTGGTTTGTCCCGTCGTGCAGCCAAGTATCACTGGTGTGGTTGTGGGTGTCGCCCTGCTGCTGGAAGACCGGCTGGGTCTTGCCCGTCGCGTTCAGGTATTGGCATGCAGGGTTCCAAGGGTGAGTGCCCTCGTCGCGCCCTTCGGTCAGGGACGTCAGCACCGAGCCGTTGGCAAATTCGGCGGCGGTGCGGGATTCGACGCCGGATTGATCACTTTGGGAAATTCCCACTGGTGCAGCGGTATCCAAATAGTAGCAGTGCTCTATCGTAGTGCCAGCGCTATGCCCAATGACGCCGCCAAGGCACGGACTATCCGCCACTGTACCGGTATTGTAGCAGTAGCGGTAGGTACCGATAGCGAGACCTGCAATACCTCCGTTGAATTTTCCGCCATGAACAGCGCCGACATTATAGCAGTCACTGATGCTGGGGGAACCATCGGACAAGCCCACGATGCCGCCAACACGCGCATTGCTGCCGCCTGTAATTTCGCCGGTGTTGTAACAGGTACTGATTTGACCGGTGCTAGTACAACCTACGATACCACCAACACAGCCGCTTGCCCCCGTTGCAGGAAGATTGCCGCTGTTGCCGCAGTTTGTGATGGAACCGCCTTCTAAAGAACCGGCGATGCCGCCGACATTGTATGTTCCGTCCAAGGTGCTGGTGTTCGTGCAGTTGGAAATTTTTGTTGAAGCTTCGCCACGGCCTATGATGCCGCCGATATGAAGGCTGCGTGCGTTGATCGTTATTTTGTTTGTCGAACAGTTTTCGATTTTGGCTGCACCCGTGGCATACCCTACGATGCCGCCCGTACTGGTGCCGATTTCGCCCTCATTAGTGGCAGTTATTTGGCTATCACAGAGGTTGATATTCTGAATCGTAGCTCCCTCTACATAGCCGAACAGACCGGCGGCATCGCTTCCGCTTACCGTCAAGCCGGAGATGCTGTGACCATTGCCATTAAAGGTGCCGGTATAATAGGCGTTCTTTGTGCCGATGGGGGCAAAGTTGGCTATACTGCGCATGTCAATGTCGTTCGTCAGTTCGGCACAGGCTGCAGGGTTTGCCGTCTGGGTCGGGCTGTACGTGCCGTTGACGATGGACTGAAATACCAAAAGCTGATTGCCGTTTTCGATCTGGTAGGGGTAGGCCGGTGTGCCCAGACCTTCCATGCGGCAGGTAGTGCCGTTGAGTTGGTAAGACAGCACAATACTTCTCGCGACAGTGTTGGCGTTCAGCGTGACGTCAGAAGCCGTGCTTGAACCATACGTGAAGATGCTGCTGCCCTCGTTGGCTGCGCAGCCGGAGATTTCGCCGCCGTTCATCGTAAAGCGGCCACCTGTCAGCAGGACACCGCCGCCGTACCCCATACCTTCTTCCGTGGCCATGCAGTTGGTGATGGAGCCGCCGTTCATGGTGAAGGTGCCGGAATTGCTCTCCAAATACACGCCGCCGCCGTTTCCGGCTTTGCAGTTGGTGATGAAGCCGCCGTTCATGGTGAAGGTGCCGGAATTTCTCTTCAAATACACACCGCCGCCGTTTCCGGCCTTGCAGTTGGTGATGAAACCGTCGTTCATGGTGAAGGTGTCGCCGCAAAAATATACGCCGCCGCCCTTATTGGCTGCGCAGTTCGTGATCGTGCCGCCTTCCATGGTGAAGGTACCAGCATCAATACGTACACCACCGCCGTAGACAGAGCTGTCAACGCCTCCACCGCAGTCAGAAATCACTGCGCTGCCGCTCATTGTGAAGCTGCGCGGTATGTTATTTGTTGTTGCGTCTGTAGTCCAGACACCGCAGGATTTTTCCCCAGTGATTTTACCACCGGTCATGGTAGCCGTGGCGTCAAAGACAGCAAGACCATAACCACGATTATTGTCAGGGGTCGAGTTCGTGATGGTACCGCCGGTCATGGTGAAATTGGCGCCTGGGGTGACAAGCACGCCAGTGTTGCCCGTGCCGCGAACATCCAGCGTACCGCGGTGGTCTTCGCTGCTGTCGGTCAGCGTCATTGTGCCAGAAACCACAATACCGGCATGGAGAACGTAGTAGGAACCTTCACTTCCAAATGAAATCTTCGTTTCAGCAGGAGCGTTAAAGGTCAGCCTATGACCGCTCAGGTCAAGTGATGCCGTACCACTGAACTTCAGGGAGCCGCTATCCACCGTTATATCATCGGAAAGGACATAGGAACCATCGCCTAAATCTTTATTCACATATGTAGAGATGTTATCCTTAGTCAGTAATTCCCCGCCGCTCAACGCCGCCGTATCCTCGGCGAGCGCCGCCGTGGGCAGCAGCATCAGCAGCAGGCTGCCGGTGAACAGAAAACTCAGCAATCGTTTTTTCATGGGTCTCCTCCGCGTTTGCCGGGCGTCCCCGGCGTGATACAAACCTTCTATAATAGAATTATGGGGTGAAAACCGAAAATTGTCAAGCACTTTTTGCCAAAAAATATCGCGAATCATCGCAAAAGCAAAAGGGCTTCGCGGCAACAAGAAGCTGACTTTTGTATCATACTTTGGTATGATTTACTTTTTGGATTTGTGTGCTATACTATAAGCCTGCTAAAAAATCCCCCGCCAAAGGCAGTTGCCCTTGGCGGGGGCAGTTTTGTCGAAAATGCTTTACGTATCCATATCCTCGAACGCCTCCAGCCCCTTTTTGGCCTCGGCTTTGGTGTCGCCGTGCTTGACGAAGCACATCGTCACGAAGCTGAGCGCCACAAACAGGGCGGCATAGGGGAACAGCACACGGTAGTCAATGGCGCGCATCAGCGAGCCCGCCACGATGGGGGTGATGACCTGCGCGGCCATCGAGAAGGTGTAGTAATACCCGGTGAATTTGCCGATGTCGCTGCCGCGGCACATCTCGACCACCATGGGCAGCGAGTTCACGTTGATGGCCGCCCACGCCAGACCCACCAGCGCAAACACCACGTACATGATGGGCTGGATCGAGGTGTACATCGTCGTCAGCAGGTAGCCCAGCATAAAGCAGGCCGCCAGCAACACGACGCCGCACTGGATCGTGCGCTTGCGGCCGATCTTCGCGGCCAGCGCGCCGATGGGAATGTACGACACGATCGCGCCCGCCGTGGCGACCAGCAGGCAGGTGGACGCACCGCCTAAGCCCTCGCCCATGACGGCCTCGACATACTTGGTAAACCACGTTGTAACGCCGTTATAGCCGATGAACCACAGCGAAATCGAGATCAGCAGAAAGGCAAGGCTGCGCTTGACCGGGGCGGGCAGTACCTCGTGCCCGGCGCCGTCCTCGGTGGCAAGGTTCCATTCCGGGTGGGCGGCCTCCAGCTTTTGGTTTTCCTCCTCCAGCTTCGGCTCTTTGATGGTTACGTACAAAACGGCCACGGCCACGACCATGATCATGGATACGATGAAGAAAAGCGGGCGATAGCTGACGTGCGCCATGCCCTTGGTCTTGGACGCGGGGTACAGCACGGCGGCCAGCCCCAGATACAGGATGCCGCCGACCGCGCCCATCAGGTTGATGATGGCGTTGGCGCGGCTGCGCAGCGGCTTGGGGGTCACGTCGGGCATCAGCGCCACGGCGGGGGAACGGTAGGTGCCCATCGCCACCAGCAGCAGCCCCAGCACGACGATGAACAGCACCAGTGTGCCGGTGCCGGGGTTCGCGGCGTAGCGGTCGTCCAGCAGGGGGATGAGGTTCATCAGGATGGCCGCCGCCGCCGTGCCGCCCACGATGAACGGCATGCGCCGCCCGATGCGGGTGTGCGTCTTGTCGGACAGCGCACCGAAGAGCGGCAGCAAAAACAGCGCCAGTACGTTGTCTGCGGCCATGATGGCACCGGCGAAGGTCTCGTTGAGCTTAAAGGTGTCGGTCAAAATCAGGGTCATGACACTGTCGTACATCTGCCAGAATGTGCAGATCGACAAAAACGCAAGACCCACCAGAATGGTGCGGCGGTTGTTCAGCTTCACGGCGATTCTCCTTACTTGCGGGGGCTGCGCCCCGCCCATATTGGTACTATTGTAACATCGTTTGTGCGGTTTGTCTATAATTTTGCGGGGATGCAACAGAAATTTACCCAAATTTGACGAACACAGAAGCTGCCGCCCGCCAGCTACGGCAGATTTATGGTGATTTTGTGCTGGCTTTTGTGCCTGTTTCTGGCTGAAAATTCCGCTTTACAGGCGCGGTGGTTTGTCGTACCATAGTAAAAGAAAAGTTGACTTCCGCACAGCTGACGATATAGGAGGTATTTCTTTGATCTATCGCAAAATTTCCGGCCACCCCTTCGATACCGAGATCGTGACCGGCACGAACTTCACCGACGTGGACGCCCTGCCCAACCTGACGCAGGACGGCCGCAGCTTCACCTACACGATGGCGGCCAAGGACGTGCTGTACGGCCTTGGCGAGAACGTGCGCGGCATCAACAAGCGCGGCTGGATCTACGAGAGCAAATGCAGCGACGACCCCAGTCACACCGAGGACAAGCGCTCGCTGTACGGCGCGTACAACTTCCTGATCGTCGCGGGGGCGGGGGCGCAGTTCGGCATCTTCATCGATCACCCCGGCAAGGTTGTCTTCGACTGCGGCTACACCGACCACGATACGCTGAAAATCACGCTGCCGGACGACGATTTTGCTATGTATCTCATCTGCGAGGACACGCTGCCCGGCATCGTGCACAGCCTGCGCCGACTGACCGGCCGCAGCTACATCCCGCCGAAATGGGCGCTCGGCGCAAGCCAGAGCCGTTGGAGCTACATGACCGCCGACGAGGTGCGCGGCGTTGTGGCGGGTTACCGCGACAACGGAATCCCGCTGGATTCCGTCTGCCTTGACATCGACTATATGGATCGCTACAAGGACTTCACCGTCAACACCGAGGCGTTCCCCGACCTGCCGCAGCTGTCCGCCGAGCTGAAGGCGCAGGGCGTGCATCTTGTGCCCATCATCGACGCGGGCGTCAAGATCGAGCCGGGCTACGACGTCTACGAGGAAGGCGTCCAAAACGGCTATTTCTGCACGCAGGAGGACGGCGAGCCCTTCGTGGCGGGCGTCTGGCCGGGGCGCGTCCACTTCCCCGATATGCTCAACGCCGACGCGCGCCGCTGGTTCGGCGACCACTATAAAGTGCTGCTGGATCAGGGCATCGAGGGCTTCTGGAACGACATGAACGAGCCTGCGATCTTCTATTCGGAGCAGACGCTGCAGAAGACCTTCGAGGACATCGACGCCTACCGCAAGATGGATCTGGACATCCACACCTACTTCGAGTTCAAGGACAAGGTGGCGAAGCTGTCCAACAACGAGGGCGACTACGAGCTCTTCTACCACAACACGAAGGAAGGCCGGGTGCGCCACGACAAGGTGCACAACCTGTTCGGCTATAACATGACCCGCGCGGCGGGCGAGGCGTTCGACCGACTGGAGCCGGACAAGCGTATTTTGATGTACTCCCGTTCGGCGACGATCGGGATGCACCGCTACGGCGGCATCTGGATGGGCGACAACTGCGCGTGGTGGAGCCACATCCTGCTCAGCCTGCACATGCTGCCGTCGCTGAATATGTGCGGCTTCCTGTATACAGGCCCCGACATCGGCGGCTTCGGCTGCGACACGACCGAGGATCTGGTGCTGCGGTGGTACGGGCTGGGCATTTTCACCCCGCTGCTGCGCAACCACGCGGCGGCAGGCACCCGCCGTCAGGAGCCGTATGCCTTCCCGCGCAAGGACGTCTTTGCGGATGTGCTCAAGCTGCGCTACCGCCTGCTGCCCTACCTGTACAGCGAGTACATGAAGGCCGCGCTGGGCGACGGCATGTACTGCATGCCGCTGGCGTTCGCCTTCCCGGCGGATGAGTTTGCCCCGCAGGTCGAGGACGAGGTCATGATCGGCGAGAGCATCCTGATTGCGCCGGTGTACGAGCAGAACGCCGCCGGGCGGTATGTCTACCTGCCCGAAGATATGCTGGAGGTGCGCGTCAAGTGCGGCGCGAACCACGGCATTGCAGCGAAGCCGATGACGGCCGGGCACCACTATCTGCCGGTCGCACTGGATGAAGTGGTTTTCTTTGTCCGCAAGAACCACCTGCTGCCGCTGGCAGACGCCGCCGACCATGCCGAGGCAGTCGATTACCGGAATTTACAGCTGTTCGGCTGGCTGGACAGCCCCGCCGCCTACGACTACTACGATGACGACGGCCGCACGAAGGAGTACGAGGGGCATATCGCCCACATCACCGTGACGCCCGACGGTACCGTGCAGTGCGATAAGCCGGGGTATCGGTTTGGCACGGAGAATATCCTACTGGGATAAAGCCTTCCCCCAAGGGGGAAGGTGGCGCGCCTGCGCGCCGGATGAGGGGCGAAGCTGCCGCAGTAACCCTTTAATGGGTAATAGAGACAAGGCCGTCCCTCATCAGTCACCTTCGGTGACAGCTTCCCCCCAAGGGAAGCCTTTTTGGCATAGCCCACTGCGTTGGGCTATGCCTTTTTCTTTGCCCGCCGCGGGTTGAAATCGGCGGGGGTGTATGATACAATAAATTTATATATGGAATTTCCGGCAGAGCGCCGGAGGCAGCAACCAGACCGGGGGACGACATGGCCGAAAAAAAGAAAATTTTATACATCGTGGAAGCCATGGGCGGCGGCGTCTTTACCTATATCGTCGAGCTGGCAAACGCGCTGGCCGATACCTACGATATGTACATCGCCTACGCCGTGCGCGAGCAGACGCCCAAGGACTACAAGTCCTACTTCGACAAGCGCGTCCACCTCATCCACGTCAAAAATTTTCGCCGCGCCGTCAGCCCGGCGGCGGATGTGCGCGCCTTTTTTGAGATCCGCCGCATTGCCGCGCAGATCCGGCCCGACGTCATCCACCTGCACTCGTCCAAGGCGGGCGCGCTGGGGCGGTTCGCCTTCAACGGCAATAAAGTGCCGCTGTTCTACACGCCGCACGGCTACAGCTTTCTGATGCAGAACACCAGCGCCGTCAAGCGCAGCCTGTATCGCGGCATCGAGGTGCTGTGCGGCCTGCGCCCCTGTACGACGATCAGCTGCAGCGTCGGTGAAAACACCGAGGCCAAGCGCATCGCGCGCCGCGCTGTCTGCGTCGACAACGGCATCGACATCCCCGAATTGCAGGCTATGCTGGCAAAAGGACCCGCCCCGCAGCCGCACCCCTTCACGGTGTTTACGCTGGGGCGCATCTGCTACCAGAAAAACCCCGCGCAGTTCAATCGCATCGCGCAGGCCATGCCCGACGTGCGGTTCCTCTGGATCGGCGACGGCGAGGATCGCCCGCTGCTGACCGCGCCGAACATCGAGATCACCGGCTGGGCGGCGCGCGAGGAAGCCCTGCGCCACGCCAGCGCGGGCGATGTCTTTGTGCTGACCTCCCTGTGGGAGGGGCTGCCCATCGCCCTGCTGGAGGCGATGTATATGAAGAAAACCTGCGCGGTCAGCGACGTCATCGGCAACCGCGACGTCATCCGCAACGGGGAAAACGGCTTTGTCTGCACCGGGGTGGACGACTATGTGCAGGCCATCCGCAGGGCGCAGCGCGACGAATGCGACGCTATGAAAGAACATGCCTACGCGGATATTTTAAACCACTACAACACGCAGGTCATGGCGCAGCAGTACAGCCGCATCTATGACGAGGAAATGCGGCGCAAAGCATAAAAAGGCGGTGGAGCGATGTTCTGGATCAAGCTGTGGTACCATTTTACAGCGCTGCTCCAGTTTGGGTTTTATAAGCTGGTTTACGGCGGCAGCCTGAAAATCGGCAAAAAAGTGACGTGGCGGCGCGGCTTTTCCATCATGAAGGACAAGGCCGCCGTTGTCACCATCGGCGACGGCTGCTTTTTCAACAACGACTGCTCCATCGCGGCGAACCGCTGCGTTGCCATCGGCAGCGGGACGCTTTTTGGCGAGAACGTGAAAATTTACGACCACAACCACCGCTTCCGCGACGCAGCGCTGCCCCTCAAGGCGCAGGGCTTCGCCGACGGCGAGGTGCACATCGGGCAAAACTGCTGGATCGGCAGCAATGCAGTGATCTTGAAAGGCGCGGACATCGGCGACCACTGCGTCATCGGCGCGGGCTGCGTCATTGACGGCAAGGTGCCCGCCGATACCATCGTGAAGCGCAGCGCCGCGCAGCTGCAGCTGCCCATTGAGCGCAGCAAAAAGTGAACGCTATGACAGAGAAAATTTCCATCATTGTGCCGGTGTACAAGGTCGAGCGCAGCCTGCTTTGCGCCGCGCTGGACAGCATCCGCGCACAGAGCTACACCGATTGGGAGTGCATCCTCGTCGACGACGGCACGCCCGACGACGGCGGCGCGGTCTGTGACGACTACGCCGCGCAGGACGCCCGCTTCCGGGTCATCCACACCGAAAATCAGGGGGTGTCGGCGGCGCGGAACACCGGCCTTGCCGCAGCCACGGGGGCGTATGTCACCTTCGTGGACAGCGACGATTGGGTCACGCCGCAGTACCTCGAACATATGTACGCGGCGCTGACGGCGACCGGCGAGGACTGCGCCGTCGGCGGCTGCAAATTCACCGACGCGCCGGGGCAGGTGCAGGCCGTCGCGCACTGCGAGACCAAGCCCGCCGACCGCGAGACACTGCTGACGGATCTGTTTTATATGCGCCGCCCCTTTGCACCCATCGAGGTGACGGCGGTGTGGGGTACGCTCTACCGCGCGGACTGCCTGCGGGGCGTGCGCTTCCGCCGCGATATGGCGGTGGGGGAGGACTTCGCCTTTAAAATGGAAGCCTTCCGCAAAATGGCGCGGGGCGTCTACCTCGACAGCTGCGATTACGGGTATCTCGTGCGGGGCGGCAGCGCCATGCGCAAGCCCTTCGACGACCGCCGCGCCGAGACATTTTACAGCCTGCAAACGCTGATGCAGGACTGCGCCGCCGAGCCGGACTGGTTCACCGCCGGACTGCGCGCGCGCTGCGTGAACCTTGCCATTGTGCTGCTGCTGACGATCCCGCCGCAGGCGGGGCAGTACGCCGCCGTGCAAAAGGAGATGCAGGCCTTCATCCGCACCCACCGCCGCGCCGTGCTGCGCGACCCCGCCGCCCGCCCCAAGGTAAAGCTCGCCCTGCTGGCGTCCTGCCTCGGCTTCGGCTTCATGGCAAAGCTGTTTGCACTGGCGGGGCAATAGAACCGAATCGGAAAGGAACACACCATGAAAATCGCGATGGTTTTTGACGGGCTGCAGACCGGCGGCATCGAGCGGGTCGGCGTCGACTACGCGCGGCTCTTTCGCGAGCTGGGGCACGAGGTCGACGCCTACAACCTGCGCCCGGCGCTGAACGCGATGGAGGGAGACATGGCGAAATACGCCCGCGTGTTCCGGCTGAATTTCCCGCGCTGGTTCGCGCCGGAGCGGTACGCCGCCACCGTCAATAAGGCGTGGTGGGGCAAGTTCGTCTACCCCGTGGCGTTCTGCATCATGGGGCTGGTCGATTGGCTCTACCGCCCGTTTATCCGGCTGGCGCTGCCCGCGACCCGCAGGGAGTACGACGCCGTCATCGCCTTTTCCGGTCATGTCAACGACCTGACGGTCACGGCTGACCGCATCATCAAGGGTAAGAAGAAGGCCGCATGGCTGCACGGCGCACTGTACGGCTACGCGGTGCTCTCGCCGGCGTACTGCCGCCTGTACACCAAAATCATCAACCTTGTCTGCCTGTCGGAACTCTGCGACACTGAGTTCTACCGCTATTTTCAGGCAAACCGCATCCACAAGCAGCGCATCTATAACCCCATCTTCATCGGCCAGCGTCCCATCGATACGGCGCTGGTGGCCGAGCTGAAAGAAAAATACGGCGATTTCTGCCTGATGGTCGCGCGGTTGGCCGACGACAAAGACCAGAAGACCGCGATGGACGCCGTCGCGCTCATGAATCAAAAATACGGCACAGCGAAAAAGCTGCTGCTCGTGGGCGACGGCCCCAACCGTGCCGCGCTGGAAAGCTACGCGCAGGAGCACGGCCTGACCGAGCAGGTCGTCTTCATCGGCAACCGCACCGATGTGCAGAACTTTTACACCGCCGCGACCGTGTATGTCCATTCCAGCCCGGCGGAGGGGCTGCCGACTGTGCTGCTGGAGGCCATGAACTACGGTCTGCCCATCGCGTCGACCGACAGCATCCCCGGTGTGCGGGAGATTTTGCAGAACGAGCGCTGCGGCCTTATCAGCGCGGTGTACGACGCGGACGGTCTGGCCGAGAATATCCACCGCCTTTACACCGACCCGGCACTGGCCGGGCGGCTGATCCAAAACGGCCGCGCGCGCATCCGGGACTTCCGGCCCGACGCCATCCGCGCCCAAATCGACGCCTTCTTGAAGGAATTGCAGTAAAAGGGGGACGAGCATGAAATTTATCTCTTGCGCCAGCTATTACGGCACAGGCTCCAGCGCCATCACCGACCTTGTGTCGGAGTACGAGGGCGTTTTCAACTTCGCGAACGAGGAGTTCCGCTTTCTGCAAGACCCCGACGGTGTGTCGGAACTGGAATATAACCTTGTGGAAAACTGGAACCGCCACAACTCCGGCCACGCGCTGAAGCGCTACAAAAAGCTCGTGGATTTCTACTGCGGCAACATTTTCGGCCGCAAGTTCGAGGGGTATTTCCACGGCAACTGGAAAAAGTATTCCTACCAGTATATCGACGAGCTGACGGATTTTTCCTTCCACGGCTATTGGATGTACGATTTCTACGACCGCGGCAAGCTGTATCACCTTTGGAAGCGTCTGCCCAACAAGCTGCTGACAAAGACGATCTGGCGCAACCAGCCCGACCGTCAGCTGAACAACATGAAAAACGAGGTCACCCTTTGCAGCGCGCCCGGCGAGGAAAAGTTCCTCGACTGCACGCGCCGCTATGTGGATAACCTCTTCGCGTCGGTCTGCGGCGACAGCCAGACCGTCATGGTCGACCAGATCGTCCCGCCGAACAACACCCGGCGCTTTCTGCGGTATTTCAACGATCTGCAGATCATCGTCGTTGACCGCGACCCGCGCGACGTCTGGTCGCTGGAAAAATACGTCTGGAAGGACGGCGTCATCCCGCACGAGGACGTCGAGACCTTCTGCAAATGGTACAAGTACACCCGCGCCCACCGCAAGCACGAAAACTTGGAGACCGACCGCGTGACCTTTGTGCGGTTTGAGGATTTGATCTTCCACTATGACGAGACGGTGGCGCGGCTGGAAAAATTCCTTGGTTTGGACGCCGCCGTCCACACGAAGAAATTTACCCGCCTTGACCCGAAGAAATCGGCGGCCAACACGCAGGTGTGGCGCCGCGTCAACGTCCCGGCAAAGGAGATCGCCTACATCGAAAAGGAACTGGGCGAGTATCTTTACCCGGATTTCCCGGCAGCGGACAAGATGGCCGAGGGCAAGCCCGGCTATGTGTAAAGAGGGGACAGAAATGCTGAATTTTACCGTAGGCCCCGTCATGGCCGACGAGGCGGTGTGCGCTGTCGGCGCAGAGCAGGTGCCGTATTTCCGCACGCCGGAGTTTTCCGCTGTCATGCTGGAAAACGAGCGTCTCATGAAGCAGTTCGCCAAGGCCGGGGACGACGCCCGCGTCGTCTTTTTGACCGGCTCCGGCACGGCCGCGATGGAAGCGGCGGTCATGAACTGCTTTGATGTGCGCGACCGCGTCCTTGTCATCAACGGCGGCAGCTTCGGCCAGAGGTTCGCGCAGATCTGCGAGATCCACGGCATCCCGCACGAGGAGATCAGGCTGCACCCCGGCGAGGCGCTGAAAGACGAACATCTCGCCGCCTATGCGGGCAAGGGATTCACCGGCCTGCTCGTCAACGTCCACGAGACGTCCACCGGCGTACACTACGACATGGAGCTTATCAGCCGCTTCTGCCGTGAGAACGGCGTCTTCCTCGTGGTCGACGCCATCAGCTCCTTCATGGCGGACGAGTTCGAAATGGAAAAGCTCGGCGTGCAGGTCATGCTGACCGGCTCGCAGAAGGCGCTGGCCTGCCCGCCGGGCATCTCGGTCGTCGTGCTGTCGGCGCAGGCCGTGCAGCGCGTCGAGAGCCGCGACGTCAAATGCCTGTATCTGAATCTGAAGATGGCGCTCAAGGACGGTGAGCGCGGCCAGACGCCGTTTACCCCGGCGGTCGGCACGCTGCGGCAGATCAACACCCGCCTGTGCGCCATCGAGGCAGCGGGCGGTGTCGAGAGCGAGACGCGGCGCATTGCCGCGCTGGCGCAGGATTTTCGAGAGAAGATCACGGGGCTGCCGTTCGAGATTGTGTCAGAGTCGCTGTCCAACGCGGTCACGCCGCTGCACCCGCTGCACACCTCGGCCTACCGCATCTTCACGACGCTGAAGGACGAGTACGGCATCTGGGTTTGCCCCAACGGCGGCGCACTGGCCGAGACGGTCTTCCGCGTCGGGCATATCGGGGCGCTGACGAAGGACGACAACACGACACTGGTCAACGCGCTGAAAGATTTGCAGCGCCGCAGCCTGATTTGAAAGCGAGGGAAGCAGGCCGATGGTAAAGGTCATCACCTACGGAACCTATGATCTGCTGCACTACGGTCACATCCGCCTGCTGGAGCGCGCAAAGGCGCTGGGCGATTACCTGATCGTCGGCGTCACGGCGGATGACTACGACAAGACGCGCGGTAAGATCAACGTGCAGCAATCGCTGATGGAGCGTATCGAGGCCGTCAAGGCCACCGGTCTGGCTGACCAGATCATCGTCGAGGAGTACGAAGGCCAGAAGATCGACGATATTCGCCGCTATGACGTGGATGTCTTTGCCATCGGCTCGGACTGGCAGGGCAAATTCGACTACCTGAACGAATACTGCCGGGTCGTATACCTGGACCGCACCGAGGGCGTTTCCAGCTCCGAGCTGCGTGCCGAGCGTGGCAAGGTGCGGTTCGGCATCATGGGAAACTCGCGCGTGGCGGAAAAGTACCTGCGCGAGAGCCGCTGTGTGAACGGGCTGGAGGTCGTCGGTGCCTGCACGACTTGGCCGGAGACGGTCGCCGAGCTGCCGTTTCTGACGACGGACTACGATGCGCTGCTGGCGCGGGTGGACGCTGTCTACATCGTCTCCGCGCCGGAGCAGCACTATGCCCACATCCGCCGCGCACTGGAACAGGGCAAGCACGTTCTGTGCGAAGCGCCCATTGCGCTGTCGCAGGCGCAGTGCCGCGAGCTGTTCGCACTGGCGAAGCAGAATGGCTGTATCTTGATGGACGCCATCAAGACGGCCTACGCCACGGCCTACGCGCGGCTGATCCTGCTGGCGAAGGAAGGGCTGCTGGGAGATATTTACGCCGTCGACGCTACCTGTACGAGCCTGCGCACTGCGATGGAAAAATCGTGGGGGAGTATGTACGAGTGGGGACCAATCGCGCTGCTGCCGATCTTCAACCTGCTGGGCACAGAGTACTGCAGCCGGCAGATCGCTGCCCACCGTGACGCCGACGGCATCGACCGCTTCACGAAAATCGACCTGCTCTACGACCACGCCGTCGCCACCGTCAAGGTGGGGCAGAGCGTCAAGTCGGAGGGTGAGCTCGTCATCAGCGGCACGAAGGGATATCTCTACGTCCCCGCGCCGTGGTGGAAGACCGATTATTTCGAGGTGCGGTACGAGGATACCTCCCGCAACAAGCGGTATTTCTACCAGCTGGACGGCGAGGGCATCCGCTATGAGCTGGTGGCGTTTGTCAAGGCCATCGAGAGCAGAAAGAACCTCTCCTGCATCGACGAAAAAATTTCTGCCGCCATCTGCCGTCTGGCCGAGGATTTCACCACGGCCAAGGACGTGGCGGAGATTTGAAAGGCCAAAACGGCGCACTTCCCCCTACAATATCTTCCCCTCCGCCATTCCCGGCGGGGGATTTTTTATACCAGCGAATCCTCGACTACGTCCAGCAGCTGACAGGGCTCCAGCTGTTCGGCGTTGCAGCGCTCGGCCAGCTGCTGCACGGCAGCACGGTCAGGTGAAATATCTGCCACAAAGCCCACCTGCTGCCGCTGCCCGGCCAGCACCAGAAGTGCGGCAATGCCATAGGTGATGTAGCGGCCAAGACCCGGCGCGGCCAATTCCTGCCGGATAACACGATAGATGTACACAAAACTCCCCCTACTTTTTATTGCATTGTGTAACAAAATGTATTGACAAAAACTTCCAAACGGCGTAAAATTTTACCATTGCAGGATTTTTTGATAATGGCTTCTATAAATGTAGCACGAACTGCTATGCAAAGTACACAACCGCTGCACATCAAATTTGGCGGTGCATTTTGCGCCGCCAAAATTACACAAAAACGCGCAAAATTTACACAATGGGGGAAATCGTATGTCCGAATATCGATTACGTGTGGCCGAAGCGATCACATCCGCGCGGGAGACTGCGGGGGTGTCACAGCGTGAGCTGGCTGACCGCCTTGGCCGTGACAAGCGCACGATCCAGAAATGGGAAAAGGGCGAGATGAAGATCGCGCTGGAGGATTTCTTCGCGATTTTTGATGCACTGAAAGTCCCGGTCGAAGCCTATTCCAAGTGGATACGCCACCCGGAGCTTTTCCCCAAAGGGCTGGACGATATACGGAGTTTCACCACCGACCAAAAGCGCAGCGCGCTGGCGGACTACTACCGCGAGCAGGCCACCCCGCTGGAGGTCGAGCAGGAATACTACTTCCTGTTTGCGAACCACGGCAGCAGCATCGACGGCATGTACCAGCAGTGGATGGCGAACCTGATGACGCCGCTGCGCGACCGCAAGCGCATCTGCAGTCAGGTCATTGACAACTACAACGAGGCCAAGCTGACCGGCACCATCGCCGACCCCGACGCGCCCCAGCCCAATATGGAGGTGCTGCTGGCCTGCTACGAGGCCAGCTTCCAGAGCATCCAGAACGGCGACGCTGGCTACGTGCTGGCAACGATGGACGACCTGAACGACTGACGGCATAAAATCCCCGCCCCCTGCGTACACTCTGCGCAGGGGGCGTTTGTTATGGCTGAACTTGTGCGCAGGGTGCGGGCGCGGGCGGCGTCGCTGCCGACGTTCGATGTACCGTTTTTGCTGATTTTATTGCTGCTGCTCAGCTATGGGCTTATTATGCTGTTTTCGGCCGGGTATGCGGTAGCGCTCTACCGCCGGGGCGATGCCTACACCTACATCCGGCCGCAGCTGTTGTTTGCGGCGCTGGGTGTGGCGGCGATGTACGCGGCCAGCTTGGTCGATTACCACGTCTGGCACAAGCTGGCGTGGCCGATCTTGGGCGTGTCGCTGGCACTGCTGGCGGCCGTGCTGTTCATGCCGGAGTACAACGGCTGCAAGCGATGGATCGTGCTGCCGGGGCTGGGCACGCTGCAGCCCAGCGAGATCGCGAAGTTTGCGGTTGTACTGGTGTTTGCGCATATTATCTCGCTGAACCACGATCGGATGAAAACCTTCACGACCGGTGTGCTGCCTTTCGCGCTGATTTTGGGCGTCGTCACGGTGTTGATGCTGCTGGAGCCGCACCTGTCCGGCACGCTGCTGATCTTATCCATCGGCGCGGTGCTGATGTTCGTGGGCGGCACAGGGCTGCAGTGGTTCGCGCTGGCGGGCGGCATGGGCGCGGCGGCCATCGCGGCGGCGGTCATTGCGCTGCCGCAGCTGGTGCCCTACGCTGCCGACCGGCTGGCGTCGTGGCGCGACCCCTTCGCCGACCCGCTGGGCGAGGGGCACCAGACCATCCAGAGCCTTTACGCCATCGCGTCCGGCGGGCTGGCCGGGCTGGGGCTGGGCAACAGCCGCCAGAAATATCTCTATGTGCCGGAGCCGCAGAACGACTTCATCTTCTCGATTTTGTGCGAGGAGCTGGGCTTTTTCGGCGCGGCGCTGGTGGTGGCGCTGTTTTTGCTGCTGCTGTTGCGGGGTATGTCGATTGCGGTGCGCGCGCGGGATAAATTCGGCGCACTGCTGACGGTCGGTTTCGTCGTGCAGGTGACGCTGCAGGCGATTTTGAATATGGCCGTCGTGACGAACACGATCCCCAACACCGGCATCAGCCTGCCGTTCTTCTCCTCCGGCGGCACGAGCCTGATGATGCTGTTGGGGGAGATGGGCATTGTGCTCTCGGTTTCAAGGCAGGCGGATATGGTGTAGGGCTTCCACAATTTCCCGTCACGATTTTTTCACACTCCCGCAGTTGAATCTGCGGGAATTTTGCTTTATAATAAAAGCTATATTGCTATGGAAAAGAGGTGCCCCTGTGGCTGCATCATCCACCCGAAAACCACCCTTCGCCCTGCGGGCACTGGCAGCGTTTGTCATCACGCTGGCGGCGCTGTTTGTGCTGTTGCTGGCAGCCTGCGCGCTGCCCGGCGCGCCGGTGCGGAACCATGTCTACGACTCCGCCGTGACGATCGCCGACGAGGGGCTGTATCCCGAATATTTCGGCTTCAAGCTGTTCCAGATGGACAACTACACCGACACGATCATGCTGTTTGAGGCAGCCTCCGCCGACGAAGCGCCGCCCCTGACCGCCATGATGACGAACACGGCCTACAACGTCGACAACTTCGAGACGCTGGCCGACGACCTGCAATGGTACATAGAAAAAGATTGGTCGACCGGCGCACAGCGCACCGATGTGCCGGAGTTGGAGCCGTTTTCCTATGCGCGGTACTGGCACGGGTATCTGATCTGGCTGCGGCCGCTGCTGCTGGTGATGCCCATCACCGGCGTGCGGGTTGTGCAGTACGTGCTGCTGGCGGCGCTGCTGGCGGCGGTTCTGTGGCTGCTGCGCCGCCGCTGCGGGGTGCGGGCGGCGGTCTGGTTTGCGGTCAGCCAGCTGCTTGTCACGGTGTTCTGGGTGCCGCATCAGGTGCAGTATTTCACCTGCTTTGCTCTTGGCTACGCGGGCTGCATCTGGGTGCTGGCAAAGCCCCGGCGCAGCGATGTGCTCTGCCTTGGATTGCTGGTTTTGGGCGTTGTGACGGCGTTTTGCGACTTGCTTGTCACGCCGATCCTGACCCTCGGCCTGCCGCTGGTCTGCTGGCTGCTGGAGCCACAGCAGCGGCTGCGGGCGGGCGTGCCCCAGTGCGGCGTCGTTGTGGGCGGCAGCCTTGCGTGGGGTGTGGGGTATCTGCTCTGCTGGGCGTCCAAGTGGGTGCTGGCGGGGCTTATCACCGGGCAGAACGTCATAGCCGACGCACTGCATCAGATCGGCGTGCGCACCGCCGCCGACACGTGGCACGGAATCGAATTGACATGGAGTAATATTTTTGCGTTTGTATACAAAACGTTGAACGAAAAACATCTGCTTCTGCCGCTGCTTCTTGTGGTCGTTCTGCTGGTCGCGCTGTTTGCTGCCAGCATCCGGGACAGGCAGCAGCTTGTCCGGGCGCTGCCGCTGGGGCTGTGCGCGCTGATGCCCCCCGCGTGGTTTGTCGTGCTGCGCACCCACAGCATCCAGCACGGCTGGTTTGTCTGGCGTGCGCTGGGGCTGACCCTTTTCGCAGGGATGGCGTTTTTGTATTACAGCTGCGATCTGCGTTTGATTGCGAAGCGCATGAGAAAATGATATGGGATTTATAAGGGAACATAGGGGAAAGTAAACATGAACGAAGTGGAAACCAAAACCGAAACTGCTGCGGCCAAAAAGCCGAACCCGTGGCAGCGCTTGCCGAAGGGCGGCAGGATCGCCCTCATCGTGGTGGGTATCCTTGTGGTGCTGGCGGCGGTGGCCGGGCTGTACGTCAACGGCAAGCTCGACCTGCTGCGCTACAACGACGGCAGCGTCAGCGAAGTCGGTGACATCGGCGCCGAGGAAGATCAGGACTTGGACGGCACCGGCCTTGTCCATTCCGACGACGAGATGGAGATGCCGGAGGGCAGCCCCTTCTCGGACGATAACGTGCTGAACATCCTGCTCGTTGGCACTGACGAGCGCACCGAGGCCGTCAACGACGCCGACGCCTTCACCCACCTGAACCGGCTGGACGGCACCGAGGACACGACCGAATTCAGCGACGATGCCCGTGCCGACAGTATGATTCTGGTATCGCTGGACATTAAGGATCACATCATCCGTCTCGTCTCCATCGAGCGCGGCACCGCCGTGCCCATCCTGCTGGACGGCTACGAGGGACAGTACGACTGGATCACCCATACGTTCCGCTACGGCGGCGCGAAGCTGACGATGAAGACGGTCGAGGACTGCTTCAACGTGCAGGTCGACCACTATGTCCGCGTCAACTTCAACTCCTTCGTGCAGATCGTCGATGCGGTCGGCGGCGTCGACATCGACATCACCGAACAGGAAGCCAAAGCACTGAACTGGGAGGTGCCGTCCAACTCGATGCTGATCGTGAACCACGTCGATCCGGGGCCGAACCATTTCGACGGCTACACGGCGCTGCAATACGCCCGCCTGCGCAAGATCGACAACGACTGGAAGCGCGTCGAGCGCCAGCGCACCGTCATTC
Organism: uncultured Gemmiger sp.; assembly: GCA_934502625.1. Lineage (GTDB taxonomy): Bacteria > Bacillota > Clostridia > Oscillospirales > Ruminococcaceae > Gemmiger. The sequence goes on from CAKSUQ010000018.1 coordinate 20,020, forward strand.
AGGCCGTGCTGAATCAGGTGCAGAACGCCAGCGTCGTCGAGCTGGACAACCTGCTGAACACCGTCCTGCCGCTGATCCAGACGAACTTCACAAAGTCGGAGATCGCCGCGCTGCTCGTCCAGCTGCCGGGCTTTTTGGGCTGTGACGTGCAGCAGATGTCGATGCCGCTGCAGGGCACCTACGGCACCCGCACCGGCATGGACAACCGCCTGATGTACGACCCCGATTGGGTCGTGAACATCAAGGCGCTGCAGGACTTTTTGTACAACGACAAGACCGCCGACGAGGTCATTGCCGCCACGCCGGAGACCGCCGCCGCCGAGGCTGCGGGCGAGGCGGTCATTGCCACCCGCGAGACGGCGGACAGGGACGACCCCGTCGAGACCTACAACGAGAAAAATCTGCACCGCGTCGACATGGCCTACCCGCTGGACGCCTCCGATTTCGGCGCGGACGATTACCGCGTCTTTGTGGCCGACACCGACAACCTGCGCGGCGATGAGTTGCGCGGCGCGTTGATCCGGCGGCTGTACACCTCCGGCGTGCGGGTCGTGGCTGTGCCGGACGGCGTAGCCGCCGGTGTGCTGCTGGACAACTATTTGCAGACCGGCAGCGCCGAGAGTCTGGACAGCTACCTCGCCGTGCTGCCCGCCGCCGACCGCGACAGCGCCCGCACTCTGTGGCAGGGCGTCTACCAGAGCTACCCCGGTGTATTCCACGCGGCGGGGCTGGGCGCGGACGCCCGCAGCGCGACCGTCGGCAAGGCACTGACGACGCTGGCAAATGCGAGCTACAACTACCCCGAAAGCGAGATCACCGAGGCCGTGCAGGCACTGCGCAGCGGCACGACCGCCGACGCCGTCTATTGGTTCAAGACCGCGATGGCGAAGTACCCGCGCCAGATGGAACGGTTCTTCGGCGACAACTACGCCGTGCTGTCCCGCCTGTACTACGCGATGGCGGGCACGCTGAACGTCAGCAGCGACGACGAGCTGCCGCTCTACGACGCGAAGCAGCTGCTGAAGCGCTACCCCGACAGCGGCATCCTGATCTTTACCGATGAGGCCAGCGCGATGCAGACCGACAGCAGTCTGGCCGCCGAATTGCAGGCCGTGCTCGACAAACAGGCCAAGGACGACGAGGAGCCGGGCAAGGTCTGCTCCATCGCGTCGGTCTACGGTACGTGGAGCAACGCCGGGGACTTCACCCCCGACGAGGGCGAGACGGCGTGGGACGCCGACAGCCTGACCGAATACTTAGGCAGCGACGCGCTGCGCGGCAAGGATATGCTGCTGGCGCTGGACGGTGAGGACAGCCCTTACGCCACGGAAAACTGCCTGCTGAAGGACAGTGCCGCGCCGATCGGCACACAGGTGCAAAAACTGTTTGTGCTGGACGAAAATAGCATGGCAACGGAAGAAACAGCGGAAGCAGAATAAAACTTTTTAAAAAATGCTTTTTGGGTGTTGACAAACGTCCGCCGTTGTGGTATAAATGCTTTAAACCAATGAAGCGAAAGTAAAGCACACAGCGCAGTCACAGAGAGTCCCCGTTGCTGGGAAGGGGATACAAAGCGGGTTTGCACAATGGTTCGCCGAGGGCACGGGGAAAAGGGCTTTGCCCCCAGTATCCGTTGACGGAACGCCTCCGTTACAGGGCAGGGGAATGTTGGTTCCCTACAAAGTGGCCGTGTTATCAATAGAGTCCACGGCAAGCAAGGTGGCACCACAGATTTGATTTATCTGCCCTTGCACAGAAGATAATTCTGTGCAAGGGCAGTTTTGTTTTTGATTTGAGGGGAGAGGGAAACATGGAAATGAACCTGATGAAAGAGCGATGGCAAGCCTGAATTTGTAAAGCATCCGCAGGTGGTCGATGACCGCCCCACACATTCAAACTGATATTTACAAATTAAGGAGATATTACCATGAAAAAGTTCGTTGCTGCTCTGTCCGCCGCCGCTATGATGACCAGTCTGGCCGCTTGCGGCTCCACCGCTGATACCGCCGCCGCTTCCACCGAGGCAGCCTCCACCGAGAGTACGGCCGACACCGCTGCGTCCGAAGCCTCCGCCGACAGCTACAAGATCGCCATTGTGCAGCAGCTCGACCACGCCAGCCTCGACGAAATCCGCGTTGCCATCGAGGCCGAGCTGGACGCCAAGGCCGCCGAGAAGGGCATTACCATCGAGTACAAGGACTTCAACGGCCAGAACGACGCCACGACGCTGAACCAGATCGGTACGCAGGTCGTCTCGGACGGGTACGACGCCATCATCCCTATCGCGACGCTGGCTGCCCAGTGCATGACTACCGCCGCCGAGTCCACCAAGACCCCGGTCATCTATGCGGCTATCAGCGACCCCGCCGCCGCTGACCTGACCGACATCGACTATGTCACCGGCACGTCCGACGCACTGAACACTCAATCCATCATGGACATGATGTTCGCCGCCCAGCCCGACATCCAGACCGTCGGCCTGCTCTACTCCAACTCCGAGGCCAACTCCACGACCCCCATCGCCGAGGCGAAGGCATACCTCGATTCCAAGGGCATCGCCTACGTTGAGAAGACCGGCAACACGAACGACGAGATCATGACCGCTGCGTCCAGCATGGTCGGGCAGGTCGACGCCGTCTTTACCCCGACCGATAACGTCGTCATGGCCGCTGCGGCTGCCGTCTCCGAGACGCTGACGAAGGGTGGTATCCCGTTCTACACCGGTGCGGACAGCTTCGTCACGGCGGGCGCGTTCGCCACCTGCGGCGTCAACTACACCGACCTTGGCACCTACACCGCCGATATGGCTCTGGACATTCTGGAGACCGGCACCGTGCCTGCGTATCACGTCATGGACGGCGGTATCATCACCGTCAACACCGAGACCGCCGACGCGCTGGGTATCGACTACAGCGCCTTCAACGATCTGGCCGGTCAGGTCGTCGAGGTCACCACGGCGGAGTAAAACCTTTATAAATGACTTGCCCGGAAAACGCTGACTGTGCTATGATGAGACTGTAGGGGCGAACAGTGTTCGCCCGGCAGCGTTGCGGCAGTCGCAAAATTTCATGGGCGGAGTAGAACCCCGCCCCTACATAGAAAAGCAAAAGGCTACTGCGGCGGGGTGAGGTCACCCCGCCCTACTTTTGCAGGATTTCAACAAGAGAGGACGTAATCCTATGTTTACCGTTGCCACTGTGCTGAATGCACTGGAGTTGGGCTTCATCTACGCGCTGGTCGCGATGGCGCTGTTCCTCAGCTTCCGCGTGCTGAACATCGCCGATATGACGACAGACGGCGCTTTCACGCTGGGCTGCGCCGTGTCGGCTACCGCCGCTGTGGCCGGCCACCCGTTCCTCGGCCTGCCGCTGGCAATGCTGGCGGGCGCTGCGGCGGGCTTTATCACCGCCTTTTTGCAGACGAAGCTGGCCGTGCCTTCCATCTTGGCGGGTATCATCACAAACACGGGGCTGTACACCGTCAACCTCGCGGTCATGGAGTTCTCCTCTAACGTACCTATGTTAAAAACGACCACCGTCTTCACAGTGGCGCAGCAACTTTTCGGCGAGAATGCCCCCAGCAAGCTCATCGTGGCAGCGCTGATCACCATTGTGGCCTGCGCGCTGCTCATCGCCTTCCTCGGCACGCGGCTGGGGCTTTCCATCCGCGCCACCGGCGATAACCCCGACATGGTGCGCGCGTCGTCCATCAACACAGCGTTCACCGTCACGGTCGGCCTCTGCATCGCTAACGCCATGACCGCCCTGTCCGGCGCGGTGCTGGCGCAGTACCAGCGCTCGGCCGACATCAACCTCGGCACGGGCATGGTCGTCATCGGTCTGGCCTCGCTCATCATCGGCGAGACGCTCTTTGGCCGGGGCGGTATGTGGGTCAAGGCCGTAGCCGCCGTTGCGGGCAGCGTCATTTACCGCTTCATTATCGCATTGGCACTGCGCGCCAATGTCCCGTCGGAGTGCCTGAAGCTGATCTCCGCCGTTATCGTGGCGCTGGCAATCGCCGCGCCTGCCATCCGGGCAAAGGCAGCCTTCAAGCGCCGCCGCGCCAACGCACAGAAAGGGGGTGCCCGCCATGCTTGATCTGCAAAACGTCTGCAAAACGTTCAACCCCGGTACCGTCAACGAGAAGCTGGCGCTGGAAAACGTCAGCCTCCACCTGAACGATGGCGACTTTGCCACGATTGTCGGCTCGAACGGCGCGGGCAAATCGACGCTGTTCAACGCGATTGCGGGCGAGTTCATCGCCGACACCGGCACAATCACCCTCGACGGGCAGGATATCACGTTTTCGCCCGACTACAAGCGCTCGAAGGCCATCGGCCGGATGTTTCAAGACCCGCTGCGCGGCACCGCACCGCACATGACGATCGAGGAAAACCTCGCGCTCGCCTTCTTGCGTGCGTCGGGGCACACCTCGTCGTTCTCCCGCATCTCGAAGGCCGACCGCGAACTCTTCGCCGAGAAGCTCTCGGCGCTGGGGCTGGGGCTGGAGGATCGGATGAAGCAGCCGGTGGGTCTGCTGTCCGGCGGACAGCGTCAGGCGCTGACCCTGCTGATGGCGACCCTCGTCACCCCGAAGCTGCTATTGCTGGATGAGCATACGGCCGCCCTTGACCCCGGCACGGCGAACAAGGTGCTGGAGCTGACGAAAAAGATCGTGGCTGAAAATCACCTGACCTGCCTGATGATCACCCACAACATGCACGATGCCCTGACGCTGGGCAACCGCACGCTGATGATGGATCACGGCCATATCGTGCTGGACATCGGCGGTGAGGAACGCGCCCATATGACGGTGGACGACCTGCTCGACCGCTTCGCCGAGAACGTCGGTCACGCGCTGGATAATGACAGAATTTTGTTGAGCAAAGAAAAATAAAAAATACGCCCTGCACGGCCGGTGCAGGGCGCTTTATGTTGTAGAGAAAGGGCTTCCCCCTCCGGGGGAAAGCAAAGAGCATTTTACTCCGCCAAATCAAACCGATAGATCGTCGTCGAGCTGTACGGCTTGCCGGGCAGCAGCGTCGTGTCGGGGAAGTTCGGGTGGTTCGGCGCGTCGGGGAAGTCCTCGGTCTCGAAGCAGACCGCGTCGCGCACGGCGTAGTGGGCGTCGTCCTTGCCCGTCGTCACCGGCTTCAGGAAGTTGGCCGTGTACATGTGCATGCCGGGCAGGGTCGTTAGCACCTCCATGCGGATGCCGGTCTCCGGCCCCACCGCCCACGCCGCGTGGCGCAGGCCGCTGTCCCGGATGATAAAGCACTGGTCGTAGCCGCTGCAATCCTTCAGCGCTGTGAAATCCGCGCCGATGTCCAGCCCCAGCGTCTTTTCCTCGGTGAAATCAAGCGGCGTGCCTTTGACCGGCAGCTTGCGGCCGGTGGGGATGCTCTGGGCGTCAGCTTCGAGGTAGTAGTCGGCGTCCACCGTGACGCGGTGCCCCATAGCGCTGCCGCTGGTGTGGCCGTTCAGGTTGAAATAGCTGTGGTTCGTCATGTTGCAGACGGTCGGCGCGTCAGTCGTGGCCGCATAGCGGATGACAAGCCCACTCTTTGCCAAGCTGTACTGGATTTCCAGTTCCAGATTGCCGGGAAAGCCGTCGGTGCCGGCAGGGCTGGTAGCGGTCATCGTCACGCTGTCGGTCTCGCCGGGGGTCAGCGCTACGTCGAACAGCGTGTGGCTGAACCCGTGCAGGCCGCTGTGCAGGCAGTTGCCGTTCTCGTTGGGCGTCACGTGGACGATCTCCTCGTACAGCGGGAACTGCGCACCGGCGATGCGGTTGGCAAAGCGGCCGACCGCCGCGCCCATGCTGTCGGTGTTCAGCTCGTAGTCGGTGGCGGTGGGGTAGCCCAGCACGACGTCCACCGGGCTGCCCTTGCGGTCAGCCACGATGATGCGGTGGATGATGGCGGCGTAGCTGATCAGCTGCACCTCGATAAAACTGTTTTTCAGCACGGCCAGCTTCACGGGCTGGCCGCTGGCGGTCTTGCCAAAATCGCGGATCGAAACAGACATGGAAAAACCTCCTTATTCCGGGTCGCTGCCGTTCTGGGCGGCCAAGTCTTCGCGCACACTCTCGGCCACGCTGCCCGTGCCGTAGTTCAGCATACGGTTCACGCGGCTGACGGTCGCGCTGGACGCGCCGGTTTCGCGGCGGATCTCGCTGTAGACCTTGCCTTGCAAAAGACACCCGGCTACAGCATAGCGCTGCTCCATCGTGCGCAGCTCGGTCACAGCGCACAGGTCGTCAAAAAAGCGGATGCACTCGTCAAGGGTGTTCAGCCGCAGGATCGCCTCATACAGGGCGGTGTTACGTTCATTCTGCTGCATAGCGTGTAGGGCGCGCCGGGGCGCCGACCTCTTTCTTTGTAAAGTTCGCATTTGTTTTGCCAATGCATCTTCTCATATTCTAGCAAACTTGACGAATCAAGTCAATACACTAAAGCGCGAAAGTGTGCGGAAAATCCTTGCATTTAACACCAAAATGTTGTATCATAGAGATACTACATTACAGGGAGAATGCCATGTCTGCTACACTGCTCATCGTTTATCGCGTCCTCGGCACGGTGCTTTTTGCACTGGCTGCCGCTGCCATTGTGGAAAAGTATCGCACCGTGCGGGGCGCCGCGCTGCTGCCCGCCCGCGTACTGGAATGCCGCAAGGCCGATTCCACCAGCCCGAATCGCGGCGCAGGCGGCTACCGCTACCTCGTCGAGGTCTATGCCAACGGCAAACGGCTGGAAATGGAGACGAACGATTCCTTCTGGTTCAAGCACGATAAGGCGGTGGGCAAAGTCGTGCAGGTCTGGTATAACCCCAACGCCCGCCATCTGGAACGCAAAAGCTGGGAGACGGAAGTTTTCTCGGCGGCGCTGGCCGCTTTGGGCGCGGCGCTGCTGCTGATCCGCTGAGGGGGACGCATGGACTGGATACTGTATGCGCTGCTGGCGCTGGCCGTGGCGGGTGATGTGCTGCTGGCCGTCGTGCTGGTGATGGTACTGCGCAAAAACAACGAACCAAAGCAGAAAATCGACACGGCGGACGACTTTGTCCGCGCGATCACGCCGGTCATGCAGGGGGAGACTGACCTGCTGGCCGAGCAGCTGCGCGCCATGCAGGGCGAGAGCGCCCGCACCACAAGCGCGACGCTGCGGGATTTTTCCGCCGTATTGGCCGAGAACCAGCGCCAGAGCGCTGCCAACAGCACGGCGCGGCTGGACGCCATCGACCGTGCGGGAGCCGCCCGCCAGAAGGCCGCGAACGATGCCCTGCTGGCGCAGCTGACGATGATGGAAACGCGGCTGAAAAATCTGGAGGATTCCAATGCTACCCGGATGGACAGCGTGCGCGGTGCGCTGGTGCAGGGCTTGAACACGATCCGCGCCGACAACAACCGCAAGCTGGACGAAATTCGCGGCACGGTCGAGGAGAAATTACAGGACACTTTGCAGCAGCGCATCAACGACTCGTTCAAGGCAGTCAGCACCCAGCTGGAACAGGTCTACAAGGGGCTGGGCGAAATGCAGAATCTTGCCGCCGACGTGGGCAGCCTGAAGCAGGTGCTGTCCGGCGTTAAGACGCGCGGTATCTTAGGCGAGGTGCAGCTGGGTGCGATTTTGGAGCAGATCCTAGCACCCGGCCAGTACGCATGCAATGTCGCCACCGTGCCGGGCAGCGCGAATCGCGTCGAGTACGCCATCAAGATGCCGGGGCAGGGAGGCACGGTCTGGCTGCCCATCGACGCGAAATTCCCCGGCGACACCTATGCGCATTTGCAGGCCGCGCAGGAGCGCGGCGATGCGGCGGCGGTCGCGGCCATGCGCAAGGCGCTGAACAGTGTGCTGCGCGCCGAGGCCAAGGACATCCACGACAAGTACATCGAAGTGCCCTATACGACGAGCTTCGGCATTTTGTTTTTGCCGTTTGAGGGGCTGTACGCCGAGGTGGTTTCCAGCGGTGTGACGGAGATTTTGCAGCGAGATTACCAGATCACCGTTGCAGGGCCGTCCACGATGGCGGCGCTGCTGAACGCGCTGCAGATGGGCTTCCGCACGCTGGCGATCCAGAAGCGCAGCGGCGAGGTCTGGACGATCTTGGGCGCGGTCAAAACCGAGTTCGAGAAGTTTGGTGCAGGTTTGCAGCAGATGCAGCGGCATTTGAACCAGACGGGGTCTGATCTGGAGGAACTGATCGGCCCCCGCAGCCGTGCCATCACCCGGAAGCTGGAGTCCGTGCAGCAGATGGAACCGGAGGAAGCGGCAAAGCTGCTGGAGGAGTAGCCTTCCGTGGGGGCTTCCGCCGCCGTTTGTTCCCCTTTTCGCCATTTTCGCTAATTCCGCCCCCTATACGGGGGCTTTTTCTATGCCGACGGCCACTTTACAGCGCGGGAAAGGTGTGTTATACTGAACAAGTTATTGAATAGTCAACAACTTGCGCGGCACAGCCGCCCACCTATAAAAGGAGCACACCATGATCCGTATTATCACCGATTCCGCCGCCGACCTGACCCCGGCCGAGCTGTACGCCCCCGGCGTCACCGTCGTGCCGCTGTCTGTCACCTTTGCAGACGGCACCACCCAGCTCGATGACGGCACGATGACGAAGGATGAATTCTTCGTCCGCCTGGCAGAGGACAGTAAGCTGCCCCGTACAAGCCAGCCCAGCCCGGCCAGCTTTATGCAGGTGTATGAGGATGCCGCCGCGGCGGGAGATGAGATCCTTGTGATCACCATCGCCCAGAAGCTGTCCGGTACCTACCAGTGTGCGCATTTGGCCGCCGCCGATGTCGGCGTACATGCATACATCGTCGATTCCGAGAACGCGACGCTGGGCGAAGCCCTCATCGTCCGCGAGGCGCTGCGCCTGCGCGACGAGGAGGGGCTGTCCGCTGCCGAGATCGCCGCCGCCCTCGAAACCTTCAAGAAGCGGGTGCGCATCGTCGCCATCGTCGACAGCCTGAAACACCTGCAGAAGGGCGGTCGGCTGCCTGCCGCCGTCGCCATCGTGGGCGGCGCGCTGGGCATCAAGCCGGTGCTGGCCTTGCAGGACGGCGCCATCAAGCTGGTGGACAAGGGGCGCGGCCGCCCCGGCGCGCTGGTGGCAATGTTTAAGCAGTTGGACAAGCTGGGCGGCGTCGACCCGCGCTACGGCTACACGCTGCTGTACAGCGACGACAAGCAGCTGGCTGCGCCGGTACACCACTATATGCACCAGAATCTGCACCTGACCGGCGGCCGCGTCGGCCAGATCGGCGCGACCATCGGCACCCACATCGGCCCCGGCGCGGTGGGGGTGGCCTTTGTGGCGAAGGAGTAAAAAAGAAAAAGCCTTCCCCTGAGGGGGAAGGTGGCCGCAGGCCGGATGAGGGGCGGAGTTGCCGTTGCGACCCATGATTGGGTGGTGCGGACAGCTTCGCCCCTCATCGGTCTGCTTCGCAGACAGCTTCCCCTGAGGGGAAGCCAGCCTTTTGGTTTATTTACTAAAAATCTTATTCAGCAGATACACACCCAGCACCAGTACGCCCAGCACCAAAAAGATGCCTGCCATACCGGCGCAGAGGATGGTCAGCGTGGTGGGAAGCAGTGCAGTCGACATAGGGATACCTCCTTACAGATAGCCGTTCATCAGGGTCAGGATCAGGCCGCCGGCGATGACCGACGCGATCTGCCCCGAAACGTTGACGCTGATGGAATACATCAGCAGGAAATTCTGGTTGTCCTCGGCCAGACCCATCTGGTTGACAACACGCCCGCTCATCGGGAAGGCCGAGATGCCCGCCGCACCGATCATCGGATTGATCTTTTTGCCTTCGGGCAGGAACAGGTTCAGCAGCTTGGCAAACAGCACGCCGCCCGCCGTGTCAAAGATGAACGCGACCAGCCCCAGCGCCAGAATCAGCAGTGTGTCGGGCTGGACGAATTTGTCGGCGGTCATCTGTCCGGCCACGGTCAGGCCCAGCACAATCGTGATAAGGTTCGCCAGCACGTTCTGCGCCGTCTCGGACAGGGCGTTCAGCACGCCGCACTCCCGCAGCAGGTTGCCGAACATCAAAAAGCCGACCAGCGCCACGCTGGCGGGTGCGACCAGCCCGGCCAGCACAGTGACTACAATCGGGAACAAAATTTTGGTGGTTTTGCTGACACTGCCCTTCTGGTAGGGCATCCGGATCAGCCGTTCCTTGCGGGTGGTGCAGAGTTTGATGACCGGCGGCTGCACGATGGGCACGAGCGCCATGTAGCTGTAGGCTGCGACCATGATCGCGCCCAGATACTTGCTGCCGAGGGTGTTTGCGACGAAGATGGCCGTGGGGCCGTCCGCCGCGCCGATGACCGCGATGGATGCGGCGTCGGGCAGATCGAAAAACAGCCCGGCCAGCACCAGCGTGATGAAAATACCGAACTGTGCCGCCGCACCGAACAGCATCAGCCACGGCTTTTCCAGCAGGGGACCAAAGTCGATCATCGCGCCGATGCCGATGAACAGCAGCAGGGGAAACAACTCGTTGGACATGCCTGCGTTAAAAAGTGCAGTAATGGGGCCTACGGTGTCGCCTTGGGTGATCGCCCCGGACAGCGGCAGATTGACAAGGATCGCGCCGAAACCCATGGGCAGCAGCAGGCTCGGCTCCATCTTTTTCGCGATGGCAAGCCAGATCAGCAGCCCGCCGATCGCCCACATGACGACCATCTGCCATGTGATGAGGCCGAAGTTTGAGAACAGCCCCGTGAACGTCTGGAGAATTTGCATAGAGAACCTCCCATTCTGAATGGGCGGCAGGGTACAAAAAAAGAGACCCCTGCCGCAGATAAACGTCTGCGGCAAAAGTCTCAGTGTTTACAGCATGCTCCGGGGCAGATTTGCACCTGCCCGTGATGACGAAGCGATACGGCACGGTATTTGTTTGAAATCCGCGTCCCTTACTCCCTTTTACCTTGGGGTATTATAACGCAGGGGCGGGAAAAATGCAAGAGGAAATTTGCTTAATACACCGAAAAATACCCCACATGCTCCGGGTGGTTGTCCTCGACCAGTACGGTGAAGCCGCCGGGGTTGACCTCGGTGTTCTTGCCGAAGGCCTCCTCCGCCAGCAGGTGCTGGCCGCGGTTCAGGATGATCTCGGCCGTCTGCAGTTTGCCAATGCGGCGGTAGTGCAAAATATCCCCCTCGGCGCGGACGATCTCCAGCCGCCCGCCGTCGAAGGCATCGCAGCTGCGGCGCAGGGCGGCCAGCGTTTTCATCGGGCCGCGCAGCCGCTGCTCGGTGGAGTTCCAGTCAAAGAACGCCCGGTTGAAGGGGTCGCGGTAGCCCTGCATGGCAATTTCATCGCCGTAGTAGATGCAGGGCACGCCCGGCAGGGTAAAGATCATCGCATAGCCCAGCAGCAGGCGGCGGATGGCGCTGTCCATCTGGCCGGACGGGATGCAGCGCTTGCTCTGCCAGTAGCGGTCGCGGCCGTTGCAGGGCTCGCCCGCTATGGCGGTGATGGCGCGCTCGGTGTCGTGGGTCGAGAGGAAGTTCATCGCACAGTCCAGCGCCGGGGCAGGGTAGTTCTCGCAGATCTGCATCAGCTGATCGGCCACGGCAGCCACGTCCGCGCCATGCAGATAGTCCAGCGTCGCGTTGCGGAAGGGGTAGTTCATCACAGCATCGAGGCCGTGCCCGCGCAGGTAGGTGCGGCGCTGGCCGAAGGCCTCCTTCGTGGTGGCGTCCTCCCACACTTCGCCCAGCAGCAGCTTGTCCTCGCCGTGGGCTTTGACGGCGGCACGGATTTTTTCGATAAAGCTGTCAGGCAGCTCATCGGCCACATCGAGCCGGAAGCCCGAGGCACCCAGCCCCAGCCAGGTGTCAATGACGCCGCCCTTGCCGCAGATAAAATCCACATAGGAGGGCGAATCCTCCTGCACCTCGGGCAGCGTCTCAAAGCCCCACCAGCTGCGGTAGCCGCAGGGATAGCCCGAGTCAAAGTCGTACCAGCTGCGGTACGGCGAGCTGCGGTCCCGGTACGCGCCGCCCGGGCCGTAGCGGCCCTCGCGGTTGAAGTAGCGGGAATCCGACCCCGTGTGGCTGAACACGCCGTCCAGGATGATGCGGATGCCCTCCCTGGCCGCGGCGGCGCACAGGGCGCTGAACTCCTCGTTCGTGCCCAGCAGCGGGTCGGCCTTGAGGTAGTCCGCCGTGTTGTAGCGGTGGTTGGCGTGGGCCTCAAAAATCGGGTTCAGGTAGATGCAGGTCACGCCTAAATCGCGCAGGTACGGCAGCTTTTGCTGGATGCCCGCAAAGTCGCCGCCGTAATAGTCCATGTTCAGGTAGCCCTCGCTCTGCTCGGTGGGCCAGAAATACGGCTCGCCGGTCTTGTCGGCGCGGTAGATGCGGTCTGCAAACGGCATCGCTTTGTTGGGCTTGCCCTCGCAGAAGCGGTCCGGGAAAATCTGATACATCGTGCCGTTTTTCAGCCAGTCGGGCGTCTTGAAGTCCGGCTCGTAGACCGTCAGCTGCCAGTCCTGACCGTCAGTCCAGCTGAGCACACCCTCACCGCCCGGCGTGCGGTAGATGCGGCGAAAATCCGTGTACAGGTCAAAGTGGTAAAAGTACAGCCCCGAGGTCGTCGGCGTGACGGTCAGCACGAAGTGGTTGACCCTGGGTGTCTGGCCCGTGAACTCCATGCGGTAGTGGACGGGGTCCTCGCGGTCCTTCGTCAGCACCAGATGCGGGTCCACGTAGCCGAGGTCCTCCGGCACGGTCAGGTTGAAGGTCACGGGCTGACCGGCCTTCACCGCCCCGAACGGGGATTTGCAGGTGAGGTCGAGGCTGTTGTAGAATGTGTGGGACATGGAAGTCTCCCCTTTACGTTAGCGTAAAGCCTTCTCCCCTGGGGGAGAAGGTGGCCCGGAGGGCCAGATGAGGGGAGAGCCTGCCGTTATGGCCCGGCAAAAGGGCGGCAGGGCAGACTTGGCCCTCATCAGTCACCTTCGGTGACAGCTTCCCCCGATGGGGAAGCCTGCACAAAAAAGCCGTGCCCCGAACAGGGCACGGCAAAAATCAGATAACCAGATTATTTGACGGGAGTAGCGCCCCAGATGTCACGCGCATAGTCCATGATGGAACGGTCTGCGCTGAAGATGCCTGCGTTGGAGATGTTCTTCAGGCTCATGTGGTTCCACTTCTGCTTGTCGCGGTACAGCTCCTGCAGGTCGTGCTGGGCACGGCGGTAATCCTTGAAGTCCGCCATGACCATGTACGGGTCGGAGTTGCGCAGATTGCTCGTGACCTCGCTGAAGTTCTCGCCGTTCCAGCCCTTCTCCAAGAAGTCCAGCACGGCCATCGCGGTATTGTCGCCGTTGATGAAAGCGCCGGGGTGGTAGCCCATGCCCTTCAGGGCGTTGACTTCGGGGGTCAGCATACCGAAGATGATCTCGTTCTCGTGGCCGGCGGCGTCGGCGATCTCGACGTTCGCGCCGTCCAGCGTGCCCAGCGTGATCGCGCCGTTCAGCATGAACTTCATGTTGCCGGTGCCGGAAGCCTCGGTGCCGGCCAGAGAGATCTGCTCAGAGACCTCGGACGCGGGCATCAGGCGCTCGGACAGGCTGACGCAGTAGTCCTCCAGATAGACGATGCGCAGCTTGCCGCGGACGGCGGGATCCTCGTCGATCAGCTTGCCCAGCTTGCAGATCATGCGGATCATCTGCTTTGCCATGTAGTAGCCGGGGGCGGCCTTCGCGCCGAAGATGTAGGTCTTGGGGGTGAACTCGGCGTTCGGGTTGTTCTTCAGGTACAGGTACTCGGCTGCGATGTTCAGGGCGTTCAGGTGCTGGCGCTTGTACTCGTGCATGCGCTTGACCTGACAGTCGAAGATGGAATCGGGGTCGATGACCTGACCCGTGGACTTCTGCAGGTAGTTGGCGAAGATGACCTTGTTCTCGCGCTTGACCTTGGCGGCGGCAGCCTGCACGGTCTTGTCGTCGACGAACTTCTCCAGCTTCTTCAGCTCGGAGGCATCGGTCTTGAAGCCGTCGCCGATGGTCTCCTCCAGCAGCTTCGTCAGGCCGGGGTTGGAGCAGAGCAGCCAGCGGCGGTAGGCAATGCCGTTCGTGACGTTCTTGAACGCCTTGGGCTTGAACAGGAAGTAGTCATGGAAGACGCTGTCCTTGATGATCTCGCTGTGCAGCTTGGAAACACCGTTGATGGCGTGGCAGGTGTAGGCGCAGATGTTGGCCGTGCGCACCTGATTGTCGCCGATGATCGCCATGTAGTCGATCTTGCCCTGATCGCCGGGGAAGGCCTGCGCCAGCTCGGCGCGGCAGCGGCGATCCATCTCGCAGACGATCTGCCAGATGCGGGGCAGGGTGTTGCGGAAGATGTCGGCGTTCCACTTTTCCAGCGCCTCGCTCATGACGGTGTGGTTCGTGTACGCAAAGACCTTGCGGCAGATGTCGAAGGCGGCGTCCCACTCATAGCTGCACTCGTCCAGCAGGATGCGCATCATTTCGGGGATGGCGACGGTGGGGTGGGTATCGTTCAGCTGGATGCTGACCTTGTCGGCTAGATTGTCCAGCGTGCCGTACTGGTTCAGGTGGTTCTGCAGGATGTCGGCGATGGACGCTGCAGAGAAGAAGTACTGCTGGCGCAGACGCAGGATCTTGCCCTCGGTGTGGTTGTCGTTGGGGTACAGGATCTTGGAGATCAGCTCGGCCGAAGCAGACTGGCTGATGGCGGTGTTGTAGTTGCCGGCGTTGAAGCTGCTCATGTCGAAGCTGGGGGCTTTCGCCTGCCACAGACGCAGCTTGGAAACACCGTTGCTGCCGTAACCGGCGACATACATGTCGTTGGGCACGGCGATGACGGAGTTGTAGTTCTCGTACTTGACGTGGTGGAAGCCGCCCTCCCACGTCTCGACGGCCTGACCGTCAAAGCGGATCTCCTGCGCCTGGTCGGGGTGGCTCTTGATCCAGACCTGACCGCCGGGCAGCCAGTTGTCAGCGGTCTCCTGCTGCCAACCGTCGACGATCTTCTGCTTGAAGATGCCGTACTCGTAGAGGATAGAGTAGCCGGTGCCGGGGATGCAGTCGGTGGCCATGCCGTCCAGATAGCAGGCGGCCAGACGACCCAGACCGCCGTTGCCGAGACCTGCGTCGGGCTCCTGCTCGTAGATGGTGTCGATCTTGACGTCGGCGTCGGCCAGCACACTCTCGGCGACTTCATTCAGGCCGAGGTTGAACAGGCTCGTGCGCAGGCTGCGGCCCATCAGGAACTCCATGCAGAGGTAGTAGACCTGCTTTTTGCCCTCACCCAGAACCTTGGACTGGAACTGCTTCTGGCGGTCGGACATGATCTGGCGGGTGATCATGGCGAGGCAGCGGTAGATCTGATCGGCGGAGGCAGTGTCCAGCGTGACGTTGCACTCGCTCATCAGCTTATCTTTGAGCAGCTTCTCAAATTCGCGTTTGGTGTATTTCAAAATCGTTCTCTCCTTATTTTCATTTTATCCGGGATAACAGATTTTTGCTCTTGTTTTGGATGTGTTCAATAAACCACACTATAGATTATACCTGTGTTTTGGAGATTGCGCAAGTCAAATTTGTTTGTTTACAGCTTTTTTATACAAATCCGTCAAAAAGGGCTTTTGCAAACAGGAGTTTTGTATTATAATAATTGTAACATTCTGTACCCCGGCTGCCAATGCGGGCTGTGCAGAGACCGGAAGGAGTATGATGTATGGGTATGGCTACCTCGAAAGTGCGGCTGAACATCTGCGGTTCCAGCTATGTAGTCAACACGAGCGAGAGCGAGGATTATATGCAGAACCTCGCCGATCGGCTGAATCTCGACATGAATGAACTGATGGCGTCCTCGAACTCCATCTCGATTACGACCGCCGCCGTCATGACCGCGCTGAACTACCGTGACGAGCTGGAAAAGGCCAGCGGCAGCGCCGACAATATGCGCCGCCAGATCAAAGACTACCTCGAAGATGCCGCCAGCGCCAAGATGGCCGCCGAGGACGCCCGCCGCGAGAACGCATCCCTGAAGCGCCGCATCGACGAGCTGGAACGCCGCCTGCGCCGCAGCCAGTTCCCGGTGGAGGGCGAATGAGCCGCCCCGAAATTTTAGCCCCGGCGGGTAACCGTGAGATGCTTGGCGCCGCTGTGTTCAGCGGCGCTGATGCTGTTTATCTGGGGCTGACAGGCTACAACGCCCGCCGCACGGCGGGCAACTTTACGCCGGAGGAGCTGCGGGAGGCCGTGTCCTTCTGCCATGCGCGCGGCGTGAAAGTCCACGTGACGCTGAACACCCTCGTCTATGACCGCGAGCTGGCGGGGCTGGCGGACGCGGTGCGTGCCGTGGCCGCAGCGGGCGCGGACGCTGTCATCGCCGACGATCTGGCGACGGCGCAGCTTGTCAAGGCCATCGCGCCGACGCTGCACCTGCACGGCTCGACCCAGATGAGCGTCCACACGCCGGAAGGCGCAAAAGAGCTGGCCGCTCTGGGCTATGACCGGGTGATTCTCGCACGTGAGCTGTCGCTGGAGGAGATCCGCGCGGTCTGCGAGGCCAGCCCGATCGAGGTCGAAGTGTTTGTCCACGGCGCGCTCTGCATGAGCGTGTCCGGCCAGTGCATGATGAGCGCCTTCCTCGGCGGCCGCAGCGGCAACCGGGGTGCCTGCGCGGGTCCCTGCCGCCTGCCGTTTGACGCCAGCGCGGGCTTGCGCCCCGGCCAGCCCGGCAAGGCCTGCCACCTGAGCTTGAAAGACATGGACTACATCCCGCACCTGCGGGAACTGATGGACGCGGGCGTCGCCAGCGTCAAAATTGAAGGCCGCCTGCGCACGCCGGAGTATGCGGCGGCGGTCGTCACGGCCTGCCGCGCGGTATGCGACGGCCAGCCCTACGACGAAAAACTCGTGCGGGACATTTTTTCCCGCTCCGGCTTCACCGACGGCTACCTGACGAACCACAACGACGGAAAAATGTTCGGCGTGCGCACCGAGGCCGACGCGGCAGCTACTCGCGCCGCCACACCGAAGGCGCGCGAGCTGTTCCGCCGTGAATTGCAGCGCGTGCCGCTGCACTATGAGGTCAGCGGTGGCGTGGAGGACGGCGGCGTCAAGCTGACGGCCTATGACGACGACGGCCACAAGGTCAGCGTCTACAGCGCCGACGAGCCGCAGCCCGCCCAGAAAGACCCGATGCCCGGTGTCGAGCGCGCCCTCGGCAAGACCGGCGGCACGCCGTTTACCATGGCGAGCCTGCACGCCGCGCCGGGGGAGGGCGGTCTGGGCTTCCTGCCCGGCTCGGCGTGGAATGAGCTGCGCCGCGAAGCGCTGGACAAGCTGCTGGAAAAGCGCGGCGAGGTCAAGCCCCACGCCTTGCAGGACTACACCGTGCCGACCTATCCGGCGCATACGGTGGGGGCACTGCCCGCGCTGGCAGCGCGGTTTTCTGGTGCGGCGCAGTGCCCGGCGGACGCTGTGGACAAGCTGCAATATCTGGTCTTCCCGATCGCCGAGGCCGAGAGCATCCCGGAGGAATGGCGCGGCAAGACCCTGTTGGAGTTGCCCCGCGTCATGTTCGGCAAATGGGAGCAGAAGACCGCTGCCCGGCTGGACGCCCTGCAGGACGCAGGCTTTGCCGGGGCGGTCGTCAACAACCCGGCACAGTTCCGGCTGGCGGACGGTTGGACGCTGTACGGCGGCCTTGGCCTGAACGTCACGAACCCGATGAGCGCCGCGCGGTACAAAGCGCTGGGCGTCGTGGGGATGCTTTTGCAGCCGGAGACCGCCCTGACCGCTATGACGGCGGTTGCCCCCGGTGTGCCGACGGCGGCGCTGTGCTACGGCCACCTGCCACTGATGCTGACCCGCGCCTGCCCCCTGCGCAATGTGCGGGACTGCGGCAAATGTCAGGGCGGCGGCACGCTGCGCGACCGCAAGGGGCGCGACTTCACCGTGACCTGCTCCGCCCCCGGCGGCGCAGGTGTGCGCACGGTGTTCAATCCGGTGCCCCTCTACATGGGCGAGCGCCTGCGCGAGATGCCTGTGGACGTGGCAGTCGCGGCCTTTACCACCGAGTCCCCCGCCCGCGTTTTCCAGATTTTAGAGATGCTTTTTGCCTCTCGCCCGTTTGACAGCGAGTTTACGAGAGGGCTATACTATACGAATAATTAGATAGATAAAAGATAATAGATAATAGATAATAAATGCTGTGGATTTGCTGTGGATTTTTGCCCGCAGGGCAAAAACAAAATTTTGAGCGCCGCGATCCACCAGATTTTTTATCTTTTATCCTTTATCTATTATCTTTTTTTGGAGGCTCCCATGACCCCTACTGTGAAATACAAAAAATTAGACCCCCGCGCGGTCGTGCCGACCTATGCCACGCCCGGCGCGGCGGCGGCGGATCTGTGCGCGGTGCTGGATGCGCCGCTGACGCTGGCACCCATGCAGCGCACCCTTGTGCCTACCGGTCTTGCTATTGAGCTGCCCGATGCGTCCTGCGTCGCCCTCGTCTATGCCCGCAGCGGTCTGTCCATCAAGCACGGCCTCTGCATGGCGAACGGTGTCGGCGTCATCGACAGCGACTATCGCGGTGAGCTGCGCGTGCCGATGGTGAACCTGTCCGACACATCCTACACCATCCAGCCCGGCGAGCGCGTCGCCCAGCTCTGCATCGCCCCCGTCTGGCAGGCGGCCTTCGCCCCTGCCGACGAGCTGACCGACACGGAAAGAGGCACCGGTGGCTTTGGCTCGACAGGAAAGTAAAAGCCGGGCGGCTTCCCCTGAGGGGGAAGCTGTCAGCGGCCCCGCCCGCTGACTGATGAGGGGCAAACTTCCAGCAGCAACCCATTACCGGGTTGCAACGGCAGCGCCGCCCCTCATCCGGCGCTTCGCGCCACCTTCCCCCTCAGGGGAAGGCAATTTTGCGCAGGCGGCTTACTTTTCCACACTTCGACATCCCCATCTGCTTATAATAGACCAGAAAGGAAGCACACTATGGCACTGATCCTTGCCTCCGGCAGCCCGCGCCGCCGTGAGCTGATGGCGCTCATCACACCGGACTACACCGTCATCACGAGCGACGTCGACGAGACGAAGATCGCGGCGGATTCCCCGGCGCACCTCGCGAAAGCCTTGGCGACCGCCAAAGCCCGCGCCGTGGCCGAGGAACACCCCGGCGACATTGTCTGCGGCTTCGACACGGTGGTTGAGTGCGAGGGCGAGGTCTTCGGCAAGCCGAGGGACGAGGCCGACGCCGTGCGGATGCTGCACGCCCTGTCGGGGCGCGTGCACCGGGTACATACCGGGGTCTGCGTCTGCCAGGGCGGCCGCGCTGCGGCCACTGCCGAGACAACACTTGTCCATTTCTCGCCCATTGCCGAGGACGACCTGCGCGCCTATGTGCGCACACCGGAACCCTACGACAAGGCGGGCGCGTATGCCATTCAGGGGCATGCAGCGCTGTGGTGTGCGGGCATCGAAGGGTGCTACTACAACATCATGGGGCTGCCTGTTCACCGCACGGCACAGCTGCTGCGCGAGTTTGCGTAAAGCGCATACAGCCCCGGAACGGGGGATTGTATGGCAAGATTCTGCAACATTTTTACACGCTTTTTCGGGAGAATACACGCTATGTTTACCAAGGACATCGGCATTGATCTGGGCACTGCGAACACGCTGGTCTACATGAAGGGACGCGGCATCATCATGCGCGAGCCGAGCGTCGTCGCCGTCGACCCGCGCAGCGACGAGCTGCGGGTGCGCAGCGTCGGCCACGAGGCCAAGGCAGTCATTGGCCGCGCGCCCGGCTCCATCGTGGCCGTCCGCCCGCTGAAGGACGGCGTCATTGCCGACTTTGACATTACGGCCGCCATGCTGCAAAGCTTCATCCGGCAGGCCTGCGGCAACAGCATCCTCGCGCGGCCGCGCGTCGTCATCTGTGTGCCCTCCGGTGTCACCGAAGTCGAGCGCCGCGCTGTGCGGCAGGCCGCCGCCAAGGCGGGCGCGCGCCAAGTTACCGTCATCGAGGAACCCATGGCTGCCGCCATCGGCAGCGGTCTGCCCACGACCGACGCCGTCGGCAGCATGATCGTCGACATCGGCGGCGGCACGGCGGAGGTGGCCGTCATCAGCCTGTCGGGCATCGTCGCCAGCCGCAGTGTGCGCTGTGCGGGCGACGCCCTTGACCAGAGCATCATCGCTTTCATCAAGCGCAAATACAACCTGCTGGTCGGCGAGCGCACGGCCGAGCAGATCAAGATCGAGATCGGCTCGGCCTGCCCGCAGGATCCGGAGACCAGCATGGAGATCAAGGGTCGCAACCTCGTGGACGGCCTGCCGAAGGACATCCTGATCCGATCGGAGGAAGTGCGCGACGCGATGAGTGACTGCCTGCTGCGCATCGTCGAGGCCATCAAGGACACGCTGGAATGCACCCCGCCGGAACTGTCCAGCGACATCATCGACCGGGGCATCATGCTTTCGGGCGGCGGCGCGCTGCTGCGCGGGCTGGACACCCTGATCCAGAATGAGACCGGCATCGACGTCCATATTGCCGAAAGCCCGCTGGACTGCGTCGCCTTGGGCGCAGGCGCGGTTTTGGATAACCCCGACCTCGCCGGCCGCCGCAAGGAAGAGATGAGCTATTTGTAAAAAGCCTTCCCCTGAGGGGGAAGGTGGCCGAAGGCCGGATGAGGGGCAGCGCTGCCCCTACAACCCGTGAATGGGCTATTACGGGAAGTTTGCCCCTCATCAGTCCGCTTCGCGGACAGCTTCCCCCTCAGGGGAAGCCGTTTTTCCTGCCGAACCGACGAAAAAAACATTGACAAATGCCCCGTTTACAGCTATTATTAAATTGTTCGCATCTTCCCGGAGGGGGATACCATGCAAGAGCTTGAAAAAGACCTGCCTGCCCGTGCGCAGCAGGGGGACGAGAATGCGCTCGCCGCGCTGATCGCCCGCATGATGCCCGCCATCCGCAAGGGCGCGGCTGCCAACACGGCACCCGGCCTTGACTTCGAGGATGCCGTACAGGAGGGGCTGATCGGCCTGTTCCACGCTGTGCGCGGGTTTGACCCTGCCGCCGGGCAGCCGTTTGCCGCCTACGCGGCGGCCTGCATCCGCCATGCACAGCAGGACGCCCGCCGCGCCGCACTGCGCAAAAAGCACGCGCCGCTGAATTTCAGCGTGCCGCTGCCCGATGCGGACGGCCGCACCGACACCCGCCCCGGCCCGGAGGAACTTGCCATTTCCGGCGAGCAGTACGCCGACACACTGCGCCGTATGCAGACGGAATTGTCTGAATTGGAGCGCAAGGTGCTGTTGGCCGGGCTTGCGGGCAAGACCCCCGTGCAGACCGCGCAGGAGCTTGGTCTGCCCACCAAAAACGTTGCCAATGCGTTGGCGCGCGCCCGCCGTAAACTGCGTGCCGGGTGAACCACTTCAGGATTCAGGCGTTTGCCTGCATCATATATCAACCTGCCCCCAGTAGCGCCTAAAATCAGTTCAGTTGGTCGATTCCACATGCGTTGTTTTAGATTCTTCCGCGGGCAAATTAAACACAGAGGAGATACCCACTATGTTCGAAGACAAGACTTTGGTATGCAAGGATTGCGGCAAGGAGTTCGTTTGGACCGCCGGCGAGCAGGAGTTCTACGCCAGCCGTGGTTTCGAGAACCAGCCCCAGCGCTGCAAGCCCTGCCGCGATGCCCGCAAGAATTCTACCCGTGGTGAGCGCCAGATGTTCGACGCCGTCTGCGCCAGCTGCGGCAAGGCCTGCAAGGTTCCCTTCCAGCCCCGCGAGGATCGCCCGGTCTACTGCAGCGAGTGCTTCGCCAAGATGAAGGAGAACGGCTGATTTACGCGCTTGTGTAAATAGTTGTAATTTTCCATTCCGCGCCCCGGCCTTACCGCCGGGGCGTGGTTTGTTATCGGGAACGGTATATGATGACAAAGAAAAACGCACAGCGCGCCGCGTGGCTGGCGGGCATCGCTGCCGTGGCGCTGGTGCTGTGCAGCAAATCCTCGCCGCTGTACACCCTGAACGACTGGATGGATGCGAACATCTTTTTCACGATGGGCAAATCGATGTTCAGCGGGCGGGTGCTCTACCGCGACGTCTTCGACCACAAGGGGCCTGTGCTCTACCTTTTGTACGGGCTGGCGGCTTGCCTGCACCGCACGGGCTTTATCGGTGTGCTGGTGCTGGAAATCGTCGCTTTCGCGCTGTTTTTGCACTTTGGCCTGCGCACGGCGGACGTGCTCTGCCGCCGCAGCCTGCACCCCGCGTGGGCGGCGCTGCCTGCGGCGGCTATCGCGGCCAGCCGCGCCTTCTCCCACGGCGGCAGCGCCGAGGAACTGCTGCTGCCCTTTCTGGCGGCAGCGCTGTACGGCGCGGTGAAAACGCTGGACGACGCCTGCCCGATGCCGCTGCGCACCGTGGTGCTGCACGGCCTTCTGGCGGGGTGCGCACTCTGGCTCAAATATACGGTGCTGGGGTTCTACCTCATCTGGGCGGTGCTGCTGGCGGTCGTCTACCTGCGGCGCAGGTGGGCGGCGCAGCTGGGACGCAGCGTCGCGGCCTACCTCGGCGGCATGGCGCTGGCCACGCTGCCGTGGGTCGTCTACTTCGGCGTGACCGGTGCGCTGGGCGACTGGTTCACCTGCTATTTTTACGACAACCTCTTCCTTTATAAAGGGGAGGGCGGCGGCCTGCCCGCGCTGGCGCAGCACCTCTGGTGGACGGTGCGGGACGCGCTGCCCGCTGCGGCGCTGCTGGCGGCGTTCCTGCTGTGGGCAGTGCTGATGCGGCGGCTCGCGTCGGCGGTGTCGGTCACGGCGCTGGCCGCCGGGCTGGCGCTGACAAGCCTGATGGGCGGGTACCTTGTCTATTACGGGCTGGTGCTCAGCGTTTTTGCGCCGCTGGGCATTGCGCCGCTGGCGACGCTTTGGGGCGCGCGCAAAAATTGCGTCCTTGTGTGGCTGGCGGCTGGGGCGGCTTGGTGCGTTGCATTCAGCCCGAACCGCGCCTTGCGGTTCCGCACAGCGGACGAAATGCCCCAGACCCGCTTTGCCGCCGAAATCAACGGTGCCAGCCTGCTCAACTACGGTACGCTGGACGGCGGCTTTTACACTGCCGCCGGGGTGCTGCCGCCCTGCAAGTATTTCTGCGTGACGAATATGCCGCTGGACGACCAGTGGACGCAGCAGCAGGCCGTGCTGGCGCAGAGCGGTGTCGAGTACGTCACGGCGCTGACCGGCGACTTGGCCGGGGACTTCCCGCAGTACACCTGCATCGACCGGTACAGCTACAACGGCGGCGAGGGCGAGGCCACGTGGTATCTCTACCGGCTGCAAGGCTGATTTGCACTTTTTGTCATTATGCTGTATAATGACACTGATTCCCGGACAACCTGTCAGAAAGGCGGGCAAACATGCAAAAACGATTCTCTGCCCGCCGTGCGGCGGTAAGCCTGCTGCTGGCATTGCTGGCAGCGGGGGCGGTCTGGCTGCTCTGCCGCTGGGTCGGCTACGACCTGCAGCAGCGGTTGGGCAACGAGCCGAAGTTCGAGATCGTCAACGACGAATACGACCAGATCATCGATGTGCCCGCCGCCGGGCTGGAGCAGCATCTGCCGCTCAAGGCCGGGCAGACCATCTATGGCGTGCGGCTGAATTTCAGCACCCACGGCGAGCTGTACAAGGCCGGCATGGTCATGGTGGACTTGTACAACGGCGAGGGGCGGCTCATCGGCCAGACTGCCGGCAACTATCTGAATGTCTTTGACAACAACTTCACGGCGTTTGCGACCGGCTCGGCCTACCGCGCCATGCAGGATGAAACGCTGACCCTTCATATTTATAATGCTGTCGAGTGGGATGGACCGCTCGGCCTTTGGGCAAGCACCGGCACGGTGGGGGATATGCCCCTGACGGCGGACGGTGAGGACTTGAACGCCACGCTGGCCGTGCAGCTGATGACCGACGATTCCGGCAGCTGGCCGACGCGGCTGGCGCAGCAGTTGGCGCTGCCGCTGGCGGCTGCTGCCTTCGCGGCGGTGCTGCTCATCGGACTGGAGACACATCTGGCGCTCGTCGTCGCGGCGGTGGGGCTGGCCTGCGGGCTGGCCTTTGCTCAGGTGACGCCCGCCCTCGTTGCCCCCGACGAATATACCCATCTGGCCGCCGCCTACGAGCTGGCGAGCCGGTGGAGCGGCCAGCAACCCGCCGATGAGGACGGCAACCTGCTGGTGCGCAGCTGCGACGCACCTTACTTCGGCACCCGCAGCGGGGAAATCGGCATCTTCGCCTACAAGGCTGAGGAGGTCGCCCGGTTGACCGACGCGGGCAGCGCCGACACGCTGACCGAGACGAGCGAGGCGCAGGCGGGGCAGGGCAGCGGCAACTATCTGCCGCAGGCGCTCGGCCTGCATCTGGCGCGCAGCCGTGGAGCAAACTTTTACACGATGCTGCGCTGGGGGCGCATTTGCAACCTCGTTTTCTATCTGGCGCTGGCGGCGCTGGCCGTTGCGCTTGCCCCGCTGGGGGTGCGCGGGCTGCTGGCCTGCGTGGCACTGCTGCCGATGCCGCTGCAGCTGGCGGCAAGCCTTTCGCCCGACGCCTCGGTGCTGGGGATGGTGTTCTGCTTCACGGCGCTCTGCCTGCGGCTGCGCACCAAAAAGGCCGTGTGGTGGGAAAAAATCCTGCTCGTCGGCCTCGGCGGCGCAGTGGGGCCTGCCAAGGCCATCTACCTGCCGGTCGTGCTGCTCTGCTTCATCATCCCGGTGGAAAACCTCGCAGAGCCGACGGAATTTGTTAAGGGTTCCTTTGGGGTGCGGGTGCGCAGCGGGCGGCTGATCCAAGAAGCGACGCTCGTGCTGGCGGGCTGCTTCTGGCTGACGGCTAACTTAGGCGAGCTCGCCTACGCCGCCCGCGACGTCAATCGCCTTGCCATGGCGGCGGGTGTGCTGGCGTTGGCTGTCGTGCTGGTGCTGGCCGGGCAGCTTTACAACAAAGTGCGCAGCGACGCGAAAAAACTGCGCACCTTCCGCTGCGTGCTGTGCAGCGCGGCGGCGGTGACCGTCGTCGGCGGTGTGTATGCCCTGTCCCACATGGGCGGCGGGCTGGAACCCGACCAGCTGCTGATGACGAACCCCAACGGCGACTCCATCTGGACGTTCTCGCTCGGCTATATCTGCCGCAACCTGCCTGCCACGGCGAAGCTGCTGCTGCGCACGATCCCCGAACAGGGGGCGCTCTGGCTGCAGGGCATCCTCGGCACGACGCTGGGCGAGCCGATCGTTTACCGCATTGACGTCAGCTGGCTCATCGGGGTCGGGCTGGTGCTGGCGCTGCTGGCGGCGGCACTGCCTGTCGCGGACGAAACGCCGCCCCTCGGCCGCCGGACGAGCGTTGGCACCGTGGGCATTCTGCTCTGCGTCGTGGCGGCGTCGCTGGTCGTGGCGCTGAACTGGACGCCCATCAACTACCAGACGCTGTTCGGTCTGCAGGGGCGCTACTGGCTGCCCGTGCTGCCGCTGGCGCTGGTGCTTTGCAAGCGCAGCCGCGCCGTGACGCTGCGGCGCGATGCCTCCCGCAGGGCGGCGCTTGCCGTCACCGCCTGTACACTGTTGACTTTGCTGCAGGGCTTTGGCTTGTACGCCAGCTGGCAGTAAGTATCATAAAATATTTTATAAGGAGAACACTCTTATGACTGTCACGAAGAATACCATCATCGCCGAGATCCTGAACAACGACCCGACGCAGGGCTGCGTGCCCATCTTCCTCGCCACCGGTATGCACTGCCTGGGCTGCATGGCGTCCCACGGTGAGACCGTCGAGGAGGCCTGCGCTGTCCACGGCGTCGACGCCGACGAGCTGGTCGCTGAGCTGAACGACTACTTTGCGCACATGTAAGCTGCCGCAGCTGGATGCCCGCCTGACCGCTGCCTTCGACTATGTAAGGCTGGGGCGCGTGGCGGCGGACATCGGCTGCGATCATGGCAAATTAAGCGCCGCACTGGCGGGCAGCGGTCGCTGCCCGCTTGTTTTGGCTTGCGACCTGCGCCCCGCCCCGCTGGAAAAAGCGCGGATGACCTGCGCGCCCTACGGGGACAAGGTGCGGTTCCGGCTGGGCAGCGGCCTTGCAGTCCTGCAGCCCGGCGAGGCCGAGGACATCATCATCGCGGGCATGGGCGCGGAGACGATCATCGAAATTCTCGAAGCCGCGCCGTGGGTGTTTGACGGGCGGTATAATCTGGTTTTGGTGCCCGCCACCAAGCACAGCATCCTGCGGCGCTGGCTGGCGCGGCGGGGCTTTGCGCTGCAGGGCGAGACGCTCTGCCAAGCCGCAGGCCGCTGGTACGCCGTGATGAACGCGCGCTACACCGGCGACGCCCGCGAGCCGGACGGGCTGTACTGCCTGACCGGTCTGACGCAGGGGCAGCCCGGCTGCGCGGACTATTACGCCGCCCAGAACGCGAAGCTGAAAAAATACCGTCTGGGTCTGCCGGACGGTGCGGAGAAAGAGGCGGTAAGGGAGCTTATCGCCGAATTGGATACGTTGGCGGCGCGGTAAACGCCCACGGGCGGATATGGAATCCGCCCCTACGGTTTCCGTTCATGGGTGTGGATTCCATGACACGTGTCTCCATTTGTAGGGGCGCATTCCATATGCGCCCGCATGGCGTTGCCCTACATACAAACTTTCAGGAGGAACTATCATGTCGGTAAGCGTACAGCAAATTTTGGCGCTTTTGCAAACCGCCGCCCCGCAGGAATTGGCGCTGGATTGGGATAACGTCGGACTGCTCGTCGACGCGGGCGCGCCGGTGGACGGAGTGCTGACAACGCTGGACATCACCCCCGCCGTTGTGCGTGAGGCCGTCGAGAACGACTGCCAACTCATCGTCAGCCACCACCCCGTAATCTTCCACCCCATCAAGCGGCTGGCCGCCGCCGATGTGCCTGCCCAGCTGATGAAAAACGGCATCTCGGCCATCTGTATGCACACAAATCTCGACGCAGCCGAGGGCGGCGTCAACGATACCCTCAGCGATATTCTGGGCATTGCCGCCGACGGGCGCGAGAGCTTCGCCGAGGGCTGCGGCCGCATCGGTACGACGATGCCCACCACCGTCGAAGCGCTGGCACGGTTCTGCGCCGACACGCTGCACAGCGGCGTCAAGTATGTCAACGGCGATAAGCCCGTCACCCGTCTGGCCGAGGTCAGCGGCGGGGGCGGCAGCTACCTGCAGGAGGCTATCGACCGCGGCGCGGACTGCCTTGTCACCGGCGAGGCTGCCCACCACATCGCCCTGTTGGCAAAGGAAAGGGGCGTCGGTCTCGTCGTTGCCGGGCATTGGGGCACCGAGCACGCCATCGCCGACGTGCTGGCCGCGCGCATTTCTGCCGCCTTCCCCCAGCTGACCATTGCCCACGCCGAGAGCGATAAAGACCCGTATTCCTACCTATTATAATAAGGAGCTATTTCCATGTCCTTGGATGCCGCAACACTGGCGCTGGTTGCCGGTGAACTGAAAACGACCCTGCTCGACGCGAAGATCGACAAAATTTTCGAGCCGACCCGCGACGAGGTGCTGATGACGCTGCGCACCCGCACCGAGACGCACCGCCTGCTGCTGTCGGCGCGCAGCGGCTCCGCCCGCGTCTGCCTGACGAAGGAGAGCTTCGAGAACCCGCTTACCCCGCCGGGCTTCTGCATGCTGCTGCGCAAACACCTGACCGGCGGCCGCCTCATCGAGCTGCGCCGCGAGCCGGGCGACCGCATCGTCTATTTTGACTTCCGCTGCACCAACGAGATGGGCGACCTTGTCACCAACACGCTGGTTGTAGAGCTGATGGGGCGGTACTCGAACCTTGTGCTCGTGCAGAACGGCCGCATCATCGACGCGCTGAAGCGGGTCGACTTCGACGACAGCGAAGTCCGCCAGTTGCTGCCGGGTCTTGCCTACACGCTGCCGCCCAAGCCCGCAAGACCGGACTTTTTGGAGACGAGCGCCGCCGCCATCGTGGCCGCGGCCTGCGAAAAAGACCTGCCCGTCGCACAGGCATTGGGTAAGACCGTGGCGGGCGTCGGCCCCGTCGTCGTGCGGGAGGCTGTCTGCCGCGCCCTCGGTGAGACGCCCGCGCTGGCCTGCGATCTGACCGCCGACGAGAAGGCAAAGCTCGTCGCGGCCATCGACGAGCTGAAGGACAAGCACGCCCACGGCGGCACGCCGACAGCCGTGCGCCTGCCCCAGCCGGACGGCGCGCCGAAGCCGGTGGAGTTCAGCTTCTTTGTGCCGCAGCAGTACGGCAGCGCGGCCATCCTGACGCAATATCCGTCCTACAGTGAGATGCTGGAGGACTACTACGCCACGAAAGACCGCGCCGAGCGCCTGCGCCAGAAGAGCCGCGAGCTATACAAGGCCGTCCACAATATGTACGACCGCTCCGTCCGCAAGCAGGCCGCCCGCCGCGAGGAACTGGCGCAGTCGTCCAAGGCCGACACGCTGCGGCTGTACGGCGAGCTGCTGCAGGCAAACCTCTGGGCGCTGCACAAGGGCGACCGGCAGGTGACTGTGCAGAACTACTACACCGGCGAGGATGTGACGATACGCTTAGACCCGCGCCTTGGCGGCAACGAGAACGCGCAGAAGTATTTCCGCGACTACAAAAAGAAGCAGACCGCCCACGCTATGCTGCAAAAGCTGCTGGTCGAGGGCGAGGCCGAGATCGAGTACCTGCGCACGGTCTTGTACGAGGTGGAATCCGCCCCCGGCGAGATGGCGCTGAACGAGATCCGCGCCGAGCTGAAAAGTCAGGGTTACCTGAAATACTACAAGCAGCGCGACCGCAAGCAGAAGCCTGCGGATTTCCTGCGGTATCTATCCAGCGATGGGTTTGAGATTCTGGTTGGCCGCAACAACTTGCAGAACGATAAGCTGACCCTGCACACTGCGCGCGGCAAAGACCTGTGGTTCCACGTGCAGAAAGCCCCCGGCAGCCACTGTGTCGTCATGAGCAGGGGAGAGGATATCCCCGATACGACCCGTCAGGAGGCCGCCGAGCTGGCGGTGCTCCATTCCAGCCAGAACGGCGGCGCGAAGGTCGCCGTCGACACCACCGAGGTCAAGAACATCTGGAAGGCCAACGGTGCCAAGCCCGGCATGGTGCTGTACGAGGTGTACACCACCGTGTACGTGACGCCAAGGGAAGGGCTGGAGGAACAGCTGAAACGGAAGTGAATATTCCATCAGCGCACGGTAGGGGCCGGGCATGCCCGGCCCGCGGCCTTCCCGCAGGAGGTCGTCTGCCATATAGCTGCGGGCTGCACATGTGCGGCCCCTACAACCTGCCGTTCACGCCTGCTTTGTAGGGAGCGGCCTTGACCGCTCCGCTGGGAAGCCGCATAAGGAGGTCTTTATGAAAAAACTTCTGACAGTTTCCTTAGTGTTCACTTTATTGGCTGCTTGTTCCGCCGCTCCTGCTGACAGCGTCACCGTTGACCCTGCACCGACGGCGACGCCGATTATAACGCCGTCGCCCGCCTCCTCCCCGACGCCTGCGCCGACGATGGCGGTGTACGACGCGGTCTCCTTCGAAGACTGGCGGGATGGTGCGGGCTGCCGGATGCCGGACTGCACGTTCAGCGCGCCCCACAAGCCCCAGCCGGAGGAACAGGTCGTCTGGCCGGCCGGGGGTGTGACGCTCTGCTGCAATGCGCAAACGCTGGAGGAAGCAGCGGAATGCTTTCATACCACGGTGGAAAACCTGAAGGCGCTGAACCCCGACTGCGAGGACAACTACGCCCGCGACGGGATGTACTACCACCTGAAGCTTCAGGCAGAGCCGTACACACTGCCGGAGAACAATGTGACAACGGTTACAGTCAGCGCACCGTGGGTGGAAAACCGCTGCGACCGCACGGGGACTTACGATGTCCCGGCCTCGCTGGACAAACAGGCGCAGGCTGCGCTGGCGACCGCGTATTACTTTCAGTACCACTGGTACGGTATGCACTGCGGCTTCTGGCCTTACGAATCGGTGGACGGCCTGCCGAGGTGGCTGCGAGGCTATGCGGCGGACGGCGCGTTCTACACAAAATTCTCGGAGTTCAGCAGCTTCCTGCACACGGTCTATTCCGATGCTTGGGTGGACGATCTGCTGGGCGAAGACCCCGCCGCCTTTGCTGAGGGCGAAAACGATACGATCCTGACGGGGGACGGCGACCGGGGCGGTAACATTGCCTACTGTGGGCATCTCTTCACCGAGCCGGAGCTGCAGCCCGACGGCGGCCTGACGTTCTATCAGGTTGCTCTGACCTGCGAGGGCGAGGATTTCGCAGGCTGGGCGGGGGATGACCCCGTCGTGCCCGATACGGCCACGCTGCAACCGGTGCGCCTTGTCCCCACTGAGGGTGGCTGGCGCGTGGATGCACTCGGCCTGCCGAATTGATTACAATTTGCTTAAAAATCCAAATGGATTTCCACAAAAACCATGCACTCTGTTGAAAACGCATACTGCCGCAAGTCCTTTCGGCATAACGTAAAAATTTCTCAAAAAAATTTTATAAAAATGCCAAAAAACACTTGCAACGCCGGGGAACGTGTGCTATAATACATCTTGGCTGCGGAAGGCTTGTGCAGATAAAACAAGCTGCGCAAGCCGCGATATGCGTTGATGCGGGAGGTTGCCGCC
>CAKSUQ010000019.1 GCA_934502625.1 uncultured Gemmiger sp.
GGACTTGGCAACGTTCTGGACAGTCTCGTTGTTGGCGAGCTCCTTGCTCTCGGAGATGGTCGCGGACTCGGCGGCCTTGACGAGCTTCTCTTTTTCTTCGGGGGTGACGTCCTTCAGCGCGGTGTCATTGACGACAGGCGCAGCAGACTTGACCTCGACCGGCGCAGCCGTCGGGGCAGGGGTAGCGGTGGGTGCGGGGGTTGCCGTCGGGGCGGCAGTGGGTGCGGGGGTGGGGGTAGGAATGGCGTCGAAGGTTGCCCATGCGCTGACGGTCTTACCAGCAGCAACCAGCTGGTTGAACAGATCCTCGGTCAGCGTGGTATAGCGGCCAGTGATGCCGTCGAAGTCAAGACCCGTATAGGTATAGCCTTCCATCTCAGGATGCGGGAGTTCCGTACCGATGTCGTCAGCGGTAAAGGTGTACTGCTTGCCAGCCACGCTGATTGCGGCGGTGCGGGTACGGTCGACCAGATAACGACCATCCTCACGCTGGGTCAGCTCATAGCCTTCCTTCAGGTAAGACTTGTCGAACGTCTCAGAGAACGTGCCGCCGCAGACAGAGAACGTTGCACCTTCGTAGTCTGCGTCTGCCATATCGTTAACATTGCGCTTTAACAGCTTACCGTTGATAGCACCACTCACAATGTTGATGCTTGCAACCTTGCCAGCGTTATCATAGTTGCAGGCCGTCAAGTCACCGTTGATAGTTGCGATACCGTCAATATTCACACCGTTGTTCGTGGTGTCTTTCCAGACCCAAGAAGTAACATCACCGTTGAGGGTACCACCTGTAATGTTGGTAACACCCCAGCTCTGCACAGTCTGCTCCGGAGAGTTGAACGTGCCACCGTTGATATTGGTCGCACCATTCTCTGCTTCAACCTTGATAACAATAAACCCATTGTCATACTCGCCGTCATTGATCGTCAGATTTGCGCCCGTATTTTTCTGGCCTGTAACAATCAGGGACGAGAACTTGCCGGTAGAAGTCACTTTACCGTTATAGAACGTCATATCGCCGTCATTGTAAACGACATACCAGCTATTTCCACCGCTGGTGCTTGCATTAACGCCGGTCTCCTGACTGCGGGTGAAGGTGCCGTTCATGATGATTGCCGTAGCGTCTTTTTCATTGTACAACGCAGCTTTGCCATGGTTGACGTTGTCAACCGTGCCGTTGCCGGTAATCACTACTTTGCCCTTATTGTAAATGGTGTGCGCAGCAGTTTTGTTCGTAAGAGTATGACCCGCCAAATCCAGCGTAATCATATTGTCACCGCTCTTGGTTTCGGGAATGGTAATGTCTTCGGTGACATTATCGTTCAGCACAACCTTCGTGACGCCCTCTGCATTGATGGCATCCTGAAGGGTTGCATACTGCTGTACCACAGTCTCTTCTGCATCATAGCCGGTTGCAACGCCCGTTGCATTAGTCGTGCCAGCGTCAACATCATTTTGGGACGTTTTCTCCTTGACCTGCTGCTCGGAGACAGTCGTTTGTCCGTTTGCTTCGTTCGTTGCGTTGTCAGCCAGCGCAGCAGTGCAGACAGACACAGCCATAGCGGCGGCGACGGCGAGGGAAACGACCTTTTTGAAATGGGTCTGCTTTCTCATCGTTTAGCTTCCTTTCTGCTTTTCATCCTTATATTTCCGGGATACTTTCCCAGTAGATGGTTTTATTTTACCCCTCCCCCGGTGGTTCTGTCAACACAGTTTTGCCCATTTGTGAATATTTCGTGTAAGTTTTCTCTTGTGCCAGAAAATGCAGGTGGGATTTGTGCAAAACGGAAAACCGCGTCGTTACGATGTAACGGCGCGGCAGGGTAATGTAAACGGTTTAGGGGGTGGTGTTTAGTTTTTGAAGGGGAGGTTGCGGGTTGCGGGGAGGCTGCACGGGCGGATATGGAATCCGCCCCTACGGAGTGGCAGGGGTCGGCGTCCCCGACGACCCGTGGAATGTGGTGGCAGTTGGCACATTGCCCGGCGGCATGGGGGCATGCCGCCCTACGTCTATCGTTCCCGTTATGCGTAGGGCGGGGTGCCCCCACCCCGCCCTGGGTGTTTGCGGCGGCGGCAATGTCCACGGGCGCACACATAGGTGCGCCCCTACGGACAACCGGAAAAAGGATTCTGCCATACAGCCGCCCCTCATCCGGCCTTCGGCCACCTTCCCCCGCAGGGGAAGGCATGTTTACTCCCCGAAATCCTCAGCCGCCTTTTTCATCATCTGGCGGATGGGCAGGTTGTAGGGGCAGCGCGGCTCGCAGGCGCCGCAGCGTATGCAGGCGCCGGCCTTTTTGTCCAGCGTGGCGTAGCGCTCGCGCCCCCACTGCTGCAGGCCGTACCTATTTAAATAGCCTTGGAACAAAAACACGCTGGGGATCTGGATGCCCACCGTGCAGGGCGCACAGTAGTTGCAGCGGCGGCAGAACTGGGTGCCCAGCGCGTCGCGCACCTGCTGGCAGGCGGCCTGCTCGGCGGGGGTCAGCGGGGCGGTGTTGGCCGCGCCCGCCACGTTGGCGTTCAGCTCCTCGACCGTCGCCATACCGGGGATGGACACCGTCACCGCCGGGTTGGACAGCACGTACCGCAGCGCCAGCCGGCCGTCCTCGATAGCGCCGCCCGCCAGCGGCTTCATGTCGATAAAGCCCTTGCCCGCCGCCGCGCAGCGGTCGATCAGCTCCTTGCCCTGCTGCTCGACGATGTTGTACGGGAACATGATCGTCTCGATCTCCGGCACGTCCAGCGCGGCCTCGAACACCGCCGCCAGATGCGCCGTGATACCGATGTGCCCCACAACGCCCTTCGCCTTTGCCTCCAGCAGGGCTTCCATCGCGCCGCCGGGGGCAAGGATGGTTTGCAGCGCGGCGGGGCTGGGGTTGTGGAACTGGTACAATTCAATATGATCCGTGCGCAGGTTTTTGAGGCTTGTCTCAAGCTCCTGCTCCATGTCGGTTTTCGTCAGGGCGCGGCACTTCGTCGCCAAGACAAACGCGTCCCGCAGGCCGGCTTCCTGCAGCGATTGGCCGATCCATTCCTCGCTGACCGTGTAGGCGCGGGCGGTGTCGATGTAATTGACGCCCGCCTTATGCGCGGCGATCAACAGCTCCCGCGTGCCGGGCTGGTCGATGCGCTGGATGGGGATACCGCCGAAACCAAGGCGGGAAATTTTTAAGCCGGTCTTGCCAAAGTCAACGTATTGCATAGGTCTGCTCCCTTTTTGCTCCGTTTTGCGGCGGGGTTCTGCTCGCCTACCCTCATTATAGCAAAATCCGCGCGGCGCGCAAGGGGGAATTTACAGCACACTTGCCATGCCGCCGCGTTTCAAATATAATAGGTAGAAAAGCGTAAGGGGGGGCGGCCTATGAAAGCGATGCAGCAATGGCTGCGGGCGCACCGCGCGGGGCTGGCGGCACTGGCGGCCGGGTGCGGCGCGCTGGGGGTGTTTGTGCTGGCGCGGGGCGACACCGCCGCGATGGACTGGTGGCTGGCGCATGTGTCGATGCCCGTCAAGCGCGGGGTGTCGTTTTTCGTCGACCCGCTGCCCTTCAGCGCGTGCGAGATCGGCGCAACAGCGCTGATTTTGGGTGCAATCGTGCTGTTCGTGCGCGCCGTGCGCCGCCGCCGTGTGGGCGCGTGGGCGCTGCACATGGCCGTGCTGCTGGTCTGGGGGTACGCGGGCGTCTGTGCGCTGTGGGGCACGCAGTATTACGGCACGGGTTTTGCCGCGCGCGCCGGGATGTCCGCCCCGCCCGTCAGCGTCGATGCGTTGTCCGCCGTGACCGACTATTTTGCCGCGCAGGTCAACGCCGCCGCACCGCTAATCGACCGGGACGACGCCGGGGTGTTTGCCGTGGACAAGGCGGAAATTTTTGCAGGTTATCGCGGTTTATATGACCCGCTCACGGCACGGTGGCCGTTCCTCGCCGCGCCGGAGCGCCGCCCCAAGCCCGCGTTTTACTCCAAGCTGATGAGCGCGTGGGGCTTCACGGGCTACCTCTGCCCCCTCGTCGGCGAGAGCACCCTCAACGTCGACTGCCCGGCGGTGTTCCTGCCAGTGACGATCGCCCACGAGCTTGCCCACCAGCGCGGCGTCGCGGCCGAGCAGGAGGCAAACTTCGTCGGCATCATGGCGGCCACATCCAGCGCGAACGCCGACTACGCCTACTCCGGCTGGCTGTTCGGCTACCTGCACCTGTCGAACGCGCTGTACGCCGCCGACCCGGACTTGGCCGCCGAGAGCTACCGCACGCTGTGCGGCACGGCGCGCGCCGACTTGGCCGACAACAACGCCTACTGGAAGCAGTGGGAAGGCCCCGTCCGCGAGACGGGCGAAAAAGTCTACACGACGTTTTTGCAGGGCTACGGCCAGACGCTGGGCATGCGCAGCTACGGCGCGTGCGTCGATCTGTTGGTGGAGGAATTTTTGCCCAATACAATTTCTAGCGATTGACCCCGCCCGCAACCGCAACATGCCCGGAAAACCGGGCGCATAACGCAACAATTTTCCACTTTTGCGCCCGGCCGGTGTGGAAAATTTCGTCGTTTTTCAGCGCATTTTGCCCCCACCGCACCCTTGCGGCGGGGGTGTTTTTCATGGTATGATTTATTCTGTAGAGTTTTATAATGAATCGAGCAGTAGGGGTGGGTCGTCAAGGACGCCGCCCCTACCACCCCGGCAGATAAATTGATGCGAGGAACTGAAATGTTTCATAAAAAGAACCCCATGCGCTATTTCTCCGGCAGCGCTTTTGCGCGGCTGCCGCTGTATAAATTGGCGGCGGGCGGCACGGCGGTCGCGCTGACCGCCAGCATCGGCCTTGGCGCGTTTGCGGCAGGCGTGACGCCGTTCGCCCTGCCCAGCCCCACCCCCGCGCCGGTCGTGACCGCGACGCCGGAGGCTGCCGCCACACCGACACCTTCGCCCACGCCCAGCCCGACGCCGGTGCCGGACAAGCCGCTTG
This sequence comes from uncultured Gemmiger sp., assembly GCA_934502625.1. Classification (GTDB taxonomy): domain Bacteria; phylum Bacillota; class Clostridia; order Oscillospirales; family Ruminococcaceae; genus Gemmiger. Next base: position 4,965 of record CAKSUQ010000019.1, read on the forward strand.
CGATGGACGTCACCGTCATCCAGCAGGACGTCGGCGTGACCGTCTACGTCGAAGCCCTGCCGGAGCCGACCGCGACGCCCGAAGCAACAGCGAGCGCTTCCCCGTCCGCCAGTGCGTCCCCCAAGGCCACGGCGACACCCACCGCCACGCCCGAACCGGCGGCCGATGACGCCGAAGCCGAAAAGACCCCGCTGCTGGGCGTCGAGGCGACCATCACGCTGACCGACGCCGACGGCAACACCACCGACTACGCGCTGGACACCGAGACCGGCACCGCGCTGGCCGAGGACGTCGAGCCGGGCGATTACACCCTGTCGCTGCAGCCCATCGAGGGCTATGTTCTGCCCGATGCCGAGGCGGTGACCGTCAAGGAAAAGGTCGTCTACAAAGCCGACGTGCAGGCCGTCAAGGAGAAGATCGTGCAGGCGTCGCAGGTCAACGAGAGCGCCGAGGACTCCGGCGTCAGCAACGCAGGCTCTGCGCCGATTGCCGAGGAAGTCACCGACACCGTCACCTACGCCGAGAGTGCGCAGACCGAGATTGGCACCAAGACGACCTACACCGCGAAGCTGAGCAGCAGCGGCCACCTGCTGCTGGCCGACGGCACCGAGACCCCCTACCTGCCCGTTTACAAGGACGGCACGCGGGAGCTGCTGGGCGCGACCCGTGACCCGAACTACGCCGCCAACACCGGCACGGCCGCATGGCTGCCCGGCGCGGCGGATTCCATCCACCCGCTTGCGGTGAACGGCCGCATGGCGTGGGCACACCGCGCCGACGAGCCCGCTGTGCAGGAGGATGCTGACGCCACCGCGACCCCCGTTGCACAGGAGATTTCGTCCGACGCCACCCCCGTGCCCGAAGTGACCGAGGCACCCACCCCGGAGCCGACCGCCGCGCCGACGCCGGAGGTGACCGAAACGCCCGCCCCCACCGAGGCCCCCACCCCGGAACCGACGGCAGAGCCCACAGCGGAACCCACCGCCGCGCCGACGCCCGAAGTGACCGGGACGCCCGCGCCCACGGCTGACCCGACGGCGGGCTGGCCGAACGACATCGAGGCAAAGGATCTGGCCGGGTACGGCTTCGACGTCACCAGCAGCGACGGCATCGAGTACCAGTACAGCGGCTGGCAGGAGATCGACGGCGTCACGTATTATTATGACCCCACCACCCACCAGCCCGTCACCGGGCAGCAGGTCATTCAGGGTGACCTTTACACCTTCGGGGCAGACGGCGCGCTGAACCGCACCGCGCGCGGCATCGATGTTTCCAAGTTCCAAGGCAGCATCGACTGGAACGCCGTCAAGGCAGACGGCATCACGTTTGCCATCATCCGCTGCGGCTACCGTGGCTACGGCAGCGGCGCACTGGTCGAGGATTCGACCTACCGCGCCAACATTCAGGGGGCGATCAACGCCGGGCTGAAGGTCGGCGTCTACTTCTACAGTCAGGCCGTCAACGAGGCCGAGGCCGTCGAGGAGGCCAGCATGGTGCTGAGCCTTGTGGGCGGCTACAGCCTGCCGCTGGGCGTCTACTATGACACCGAGAGCGTCAGCGGCGGCCGCGCCAACGGCATCAGCGCCGCCGAGCGCACGGCCTGCGCCGTCGCCTTCTGCGAGACGATCCGCAATTCCGGCTACAGCGCGGGCGTCTACTCCTACGCAAGTTGGTTCTATAATGCGCTGAATTTCGCGAATATCAGCAAGTACAACATCTGGATCGCGCAGTACCGCGACACGCTGAGCTTCAGCTACAAGTACAACATCTGGCAGTACACCGGCAGCGGCAGCGTGAACGGCATCTCCCGCCCCGTGGATATGAATATCGGGTAACCCTTTAAAGCAGCGTTCCGGCATCGAAACGCTGCTTTTTTACAAGACAAACGAGAGGACGACCAGCCATGAAAAACGAACGCGACTACGGCATCGACCTGATGCGCATCGTCTGCGCGCTGATGGTCGTGGTACACCACGTTTCCGCCGCATCGGGGCTGTTGGCCGCCTCCCACTGGAACGAGTTTTTCCGCCTTGTGCCGGACGCGTTCGCAGTCTGCGCGGTCAACGGTTTTGCGCTGATTTCCGGCTATGTTGGTGTCGGCCGCCGCTGGAAGCCCGCCAATTGGGCGGTGCTGTGGGCGGACGGCGTCTTCTACAATTTTGTGCTGCTGGCGCTGGAAAGCCGGTATCAGGGCAATGTCATCGGCAAAGCGGACATTGTGCGGCAGTTTTTGCCGGTGACGATGACGAGCTTTTGGTATCTGACGATGTACACCGGCGTGTTCGTGCTGATGCCGCTGATGAATCACCTGCTGGAAACGATGCCGCGCCGCCGTTTGGCCGGCACCCTGCTGGCCATGCTGGCGCTGTTCAGCGCGTGGTCGAGCTTTGCTGGCAAGATCGGCATGTTCTCGCTGCTGGGCGGGTTCAGCACGGGCTGGCTGGCAATTTTGTATCTGGTCGGCGGGTATATCCGCCGGTATGACGTCGCAGCGCGCGTCGGCGCAAAAAAGGGCGCGGTGCTGTACGTTGGCGCGGCGGTTTTTAACCTGCTGCTGCGGTTTGGGCATACCTATCTGGCCGAGCATTTTGCGCTGGTACACCTGTGGGAGAGCACGATTTTGCAGGGCACGATGGACTGGATGGATTGGTATATCTCGCCCTCGACGTTTTTGGAGGCGCTGGGGCTGCTGCTGCTTTTCGCAAATCTGCACCCGTCCGCGCAGCTGCTGCCCTACATTAAATGGGCTGCGCCGCTGGTGTTCGGCGGGTATCTGTTCCATGACCGCTTTCTGCAAATCACACCGGTGCTGATCGAGCTAACGGGAAAAATCGGCGCGCTGCCGGGCTTGCAGGCAATGGGCGCGGCGCTGGTTTTTGCACTGGCGATTTTTGTGTTCAGCCAGCTGGTAGACTTTCTTCGTGCGCAGCTGTTCCGGCTTTTCCGCGTGAATACGCTGGCCGTGCGATGGGAAGACGCCATACGGCGCATCTGGAACGCACTGCTGGACCGGCTGGAAACTGTATAAGCAAACCCCCGCCCCGCAGGTATGTATGCCTGCAGGGCGGGGGCTCTTGTTTATCGTGAGAGGGGCGGGGTTACTGGCAGGTCATCCCGGCGCTGGCACCGCCGCGGGTCTGGCCGCTGCCGTGGATGATGTATTTGTAGGTACACAGTTCGGCCAAGCCCATAGGGCCGCGGGCGTGCAGCTTCTGGGTGCTGATGCCCATCTCGCAGCCGAGACCGAACTCGCCGCCGTCGGTAAAGCGGGTGCTGGCGTTCACATAGACCGCCGCGCTGTCGACGCAGGCCGTAAACCGCTGCGCCGCCGCCGCGTCCGCCGTGACGATGGCCTCGCTGTGGTGGGTGGAGTGCCGGGCAATATGCGCGATGGCCGCGTCGACGTCGTCGACGATTGCCACGCTCAGCTTATAATCGAGATATTCCGTGTCGAAGTCCTGCGGGGCGGCGGGCACGCCGTCGATGATGGCCGCTGCGCGCTCGTCGAGGTGCAGCTCCACCGGCGTCAGGCCGGCTGCCGCGCGGGCGTCGACCAGACGCGCTTTCAGCATCGGCAAGAACTGTGCGGCTACGTCCTTGTGCACCAGCAGCGCTTCCTCGGCGTTGCAGACACTGGGGCGGCTGGTCTTGGCGTTCTCCACAATGTTGACGGCCATCTGCAAATCTGCCGCTTTATCGACATAAACGTGGCAGATGCCCGTGCCGGTCTGGATGCAGGGCACCGTCGCGCTCTCGACACAGGCGCGGATCAGCCCTGCGCCGCCGCGCGGGATCAGCAGGTCGACCAGCCCGTCGGCGGTCATCAGCTCGTTGGCGCTGGCGTGGGTCGTGTCCTCGATGAGGCTGACCGCGTGCTCCGGCAGCCCGGCCTTGCGCAGGCCGCTGCGCAGCGCCTCGACAATGGCGTGGCAGCTTGCCCACGCGTCGCGGCCGCAGCGCAGCACGCAAGCGCTGCCCGCCTTGATGGCAAGGGCGGCCGCATCGCTGGTGACGTTGGGGCGGCTCTCGTAAATGATCGCGATGACGCCCATCGGCACAGCGGTTTTCTCGATAACAAGGCCGTTGGGGCGCACAATTTTGCGCAGCACCGCGCCCACCGGGTCAGGCAGGGCGGCGACCTCGCGCATGCCCTTCGCCATATCGGTCAGGCGGCTGGGCGTCAGCGCCAGACGGTCGAGCATGACGTCGCTGACGCGGCCGCGCGCGGCCTTCAAGTCGCTTTGGTTCGCGGCGAGGATGTCGTCCATCGCGGCGACCAATGCCACGGCCATCGCCTCCAGCGCGGCATTTTTCGTGTCGGCGTCGGCCAGCGCCAGCGGAGTGCGGGCGCTTTGCGCGGCGTGCAGGATTTCCTGTGTAGTCATGGGGTGAACCTCCCTTACTTGCGGCCGACGAAGCGGGTGCCGACCGGCTTGCCCTCGACGATGTCGTACAGCACGTCGGCGTGGGCGCCGTTCGTGATGATCATGTCGACGCCTGCGGCGGTGGCGCGCTTGGCGGCGGTGACCTTCGTCAGCATGCCGCCGGTGCCCAGCGACGAGCCCGCGCCGCCCGCGAGCATCTCGATCTCCGGGGTGATCTCCTCAACGACCGGGATGAGCCGGGCGTCGGGGTGGGTGTGGGGATCGGCGGTGTACAGGCCGTCGATGTCCGACATCAGCACGACGAGGTCGGCGTGGATGCAGGTCGCGACGAGGGCTGCCAGCGTGTCGTTGTCGCCGAGAGAATATTCCTCACAGGCGACGGGGTCGTTCTCGTTGATGATGGGGATGGCGTGCAGCTGCAAAAGACGTTCCAGCGTGTTTTGCAGGTTTTTGCGGCGCAGCTCGTGGTCGAAGTCCTCCCACGTGAGCAGCATCTGCGCGACGGTGTGGTTGTACTGGCCGAACAGCCGGTCGTAGGTGTACATCAGCTCGCACTGGCCGACCGCCGCAGCGGCCTGCTTGGTGGTGATGTCGCCGGGTTTGTCGATTTGCAGCTTGCCCACGCCGAGACCGGTGGCCGCCGACGAGACAACAATGAGCTGATGCCCGGCGTTCTGGATGTCACTCCACACCTTGACGAGGTCTTCGGTGTGGCGGATATTGAGCAGCCCGCTGGGATGTGCCAGCGTGCTGGTTCCAACTTTGACGACAATACGCATAAATTACTTCTTCCCTAAATCTTTCGTTTTCTCATAGGCGGCCAGAACGGCGTCGGTCACGGCGCCGCGGAAGGCGCGCTCCTCCAGCAGGCGCACGCCCTGGATCGTCGAGCCGCCGGGGCTGCAGACGGCGTCCTTCAGCTCGCCGGGGTGCTTGCCGGTCTCCAGAACCATCCGCGCACTGCCCAGCAGCATCTGCGCGGCGTACTCCTGCGCCTTGGCGCGGGGCAGCCCCGCCGCAACGCCGCCGTCGGCCAGCGCCTCGATGAACTGGTACGCCCACGCGGGGCCGCAGCCGGACACGGCGCTTGCCGCGTCGATCAGGCTTTCCGGCACGGCGTCCAGCCGCCCGGCAGGCCGCATGGCAGTGAGCCACTCGTCCAGCTTTTCCGGCGCGACGTCGTCCGAGCAATACTGGATCATACCGTCGCCTAGCGCAACGGGGGTGTTGGGCATCATGCGGATGATGGGGTAGCCGCTGCCTGCCATGTGGCGGATCTGCTGCATCGACAGCCCCGCCGCCATCGTGACCAGCACGAAGGGGCGGCTCTCGGCGCGGGCTTCCAGCGTGGGGGACAACTCATCCAGCATGTCCGCCATCATCTGCGGCTTTACGCCAAGGAAGATGAAGTCGCAGATGCTCGCGACCTGCTCGTTCGTACCGCAGGCGCAGCCCAGCTCGTCGGCCAGTGTCTGCGCCTTGGCAGGCGTGCGGTTAGCCAGCAGCACATCCCCTGCCCCGGCGCCCTTGCAGACCGCGCGCGCCACCGCGCCGCCCATGTTGCCGCAGCCGATAAAACCGTATTTCATGGTGAACCCCCTATATACTTATTTATATACAGGTATTATGGTAGTACACCGGGCGGATTTTGTCAATGCAAAAACGGGCGGCGCAAACTGTGATTTTTTCTTGCCCTTATCCCGTAAACGCGGTATAATAAAATAGAATATTTGTAGAAATCTGCCCGCCGGGTTTGCGCGGGCAAATGGATAGAGTATGGAGGCATTGTTATGTCTGAATTTATTCCGCTTTCTGTTCCGAATTTTGGCCCGCGCGAGGCTGAGCTGGCCGGGCAGGCCATCACCTCCGGCTGGGTGTCCACCAGCGGCGGCAAGGTCACAGAATTTGAGGAGGCACTGGCCGCCTATGTGGGCATGCCCCGCGCCGTGGCTTGCAACTCCGGCACGAGTGCGCTGCATCTGGCCGCCATGGCCGCCGGCATCACCCGCGGGGACGAGGTCATCGTCCCGACGCTGACCTTTATCGCCGCCGTCAACCCGCTGACCCGCTACGTCGGCGCAGAGCCTGTCTTCATCGGCTGCGACGATAGTCTGTGCATCGACCCCGACGCCGTCGAGGACTTCTGCGCGAACCACTGCGAGGTGCGGGACGGCAAGCTGTACAACAAGAATACCGGCGCACATGTCAAGGCGCTGGGCATCGTGCACGTCTTCGGCAACATGGCCGACATGCCCCGCCTGATGGCAATCGCGAAGCGCTACGGCCTCATTGTCATCGAGGACGCCACCGAGGCGCTGGGTACCCGCTGCATCGACGGCCCCTATGCGGGCAAGTTTGCGGGCACGATCGGCGACATCGGCTGCTACAGCTTCAACGGCAACAAGATCATCACCACCGGCGCAGGCGGCGCGGTCGTGTCGAACCACCCAGACTGGGCAGAGCACGCCAAGCACCTGTCCACGCAGGCCAAGGCCGACATGCTGCAATTCCTGCACGACGAGGTCGGCTACAACTACCGCATGACGAACGTGCAGGCTTGTCTGGGTCTGGCGCAGCTGGAGCGGCTGGAGGGCTTCATCGCCCACAAGAAGGCGCTGTACGACCGCTACGTCGCCGCGCTGGACGGCGTGAAGGGGCTGCGCATCCTGCCCTTCCGCGAGGAAGAGTGCCGGTCGAACCACTGGTTCTTCAGCCTGTATCTGAAGGATTCCGGCCTTGACCGCGACACGGTCATCGGGAAGCTGCAGGCGCAGCAGATCCAGACCCGCCCCGTGTGGGCGCTGATCCACGAGCAGGCCGACTACCCCCGCAACGAGGCCTACGGTCTGGACAAAGCACTGGATTACCGCAAGTACATTGTCAATCTGCCCTGCTCTACGAACCTGAGCTTTGAGGACTGCGACCGCGTGATCGACGCGGTGCTGGGGCTGTAAAAGGCTTCCCCTGAGGGGGAAGGCTTTGTTTGAAATAAACGTCAAAGGGGGTTCACCCTTGATCCAAGTAGAAGAACTCTTCATCGAGCCGAGCGCCACGGTGCTGGAAACGCTGCGCAAGCTGGACGAAACCGGCCAGCGCATTCTGTTCATCGCGCCGGAGGGCAAGCTGAAGGCCGTTATCACCGACGGCGACATCCGCAAATTTTTCCTGCGCGGCGGCACACCCGACCAGACCGTCGACCACGCGGCCAACTACCATCCGCTGAGCGTCCCGGTGTCGGAGCGCGGCAAAGCGCGGGAAATTTTGCAGCAGCACTGCATCGACGCGCTGCCCGTGCTGAACAAGCGCGGTGTCATCACCGACATTATTTTTGCGCACGGGCTGGATGTGGACAACCGTAAGCAGGTCGATATTCCCGTCGTAATGATGGCGGGCGGGCTGGGCACACGGCTGTATCCCTACACGAAAATTCTGCCCAAGCCGCTGATTCCGGTGGGCGAGCAGCCCATCGCCGAGATGATTATGGATCGCTTCCGGGATTTCGGCTGCCATGATTTCACGATGATCGTGAACTACAAAAAGGGCATGATCAAGTCCTATTTCAATGAACTGGAAAAGGACTACACCGTCAATTTCGCCGACGAGAATGTCTTTATGGGCACCGGCGGCGGACTGTGCCTTTTGAAGGGAAAAATTGACACGCCGTTCTTTTTCACAAACTGCGATACGCTGCTGGATGTGGACTTCGGCGATATTTACGAGTACCACAAATCCCACGGCAACCTTGTTACGATGATCTGCGCGTTCAAGCACTACACGGTGCCCTACGGCGTTGTGGAGCTGGGCGAGGACGGCGGCATCGCCGCCATGCGCGAGAAGCCGGAGCTGGATTTCCTGACAAACACCGGCGTCTATGTCGTAGAGCCGCGCGTCGTCGAGGAAATGCGCGACGGCGAGTTCATCGGCTTCCCCGACGTCATCGAGCGCTACCGTCAGGCCGGCGAAAAGGTCGGCGTCTACCCCATCAGCGAGAGCAGCTGGATGGACATGGGACAGCTGGAGGAATTGGAAAAGATGAGACGGAAGCTGGAGAGTCAGCAGTAACCATAAAGCCTTCCCCCACCGGGGGAAGGTGGCGCGCAGCGCCGGATGAGGGGCGTAGTGGCCGCAGTCACCCATTCACGGGTTGTTGCCAGAACGCTGCCCCTCATCAGTCCGCTTCGCGGACAGCTTCCCCCCCAAGGGGGAAGCCATAGCGGAAGGAGTTTTAAAATGCCTATCACCATCATTGCCGAGGCCGGGGTGAACCACAACGGAAGTCTGGAAATGGCGAAGGAGATGGCGCGCGTCGCCAAAGAGTGCGGCGCGGACATCGTCAAGTACCAGACCGCTGTGCCCGAACTCGTCGTCAGCAAATTTGCCGAAAAGGCCGAATACCAGAAGCAGACCACCGACGCCGCCGAGAGCCAGCTGGAAATGATCCGCAAGCTGCATTTCTCATTCGACGCCCACAAGGAGCTGAAGGAATACTGCGATTCCATCGGCATCCAGTATCTTTCCGCGCCGTTCGATGTACCCAGTGTGCGGTTTTTGGGCACGCTGGGTCTGCCGCTTTTAAAAATCCCCTCCGGCGAGATCACGAACCTGCCGTATCTGGAGGAGATGGCAAAGCTGCACACGCCTGTGCTGCTTTCCACCGGCATGAGCACACTGGACGAGATCACCGACGCGCTGGGCGTACTGGACGACGGCGATTGCCCCGAAGTGACCATACTGCACTGCAACACCCAGTACCCCACCCCCTACGAGGACGCGAACCTGTCCGCCATGATCGAGCTGTTCGACCAGTTCGGCCTGCCGGTCGGCCTGTCCGACCACACCCCCGGCTGGGAATGCGACGTTGCCGCCGCCGTGCTGGGCGCGCAGGTGATCGAAAAGCACTTCACACTGGACAAATCCCTGCCCGGCCCCGACCAGAGAGCCAGCCTTGACCCGGCGGAGTTCAAGGCCATGGTGGACGCGGTGCGCCACGTGGAAGCCGCGCTGGGCGACGGCCACAAGCACCTGACCGCCAGCGAAGCGCCCAACAAGGCCGTTGCCCGCAAGAGCATCGTCGCCGCGCGGGCGATCCAAGCGGGCGAAGTCTTCACCGCGGACAACCTGACGACGAAGCGCCCCGGCGACGGTATCTCCCCGATGCGCTGGCACGAAATTCTCGGCCAGACCGCCAAGCGCGATTTTGCCGAGGACGAAAAAATCGAGGTGTAAGGTAAGCTGCCATACCCGCTTGCGGCGGCCTGAGGTCAGGCCGCCCTACGGACAGCGCTTACCGCCCCCAATGTAGGGCGGTGTGCCCCCACCCCGCCGATGCCCTGAGAAAGTGAGATTTATTTTCTATGCGCACTGTCTGCATCGTGACCGCCACGCGGGCGGAATATGGGCTGCTGCGGCCGGTCATCCAGCGGGTCGCGGCGGCGGACGCGCTGGCCTTGCAGCTTGTCGTGACAGGTGCGCACCTCTGCCCGCGTCTGGGCGAGACGGTGCGCGAGATCGAAAAGGACGGCCTGCCCATCGCGGCGCGGCTGCCGATCTTCCGTGATGACGCCGACGAGCCCGTTGCAAAAACCATCGCCCGCACGATGGAAATTTTCGACGACTATTTTGCCGCCCACCGCCCCGACGCGGTGCTGCTGCTGGGCGACCGGTTTGAAATTTTCGCGGTCGCGGCGGCGGCGGCGGCGCGTCACATCCCCATCGCCCACATTTCGGGCGGCGATGTGACGTTGGGCGCGGCCGACGAATACTACCGCCACTGCATCTCCAAGATGGCAGCGGTACACTTCCCGTCCTGCGCCGACAGCGCTGCGCGGCTCGTCCGCATGGGCGAAGCGCCGGACACGGTCTTCTGCGTCGGTGGGCTGGGGGATGAAAACATCCGCACCATGCCCAAAATGAGCCGCGCGGAATTGTGCAATTCGACGGGGTTTGACCTGATGCAGCCCTTCGCGCTCGTGACCTACCACCCGGAGACCGCGCCCGACGCGGGCTCACCTGCCGTGCAGGTGCGGGCGCTCTGCGACGCGATGGAGCGCGTGCCCGGCGTGTTCTGGCTCATCACCGGGTCGAACGCCGACGCAGGCGGGCAGGTCTGCACCGCCATGATGCAGGCGTTCGCTGCCGCCCACCCCGGTCGCGCGGGCTTTGTGCAAAGCCTCGGCCTGCGGCGGTATCTCTCGGCGATGAACTGCGCCGCGCTCGTCGCGGGCAACTCGTCGTCGGGCGTCGTTGAGACACCGACCTTCAAAGTGCCCACCGTCAACATCGGCAAGCGGCAGGCCGGGCGCGCCATCTGCGCAAACGTGCTGTGCTGCGACGCTGACGAGACTGCCATCGAGGCTGCGCTGCGCAAGGCGCTGTCGCCGGAATTTGCGCCGGTGGCGGCCAGCGCCGTCAGCCCCTACAACGGCGGCGGCACAAGCGCAAAAATCTGCGCTGTTATGCAAAATTTCGATTTCGCAAAACCCAAGGTCTTTTACGACGGCGCTGTGCCGGAGTTTGACCCCAAAAGGAGCGTTTTTGTATGAAACTTCTCATCGTCGGCTTAGGCAGCATGGGCAAGCGCCGTGCGCGGCTGTCCAAGGGCATTGATGCGGCCATCCAAATCGTCGGCGTCGACACCGCCGAGAGCCGCCGCGATGAAGCGAAGCAGCTCGGTCTGGCCGATGCCGCCTACGCTACGATCGCCGAGGCCGTCGCCGCCGAGCACCCCGACGCCGCGCTGGTCTGCACCGCGCCGCTGTCCCACGCGGCGGTCATCGGCGAGCTGCTGGATAACGACCTGCCCGTCTTCACCGAGCTGAACCTCGTCCGCGACGGCTATACCGAGAACATGGCGAAGGCCGCCGCCAAAAACCTGCCGCTGTTCCTCTCATCGACGATGCTCTACCGCCGCGAGACGCAGTATATTAAACGTAAAGTCACGGAATTCGGAAAGCCAGTCCACTACATTTACCACATCGGGCAGTACCTGCCCGACTGGCACCCGTGGGAGAATTACAAGAACTTCTTCGTCGGCAACGCCCGCACCGGCGGCGTGCGGGAGATCTTCGGCATCGACCTGCCGTGGCTGCTGGACGCCTTCGGCGACGTGGAATCCGTCACCGTGCAAAAGGACACGATCAGCGATCTGGGTCTGCCCTACCCCGACTGCGTGACGCTTTTGCTGCGTCACAAGGGCGGTGCGCAGGGCGTGCTGGCCGCCGATGTCGTCAGCCGCAAGGCTGTGCGCAGCTTCGAGTGCTTCGGCGACGGCGTCCACCTGTTCTGGGAGGGCAACCCCAAGGCGCTGTACGAGTTCCGCGACGGCGACAAGCGCCCCGTTGACACCTACGCCAGCTTCGAGCACGACAGCCGCTACAGCGATAATATCGTCGAGAACGCCTATGTGGACGAACTGACGAACTTTTTTGCTGTGCTGAAGGGCGAGGAAAGCCCCAAGTGGAGCTTTGAGAAGGATTTAAAGGCCATTGAGCTGATGGACAAAATCGAGGAGGCCTAAATGCGTACCGTCACTGCGCTGTTCGTGGGGCTTGGCTCCATCGGGACACGCCATTTAAAAAATTTAGCCAACCTCTGCGCTGATCGGGGCTGGACTTTGCAGGCCGACGCGCTGCGCAGCGACCTGTCCAGACCCTTACGCGACGGCGTGGCCGGGCTGCTCCACGCGCAGTACACTGACTTAGCCGACGCGCCCGCGCACTACGACATGGTGTTCATCACGAACCCGACGAGCCTGCACGCCGACGCCCTGCGGCAGGTACAGGGGCGCGGCGGCGCGCTTTTCATCGAAAAGCCGATCTTTTCTGCCGAGCAAACCAACCTGCGGCTTGCCGACTATCTGCCCGCCGGGCAAAAAGCCTACGTCGCCGCGCCGATGCGTTGGTGCGGCGTCATGCTGGCGCTGAAAGACCGCCTGCCCGGCCTTCGCCCCTACTGCGCACGGGTCATTTGCTCCAGCTACCTGCCGGACTGGCGGCCGGGCGTCGACTATCGCACCGTCTACAGCGCCCACAAGGCGATGGGCGGCGGCGTCACCATCGACCTCATCCACGAGTGGGACTACCTCGTCGAGCTGTTCGGCGTGCCCGAAGCGCTGTACAATTTCAAGGGGACGTACTCCGATCTGGAGATCGACTCTGACGATATTTCCGTCTACATCGCAAAATACCCCACCCTGCTGGCCGAAGTACACCTCGACTATTTCGGGCGCGGATACCGGCGCAGCATCGAGCTTTTCTGCCACGATGGCAGCTATCTGGCCGACTTTGGCGCGGGCACGCTGACCTTGCCGGACGGCACGGTGCAGCATTATGAGGAGGACGTCAACCGCCGCTACGAGCGGGAGATGGAATATTTTGTGGATTACGCGCTGGACGGCAGCGGCGAAAGCTGCAACCCGCCCGCGCTGGCACTGAAGGTGCTGAAACTGACTTTGGGGGAGAATGTACAATGAAACGTCTGCTCATCACGATTTGCGGCCGCGCCGGCAGCAAGGGCTTCAAAAACAAAAATCTGAAGGTTTTCTGCGGTAAACCGTTGGTTTACTATTCGCTCAGTGCCGCCGAGCTGTTTATCAAGAACCACCCGGAGCTGACCGTCGACATCGCGCTGAACACCGACAGCGAAGACCTCGCAAAGCTGGTGGCCGCCGAGTACCCGGAGGTCGTCTACCTGCCGCGCGGCGCAGAGCTGGGCGGCGACCGCGTACCGAAGATGGCCGTCTATCAGGACAGCCTGCGCCGCATGGAGGCGCGCGCAGGGCAGCCCTACGACTGGCATATGGACTTGGACATCACCAGCCCGCTGCGCACCGCCGCCGACATCGAGAACGCCTTTGCCGTAAAACAGAAGCGCGCTGACCTCGACCTCGTGTTCAGCGTCTGCGAGGCGCGCCGCAACCCGTGGTTCAACATGGTGAAGACCGTGGACGACCACGTCGAGCAGGTCTGCCGCAGCGAGTTCACCGGCCGCCAGCAGGCACCCGACGTGTATGACGTCAATGCGTCGATTTACGTCTTCAAACGGGATTTTCTGGCCGAGAACACCGACGGCATGCTCTGGCGCGGCAAAATCGGCGTCAGCGTCATGATGGACACCGGCATCATCGACATCGACTCTGAGCACGACTACCTGCTGATGGAGGCCATCGCGCAGCACCTGTACGCGCATTACCCGGAATTTAACGCTGTGCGGGAGAATATTCGTGGCTGAGGACTTATTTGACCGCGCGCTGGAGCTGGTGATGGGCGCGGGGCAGACGCTGCTGGAAAACGGCGGCGAGGTGTTCCGCGTGCAGCAGACCATGGAGATCATGGCCGCCAGCCTCGGTGTGCGGGATTTCCACGTCTACGTGCTGACGAACGGCGTCTTTGCGTCGGCACACCTGCCCGGCAGGGACGCCGTGTCGCTGGTGCGGCACGTGCCGACCGCCTCGATCCACTTAGGGCGGGTCGAGGCCGTGAACGAGCTTTCCCGCGAATTGGCCGACGGCCGCCTCGGTGTCATCGAGGCCGAGCAGAAATTGCAGGCCGCCCGCACGGTGCCGCGCATCACCCGCCGGCTGGACGTGCTGGCCTGCATGATCGGCGCGGCGGGGTTTGCGTATCTGTTCGGCGGCACGCTGGCCGATGTGCCGGTGGCCGCCGTGGGCGGGCTGCTTGAGGCGCTGGTCTGCCAGCACTTTGCGCGGCACGGCATCAACCGGATATTCACCGACATCGTGGCGGCGTTCTGCTGCACGGTGTGGGCGATCGCGGTGCAGGTGTTTGTGCCCTCCGTCAGCGCCAACGCGGCCATCATCGGCGCACTGATGGTGCTGACCCCCGGCGTCGCCCTGACGATGGGCGTGCGCGATATTTTGAACGGCGACTATCTTTCCGGCTCGATCCGGCTGCTGGATGCCCTGCTGATCGCTGGCAGCATCGCGGGCGGCGTTGTGCTGGGCTGGATCTTGGCGCGCGGACTGGGGGTGGCGGCATGACGCCCGTGTGGGTGCATTATCTGGCACATTTTGCTGTGGCGGTCATCGCCACCATTGCGTTCGGCATCACATTTCATATGCCGCGGCGGCACTATCTGGCCTGCGGGCTGACCGGTGCCGTGGGCTGGATGGTCTACATCCTCGGTGTCGAGCTGCTGGGCATGAGCCCGGCCATCGCGACGCTGGTCGCCACGCTGCCGCTGACCGGCTGTGCGCGGTTTTTCGCCATCCGGCACAAAGCGCCGGTGACGATCTTCCTGCTGCCGGGCATCTTCCCGCTGGTGCCGGGGGCGGGCATTTATTACACGGCCTACTATTTCCTGCGCGGCGAGCAGGCGCTGTTCGCCAGCAAGGGCGTTGAAACCTTTAAGGTTGCCTTGGCGCTGGCGCTGGGCATCGCATTGGTGTGCAGCTTGCCGCTTCCCGGCGGACGGGATGGGAAACACAAAGCGTAGGGGCGGATTCCATATCCGCCCGTGGCCGTTTTCTGCAGCAGCCTCCTTGCGGGCGCATATAGAATGCGCCCCTACGGTTTTGACATATCACGTCCATAAACACGGCGGGCGAACGATGTTCGCCCCTACAAAAATAGCCGCAGGCGCATTTTGTGCACCTGCGGCTTACTTTTTACCACAAATTATACGTCAAAATCGGCACGTTATAGCTTACGCCCTGCATCAGCATAACGAGGAAGCAGACGCCGCTGATAATGTGCCATGCCAGCGCGGCGGCACAGAGCACCAGCCGCCAGCGGGGTGCTTTTGCGCGGCACTGCGCGAAAAACACGCTGACCGATTCCAGCCAGAACACCCAGAAGCAGATGAACGGTCCCCACCAGAGGTTCGCATGGTAGAGCCGCTCGCCGCTCTCGACGAGGAGCAGCGCCTCGGCCAGCGCCACCGCGAAGGTGAACAGGCTGAACCGATAGCGGAAGCTTTTCCACGCTGCGCGCCCCAACAGCAGCCCAACCGCCGCCACAAAGACGAACGACCGCGCCAGCCCCAGCACGCCCGGCTGGTTGAACGGTCCCCACAGCATCCGGTGGTGGTCGAACTCCACCGTGAAGATCAGCTTCACGCCGGAGTTTGCCTCAGCAAACAGCACCTTCGCCTGAATCAGGCAGAGCCCCACGCCGGGGAAAACGCTGCAACCCATCAGGATCTCATTTTTCAGATTTTTCGCGCGAGTGCGCACAAAATCTGCAATCAACAGCACCAGCAGCGTCGGGGCGAACGCGAAAATCAGGCTTGCCTTAAAGCTCGTTGCCACGGTCAGCAGTACGGTGTAGACCGCATACCCGCGCAGATCGAGCCTGCCGCGCACCGTCGGCCAGACGCGGTAGAACGCCAGCATCGTCAGCAGCGCGAAGGGTGCCAGCATGATATAGGTCGTGTTGTGGTAGATCGTGCCGCCGATCGTGCCCTGATACCAGTAGCCGCCGCGCGGCATCCAGACCGCCGTGGCAAGGTTGACAACAAGGCTTACCAGCAGCCGCACCGGCCGGGCGGTATTGGGCAGCGCAGCGCGCAGGCCGTAGGCAAAGACCCCCACGGCGGCCAGATGAAACGCCGCCAGCAGCACTGCAATGCCGATGCGCCCTGCCAAGGCGTAGGCAGGGCCGATCAGCAGCGAGACGGTCGAGTAGACCATCCCCCGCTGTGCAAAGGCGAGGTGCTGCCCCAAGTCCGACGTGTATGGGTCGCTGCCGCCGCCCGGCGAGCAAAGCTGCTGGTAGTGCAGCCAGATCATCGCCGCGCCGAACGCCGCCAGCGCCAGCAGACAGGCTGCCCACAGCAGGCAGCTTTTTTTGTTTTGTGTGTTTCCTGTCACAGTGTCATGCTCCACATTTCTTGCAGCAGCAGCCCGCCCGTACCCAGCATGACGGCGTAGGAGATACCCGCCAGCATCATGACAAGGAAGGCGACGCCGCTGACGATATGCCACGCCAGCGCCGCACCGCAAACAGCGGTGCAGCCCGTGCCCAGCGCGGTGCGGCGGCCGTACAGCCCCCGCAGCCAGACGGCCAGCGAGGCCAGCAGCCAGAGATAATAGCAGATGAAGCTGCCCCACCAGAGATTGCCGTCATACATCCGCTCGCCCGTTTCGGTCAGGCAAAGCCCCTCGCAGAGGGCGACGGCAAGCAGCAGCAGGCTGAACCGGTAGCCGAAGCTGCGCCGCCACTGCCCGATCAGCAGCACAAACACCGCCCCCACAAAGACGAACGAACGCAGCAGCGCCCACTTTGCGTAATAGTTCGAGACCCCCCACTTCATCCGTTCGGGGTCAAACTCTGCGCCAAAAATCAGCGCGATGCCGGAGGTGCTGTCCCCCGTGAAGAGCACCTTCGCCTGCACGATGCAGAGCAGGATGCCCGGCAGCACTGTACAGCCGAGCCAGACCTCCTGCCGCAGCGCGCGGCCGCGAGTGCGGATGAGGTCGACGACCAGCACAATCAGCAGCGCCGGGGCGAAGGCAAAAAGGTAGCTCGGCTTGATGGCCGTCGCCACGGTCAGCAGCGCGGTCAGCGCCAGCCAGCGCCTCCACGGCATTGTCTCGCGCGCATCAAACAGGGAGAGAAACAGCAGGAACGCCGCCAGCGCCAACGGCTGCAATAAAATATAGGTGGTGTTGTGGTAGATCGTGCCGGTGACGGTGCCGAAATACCAGTAGCCGCCCACAGGCAGCCAGACGGCCTGACACAGCGTCGCCGCCAGCGCCCACAGCAGCGCCGCGCCGGGGCAGAGCTGCGGCACTGCCTTTTGCAGTGCCCAGCCCGTCAGCAGCAGCGTTGCCAGATGCGCCAGCGCCAGAAACACCGCCGTGATAAAGTTGCCGCCGACGGCATACAGCCCCTGCAAAATGACGGTGACAAGCGAAAAGCCGGTGTTGCCCATCGCAAGCCCCTGCATATGCGCCGGAAGGTCGGAATAATAGTAGCCCCCGGCCAGCAGCTGTTGGTAGTGCAGCCAAGCCATCACCAGCGTGAAAGCCACCGCTGCCGATGCGCCCAGCATATCCAGAAGCCGCTGTTTTGTTCCCTGTGCCATAACAGTTACCTCCTGATGCAATTTTTTCCGGTTTATTCCAGACGGATGCTGTCCGCCAGCACGGTTTCGCCGTCCAAGGGAATCGTTGTGCCGTCCTTTTCGGCATATACCTCGGTGCGCATTTCCCTGCCGTCCGCCGTCGTGTAGTAAAGCGTGGCGCTCTGCTGCGTACCGGCGGGCAGGTAGACGCTGACATCGATCAGCTCGGCCAGCTCGGAGCCTGCGCCCTTGCCGCACCATGCAATGTCGGTGTGCTTGTCCGCCCCCAAGGTGAAGCCCAGCCGCCAAGCGACCTCATCGTCGGCGTGGCCTTCGGTGCGCCAGACCTGCAGCGCGTGGGCGTCGGCGTTGACGTCGCCGTACCGCATGAAGAAGGCGTTCTCGGCGCTCTTGTCGCCGCCCCAGACCATGAAGTCGGTCACAATGGGCGTCTCGCTGCCCGCCGCATCGGCCAAGCCGCCCGCGACGCCCGCGCCAAAGACCGTGTAGGCGCGGCCGCCAAGCGCATAGGCCGAGCGGGTCGCGGCACGCTGCCAGACGACCGACCCGGCCATGCAGACGGCCAGCAGCACATAGGCCACGGCGCGGCCTTTCGGCCACCAGCGCCTGCCGCGCGCCCAGCGCAGCAGCACCACCAGCACGGCCAGCGCCATCAGCCCGACGCCGAAGCTCTCGGCCGTCTGGGGGATGTAGCCGTGCCGCCAGTCCACCTGCCCGGCCTGCTGGTACTTCGGCGAAAGGCCGATCAGCAGCGACGGCGCGGACAGCATGGCAAGGCCGCTTAAAAACAGCAGCAGGTTTTGCTTGCGATTGGGCAGCTTATCCAGCGCGGCCAGCGCCGCGACCGCCGCCCCCGCCACCATGACGCCGCAGAGGACGTCGACGGGGTAAATCGTGCCGGGGCGCACCTTGCCGAACAGCAGCGCGTTCAGCGGGAAGCCCGCCGACATCTGCATTGCCCATGTGCGCAGGATGGCGGGCAGATCAAAGTTCGGCGAGATGCCCTCGATCTGGGTCACGTCACCTGCCAGAATACCTGCCGCGCGCAGCGTGTTGACGAGCCGCGCGCCCATGTTGAAGGCCAGCGTTACGCACTCGCCCAAGAAGACCGGCACGCTCAGCCGCAGCGCAGCCTTGACTTTATCGGTGTACAGCCACGCAAGGCCGAAGATCGGCACGATATAGGTGAAGCCGATTTCAAACGTCGCACAGCACTGGAACGCGCAGTAGCCCGCCAGCACTGCCCACCGCTTATGGCCGGTGTCGTGGTAGCGCAGCACGGCCAGCCCCGCCACCAGCGCGGGCAGCAGGGTGCTTTGCACCAGTGCGCCGTAGGAATAGAGGCTGTTGCCCGTCGAGTCCTGCCAGACGCTGAACATCATCGGCAGCAGGCAGATACAGGCGATGCAGAGCTTTTTGTTCCGGCTCGCCTTGCCGACGAGCCAGCCCGTCAGCAGAATATCGGCATACGTCCATGCCAGAATGTACAGCCTGTAGCCGACGAGATCCCCCAAGAACCAGCTTGTCAACCCACGTACCGGCGGCGACGAGAAGGGGCGGAACCGTCCGTGCTGCAGGGTGAACTGCTCCCACAAATCGCGCAGGTAGTCCAGCACGCTCTGGCCGAAGGTGGTGTGGGTGATATAATAGTAGTTTTGCAGGTTGATGACCTCGTCGTCGCCGCCCAGCTGTGCGCAGGTGACGATGCTGAGATACCACCACCCGAACACAACCGAAACGGCGCAGACGACCGGCCAGAACCATCGTTTTTCCGTCAGTTTTTGCAGCTGCTTCATAGTTACTCCTGCCCCAGCGGGATATAGCAGAGCTTGCCGCTCTCGCTGATGATGACGTCGTTTTCGTCGCAGCCCGCCGCCGCGGCCAAATCGCCCAGCGTCTGCTGCTGCTCGTCCTCGGCGTAGCCGTCAAGGTCGAGGTAGATGCCCGCCATGCCCTGCGCACGCAGCTCTGCCACCATGGCGTCGGGCGCAAGCTCGCTGGTGGCCTTGTACCACGCGTCGTTCTGGGTGCCGTAGCCCGCGCCGTAGCTGAATTTCAGCGTCTTGCTGTGCAAAGGCCCGCGCAGCAGCGTGTAGTCCCACATATTGTTCAGCGAGCCGTTCTCGAAGTTTTTCATGTAGGGCAGCTGGAAGAGCATTGCGCCCTCCCCTGCGGCATCCTCGACCTCGGCCATAAAGTCCGCGTCCTGCTGCCACATCTGCTGCACCTGCTCATAATTCGGGCGGAACAGCCCCTGCTGCTCCCAATAGCCGAAGGCCAGCAGCGCGGCCATGACAACGATGAGCTTTTTGCGGTCTTTGCCGGTGCGCCGGGTCAGCCGTGCTTCCACGGTCAGGCCGGCAGCCAGCAGCGCGAAGAAGGCGATGTACGGGCTGATGCGGTTGTACCCGCGGATGAACCGCACAAAGATGCCGATGATGCTGCCGAAGCCCGCAATGCTTGCCAGCAGCAGCGCCATGACGTTCAGGCGGCTCAGCAGCCAGAGGCGGTCGCTGAGCTGCGGCTCTTCGGTGCGGCCGGACTTCCAGTCCCCGTTGCGCAGCAGCATGAGCAGCAGCGCCAGAAAGCCGAGGATGCCGACAATGCCAAGGTAGCCGTAGCCGTTTTCATTGTACATCGGCCCCTCGTCGGTCGCCAGCACGCGGAAGTAACGGGTCATCCAGTTGGCGAGCTTTTGCAGGCCGAATCCGTTGGGCGACAGCAGCAGGCTGCTGATGCGCAGGCTGTAGATATCCGCGCCGACGGGGCTGCGGTATACGCCGTTCGTCAGGGTGCTGCCCGCACCGGTGATGATGCCCAGCACCATCGGGAAGAAGTCCGGCACCATCCACGCCACGATCTCGGCGATCGTGACAAGGCAGGGCACGCCCGCGCGCCATTTATGGTCGCGCAGCATCAGGCAGAGCGCCGTGACGCAGAGGAAGAAGCATGTGAAAAACGGGTAGTAGGCCGCGCCGTTGTTGGCGATACCCCACGCCATTGCCAGCGCCAGCCAGTTGCGCTTGTTCTTGAAAAAGCCCTTGCCGGGGCGGTTAAACTGCTCGTCCTCGGCGCACCAGAGGCAGAGCAGCGCCGAGAAGGGCACGAACTCGCAGGCCGCCAGCATCATATGCCCGGCCAGCCGCTGCTGCACATAGGGCGTCATGCCGAAGGTGATGCCGAACGCGAAGCTGAGCCAACGGCGCATCCCCACCATGCGGAAGACGGCGTACCCGGCCAAGGCGTTCGCGAACGGGATGACAAGGACATACAGGTTGAACACCGTGCCGGTGTCCTTCGTGAACAGGCCGACGAACCAGACGAAAATATCGTAGATGAGATCATAATTCGGGTCATACTTGCCCGCGACCTCGTAGAACGGCCAGCCCAGCGAGCCGGACAGCTCGCCATAGCTGCGCTGCACCTGACCGACCCAATAGATGCCGTCGCCGCCATAGAGCATCGGCACCGACCAATCCAGCCGCCACAGCTGGAAGAACCAGTATTCCGTGGCCGCCACCGCCGCCACCAGCAGCGCGGCGGTCAGGATTTCCCGTGTGATGTTTTGCTTTTTTGTCAGCATGTCACTCTCCCCGCTCCATGGCGGCTACGTAGGCGTCGCAGACCTCGGCGGCAGGGCCGTCGCCCCGCAGATGGCCGTGGTCGATCCAGATGGCGCGCTTGCACAGCTGCTTGACCTGATTGATGTCATGGCTGACAAAAAGCAGCGTCGTACCGCCGGAAAGCATCTGCTCCATCCGCTGATGGCACTTTTGCTGGAACATAAAATCGCCCACCGACAGAATCTCGTCGCAGGCCAGAATGTCAGCCCTGACCTCGGTCGCAATGGAAAAGCCCAACCGCGCGATCATGCCGCTGGAGTAGTTTTTCACCGGCACATCGACGAAATCCCACAGCTCTGCAAAGTCGATGATATTTTTAAAGTGCTGCTCCATATAGGCGCGGTCGTGGCCGAGCACCGCGCCGTTCAAAAAGACATTTTCCCGCGCGGTCAGGTCGAGGTCGAACCCCGCGCCCAACTCGATCAGCGGCGCGATCTCGCCGTTGACGGTCACGGTCCCCTTGCTGGGGTACATGACGCCCGCGATCAATTTCAGCATCGTGCTTTTGCCGCTGCCGTTGCGGCCGATGAGCGCGACGGACTCACCCGGCTCAATTTTGAACGAAATGTCCCGCAGTGCGTAAAATTCGTTGAAAAACAGCTGATGTTTCAGCAGCTTGACGGTGTATTCCTTGAGGGTCTCGGTCTTTTCCTGCGCGAGATTGAAGCGCATCGAGACGTCCTCCACCTGAATGATGGACATGAGGGGAAACTCCTTACAGATACAGAATAAAGTTGCGCTGCAATTTACGGAACGCGGCCAGCCCGACGCCCATGGCGACGGCCGCACTGGCGATGCAGGCAAACCACGTATTGATGCCGGGCACCGTGCCGTACATGACAAGGCAGCGCATGCAGTTGATGTAGTGGTACAGCGGGTTCAGCTTGATGACCGGGATCATGAAGGGCGGCAGCGCCGAGATGGGGTAAAACAGCGGTGTCGCGTACATCCACGCCATCGTCAGGATGCCGTAGAGATACTGTAGATCACGGAAATAGACGGCCAGCGCCGAAAGCAGCACGGCCATGCCGCAGCAGAACGCCAGCAGCAGCAAAAGCGGCGCCCAGACGAGCAAAATCGTCCAGTAGAACGGCGACCGCGTGATGAGCATGACAAGCAGAATGGCCGCCAGACTGAACAGCAGGTTCACAAAGCTGGACACAACGCGGCTGATGGGGAAGATAAACTTCGGCACATAGACTTTTTTGATCAGCGACGCATTGCCCAGCACGCTGCCCATGCCCATATTCGTGCTTTCGTTGAAAAAGTTGAATAGGGTGTTGCCGCAGATGAGGTACAGCGGGAAGTTCGGGATATCAAACCGGAACATATAGGAAAAGACAAGCGTCTGCAGCAGCATCATGAGCAGGGGGTTCAGGATGCTCCAGACATAGCCCAGCACGCTGCGGCGGTACTTGACCTTGAGGTCACGGGTGACAAGCTCGCGGATGAGCGGGCGGTATTTCGAGAAATTGTGCCAGCTGTTGTGCAGCTGACCCTGGGTGGATTTCGACATGGGGTGTTTGGCTCCTTTGGAAAGGGATAAAAAGTACAGGGGCAGATTGCCTTCCCCTGAGGGGGAAGGTGGCCGAGGCTCCGACCGAGGCCGGATGAGGGGCGGTGCTTTCTTGGTTGCCCGTGACCGGGTGGCTGTGGGAAGGCCGCCCCTCATCAGTCGCCTGCGGCGACAGCTTCCCCCTAGGGGGAAGCCTTTTGGCGGGGCAGTTACAGTTTAAACGGCGTATCTCCCGTCAGGCCATCGGCGCGGAGCATGTTCTCCATCACGTCGATGTCGGTGCTGACGTCGAGGGCGTCGCTGGCAAACAGCTTATCCAGCTGCGTCTCAAACGCCTTGACAAGGGTATCCATCGTCCGCTCGATGCGGTGCTTCGACTCGGTGATATTTTCGCCCTCGACGCCCTGCTTATCCAGCTCGGCGTAGGTGTTCAGCAGCTTTAACGACGTAGGCAGGTAATAATCCATAAACTTGCGCATCTGGGGCAGCTTTTCGGGGTCGGCCTTGGCCTGCTCGAAAATTTTGGCGGACACGGCCTCCAGCCGGCTGATCTTGTCGGTCATCTCCTCGTCGGGGATCTCGTCGTTGACCCGGCGCAATTCGTCCAGAATCTTCTGGTATTCGTCCTTTTCCTGCGCAGCGGCGGGCTTGGCAGCCTTCGCCTTGCGGGGCTTTTTCGGCTCCGGGTCGGGGGCTTTGCCGCTCACCACCAAGCATTTGCGGCGCATGTCGAGGTAGGCTTCGGGGCCGAAGACGCCGTCGTCAATACAGCTTTCCAGATATTTGCAGCACTTTTCATAGCTGCAGGGCACCGCGCTGGCAATGTCCTGAATGTACATATACTTTGCGTCGCCGACGATGTTGTCGATCTTTTTGCGCATCCGGCGGGAGATGCGGATGTGCTGCGCGCCGAACAGGCAGCCGATGCCGGTCGTCGCGCCGAGTAGCACCGGCATCATGTCAGACAGCAGCCAGCGCCAGTAATAGTCGCCCTCGGTCAGCGCGTCGGGCAGCCAGTAGACACCCCCCGGCAGCGCGGCCAGCGCGCCCAGCAGCAGCATGACGCCCGCCACGGTCAGCCCCGTTGCGAGCCATGCGTTTTTGCCCTTTTTGCCCTGCATCTGCGGCTTTGCGCCCACGGCGTTCGGCGTCTGGGCGTCCTGCTCATAGACATGGCGGCTCTGCGCCGCATAGACCGGCGTCGTGCTGACCTTATTGAAGCCCTGCGCCCGGTTGCGGGCTTTCTGCTCCAACCCG
This sequence comes from uncultured Gemmiger sp., assembly GCA_934502625.1. Classification (GTDB taxonomy): domain Bacteria; phylum Bacillota; class Clostridia; order Oscillospirales; family Ruminococcaceae; genus Gemmiger. The sequence goes on from CAKSUQ010000019.1 coordinate 28,790, forward strand.
CCGAGCTTGCCTTTTTTCATGGCGCTGTTCAGGCCAATGAAGATAAAGCCCAGCGGCCACCACACCACAAAACCGATGATGATCGCCCACCACGGGAACTGGAACGGGCCGTCCCCGGCGTGGTATTCGTCGCGGTTATAGTTGTTCTGGTAGCGGAGGCCGCTGCCGGAGTAGGGATGCTCCGGGTCGGTGTAGCGCGGATGTTCGTTGTCATTTGGCATGTGTGGCTCCTTTACGGAATATCGCTGAGTAGGTTTTTCATATCGTCGCTGAGGTAGTAGGTGCTGCCGGCCTGATAGGGGTTGTCCTTATCGTAGGGCACGTGGGTGCAGAGGTAGCTGACCCACTTGCTGTAGCCGGAGACCGTCAGGTGGACGCCGTCCGGCTGGGCGAAATCGCTCTGCAGGCAGCCCGCGTCGTCGGCGAACTCGGCATTCAGGTCGAGGTAGCAGCAGCCGCGCTCGGCACAAAGCTGCTGGATAGCCGCGTTGATGACGGCCAGCCGGTCAGGCGCAAGGCCGGGCAGGCTGTCGGCGATCTCTGCCTGCGTGGCGGGCAGCACCGACTGGACGTAGAATACCGTGTTGGGCAGCGTCGTGCGCAGATCGTCCAGCATTTTGGCGTAGTAGGCCAAGAAGCTGTCGTCGTTGCCGGGCTGGACAAGGGCGTTCGTGCCGATCAGGATATACAGCTTCGCGGGCTGTGCGGCGGCCAGCACGTCCATCGGGATCTCCTCGCCCCGGTCGGGGCTGGTGACGGTGGTGCGGTTGACAATGGTGTTCGGGCTGATGCCCTCGTACCCGCAGACAAGTGCACCGCCGACGTCGATATTATATTCATTGACGCAGAAGCCCGCCGTCAGCGAATCGCCGAGGAACGCGGCGTCCGCGAACCAGCTGGTGTCCACCCTGCCGAACTCCGGCAGGGCGGCGGGCGCAGCGGGCAGCGCCGTGTAGGTGTATCCGGCGTCGGCGTCCTGCTTCTGCGGGCCGACGGTGCCCCAGTTCAGCGTCTGCACCGCTGCGCCGCTGCTGTCCCCTGCCCCGGCGTAGGGCAGCGGTGCCACAAGGCGGGTGCCGCTGGGGTTGGCCGTGGCAATGGGGGTGGGGTCGGTCTCGCCTTTCATGCTTTTGGGCAGCAATAATGTGATGATGCCGGACAGCACCAGAATGCCCGCAGCCGTCCCGGCCACGGCAAGGCGCTGGCGTTTGCGGCGCACCTCCCGCCTGCGGCGGGCGGCGGCACGGCGCTGCTCCTGCGTGGGGGTGCGGCGCTGCGGCGGCGGGGCGGGTTCCTGATTGGGCACTGCCCAGTCGCCCTGCATCGTATATCGTTCTTTCCGCTCTTCGTCCGGGCGCGGGCTGCGTGCGGGCTCACGGCGGTTCGGGGTCGGCATAGGGATGCCCCCTTTCTGAATCTGCATGGTTGATTTGTAGGGGCGCACATTGTGCGCCCGCAAACTTTGCCGTGCCTGCTGCTTTTCCCGGCAGCACAGCAGCTGCCGTCAGGCGGCCGGGCGAACACTGTTCGCCCCTACATCTCTGCACCGGGAAAGTATACAAACACTAAGGCATTGTAAATCAGTATTGATTATAGCACAAACCTTTTATAAATAACAGTAGGCACGGCCAAGTTTTTGCCCCTTGCGTAATAGGAAAAAGCAATGTATAATAAATGGATAAAAAGCTATTTTTGGGGTGTAATCATGGCAGAAGAGAAATTTTCCAACTTTTTGACGGATATTATCGATGCCGACCTCGCCGAGGGCAAGGTCGATGTTGTCCATACCCGTTTCCCGCCGGAGCCGAATGGCTACCTGCATATCGGTTCCGCCAAGGCGATCTTCATCAACTACACGATCTCCAAGCACTACGGCGGCCTGTTCAACCTGCGCTTCGACGACACGAACCCCGCCCGCGAGGGTGACGAGTATGTCCAGAGCATTCTGCAGGACCTGAAGTGGCTGGGTGCCGAGCCCAACGGCGGCATCTACTACGGCAGCGATTATTTTGAGCGCTGCTACGAGTATGCCGAGCAGCTTATCCAAGAGGGCAAGGCCTACGTGGACGATTTGACCCGCGAGCAGATGCAGGAGTACCGCGGCAACGATGCCGGCAAGCCCAGCCGCCCCAGCCCTTACCGCGACCGCACGCCCGAAGAAAACCTTGACCTGTTCCGCCGCATGCGCGCGGGTGAGTTTGCCGACGGCGAAAAGACGCTGCGTGCCAAGATCGACCTCGCCAGCCCGAACATGAACATGCGCGACCCGACCATCTACCGCATCAAGCACGTTGAACATCACCGTCAGGGCGCAAAGTGGTGCATCTACCCGATGTACGACTTTGCGCACCCGATTCAGGACGCCATTGAGGGCATCACCTTCAGCCTGTGCAGCCTGGAATTTGAGAACCACCGCCCCCTGTACGAGTGGGTCATCACGAACCTGTTCGGCAAGGAATTTCCGAAGCAGCGCGAATTTGCCCGCCTGAATGTGACGAACACCGTCATGAGCAAGCGCTACCTGCGCGAACTGGTCGAGAAGAACATCGTGGACGGCTGGGACGATCCCCGCATGCCGACCCTGTCCGGCCTGCGCCGCCGCGGCTACACGCCGACGAGCATTTTCACCTTCGTCAAGGAGGCCGGTATCTCCAAGGCCGATAACCTTGTGGACATGCGCCAGCTGGAGGCCGTGCTGCGTGCCGAGCTGGAGCTGAACGCCCAGCGCCGTGTGGCCGTGCTTGACCCCGTCAAGCTCATCATCGACAACTACCCTGCCGACCAGTGCGAGTATTTTGACCTGCCCAACAACCCGAACCGCGACGCGAATGATTCCACGACCCGCAAGGTCGCCTTCACGAAGGAGCTGTGGATTGAGAACAGCGACTTCTTCGAGGTTCCGCCGCCGAAGTTCAAGCGCCTGACTTTGGGCAGCGAAGTCCGCCTGATGGGCGCATACTTGGTGCGCTGCACCGGCGTCGACAAGGACGAGAACGGCAAGGTCGTGGCCATCCACGCCGAGGCTGACCTCGAAACCCGCAACGGCAACCCCGCCGACGGCCGCAAGGTACGCGGCACGATCCACTGGGTCAGCTGTGCGCACTGCCTTGATGCCGAGGTCGAGCTGTACGACAAGCTGTTCACCGAGGCAAACATGAACAGCATCCCCGACGACGCGGACTTTAAGGATTACCTGAACCCGGACAGCGTCAAGGTGCTGCAGGGCGCGAAGCTGGAGGAGAGCCTGAAGGACGCCAAGCCCGGCGACCGCTTCCAGTTTGTGCGCAACGGCTATTTCACCCCCGACAGCAAACACGAGGGCGTGTATAACCGGATTGTGACGCTGAAGGATAGCTTTAAGCTGTAATTATGAATAAAAAATCCGCCCGCATGGTAAATGCGAGCGGATTTTTTGATTCTATGCCTTTTGGGGTGTCACGCCTTCTGCTTTTCCTCCCACTTCGCCGCGCACCGTTGCATCCAGCCGCCTTTGTTGTAATACAAAACAAACAGTGCCGATGCCAGCGTCCATGTGATCGGGTAGCTCAGCTCTACCATGGCGACCTCGTGCCGGAGGGGCACAGCGATAAACAGCCACAGCATCCGCAGCCCGCAGACAAAAAACACCGTGATCAATGTCGGGATGCGCACGTCGCCGCAGCCGCGCAGTGCACCGGCCAGTACCTCGATGCAGACATAGGTGATGTACACCGGCGTCAGCACGTGCATCATGCCGACGCCCACCGCGACGACCGCATCGTCCTGACTGAACAGCCGGAACAGCACCTCGGCCGCGTTGTAGAACGTCACGCTGATAACCAGCGTAATGCCTGCCGCCATGCCAAGGCAGACTTTGACGCCGCGCCGCACGCGGTCATACTGCCGCGCGCCGAAATTCTGCCCCGCAAACGTCGTGATGGCGATGCCCAGCGAGTTGATCGTCATCCAGAAGACGAAATCGATCTTGCCGTAGACACCCCACGCCGCGATGGTGCTGGTGCCGAAGCTGTTCATGCTGCTCTGGATAAAGAGGTTGCTGACGTTGTACATCGCGCTCTGGGCGGCGGCGGGCACGCCGATCGTACAGATGGCCGCGAAAACATCGCCGTGCAGCCGCAGCTTTGCGGCCTGAATGTGCCACGGCACCCCCTGCGAGCCGACGATGCAGCGCAGTGTCAGCACCGCGCTTGCCACCTGACTGAACACCGTTGCCAGCGCCGCGCCCGCGACGCCCCAGCCAAAGCCCGCGATGAACACAACGTCCAGTGCGATATTGACAAGCGATGCCGCAATCAAAAAGTACAGCGGCCGCTTGGAGTCGCCGATGGCGCGCAGGATGTTCGTGCCCATGTTGTAGAGCATCTGCGGGATCATGCCGAGGGAGTAGATGCGCAGATACAGCGCTGAATCGCCAATTATTTCTTCCGGTGTGCCCATCAGGCGCATCATCGGCGCGGCAGTCACCAGCCCCAGCGCCGTCAGCAGCGCGCCGATGGCAACGCTGAGCACCAGCGCCGTGTGTACCTGCCGGTCGACAGCGTCGGGGTCGTGTGCGCCCCAGCTTTGGGCGATGACAACGCCCGCGCCGCTGCACAGCCCGACGAACAGCCCGACCAGCAGGTTGACGAACGACCCCGTCGCGCCGACTGCCGCCAGCGCGTTTGTACCCACAAAATTGCCGACGATCAGGGTGTCGGCCGTGTTGTACAGCTGCTGGAACAACGTGCCGAACCAGATGGGCAGAAAGAACAGCAGCAGCTGTTTCGGGATGCTGCCCGTCAAAATATCCGTTTGTTTGACACTTCGCATATTTTTATCTCACTTTTCTGTTTCTCACAACCTCATTTTATGCTATAATGACCCTAATGTAAAGGGGTGATTTTTGTGGCGGTCTATTGGGAGCCGTGTCCCGCCGGGGCACGGGTGCTGCGGGTGCTGGGGGATACCCCCTGCCCCGCCGTCCCCGCCGGCATCGAGGGGCTGCCCGTCGCCGAGGTCGGCGCGTACTGCTTTGCGGACAAGCCTGTCAAGGCCGTGGCGCGCCTTGCGGGCAGCAGCGGGCATGAGATCACCGGCAATTTTGTCGAGGAAGTCACACTGCCCGACACCGTGCGGGTGCTGGACAGCGCGGCGTTTTACAACTGCCGCAAACTGCGCCGGGTCAGTCTGGGCGCGGGGGTCGAGGGCTTCGGCAGTGACCTGTTCACGAACTGCCGCAGCTTGGAGACGTTTGTGCTGCGCGCCGCGCCCGACGCCCCCACCGGGCTGAAAAAGCTGTTGGGCGCGGTCAGTGCTGACGTCACAGTCGAGCTGGACGGCGCACGGCTGTTCTACCCCGAATACTCGGAATTTCTGGACGAGAACACGCCCGCGCACATCTTCAACCACAGCATTGAGGGCGAGGGCTATCGGATGCGGCAGTGCTTCACGCCGGGCGGCGCGGTGGATTATGCGGCGTTTGACGCGTCCTTCGCACAAGCCTGCGTCGGCGAGAGTGAGCGCACGCTCTGCCGGTTGGCGCTGGGGCGGCTGGTGCTGCCGTTCGCGCTGTCCGCCGACGCCCGCGCCGACTACGAGTTTTACCTGACCGCCCACCCCGACGCGGCGTTCCGGCTTGCCATCGACACCCACGACGAAGCCGCGCTGCGGCTACTGGTCGGGCTGGGCTTGCCCACGGCAGAGGCCGCAGCCTACTGTTCCCGCGCCGGTTGGAGCGCCGGGGCAGCCATTTTGCTAGGCCGCGCCAAGCGGGTGAAAAAGACGTATAGTTTTGAGGATCTGTGAAATGCCCAAACACATCCAAACCCAAACCGAATGGGAACAAACCATGGCGCGGCGCATTATGGAGCAACTGCGGGGTGAATTGTACCTCGACCAGCGCTACCTGACGGCGGCGCTCGGCGCGCTGCCCGCCGCCCCCGTGGAAACCGGCGGCAGCTTTGCCACCGACGGCGGGCAGCTTTACTACCCCGTGCCGTGGGTGCTGGACACCTACCGCAAAAACCGCCGCTATCTGCCGCGTGCCTACCTGCACAGCCTGTTCCACTGTATCTTCCGCCACCTCTGGCTGCGGGACAAGCGCGACCCCGACCTGTGGGGGCTGGCCTGCGATATTGCCGTGGAAAGCACCCTCGACGCGCTGAACACCCCTGCCGCCAAGCGCCCCGTCGGCTGGGTGCGGCAGCAATGTTATACACAACTGCGTGAATCGTGCAAATTTCTGGCCGCAGGCCCCATCTATCGTGTCCTGATGGAGACCGGCGCCGAGACCTTAAACAAATGGCAGCGGGAATTTTATACCGACAGCCACCGCCTTTGGCCGGCTGACCCCGACAGCCCCGCTGCCCAGATGCGCGGCAAGCAGTGGGAAAACCTAGGCCGCCAGACCGAGTTGAGCATCGAGGAATCCGGCCAGCGCGCCGGGCAGGACACCGCCGCGCAGGCCTTGCAGGCGCAGGTGCAGGCCGGGCGCAGCCGCCGCACCTACCGCGATTTCCTGCGCCGCTTCGCCGTCTGGCACGAGGAACCGCACCTCGACCCCGACGAATTCGACCTCGGCTTTTACAGCTACGGCCTGCGTACCTACGGCAACCTGCCGCTGATCGAACCGCTGGAAAGCCGCGAGGTGAAAAAGATCCGCGATTTCGTCATCGTCGTCGACACCAGCGAGTCGACGGCGGGCGAACTGGTGAAGGCGTTTTTGAAGGAGACCTTCACCCTGTTAAAAAGTCAGGACAGCTTCTTCCGGCAGTGCCGCATCCTCGTCATGCAGGCGGACAACGCTGTGCGGGACGAGGTCTGGCTCGACGATCTCGATGCGCTTGACCGCTACACGGCGCAGTTCACGCTGGTGGGCGGCGGCGGAACGGACTTCCGCCCCGCGTTCGCCCGCATTGCCCAGCTGCGGCAGGGCGGCGCGCTGCGCGATCTGCAAGGCGTTTTGTACTTCACAGACGGCAAGGGCATCTACCCTGCCAAGCGCCCTCCGTTTGAGACGGCGTTCCTGTTTTTGGAGGATGGCTCCCCCGCACCCGACGTGCCCGCATGGGCGATGAAACTGGTGCTGCAGCCCGAAGAATTCGACCCGAAAGGACGATGAACCATGGATATTCAACGTGCCAAAGAGGAAATCAAGTGCGCCGTGCAGGCGTACCTTGCCACGGACGACGTTGGCCGCCCGCTGATCCCGCCTGTGCGCCAGCGTCCCATTTTGCTGATGGGGCCGCCGGGCGTCGGCAAAACGCAGATCATGGAGCAGATCGCGCAGGAATGCGACATTGCCCTCGTGGCTTACACCATCACCCACCACACGCGGCAGAGCGCCGTCGGCCTGCCCTTCATCCGGGAGCGGGACTTCGGCGGTAAGACCCACAGCGTGACCGAGTACACAATGAGCGAGATCATCGCCAGCGTCTACGCGGCGATGGAGCGTACCGGCAAGCAGCACGGCATTTTGTTCATCGACGAGATCAACTGCGTCAGCGAGACGCTTGCCCCGACGATGCTGCAATTTTTGCAGTGCAAGACCTTCGGCAACCAAGCCGTGCCGGAGGGCTGGGTCATCGTGGCGGCGGGCAACCCGCCCGAATACAACAAGAGCGTGCGGGAATTTGACCTTGTCACCCTCGACCGCGTGCGGCGCATCGACATCGAACCGAAGCTGAGCGTCTGGCAGGACTACGCCCGCGCCCACCGGCTGCACCCCGCCGTGACGGCCTACTTGGAACTGCGCCCCCAGCATTTTTACAAGATCGAGAACGACGTCGACGGCGTGCAGTTCGTGACTGCCCGCGGGTGGGAGGATCTGTCCGCCTACCTGCAGGCGGCGGACGCGCTGAACCTGCCGGTGGACGAGGGCGTCGTCGGGCAGTATCTGCGCCACCCGGAGGTCGCACGGGATTTCGCGGCGTATTGGGCGCTGTACCGCAAATATCACGAGGACTACGGCGTCGAGGACATCTTGCAGGGCAAGCCCTTCGACGCGGTCGTCGCCCGCGCCATGGATGCGAGCTTTGACGAGCGCATCAGCCTTGTCACTCTGCTGCTGGCCGGACTGAACACCCGCTTTGCGGCCGCTGCCGCCACGGGCGCGGTGACCGACGCCTGCTACCAGCAGCTGCGCAGCTTCAAGCGGGCGCTGACCCAGCAGACCGACGCCGACCCGGCAGCGCTTTTTGCCGACCAGTGCAAGACCTACCGCGCGCGGCTGGACGCCGACAAGGCCGCCGGGGCGCTGCTGCCCGACGAGGCCGCCGCACGCACCCGCACGCTGAACCTGCTGAACGCGTGGGGCAAGCTGCTGGGTGGCGCCCTTGACGCCGACGACGCCTTCGACACGGTGCGCGGGGCGTTCAACGCGCAGGTGCGCCGCCGCGAGGAGACCGTCGCCGCCGCCAGCGTCGCGCTGGAATTTGCCTTTGATTTTATGGAGCAGGCCTTCGAGGACGGGCAGGAGATGGTCGTCTTCGTCAATGAGCTGGCGCTGGGTCCCGATTCCGCGCCGTTCTTGGCCGAAAACGACTGCGAGCGGTTCGAGCAGTACAGCGAAAAATTGCTGCTGCACGGCGGCGAGGACGAGCTGCTGGCGGAGTTGCAGCGGGATGACATACGCGGCGAGGAACACTCGGCGGAGTTTTAAACGGGCAGCCACGGCAGCCGCCAAATTCCACGGGCGGATATGGAATCCGCCCCTACGGAGTTGTAGGGGGCGGCGTCCCCGACGCCCCGTATGGCAGAAGCCCACCTCCCGCAAAAAGTATTACTTCTCGTCAAATTCTTTACTCTTACCGCAATCTTTGTTATAATAACTCTAATCCGGCTGAACGTAGGGGCGGGGCTGTGCTCCGCCTGTGGGGCGTCGAGGACGCCGCCCCCTACAGCCACTGCCGGGTAACTATGAGGGGGTCATACTATGAAAGCTGTTATCACTGTCATCGGGCGGGACACCGTGGGCGTCGTCGCCAAGGTCAGCGCGGTCTGCGCCGAGCTGAATATCAACATCGAGGATGTTTCCCAGTCCATCATGCAGGAGATGTTCTGCATGATCATGCTGGTCGACCTGAGCAAGTCCACCGCCGAAGCCGCCGCTGTGCGCGACCGCTTCGCGGAGCTGGGCAAGGAGATGAAGATGCAGGTCACCGTGACCCGGCAGGAAGTCTTCGACGCCATGCACACCATTTAAGGGGGGCGGCCACATGAGAATCATCAACAGCCGCGACATCATGGAGACGATCGAGATGCTCACCGCTGAGAACCTCGACGTCCGCACCGTCACTATGGGTATCAGCCTGCTGGACTGCATCGATCCCGACGGCGACAAGGCCTGCGAGAAAATTTACAACAAGATCGTCCGTCTGGCAGGCAATCTGGTGCCCGTCGTCAACGGCATCAGCGCCGAGTACGGCATTCCCATCGTCAACAAGCGCATCAGCGTCACGCCCATCGCCATGCTGCTGGGCGCTTCGCCCGACGCCGACCCGGTCAAATACGCCCATGCGCTTGACCGCGCGGCCAAGGCCGTGGGCGTCAACTTCATCGGCGGCTTCGGCGCGCTGGTGCACAAGGGCTTTTCGGCGGGCGACAAACGCCTGATCGAGGCCATCCCCCGCGCGCTGGCCGAGACCGATATCGTTTGCTCCAGCGTCAATATCGGCTCGACGAAGTCCGGCATCAACATGGATGCCGTCAAACTGATGGGGCAGGTCGTGCGCGAGACCGCCGAGCTGACGAAGGACAATATGTGCATGGGCGACGCGAAGCTCGTCGTCTTCTGCAATGCGCCGGAGGATAACCCGTTCATGGCGGGCGCATTCCACGGCGCGGGCGAGCCGGACTGCGAGATCCACGTCGGCGTTTCCGGCCCCGGTGCAGTGCGCGCCGCGCTGGCAAAGCTGCCCAAGGACGCCCCGATGGACGAGGTGGCCGAGCTTGTCAAGCGCACGGCGTTCAAGATCACCCGTCTGGGGCAGCTGGTGGCGAACCTCGCCAGCGAGCGTCTCGGCGTGCCCGCCGGCATCATTGACCTGTCGCTTGCCCCGACGCCCGCCATCGGCGACAGCGTTGCGAATATCCTCGAAGAGATGGGTCTGGAAAGCTGCGGCTGCTGCGGCACCACGGCCTGCCTTGCCCTGCTGAACGACGCGGTCAAAAAGGGCGGTGTCATGGCGTCCAACCACGTGGGCGGCCTGTCCGGCGCGTTCATCCCCGTGTCGGAAGATGACGGCATGATCAACGCCGCCAACTGCGGCAGCCTGACGCTGGAAAAGCTGGAGGCTATGACAGCGGTCTGCTCGGTGGGTATCGACATGGTCGTCATCCCCGGCGACACTTCCGCCGAGGTCATCAGCGGCCTGATCGCGGACGAAGCTGCCATCGGCATGGTGAACAGCAAGACCACCGCCGTGCGCGTCATCCCCGCCATCGGCCACAAGGCCGGCGATGTGCTGGACTTCGGCGGCCTGCTGGGTCACGCGCCCATCATGCCCATCAGCAAGTTCAGTCCCGCCGTCATGATCCACCGCGGCGGCCGCATCCCCGCCCCGATGCAGGCACTGAAGAACTAATTGCAATACAAACACCGCCCATGCCGGGATTGGCATGGGCGGTTTTTTGTGTACTCGGAGGGGGCAAGCTCCCTACAGAATGTCGTTCACGGGTGCTCTGTAGGGAGCGGTCTTGACCGCTCCGGGGAAGTTTCCGGCTGCCGCAGGGTGCCACGGGACGCATATGCGTCCCCTACAAACCGTCCGTTCACGGCATACTGTAGGGGCGGCATATATGCCGCCCGGCAACATTGCGGCAGACGCCCGTTCAAAATCCACCGCCCGTTTCAGCCGCAATCTTCAATGCCCAGCCGCTCAACCAGCCCGCCCGTCGTCCCTTCGTACAGCTCGCGTTCCAGCTGCGCTTTAAAGGCCGCCTTGTCCAACTGCAATGTGTCAAGGTAATCCGCCCGCGCGGCAAATTCCCCCGCGCCCAGCTGATAATTTTTGTACTGCTCAGCGTTTATTTTCTGCAGTACGACCATGGCTTCCCCGGCGGTGTTGACAAACTCGTCGGCGGCACGGGCGTCGTTCAGGGCTTTGCGCGCGGGGGCATCGGCAAAGTCCGCCGCGAACCACGCTTTCAGCTGGCGCGCTGTCAAGCCCTGCGCCTGCGTTTCTTCCCAGACGTAGGCTTTATAGTCGGCTATGTCCGGCACCTCGATGCCGTATTCCACCACCGCACGGTCGACAATGCGGTCGCACTGCCACTGTGTACACGGCGCGTGCCAAACCGCAACGCCCAACACCGCCGCAAGACACACCCCTGCAAGGATCTTCTTCATATGCGCTTCACGCTCCCTTCTGCCTGTAGAACGCAGCCACCCGGTTTCGTGTGACAGGATTTTATCGCTTTCTCTCTTTTTACCAGAAAAGCAAAGGGCGTTTTGTCAAAAACAGACAAACGCCCTTTGCTCAGTTTATATTTTCCGCCACACGCTGTAATTCTTCACGTAACACATTTCCTACCACCGTACACGCAACACCATCTTGCTCCCAAAAAAGATAATACGTTGTCGAACCGTCAAAGTTTGAACTTGTCCCCAACGTTGCGGGCTTGTCGTTGACGGTTGTTTCAGTGTAGACCGTGTGTTCGTTGTCCATGATCTCCTCCGACGCAACTGGTCCGATGGCATAGCAACTCACGATGTAATTCTGCCCATTTTCGGCATCGTACCCGTGGAAGAACATCTCCGGCGTGTCGATGTACTGCACCTCGTCCAGTACAAAGCCCGGCGGCGTGTAGCGGTCAGTGAACCCCTCCGGCAAAGCTGTCAGCGTGTCGCCCTCGGTCTCATAAGTCAGGTGCATTTCGGTCGGCAGCCATTGTATAACGGCTGTGTAGATTGCATGGCGCAGTTCGGCGTTTGCAGCAAAAACGCCCGCCACAAGCAGCGCTGTCACCAGCAAAACCATCACCAGCCGCTTGCGCATATGGCTGTGCCGTGTCTGCCTTTTCAGGGCGGCGTACAAACGCGCGTCCCAGCGCGACGTATCAGGGTACTGCCGTTTCAGTTCCGCCGGGGATGGTGTCTGCGCTAGCTCACAGTCGATTTCGGCGTGCAACGCCATTTCCAGAGCCGCGTCAAAGGAAATTTTTGTTTCATTTGTTTCCATCGTGCAGCTCCTTCCACAAAATTTTCCGCCCACGCACAAGGCGCTGACGCACAGTGCTTTCTGTTAAACACAGCGCTGACGCGATTTCACTGTTCGTATAGCCAAGCGCCTTCAACTGCAATGGTGCTTTGTAAATCGGCGCAAGTTTTTCCAGCAGTGCTGTCAACTGTGCAGCGCTCTCCGCGTCAATGACAGCATCCTCCGGCAGCGGAGCATTATCCGCAACAATGTCAAGTGCTGCATCTTCTTCGCCTACAGTCTCCCGTTGCGCACGCAGCAGGTCAACGGCGCGGCTTTTGGCGCAGATGGCAAGATACGCCGCCATTTTATGTGCATCATCCCGATAGACCCGTGTAAAATTTTTCGCCAGCTGCAAGAAAACCTCCTGCAACACATCCTCAGCTAAATAGCTGTCCTGCACGACCTTGTACGCCGTGTGATATACCAGCCGCTTACAACGCTCATACACTTGGGTAAACAGCTCTTCGTCAGAGCTGTTTTCCAGTGCTTCCAGATAAAGCCCCAGCATCTCGCCCCCACCTTCCTTTGTGTCGATTATACACGACCTGTGTTTGCTTTTGCAAGACGCCCCCCTACAAAGGTATACGGCGAATTTGCGATAATGGGGGATGTGCATAACTTTCCCGTTACCCGCACATACTCTCCCACAAAGGAGGGTATCACCCATGTCTTGTTTCAAAAAAGTTTTACTTTTGCTGGCCATTATCGGCGGCATAAACTGGGGCATCTACGGCATCTGGGGGTTCAACGCCGTGGGCTGGCTGCTGGGCGGCAGCCTGAACTGGTTGTCCCGCACGGTGTTCATCCTTGTGGGCGCGGCGGCGGTCTGCCTGATTCCCGGTTTGTTCATGCCCGACCCCAAAACCGCAGAGTAAGCAAAAGCGGGAGCCGCGCAACAGCAGCTCCCGCTATTTTTATAGTATCCGCTCCGCGTCCAGTTTGCTGCGGCGGGTGTTCATCCCGACGCTGAGCACAATGCCGACGCAGAGGTACATCATGACGACGCTTGACCCGCCCGCCGAGAAGAACGGCAGCGTCACGCCGATGACCGGCAGCACCTGCAAATTCATGCCGAGGTTGATCGTACACTGCAAAAACAGCGCCGCAAAGATGCCGACGCAGATATTGCACCCCAGCGCGTCGGGGCAGCGCAGCCCGGTCTGCAGCGTGCGCAGGCAGAGCGCAAGCAGCAGCAACAGCACCGCCGCCGCGCCGACAAAGCCCAGCACATTTGCGAGGTACGCAAAAATAAAATCGTTCCATGCGTTCGGCACAAAGATGTACTCGTCGCCGAACAGTCCCTGCCCGGTCAGGCCGCCCGTGCCGATGGCCATCGCGCCCTTGTTCTGTTGGTAGGCGATGTCCGCCAGCGCAGGGTCATCGGGCGTCAGCACGGCCAGAATGCGCTGGAACTGGTAGCCCTTCAAAAGGCCGGGGTGCGAGACCAGCAGTGCCCCGCCGCCCAGAATGCCCGCCGCAAGGCCGCCCGCCACCAGCCAGTGCGACAGCCCGCCCGCGTACAGCATGACAAGGCCGATGCCCAAAAAGACCAGCGCCGTACCGTCGTCGCCCTGCACATGGATGGCCGCCGCAGGCAGCGCAATGTGCAGGAGAAGCAGCAGCAGATTTTTCGGCTGGTTGACCCGCCCGCGCACGCTGCTTAAATGCAGCGCCAGCGTCAGGATGAAGCTGATCTTCGCCAGCTCGGCAGGCTGGAAGGTCATGCCGCCGACCCGGTACCAGCTGTAGTTTGACGTACCGCCCGCGTCGTAGCCGATCGTGAGCAGCCCGGTATTGACGTTGTGCAGAAACAGCGTCGGCAGCACCAGCCCCCACGCCACCGTAGCGTGCAGCGGCCACGCCCGTGCCAGCGCGTGATAGTCCGCCGTCGAGAAGATGACCGCCAGCATCAGCCCCAGCAGACTGGCAATAAGCTGTACCGACGCCTTGTTGTTGGAGCCAAGCTGCGTCTGCCCGATGGACACAAGCACCACGACGCTGAGCGCCGAGCACGCCGCGCACAGCAGCAGATAAAACACATCGACCCGGCGCAGATACCGGCGGATCAGCGGATACATGGGCGGTCTCCTTTCCCTGTTTTGTGGCTTTATTATACCGCATATCGGCGGGTTTTGCCAACTTTGCAGAATAAAATTTACAAATCGCATTTTGTGTACTATAATATATACGAGTGCGGCCACCTCATTATTCGGCCGCAGGCAGGGAGCTTACCTATGCAGGAATTTGTGACCCATTCGCGGGAGGAGACCGTCGCGGTTGGCCGCGAGCTTGCCAAAACGCTGCCCGCCGGGGCGCTGATTGCGTTCACCGGCGGCTTGGGCGCGGGCAAGACCGCGTTCTGTCAGGGCTTGGCCGAGGGGCTGGGCTGCACCGACCCGGTGTCCAGCCCGACGTTCGCCATCGTGAATTTTTACCGCGGCGCGCGGCCCTTCGCGCATTTTGATCTCTACCGCATCCACACCGAGGGCGACCTTGCTGCCGCCGGGTTCTACGACTATCTCGACATGGGTGCTGTCGTCGCCTGCGAATGGAGCGAGAACTGCGCGGAATTGCTGGATCTGGAGAATCCCATCCGCATCCATATCGAGCGGGTGGATGAGACGACGAGGAAGATTACGATTGGGTAAAGCCTCTGCGGCTGTAGGGGTCGGCGTCCTCGACGACCCAGGAGCTGTGCGGCCGCCGCACGGTTGCGGCGGCATGAGGGCATGCCGCCCTACGCACCACTTTTCAACAGGATGTAGGGCGGGGTGCCCTCACCCCGCCGCAGCCTTGCCGCAGCCACCCATTCACGGGCAATCGCGGGAGCGCCGCCCCTCATCCGGCCTCGCTTCGCGCGGCCACCTTCCCCCTCAGGGGAAGGCTATATTATAATAAACAGGTGATCCTATGAATATCCTTGCTGTAGACACGGCAGGCAAAACGGCGGCTGTGGCGGTGCTGCGGGACGATGTCCTGCTGTACGAGGCACAGTGCAACAATGGCCTGACCCACAGCGAAACGCTGCTGCCCATGATCGACACGGCGCTAAAGGCTTGCAGCCTGACCGTCGACGGCCTCGACGTGCTGGGCGTGACGAACGGTCCCGGCAGTTTTACCGGGCTGCGCATCGGGCTGGCAGTCGTCAAGGGGCTGGCACTGCCCAAACAGATCCCCTGCGCGGGCGTTTCCACCATGGCCGCGCTGGCCTACGGACTGGCGGGCGAGGGCACCGTCATCGGCGCACAGGACGCCCGCCGCGGGCAGGTGTACTGGGGCGCGTTCGACCTGGCGACCCACGACCGTCTGACCCCCGACGAGGCCGCGCCGGTCACTGCCTTGGAAAATTTTGTTCAAAGCTGTAAAAAACCGCTGTTTTTTGTTGGCGACGGTGCAAATTTGTGCTACAATACTTATAAGAGTGTTCTGGGCGTCGTTGCTGCGCCGCAGCCGCTGCAGGTTTTGCGCGGTGCGGGCGTGGCTCTGGCCGCAAAGGCTATGTGGGAAAACGGCGCATGCGTGCCTCCCGCCGCCCTGCTGCCGGATTACCACCGGCTGAGTCAGGCCGAGCGCGAGCGCGCGGAACGTGAAAAAGCAGAGGGGAAACATCATGAAGTTTGACAAACCGATCGCACTGGCTGCCGACCACGGCGGCTATGAGCTGAAAGAGGCCATCAAGGCGCATCTGGACGAGCTGAGCATCGCCTACACCGACTTTGGCACCGACTCCACCGCCAGCGTCGACTACCCCGACTTTGCCGCCAAGGGCTGCAAGGCCGTGCAGGACGGCAGCTGCGCGCTGGTCATCCTGTGTTGCGGCACCGGCGTGGGCATGTCGATGTGCGCCAACAAGATGAAGGGCATCCGCGCCTGCTGCTGCAGCGACACCTTCAGCGCAGAGTTCACCCGCCGCCACAACAACGCCAACGCCCTGTGTCTGGGCGGCCGCGTCGTGGGTGCCGGGCTGGGCTGCCAGATCGTCGACGCCTTCCTGAACGCCGAGTTTGAGGGCGGCCGCCACCAGAATCGCATCGACAAGATGATGGCGCTGGAAAATCATTAAGTTTCACATTGCCTGCACGGCAGGCTGAATATCTTTAAAATGCAAGGAGATCGTACCATGAGCGTTGTTGAAA
>CAKSUQ010000020.1 GCA_934502625.1 uncultured Gemmiger sp.
TAATGCCATACTTAGTCAAATCCAGATTTGCCATGTTTACATATACCTCTTTCTCTATACTTTTGGCTGAATGGGGAACAGGGGACTAAGTCAGCCTCCTAGTGCCCCATCCTGACATTTATTATACAAAGCTTTGGGAGTAAAAGCAAGAATAAATCTGCGGAAAGATTGTGACATTATTGTAAAATAGTTTGAATTTTAAAAAATACACGTTGTAGGGGGCGGCGTCCCCGACGCCCCGCAGATTGTGCCGGGCGAGCGGAGCGAAGGCGGAGGGGCTTTTGCACCCACTTTGCCGCCCCTTTCCCCCAAAAATCCCCCTTTTTGTAAAAAATCCACAAGAAAATTCATGTATATTCTGTGAAATTGCGAATAGCCTTACCCCCCCCCAGTAGTAAAATATGGGTATTCGTTGAAACTGTATTTGACAGTTTTGAAAAAATTAGGAGGAATTTAAATGAAAGACAACCGAACATCGGTCAAGCGCAGCCTGCTTGTCAGCGCCATTGCCCTGACGCTGACCGCTGCGCTGCTGATTGGCACAACGTTTGCGTGGTTCACGAGCACGGCCACGACAAGTGTAAGTAATGTTACGGCAGGTACATTGAAAGTTAAAATTGTGAATACAGATGGTTCTGAACTTGAAAATAACACCGTCAATTTTGTTGACAAAAACGGAAACTCGAACATTTTGTGGGAACCAGGCGTTACTTTCACGACGAAGGAATTTAAGATACAGAACGACGGAAACCTCGCACTGAAATATAAGTTCCAGCTTGGAATGAACGTTACAGACGCGAACAAGGCTTTGTATAACGCCATCACATTTTACATCGCATATAAAGATGCCACCGGCACGGAGCAGCGAGTAGATGTAAGTCAGTTTGAAGGCCATTTGGCAGGCAATGCAAATTCCGATGCTTTCTATTTGATTGGTGAAATGAATCCCGCTGCAACAGAAGGTCAGGGACAGACGCTTAGTGGCCTTGCCATTGCAGTTGTTGCTACACAGGATACTGTAGAATATGACAGCAACGGTAATGACTATGATGCTAATGCACAGTACCCGGTTGTCTACCCGGCTGGCGTGTCGAAGGATACTTTCACAGGCAATAACACGGTTGTAGATGCCAACGGCAATTATTATGCCAACGTTCAATCTGCCCTCGCATCCGGTGAGGCAACTACTCTTTATATGAAAGAGGACGCCGCCGTCACTTTACAAACACATGCCAACGTCACAAATGATGTAACCATCTATGCAAATGGCGCAGACTTTGAGGGTAAAGACATTTCTATTGGTACTTATGCAGCACCTGCCAACGGCGAAACAAACGTTACTATTTATAATGCAAAGAATATTACCGTTTGGGGTCAGCCTGTTGATGGCCGCGACGACACTTGGAACGTGACGATGATTGGCTGTGAGAACGACAATAGCAACTTCGTCATGTACCGCGGCAGTGAAATCGCCGCTGGTAAAATCAATGTCGTTCTCGAGAACTGCAAAGCTACCGGCTTTACCGATTCCATTATCCACACTACCGCAGACGGTTCTATTGTCATAAAGAACTGCGAATTCACGAACAACTGCGCCCCTGTCAACATCGCTCACAAGCAGGGGGGGAACATGGATGTCACGGTAGAAAACTGCACCTTTGATAAGTGCGGTAAAGTAGACACAAGTAACGACTACTTTGCCCCCCTGCGTCTTGTCAACAACAGCACGACAGGCACTTTGAATGGAACTTTCAAGAACAACCATTTCACCAATACGATTGGCACGAACGGTGACATTCTGCTCGGTGACTATCGTACTGGCAAGGCGTCTCACGCTTTGACGGCAAAACTGGTTACGCCTACTGCCGTGATGGTCAAGGATTCTACCGCTGCACCTCGTCAGCTCGGCGCAGGCACCTATAACCTGTCTGTCAACTAATCCGCTTTTCTCATCTTATCCTTTCTAAATTTGCCGTCCCCTCCCCGGAGGGGCGGCAAGCAAAGGGCGCAAACTGGATCGTTTACGCCCTTTGCTTGCTGTAAATTACAACCTTAAAAGGATGCTTTTTATGCCAAATCCCAATCACAAGACCCTGCTGCGGGCGCTCTGCCTGACGGCGGCGGGGTCGGCGCTGTTTGCATCGCTGTATGTGGGCAGTACGTCGGCCTACTTCACCAGCACCGCCACCGTGCAGGTCGCCGATATCCAGGCTGGCACTTGGAGCAATAACGCCGGGCAATCTGACGACTCCGAGGCGGACGCCCCCGTCGTCCTCGACGAGGAAACCATAGCCCCCGACACCGTGCTGGCCGCCGCGCCGGCCCCCGCCGCACTGACTGCGGAGGAACCTGCGGCCACGCCGTCCCCCACGGCAGAACCGACCCCCACCCCGGAGCCTACGCCGACAGCCACGCCGGAACCTACTGCCGAGCCGACCCCCACCCCGGCAGCCACCGCCGAGCCGACACCGGAGCCGACGGCTGAACCCACCCCGGAACCCACCGTGACCCCGGCGGCCACCGCCGCGCCCGAAACCAAACCCGCACAAAGTGAAGAAACCACCCAGGCTGACCCGGTCGCCTTTGCCGCACCTGCCCGCACAGCCCACCGCGCCCCGCAAAAGCAGGCCACGCTGGCGCTGTACCGCGGCAATGCCAGTGCGGCACAGGCCTTTGCCCTGCCCAATATGCTGCCCGGCGACACTGCCGAGAAAGAGTTCACCGTCAACGTCTCCCACCGGGGCAAGGTGACGCTCTACTTCTCCGCCGGGCCGGACGATGCCGCTGCGCCCCTTGCGGGCGGCTTGCAGCTGACCGTGACCTGCAACAACACCCAGCTGTACAGCGGCACCTTTGCCGATGTGCCCGCCGTTTTGCCGGTGGATGTGCCCGGCGCAGCCGCCGATACCACCGACGCCATGACCTACTGCGTCACCGTCGCCCTGCCGACCAGCGCGGGCAACGAGTACCAAAGCCTGACCATGACCGCCGATTTGAATTGGTGGGTGGACGAGCTTGCGCCTGCGCCGGGCACGAACTCGGCAGCGTCTGACAGCACCGCCACGTCGGGCGGTGCCACCGGGCAGCTGACCGGCAAACCCGGTTTTGTAAAAGCGCTGACCGCAATGCCCCAGACCTCCGACAGCTTCCCGCTGGTGGTCGTGGTGGTCATTATGGCCGTTTCTGCCATTGCACTGGCCACACTGGTCATTGCCAGGCGAAAGGGGGATGACCATGAACGCAAGTGATCCCCGCGCTTACCGCCGCGCCGCGCTGCTGGCGCTGCTGCTGGCCGCCGTGCTGGCGGTCGTGACCTGCGCTGTGGGCTTGACCCGGGTGCAGGTGCCCCAAAACCGCTTTACCACCGGCACCGTCGCCATTGACCTGAACGGCGGCAAGCCAATTTTGACCGAGGATGAATATTTGTTTGAGCCGGGCATGACGGTCAACAAAGACTTCACCCTGTCCAACACCGGCACGGCGGATGTGTACTATAAGCTCTATTTCCGCGACGTGAGCGGCGAGCTTGCCGATGTGCTGGAAGTGACGCTGACCGACGGCAGCGACGTTTTGTACACCGGCACGCTGGCCGGGCTGACCCGCAGCACCGCCGCCACAGCCCCCGCTGTGCTGGCCGTGGGCCAGGCCAGGACCCTGCAAGCGTCGTTCCACTGCCCGGAAAACACCGGCAACGCCGCCCAGCAGACCCGCATGAGCTTTGTGCTGTGCGCCGACGCTGTGCAGACCAAGAACAACCCGACCGGACTTTTTGATTGATAACACGAGGAATCTTTATGAAAAAAGCGGCGGACAGATTTGTCCGTATCTTTGCAGCAGTGCTGGCGGTTTTATCCGTCAGCATTTTGCTGTTTACTTTGGTATCCACCCTGTTTTTGAACCGCACGGATAAAGAGTGGTTCGGCTACAAGGCGTTCATCGTCCTGTCCGATTCGATGTCGGCAACGGATTTCAGCGCGGGCGATTTGGTTTTTGTGCGCCATGTGGACCCCGGCACCCTACAGCCGGGGGATATCATTGCTTTTACCAGCCGCAACGACAGCAACTACGGCGATACCGTCACCCACAAGATACGCGCCCTGACCACCACTGCCGACGGCGCGCCGGGGTTTACCACCTACGGCACGACCACCGACACAGACGATGAAGCCGTTGTGCCGTACAGCGATGTAATTGGCCGGTATGCCGGGCATCTGCCGAAGGTGGGGCTGTTCTTTAACTTTTTGAAAACGACGCCCGGGTATCTACTGTGTATCTTTTTGCCCTTTGCCCTGCTGATCCTTTCGCAGGCGGTGCAGACGGTGCGGCTGTTCAGGGCCTACCGCCGCGAACAGGCCGGGGACAGCGATGCCTTTGCCCTGCCGGAGCCGCAGAGCGGGGCCGAGAT
Organism: uncultured Gemmiger sp.; assembly: GCA_934502625.1. GTDB lineage: Bacteria > Bacillota > Clostridia > Oscillospirales > Ruminococcaceae > Gemmiger. The sequence continues at coordinate 4,406 of CAKSUQ010000020.1, forward strand.
CGCCGCACGGCTGGCGGCGGGGGAGGATGTCACCCTGCAGGCCGACACCGCCTTTACCGACGCCGACGGCCATTGCATAGACTGTGTGATCGCCCCCGGCAAGGCCGCCGCCCTGCACCTGAACGGCTACCGCCTGAAAGGCACGATACAGCTGGCCGACGGTGCGGCCCTGACAGTACATGGCAAAGGCTTGATACAGGCTACCGCCCGCAGCCACAGCCGCGTAGGCTGCCCCATTTACGCCCGCGGGCAGGGCTGCCGCGTGGACCTGTACGGCGGCCGCTATCTGGGCGGCGCCGGATCCTGTGCCGTCTGTGCGGCGGCGGGGCAGGTGGTTTTGCACGGCGGCCTGTACGCCGTAAAGGGCGACAGCGCCGACCACCTGCTGTACAGCGTAGGGGATGGGGTCATCACCGTAGAGGGCGGGCGGTTTGTCGGGTTTGACCCTGCGGCCTGCCTTGCGCCCGGCAGAACCACGGCGGCGCAGGAAACGGACAAGGGCATTTTGTACGTAGTGAAAGAACTATAAAAAGCGAGGGACGCACCGCAATGGGTACGTCCCTCGCTTTCGTATGGATCATGTGGGAATTATTTACGCATCCGACCGGGAATACGCGTTCTTCATGCCGCAGCTCAGCTCAAACAGGACTTTGTTCAGGGCATCGGTCGTCTCGGCCTTTGCCATGGCGGCCACTTCCTCGTTGGCCTTTTCGCGCAGGGCGGCGCGGGCGGCGGGGTCAGTCTCGGCACGCAGGGCGTCGTCGTAGGCGTTGATAAGGTGGTTTGCCTTGCCGGCGACGCTCAGGGTGTAGCGCTCGATGTGGAAGACTGACTTCGCGTAGGACGCGTCGGCCATGGCGGCCAGCAGACGGCTTGCCCAGTAGAAATTGTCGGTGGAAACATCGCCCGTCGTGTTGGACAGGTACTCCGGCGTCGTGTCGACGTTGGCGTAGAACGGCACCATCGTGTTGAAGGCGTTGGACGCGAAGGCCAGCCACTCGACGGCGCGGAAATCCTCCGGCATGTCTGGGCGCAGCTGGATCAGCGCCATAAAGTCGTTGCGGTTCACACCGATGGGGCGATAGATGCCCTTTTCGGCTGCCGCGGCCGCATACGGGTCATAGGGCGTGCCCTGGTAATGGGACGACAGGACGTACTTTACATCCTCCGGCGTAATCTTCTTTTCCGGGATCATGCACCACGGCAGATCGTCCGAGCGTGGCGTGAAGTCGGCGTCCGCGCCGTCCCACGCGAAGGTGTTGGGATTGAAATAGCGCAGCATGTACCAGCCGCGCGGCGTGTTGTAGACGTGGTCGGCGTCATCGTGGCTGCCGAAGGCGTCGCGCGGGTTCAGCGCACCGTCCTGCGACAGATTGAGGTGATACTTTGCGATAAAGTCGCGCAGGTCGGCCGAGCACATGAAATCCCTCTGCGCGCCCAGCGCGTCGTCGAGGTCGAGCGTGTCGATGCCCAGCTGGTTCGGCATAACGACATAGACGTCATCGGGCACGCGGCGCGCCATCCAATGATGCCCGCCGATCGTCTCCAGCCACCAGATCTCGTCGACGTCCTGAAACGCGATGCCGTTCATCTCGTAGGTGCCGTACTGCTCCAGCAGGCTGCCAAGGCGCTGCGCCCCCTCACGGGCGGTGCGGACGTAGGGCAGCACGAGGTAGACGATGTCCTCTTCGCCGATGCCGTTTTTGACGAGCGGGTCAGCGCCCAGCACGCGCGGGTTAGAGGTGATGGTCTCGGTCGCGGTCATGCCGACGTTGGCGGCATTGACACCGCTGGCCGCCCACAGACCCTTGCCTTCGACGGCGTTGGGCACGGCGGTCATCCGCAGCCCGCCTGCGGGCAGGGGGATCTCAACGCCGGAAATCACGGACTTATACACCGCGGGGTAGTCCTGCGGCTGGTAGACGGTAAATTTTTTCGCGGTGAAATGGCCGGAGCCGGAATCGTCGTTGCGGGCGATCATCGTAGACCCGTCATACGACGCATTTTTGCCGACCAGAATGGTAGTGCAAGCCATAATGTTTTGACCTCCTGTAACTATCTGTATACACGCATGTAGGGGCGGGGCTCTGCTCCGCCCGTGGCACTTTGCCTTGCCGCAATCGGGCACGGGCGGACCAGAGGCCCGCCCCTACGGTCTGCTTACTTTCTTATTATAATCCTGTTTTTATAAAATTCAACAATCATATTTCCTGCGCGATGCCCTGCGGGATAACACCCGCCTGATAGGCCTCGATCAACGCACACAGGTCGTGGATCAGCGCCTGCTTGCGCGCGCCCTCGTCGGTGTCCCGCACGAGGATACGCTGGGGCGCGGTATAAATGTACTCACTCTTCGACGCGATGTCCTCGTCCTCGTGGATGGCCTTCTCGGTGTTTTCAAACGGCTGGTGGGTGCGCAGGATCAGCCCGCGGGAGTTGTAGACCAGCGTGTACCCCGCAATGCCGGTGCGCTGGTGGTAGGCACGGCAGAAGCCGCCGTCGATGATGATGAGCCGCCCGCCGCCCTTGATGGGGCTTTCACCCTCGATGGCGCGCACCGGGACGTGGCCGTTCACGATGTGGCAGCCCTCGCCCTCCAAGCCAAACTCCCGCAGGATGCGCTCGGCCGTGCGCGGGTTGGCGATATGCTGGTAGTAGGGGTCTTTCACCTCAACATGGGCGGCGGGGTCGGCAATATACAGCCGCTCGAAGGTCGTCATGGCACTGCGGCCAAACAGCGGCGATTTCGCCCCGCACCACAGATACCACAGGAAATCCTGCCCGGCCAGCCGTGCGGGGCTGCCCACCGGCGCACTGTAGCCCTGCCGCGCACGGCGGTCGCAATAGTCGAACAGTACCTTGCCGCTGCGGGCAACACCCTCAAACGTGATAGCCGCGAACGCACCGTCCTCGGTCATCGGCACCGCGCCGTGGTACAGCAGGTTGCCGTTGCAAATTTTATAGAAGGCACCGTGGGCGTACAAAAACTGCACGTGGCGCTGCAGGCGCTCGCTCTCGGCAAAGCTGCGCACCAACCCGGCCACGACCTTCTGCTCGTCGGCGGTCAGCGCGGTGGGTGCAGCCGGGTCAACGGTGGGAAAGTCACAGTCCAGCAGGGGATAGACCTTGCCGAAATAATGGATCGTACCCTCGGCAAAGTCGATGCAGTTCAAAAAGTCCCGCCCGGCCAAATCGAAGTCCGGGTTGCGGGCAATGACCTGCGCTTCCAGCTTCAGCATCATGACGGTCACGGCCTTGTGCATCCGCGCGGCGGCGGTCAGGTCGCCCGCTGCCGTGCGCGGGTCGGCGTGGGGCAGCCAACGCGAAACGTCGGAGTCGGCGTAGGTGTGCTGGGCGAACCGCTCCAACCGCCGTAGACTGATGCCGTAGCCGCCTTCGAGCGTGTCGAGGTTGTTGTAGGCCAGCGTCGTTTTCAGCACGGTCATGATGCACAGCGGGCTGCCCGCTGCTGCGCCCATCCAGACGACGTCGTGGTTGCCCCACTGGATGTCGACCTGATGGTGTGCCATCAGGCTGTCGAGGATGCGGTCGGGGCGGGGGCCGCGGTCGAACAGGTCGCCCACGATGTGCAGCCGGTCGACGGCCAGCCGCTTGATGACCTCGCAGAAGCGGATGATATAGGCATCGGCGCGGTCGTAGCGGATGATGCTCTCAATGATCTCGCCGTAATACTGGTCTTTGTCGTGATCCTCGAAGTGTGCGTGGAGCAGCTCGTCAAGGATATAGCCGCAGTTTTGGGGCAGGCAGCGGCGCACGTGGTCGCGGGTGTGCTTGCTGGACACGAACCGGCACAGATCGATAAGCCGCAGCAGTGTCAGCCGATACCACGCGTGCAGGTCTTTCTGGCGGGCTTTCAGCTCCGGCAGCTTTTGGTTCGGGTAGTAAACGAGGGTCGCCAGCTCGGCACGCTCCTCGGCGGGGACACCCTTGCCCAGCACGGTATCGATCTTCTCACGGATGACGCCCGACGCGCTGTTTAAGATGTGTACAAAGGCTTCATGCTCGCCGTGCAGGTCGCTCATGAAATGCTCGGTGCCCTTGGGCAGGCGCAGCAGCGCTTCGATGCGGATGACCTCGCTGGCCGCCGCCGCGACGGTCTGGTATTTCTGGGATAGCAGGCGCAGATAGCGCAGATGTTCGTCGGAATATTGCACGGGCGGGATCCCTCCTGTATTTTTGTAGCATATATATGGATTGTAGCACATTTTCCGGCAAAACAAAAGGCCGCAGCCCCGCATTTTGGGGCTGCGGCCGGACGTTATTTTATTGACAGGTGAGACGGTAACAAGTATCGTTACTCAATCTCGATCAGCGTCTGCTTGGGCTCGACGCGCTTGGCCTCGGCCTTGGGCAGGTGCAGACTCAGGATGCCGTTCTCAAACTTGGCGCTGATGTCCTTGGGCTCCAGCTCCTTGCCAACGTAGAAGCTGCGGGCGCAACTGCCGGTGGCGCGCTCCTGACGGATGTAATGGCCTTCGCTGTCCTTGTCGTCCAGCACCTCATTGCGCTGGGCGCTGATGGTCAGGTAGCCGTTCTCCAAGTCTAGCTTGACGTCCTCCTTCTTGAAGCCGGGCAGATCAACGAAGACATCGTAACTGTCCTTGTTTTCGCGAACGTCGGTCTTCATCACATTAGCGGCGCGTTTGCCAAACATATTGCGGGGTGCAGCGGCACTCATGGCGCGGTCGAAATCGCGTTCCCAATCGTTGCTGAACAGATCATCCATCAAAGCCTCATTGAACATATACGGAACCATCATCATAAGTCATTCCTCCAATTTTCATCGGCCGCACGTTTACTGAACGTGCAGTTGACTTTTGAATTTGTTTTGCTGTTCCTTTTGGGGATTCGGTTCTTCCGTTCCTCTTTCCCTTGGAACGCCTTTATAATAGCACGCACAATTAGCACTGTCAAGCGTAGAGTGCTAATGTTTACAAGTTATGCAATGATTGTTCATAAAATATGTAATATTGGCTTGCTTTTGTCGATGTAGCGGCATATATGCCGCCCCCTGCAACCACCTATGCAAAATCGCATTTACCGTGCCGATGCGGGGCGGACACGCCCGACCCTTACAGCATGCTATAAAGTAGCCGCCCGCCAACTCTACCAAATATCCTGCTCAAATTTTGTACGATTTGCGGATTGACACAATTTTGCGGGGAGGCTATGCTTGAAGTGTGCGCAACCTTTATGCGCAACATTTTTGAAGAGAGGAGGGGCGCATGACCGATGCCCCGCAACAGCAGTTCCATGAAGATTGCCGAGATCGCAGAAGCACTTGGCATCTCGAAATCAACGGTATCACGTGCTCTTTCCGGCAAAGGCCGTGTAGGGGAGGAGACCCGTGCCCGCGTGTTTGCCTACGCCGGGCTGACCGGCCGCGAGGCACCGCCGTCCCGGCCGGTTGTGCAGAGTGCAACACACAATATCGCCCTCGTCATCCCGAAGCACTTCATCCGTCTTGACCTGCCCTTCCTGCGCAAGTGCATGGGCGGCGTCTGCACCATGGCCGCGCAGCGCGGCTACGACCTGCTGCTCTGTTACGTCAGCGAGACCGATACCGACCAGCTGGAGCGCCAGCTTTCCAGCTACAAAGTCGACGGCGTCATCCTGTCCCGCACCATGGCGGACGACCCCTGCGTCGATCTGCTGCAGCAGTACAGCACCCCCTTTGTGGCGATCGGCCGCATCGACGACCCGGAGATCCCGCAGGTAGACAACGATCAGATGGGCGCGGCCTACGAGATGACCCGCGTGCTGCTGCAGATGGGCACACGCCGCATCGCCTACCTCGGCGGCAGCGGCACCTACACCGTCAACGCCGATCGACTGCGCGGCTTCCTGCGCGGTCTGGCAGAGTTCGGCGTGCAGGCCGACCAATCGCTGATCCGCACAGGGCTGGAAAGCGACGAGCAGCGCACCGATGCCCTCGAAGCCGTGCTGGAGCACCACCCCGACTGTCTGCTCTGCTGCGACGACCGTCTCGCCCTGAACGTGATGCAGGAGCTGCGTGCCCGGCACATTCAAGTGCCGCAGGACGTCCGACTTGCCAGCCTGTACGACAGCGAGCTGCTGCTCGACCTATCGCCCACGATCTCGGCCGTGCAGTTCGACGCCGAACGCATCGGTTCGACCGCCTGCCGCATGCTGCTGGACATTCTGGCAGGCAAGGACATCAACTGCCACCAGCTGCAGGGCTATCAGGTCATCCTGCGCGAGTCCACGAAGTAAGTTGCTTGTTATCACCGCCCCGGTAACCATCGGGGCGGTTTTATTTTGTGCGTATGGCATCCGCCGCAGCAGTTTACAAAACGGTTACAGCGTCAAAAAGCTGCCTCAAAAACTAGACATTTCACGACAAAATTGCCCAATAATCGCTTTGCGCAACGAGAAAGTTGCGCAAGTTGCGCGCGATTTCGCTGTTTTGAACCGTTTTAATGGTCAAAATAAACAAATTTCAAAGGCAAAAGACGTGCAATCCGTATATTGACGATAATCCAAAAATCCTGTATCCTAAGAACTGTAAAGCGGATGCGCAAGCAAGTTGCGCAGTACCGCAAGGGTGTTCATTGGAGAACATATTTATAAAGAAGGAGAACTTACCATGAAAAAGCAAATCAGTCTGGCACTGGCTGGCGCAATGGCATTGTCCCTTGCAGCCTGCGGCGGTTCCGCAGCTTCCACCGCCACTTCTACTTCTGAGGCAGCGTCTACTGCCGATACTGCTTCCAGCGCAGCTTCCGACGAGGCAGTCGCTGAGGGCGACGTTCTCGATCAGGCTGCTGCCTCCGCCTTCTCTCAGGACGTCACCTTGACCATGTGGGGCGCTGAGGAAGATCAGGATCTGCTGCGTGAGATCAGCGACAAGTTCATCGAGAAGTACGGCAACTACGGCGGCAAGATCACCATCAATCTGGGAACTCAGTCCGAGTCCACGGCCAAGGATACCGTCCTGACCGACCCCACCGCCGCTGCTGATGTTTATGCTTTTGCCGATGACCAGCTGAACGAGTTGGTCAAGGCCGGTGCCCTGCAGGAAGTGCAGCTGAATGCGGACGATATCAAGAGCCGCAACACTCCCGCGTCTGTCGATGCTGCCACGGTCGATGGCAAGATCTATGCTTACCCCCTGACCGCTGACAACGGCTACTTCATGTTCTACGACAAGAGCTTCTTCACCGAGGACGACGTCAAGAGCCTTGACACGATGATGGAAAAGGCAGCCGCCGCAGGCAAGAAAGTCTCTATGGACGTTGCGAACGGCTGGTACCTGTACAGCTTCTATGCTGGCGCTGGCTTGAACCTGAGCTTGGCTGATGACGGCGTGAATACCGTCTGCAACTGGAATGAGGCACCGGGCGCTGACGTTACCCAGGCTGTCATTGATATCTGTAAGAACCCCGGCTTCATCGCCCTGAAGGACGAGGAGTTCACCGGTAAGCTGAAGGACGGCACTCTGGTTGCTGGCGTCAACGGCACCTGGCGTGCAAACGACGCTGCTGAAGTTTGGGGCGACAACTACGCCGCCTGCAAGCTGCCTACCTACACCCTGAACGGTGAGCAGGTCCAGATGGCCTCCTTCTCCGGCTACAAACTGATCGGTGTCAACCCCCACAGCGCTAACGTCGGTGCTGCTATGCTGCTGGCCGACTTCGTTACCAACGAAGAGAATGAGGAACTGCGCTTCAATGAGCGCGCACAGGGCCCCTCCAACATCAACGCTCTGGCAGCCGCTTCTTCTCCGGCTCTGACCGCTGTTGTTGACCAGTCCGAGTATGCTAACCTGCAGCGCGTTGGCGGCAACTTCTGGGCTTCTGCCGAGACCCTCGGCTCCATCTGCGTCAACGGCAACCCCGATGGCAAGGACACCCAGACTTTGGTCGATGACGCTGTCGCCGGTATCACCGCTCCTGTCACCCAGTAATCTCTGCTTCTACCTATAATAATTAAAGAAATGATCTGATAAGACAGCCCGCTTGTGATAGAAAACACTTGATGCAAGCGGGCTGTTTTATCCGTATGATTTATGAAGATCGTGTGAACGAAAGGGGACTTCGCTGTGGCGAAAACTGCAACGCAAGCCATGCCGGGCGAGAAGAACTTCTTCCAGACTTTTGGGGAAGCCTTTGCAAAAGGTGATATCTTTACCAAAGTTTCGTTTCTGGTATGGGGTCTTGGCTATATCGGTCACGGCCAGCTGATGAAAGCGCTCCTTGTCACCCTCGTGGAGGGTCTGGGGCTTTACTTCCTAGCATTTTACGGTGCGCCGAATCTTGCTAAATTCGGCACGCTGGGCACTGTCAAAATGGAGATGGTGTTCGACGTTACGACGATGAAAAACGTCGTGAACAATTACGATAACTCCTTCGAGATCCTGCTGATGAGCATGATCAGCTTCGTGGTCATCGCCGCGCTGATCGCGGCCGCCATGATGGTGGTCACCTCCAACTACCAACTGCAAAAAATCCGCGCAGCGGGCAAAAAGACGAACAACTTCTTACAGGACATCAACGTCTACCTGAACGAGAAATTCTACGTCACGCTGCTGACCCTGCCTGTGCTGGGCGTTGTGGTATTTACCATCGTGCCGCTGTTCATCCTGATTGCGGTCGCGTTCACGAACTATGACCAGCAGCACATGCCCCCGAACGACCTGTTCACCTGGGTGGGTCTGTCCAACTTCTTCACGCTGTTTGGCGGCGGCGGTATGACCTCGACCTTCGGCTACTCCTTCGCCAAGGTGTTGACCTGGACGCTGGTCTGGGCGTTCTTTGCCACCTTTACCACCTTCTTCGGCGGCATCCTGATGGCTATGTTCATCAACGACAAAAAGACCAAATGCCCGAAGCTTTGGCGCACCCTGTTCATGGTGACGATCGCCGTGCCTCAGTTCGTTACGCTGCTGCTGGTACGCAACTTCTTCTCCAACAACGGCATCTTCAACACAATGATGGCAAACGCCGGAGTTACGGATTTCCTGCACAACATCGGCCTGCTGGATAAAGGTCTGTCCTACATCCCGTTCTTGACCCAGCCCGGCTGGGCCATGTTCACCATCATCATGATCAACATTTGGATCGGCGTACCGTACCAGATGCTGATTTCTACGGGTGTGTTAATGAACATTCCCGCCGACATGATCGAGGCCGCCCGCATCGACGGTGCGAACCCGGTGCAGATGTTCTTCCGCATCAAGCTGCCCTACCTGCTCAGTGTGCAGGGACCGTCGCTCGTCACGGACTTTGTCAAGAACGTCAACAACTTCAACGTTATTTACCTGCTGACTCAGGACGTGTTTGTCACGAACAACCAGCAGCTGGCCCAGTCCAACGCCAAGGAGATCGACCTGCTGGTTACCTGGCTGTTCCGCTTGACGCAGGAATACTACAACTACAAGATGGCCGCTGTGCTGGGCATCATGGTGTTTATTGTCTGCGCAGTGTTCACCGTTGTGTGCTTCCACTTTATCAATAAGAAGGAGGCGACGTTCTCTTGAGTACCACTACTATCAACGATGCCGCCGTGCAGAAGCAGCTCAAACAGGGTCGCGTTAAGAAAACAATTTTCTCCGTCATCCGCCATCTGGTGCTGGCGCTGCTGGCGTTTATCTGGCTGATGCCCATTGCCTGGCTGCTGCTGACCTCGTTCTCCACCGATAAAGGCATCAACTTTACCCGCTTTGTGCCGGAAGGCTTTACCCTGTGGAACTACATCAGCATTATGACAGAGCCGGACTCTGTTGCACAGTTTCCGCGCTGGTTCATGAACACCTTGGTTGTGGCATGTTTTAACTGTGTGATCTCCACCTGCTTTGTGCTGATGGTGGCTTACGCCATAAGCTGCTGCCGCTTCAAGGGTCGCAGACTGCTGCAAAACCTCTCCGTCACGGTCAACCTGTTTCCGGGCGTTCTGGCCATGATCGCGGTTTACTTCGTCTTGAAGTACATGAACCTGACGAACTCTTACGCGGGTCTGATCATGGTCTACGCCGGTTCCTCCGGTTTGGGCTACCTGATTTGCAAGGGCTTCTTCGACACGGTTCCGGTTGCCCTGCGCGAGGCTGCCAAGCTGGACGGTGCATCCGAAGCGCGCATCTTCTTCCAGATCGTCATTCCGATGTCCCGCCCGATTCTGGTGTATACCATTATCAACTCCTTCCTGACGCCGTGGACCGACTTTGTTATGGCAAAGATGATCCTGAACTCCGGTGTCAGCACGGACTGGACGGTTGCCATCGGCCTGTACAACATGCTGCAAAAGGCTCTGATCAACAACTACTTCTCCCGTTTCTGTGCGGGCGGTGTTTTGGTGGCTATCCCCATTTCCATCCTCTTTGTCATCATGCAGAAGTTCTACGTCGAGGGCATCACCTCCGGCGCAGCAAAGGGCTGATAATCAATCACATCAACGCTGCCTCGCAAGGGGCAGCGCTTTTGTGAGTTAAAGAAAGGTTTGCCTATGAAAACAATCACCAAAGCCCCCATTCTCTTCCGCGGCGGGGACTATAACCCCGACCAGTGGCTCGACCGCCCCGACATCCTTGAAAAAGACGTCGAGATGATGAAGAAGGCGGGTATGAACACCGCCACTCTCGGCGTTTTCGCATGGGCGAAATACGAGCCGCGCGAGGGCGAGTATGACTTCACTTGGCTGCGCGAGACGATGGATCGCCTCTACGCGGCGGGTATCTATACCGAGCTTGCCACCCCCTGCGGCGCCAAGCCGAACTGGATGGCGAAGAAATACCCCGAAATCCTGCGCGTGCAGTCGGACGCCATGACCGACCATCAGGGTATGCGGCACAACGCCTGTCCGTCCAGCCCGGTCTACCGCGAAAAAGTGCACACCATCATTGAAAAGCTCGTCGAGGCCGTCGGTGATCATCCGGGGCTGATCCTCTGGCATATCTCGAACGAGTTGGGCGGCGAGTGCTTCTGCCCGAAGTGTCAGGCGCGCTTCCGCGATTGGCTGCGCGACAAGTACAAGACCATCGACGCGCTGAACCATGCGTGGTGGACGGGCTTCTGGAGCCACCACTACGACAGCTTTGACGAGATCGAGCCACCGTTTGAAAACGGCGAGCAGAGCCTGCTTGGCCTGAAGCTGGACTGGCGGCGCTTCACGACATGGAACATGACCGACTACGTCCACAGCGAGACCGAACTGCTGCGCAAGCTGACGCCGAACGTGCCCATCACGACGAATTTGATGGAGTATTTCCCCGGTCTCGACTATCATGTGCTGCAAAAGGAGCTGGACTTTGTCTGCTGGGACAGCTACCCCCACTGGGGACGGCCTGACCGCAGCATCACGACGACCTTCGCCATGACCGCGTTCGACCACGCGCTGATTCGCGGCTGCAAGCGCGACGTCCCATTCTTCACGATGGAAAGCACGCCCAGCCTTGTCAACTGGCATGACTACAACAAGCTCAAGCGTCCCGGCGTCAACCGACTGCAGGGCTTGCAGACGGTCGCCTGCGGCGGCGACGGCGTACAGTACTTCCAGTGGCGCAAGGGTCGCGGCGGCACCGAGCAATGGCACGGCGCGGTCGTCGACCACGACGGCCGTGACGACACCCGCGTGTTCAAGGATGTGACCGAGACCAACGCCGCGCTGAACGCGCTGACGCCGGTCATTGGCAGCCTGCCCCGCGCCGAGGCAGCGCTGATCTTCGATTGGGACAGCCGCTGGGCGCTGGATGACGCTTGGGGCATGCAGATGAAGCAGAAAAACCTGCGCGAGACGGCTTGCGCCCTGCACGAGCAGCTTGGCCGCTGCGGCGTTGACGCCGATGTCATCGGTGTGGACGAGTCCCTCGACCGCTACAAGGTCGTCGTGCTGCCGATGCTTTACATGGTAAAGCCGGGCTTCGGCGAGAAGATCCGCAGCTACGTTAAAAACGGTGGCACGGTCATCGGCACCTACCTGCTGGGCTATGTCAACGATTCGACACTGGCGTGGCTGGGCGGCTTCCCCGGCGACGGTCTGCGGGAGGTCTTCGGCGTGACGACCACCGAGCTGGACACGCTCTACCCCGGCGAGCGCAACATCGCCGTCTTCCCGGACGGCAGCAAGGTCGCCATTCAGGACTATTGCGAGCTGCTGAAGACGGCGGACGGTGTCGACGTGCTGGCAACCTACGGCGAGGATTTTTACAAGGATTACGCTGTCGCGACCCGCCACGCCTACGGTAAGGGCGCAGCCTACTACATCGCTGCCCGGATGGACGCCGACGGCAATGCAAAGATTTTCCGCGACGCTATGCAGAAAGCGGGCTGCACGATGCAGACCTTGCCTGACGGCGTTGAGTATCACTGCCGCGAGGACGAACGCGCCGTGTACCACTTCTACCTCAACACGACCGAGGCCGACAAGACCGTGGCCGTGCCTGCGGGCAAAGACCTGCTGACCGATGCGACTGTCAGCGGGGAAGTGACCTTAGGCAAATACGCCGCCTGCGTGGTGGAAGTTGTAAAGTAAATAGACTATAAAAACAGCCACCCGATGTAAAAAAATCGGGTGGCTGTTTTCGTTATATAGAGTAAAAGGCTTTTCCCGCAGGGGAAGCCTTTTACTCCTTCCACATCAAATGCCGCTCCGCAACCACCTGCGCATCCAATGTGCGGAGACCGGCGGTAAAACGGACGGTCACGCGGCGGCCGTCGACGCTCTCGACGGTGCCCGCGCCGAAGACAGCATGCCGCACATGCGCACCAATCATCGTGATACTCTCGACATCTACCGGCGGCAGCGGCTTGCGCACGGCGGGCGGGGCAGGGCGGCGGCCTGCGGGTTCGGCGTCAGGGCGCTTCTCGTGGCCGGGCAAACCGGACAGCACCTCGTTCACGAAGGCCGATGTCTCTGCCGCGCAGTCGAACAGCACCAACTGCTGCCGTGCGCGGGTCATCGCCACATAGAACAGCCGCCGATCCTCTTCGTACTGCTGGGTTTCGGCGGGTGTGCGGCAGCACAGCTCCGGCTTGGCGGGCAGGATGCCGTCCAGTACATCTAACAAAATTACACGGTCGTATTCCAGCCCTTTGGCCGAGTGGATCGTCGACAAAATAAACTTGCAGCCGGGTGGCGTGACATGATTTTGTACGATGCTGCGCAGTTCTCCCAGCCGCCGCAACAGATGGCAGGGCGTTGGCTCCTGCGCACCCAGCATTGCCAGCACAGCCAGCTTTGTGCGATCCATGCCCTTTTTGTCCAGATATTTGCCGTAGCCCAGCTCGTTCGCCACAAACCGCACGGCGTCGTCTGCCGCCATGCGGGGCAGACGGGCAAGCCCGTGGGCGACATCGGCCATAGCGGCGCGGGTGCGCGGGCGGATGCTGTCCTCATTCAGCAGCGCAGTCCAGCAGCCCATGCCGTATTGCCGCGCCTGATTGCAGGCGAACAGCGCTTGCGCACGGGTAACGGGTACGTCAAATTTGTAGTAGCAGCGCAGAAATGTCTCGCTGTCGTCTGGGTGCGCCGCCAGCGTGAAGATATCGGCCACGTCGCGCACGATTTTATTCGAGAAAAACGCCGGATCGATGGCCTTGCAGCCGTAGGGCACGCCTCGCCGCTCGCAGAGGTCGAGGATAGGCAGCGCGCTCTCGTGGTTGCGGAACAGCACCGCCGTTTCGACGTCGCAGTGCTGCGCGGCCTCGAACAAAAACGGCAGCTGGTCGGCACGGCGGGGAACTTTGACGACCTGAATCGGCTCACCTGCGCCCTGCGTGGGGCGGATCGTCTTGGTGCGGCGATAGCGGTTCCGCGCCACAAAGCGGTTGGCCGCCTCCAGAATCGGCTCGCAGGAGCGGTAGTTTTCTTCCATGAGCAAAATCTGTGCGCCGGGGTAGGTTTTTTCAAAGTCCATCAGCGCCTGCGGGTAGGCCGCGCGGAAGCCGTAGATGCTTTGATCCTCGTCGCCAACCATGAAGATGTTGCCGCTTTCCTGCGCCAGAACGCGGATGATTTCGTGCTGCACCTTGGAGGTGTCCTGCGACTCGTCCACACAGAAATACTTGTACCGCCTGCGGAAGGCCGCCGCCACGGCGGGCGCGGCGCGCAGAATTTGCAGCGCAAAGCAGAGCTGGTCGTCATAGTCCATCCGTCGCTGCGCCTTCAGTGCCCGCTGGTAGCCGCGGTACAGCTCCGGCAGGTTGTCGACGTCGGATTCCAGCGCGTCCAGCTCGTCGTCGGTCAGGCACATATTTTTAATGTAGGTGATGGCCGTGCGCAGGTCTTTCAAGCTGCTCTCGGCCGGGTATTCGTGGTTGATGTCCTGCCAGAGCTTCGTCAGCAGTGGGGCTGTGTCGCTCTCATTTTGCAGCAGCTCTGGCGCGGTGCGGTTGTACATCCGGCTGTACAGCGCAATGACCCGCGCCGCCACGCCGTTGATCGTGCGGAACTCCATCCGCGCGGCCAGTGCCTCGCCGAAGCGGGCGGCGAACCGGGCGCGCATCTCCCGCGTGGCGGCAACGGTGTAGGTCATCGTCAGGATGGACTCCGGCGCGACGCCGCAGACCTCGGTCATATAGCCCAGCCGGGTGATGAGCACCGTCGTCTTGCCGCTGCCCGGCACGGCCAGCAGCAGCACCGCGCCGTCCACGGCCTCGACCGCCGCCCGCTGCTGCGGGTTCAGCGCCGCCATATGGGCGGTTTCAAAGGTGGATTTGTCCATGGCGGGGCTCCTTTCGTGGCGGAATTATTGAATATTATAGCATGTTCTCCGCATAAACGCAAAAAATCCCCGCCGATCGGCGGGGAAGGGGGCTATTACACGCGGCTCAGCGCAATATCGTTGATGACCTCGCCCGCGCAGATCAGACCGGCCACGGCGGGGACGTAGGCATTGCTGCCGGGCACCTGCCGACGCTGGGTACACTTGCGCGCCGTGCCGGGCGGGCAGACCGACGTCTCGTAGATGTCCGCCACCTCGAACGCGGCGGCGTTCAGCTTGTTGCCCGCGCCCATACGGCTGATGATCGGCGCGCCCGCCGCCTGCGCCTGCATCGCCAGCGCCTCGACAGCATAGCCGCCCTCGCCGCCACGCCTGTCAAGCCCGCAATCTGTCAAAACCTGCCGCTTTTCGACCGTAGTATTTTGGCACCCCTACACCTTGGATAAAAACACCGGCTGTGGTACAATATGTAAGAAAAAGCAAACATACCACACCAAAGGAACAGACAATGAAACAAGGCAATTTGAATATACGCTGCACCGAGGATTACGCGGTGCTGTACTGGGACAAACCCGCCGCCGCACCCCACGGCGCGGAATACACGGTCTCGCTGAACGGCGACGTCATCGGCCGCACCGACAAGACCCATTTCACCATCGAGGGGCTGACCTACGGCAGCAGCTACCGCCTCGATGTCGTCAGCGGCAGCTACTGCGTCGGCTCGACGACGCTGCAATTTGGCCGCGAGAAGCGCCGCATCGACGTCACCGCCGCGCCCTATTTCTGCAAGGGCGACGGCAGCATCCTGAACACCGACAACTTGCAGCGCGCCATCAACGACTGTGGTTCGGACGACGTTTTGTATATCCCGGCAGGCAACTTTCTGACCGGCGCGCTGCGGCTGCACAGTGACTTGGAGATTTACCTCGCCAAGGGCGCGGTGCTGCTGGGCACGAAGAACCTGCACGACTACACCCCGCGCATCCCCAGCCGGTTCGAGGGCGTGGAAATGCGCTGCTATTCCAGCCTGCTGAACGCGGGCGAGCTGGACAGTAAGTCCGGCGCGAACTGCCGCAACATCATCATCCGAGGCAAGGGCACGATCTGCGGCGGGGGAGAGACGCTGGCGAAAAAAATCATCGAGGACGAGCGCGCCCGCATCAAGAGCTTCACCGACGACAACCCGGAGCTGGTAGCTAGCTGCGAAACCAGCGACACGCTGCCCGGCCGGGTGCGCCCGCGCCTTATTAACCTGAGCAACTGCGAGAACGTCTGGATCAGCGGTATCACGCTGAAAAATAGTCCGTCGTGGAATGTCCACATGATCTACTGCAACGACATCCAGACCGACCACTGCACCTTCGAGTCGGAGGGTGTCGAGAACGGCGACGGCTGGGTCCCGGACTCCTCGACGAACTGCACGCTGTTCGCCTGCACCTTCCGCACCGGGGACGATGCCGTTGCCATCAAGAGCGGCAAAAATCCGGAAGGCAACATCATCGCCCGCCCCAGCGCGCACATCCGCATTTTTGACTGCCGCAGCGAGTGCGGGCACGGCGTTTGCATTGGCAGCGAGATGGCGGGCGGCGTTGAGGACGTGCAGATCTGGGACTGCGACCTTGCCAACAGCCTGTACGGCCTTGAGATCAAGGCCACGGCGAAGCGCGGAGGCTATGTGCGCGGCGTGACAGTGCGGGACTGCACGCTGCCCCGCGTGCTGCTGCACAGCGTGACCTACAACGACGACGGCGTGCCCGCCGGCGCGCCGCCGAAGTTCAGCCATTGCTTCTTTGAGCGGCTGACCCTGACCGGCGCTGCGCTGGACGCCCAGCGCAATTGGCAGGACGTTTCGCCCATTGAAATCAGCGGGTTCGAACAGGCGGGTCATGCGACCGAGGACATCACGTTCAAGGATGTCGTCATTAAAAAGCCGTCCGCAACCCTGTCGATGGAGCTTTGCCGCAGCGTTACGCTGACGAACGTGTCGTGCGGGAAATAACCCCTGCCCTCTGACATTGTGAACATTCTTTAAAACTTCCCCACACCCCCTTGCATATCGCGGCAAGGGGGTGTATTATTGTCACGATTTAATACTTAACAAGTGATAAGAATTAACAGGAGGTGTACAATGCCGGACACACAAACACCCGATCTGCACGGCGTTTTCCGGTTTGTGGCGCGGCTGCACACGCTGGCAAAGCGCGGAATGCGCGCGGCGCTGGCCGGGCAGCCGAAATGCCGCTACGGTATGCTGGAAAGCCTGCATGGCCTGATCGAACAGCACGGGCAGGACGGCGCGATCTATGTTTCTGAGATCGCGCGCCACATGCATCAGCCGCTGCCTGCCATCTCGCGCGGGCTGCGCATGATGGAACAGGACGGCCACATCGTCCGCGAGACCGACCCCCGCGACCGCCGCAAGACGCTGGTGCGTCTCACTCAGGCAGGGGAGGCCGCGCGCCTTGCCAACGAGCAGGCAATGAATGACTATTTTGCCCGCATCATGGCGCGGCTGACCCCGGAGGAACTGGCGCAGGCTAACGCCGTCAAAGACGCTCTGCTGGACGCCATCGCCGCGGAAAACGCCGTCATGGAAACCCAATTCAGCCCGAAAGGAGAACCCCCACATGACAAAGATATTTAAACAGCTGGGGCGGCACTGGGCGGCCTGCATCGCCGTCGTACTGCTGCTGGTCGTGCAGGCCTACTGCGACTTAAGCCTACCTGACTACACCAGCAAAATTGTCGACGTCGGCATCCAGCAGGGCGGCATCGAAAGCCCTGTGCCCGATACCGTCCGCACCCAGACGCTGCAGGCGCTGGAGCTTTTGATGAACGAGGACAACGCCGCGCAGGCCGAAGCCGCCTACGGTGCTGCCGATGAAAACGGTGTGCGCACCCTGAACGCCGACGCCGACACGGACGCCCTGTCCGAGGCATTCACAACGCCCGACGTCGTGCTGTATATGGCCGCCGCGCAGAATGCTGCCACTGCCGCCGGCACGACCGAGACCGTCACCCCCACGGCCTACGACCTTGACGCCGTGACGACCCAGTTTACCGCCATGGCTGAAGCCCCCGGCGCACGGGAGATGCTGCAAGTGCAGCTGTCCGACGCGCTGGCGTCCCTCGACAACAGCGTCGCCGACAGCCTGTCCAGCCAAGCCGTGCTGCTCGTCGCGCTGGAATACGACGCACAGGGCGTCGCCCACAACGTGCAGATGGCCTACCTGCTGCGCGTCGGTGGGCAGATGCTCGGCCTGACGCTGCTGATGGTCGCCGTCGCGATCCTCGTCGGCTTCATCGCGTCCCGCGTGTCGGCCGCCATTGGCCGCGACCTGCGCCGCGACGTCTTCCACACCGTCGTCGGCTACTCCAACGCCGAGATCGAAAAATTTTCCACCGCATCGCTGATTACCCGTACGACGAACGACATCCAGCAGGTGCAGTTCGTATGCGTGATTCTCTTGCGCATGGTCGCCTACGCGCCGATTTTGGGCATCGGCGGCATCCTGCATGTCGCCAGCGGCAACACAGGGCTGGAGTGGATCATCTTCGTGGCCGTGGCCGCGCTGCTGGTTCTGATTGTTTTCCTGATGAGCGTCGCTATGCCGAAATTCAAGCAGATGCAGGTCCTCGTCGACCGGCTGAACCTCGTCAGTCGCGAGATTCTGACCGGCATCATGCCCATCCGCGCCTTCAGCCGCGAGGATTTTGAGGAAAAGCGCTTTGACAAAGCCAACACCGATCTGATGAAGACCCAGCTCTTCACCAACCGCACGATGGTTGCCATGATGCCGTTTATGACGCTTATTATGAACGGCACGAGCCTGCTCATCGTCTGGTTCGGCGGCAAGGCCATGGACACAGGCACGATGCAGGTCGGCGAGATGATCGCTTTCATCACCTACACGATGCAGATCGTCATGTCGTTCCTGATGCTGTCGATGGTCGCCGTCATGCTGCCCCGCGCGGGCGTCGCCGCCGACCGCATCGACGAGGTCATCAAGACCCCTGCCACCATCCACGACCCCGAAACGCCGAAGTCCCTGCCGCAGGTTGGCACGAAGGGCGTTGTGGCGTTCAACGACGTCAGCTTCCGCTATCCCGGCTCCGACGAGGACGCGCTCGAACACATCAGCTTCACGGCCAAGCCCGGCGAGACGACGGCCATCATCGGCTCCACCGGCTGTGGCAAATCGACGCTGCTCAACCTGATTCCACGCTTCTACGACGTGACCGAGGGCAGCGTGACGATCGACGGCGTCGACGTCCGCGAGATAAGTCAGGCGCAGCTGCACGACGAGCTGGGCTATGTGCCGCAGAAGGGCGTGCTGTTCAGCGGCACGATCGATTCCAACTTAAAGTTCGGCGGCGACCACATCACCGACACCGACGTGCGCGAGGCCGCCGAGATCGCGCAGGCGACCGAGTTCATCGACGCCAAGCCTGACGGGTACGCAAGCCCCATCGCACAGGGCGGCAGCAATGTCTCCGGCGGGCAGAAGCAGCGCCTTTCCATCGCCCGCGCCATCGCCAAGCACCCGCAGATTTATCTGTTTGATGACAGCTTCTCGGCGCTGGACTACAAGACCGATGTGGCGCTGCGCCGCGCGCTGAAAGCCAAGACCGACAACGCAACGGTCATCATCGTGGCACAGCGCATCTCCACCGTGCTGCACGCGAACCAGATCCTCGTGCTGGACGAAGGCCGCATCGTCGGCAAGGGCACCCATGCACAGCTGATGGAAAGCTGCCCCGAATATCAGGAGATCGCGCGCAGCCAGCTGAGCCAGAAGGAACTGAATTTGCAGAAGGAGGGTGAGTGATATGCCAAGACCCGGACGCATGACGACCGAGTGCGCCAAGGATTTCAAGGGCACGCTGCGCCAGCTGCTTGCCGCCATGAGCAAGTATAAGCTGTCACTGGTCGTTGTCATTGTATTTGCCATTCTGTCGACCATTTTTAACATTGCAGGGCCGAAAGTCCTTGCCAAAGCCACGACCGCCCTCGCGACCGGATGGATTGCCAAGCTGCGCGGGGTAGGCGGCATCGATTTTGCTTACATCGGCAAGGTGCTGCTGTTTCTGGCGGGCATGTACCTGCTGTCTGCCGCGTTCAGCTTCATTCAGGGCTGGCTGATGACCGGCCTGTCGCAAAAAGTCTGCTACGACTTCCGCGACCAGATCAGCAAAAAGATCAACCGCCTGCCACTGGCCTATTTTGAAAAGCGCACCGTCGGCGAGGTGCTGTCCCGCGTCACGAACGACGTCGATACGCTGGGGCAGAGCCTGAACCAGAGCGTCACGCAGCTGATTACAAGCGTCACCACGATGATCGGCGTGCTGATCATGATGCTGTCCATCAGCCCGAAGATGACGCTGATCGCGCTGCTGATCCTGCCGGTTTCGCTGGCGCTGGTGCTGCTGGTCGTCAAATTCAGCCAGAAATATTTCAAGGCGCAGCAGGCAACCTTGGGCGTTGTCAACGGGCAGGTCGAGGAGGTCTACTCCGGGCACAACGTCATCAAGGCGTTCAACCGCGAGGACGCCGTGCTGAAGGATTTCAACACCGCGAACGACAAGCTGTACGAATCTGCATGGAAATCGCAGTTTCTTTCCGGCTTGATGCAGCCCATCATGAACTTTGTGGGTAATCTGGGCTATGTGGCAGTCGCCATCGTCGGCAGCATTTTTGCGGCGGCAGGCGCCATCACCATCGGCGACATTCAGGCGTTCATCCAGTATGTCAAAAACTTCACCCAGCCCATCCAGCAGCTTGCGCAGGTGTCCAACATGCTGCAGAGCATGGCGGCCGCCGCCGAGCGCGTCTTTGAGTTTTTGAACGAGACGGAGGAAGACCAGCTGGCCGACTCCGTCCGGCGCGCTGACCCCGCCTGCATCGACGGACAGGTTACCTTCGACCACGTCAAGTTCGGCTATACGCCGGAAAAGACCGTCATCCACAACTTCAGTTGCGACGTCAAGCCCGGCCAGAAGGTCGCCATCGTCGGCCCCACCGGCGCAGGCAAGACGACGATGGTCAAGCTGCTGATGCGGTTCTACGACGTGGATTCCGGCGAAATTTCGCTGAACGGCCACAACGTCCGCGACTTCGACCGCAGCGCCCTGCGCGAGGGCTTCGGCATGGTTTTGCAGGATACGTGGCTCTTTAAGGGCACGATCATGGAAAACATCCGCTATGGCCGTCTGGACGCCACCGATGAGGAGGTCATCGCTGCCGCCAATGCCGCGAACGCCGACCACTTTATCCGCACTCTGCCCGGCGGCTACCAGATGGAGCTGAACGAGGACGCGTCCAACGTCAGCCAAGGTCAGAAGCAGCTTTTGACGATTGCCCGCGCAATTCTGGCAGACAACCGCATCCTGATTCTGGACGAAGCGACGTCCAGCGTCGACACCCGCACCGAGCAGCGCATCCAGACCGCGATGGATCACCTGATGGAAGGCCGCACAAGCTTTGTCATTGCCCACCGCCTGTCCACCATCCGCGACGCCGACCTGATCCTCGTCATGCGCGACGGTGATATTGTCGAGCAGGGCACCCACGACGAGTTGATCGAACAGGGCGGCTTCTACGCCGATCTGTACAACAGCCAGTTTGAGGATGTGACCGCTTGACAAATTGACGCAGGCAGGTTATAATACAAATAGAAAAGGCACTGCGACAAGCGGTTCGGCTTTTCAAAGTTCAGTTCAAAGTATTTCTACAAAGAACCGTCACTTGGCCGAGTGGCGGTTCTTGCGTTTCTTGATGATGATCGTCACCGTGAAGATGCCGACATGGATCGTAATACGCATTGGCTTCACCTCCTTTCGGAAGTGGAAAGCCGAACCGCCTGCCGTTTTGTGCAGTGCCTTGCCGCCCGCATTGCGTGGGCGGCACTTTTATTTTAGTAGATATTTCGTCGTAACGCAATACAATTTGACAAGTTTGACACCCCTGCTATAATAGAACCAAAGGGGGCTTTCACCTATGGATTATGCAAAACTTACCGCGCAGGCACGGCAGGCTACCGAAGAACTGCTGGAAGCTGCGCATCTCGAAACCGGGGATATTTTCGTGGTCGGCTGCTCCAGCAGCGAGATCATGGGCGGGCACATCGGTAAGGACTCCAGCATGGAGGCTGCCGCCGCCGTGCTGGCAGGGGTGCTGCCGCCGCTGCAGGAGCAGGGCGTCTGTCTGGCCGCCCAGTGCTGCGAGCATCTGAACCGCGCCATCGTCATCGAGCGCGAGGTCGCCAAGGCCAACAGCTGTCAGATCGTCTCGGCCATTCCGCAGCCACACGCGGGCGGCAGCTGGGCGACGAACTGCTGGCGCACCTTCCGTGACCCCGTCCTCGTCGAGGAGGTCAAGGCTGCCGCAGGCATGGACATCGGCGGCACTCTCATCGGGATGCACCTGCGCCGCGTCGCCGTGCCGGTGCGCCTCTCGATGGATCACATCGGGCAGGCGATTCTGCTCTGCGCCCGCACCCGCCCGCCGTTCATCGGCGGTTCCCGCGCCGTTTACAGTCAGGAGGAAGTGCGATGATCCCGGAAGTGCAGAAACAGCAGATGGCCGAGGCCGTCGCCCAAATTCGCGAGACGATGGCCGCCGCCGCCAAGGCCGCAGGCCGCGACCCCGCCGATGTACGCCTTTGCGCCGCCTGCAAGACCCGCACTGTCGAGGAAGTGCGCTGCAGCGCCGACCTGCCGATTGATCTTTTCGGCGAAAACCATGTGCAGGAGCTCGTCGAAAAGACCGACGCGGGCGCGTACAACGGCAAGCCCGGCCACTTCATCGGCCATTTGCAGACGAACAAGGTCAACAAGGTCGTCGGCCGCGCCGCGCTGATCCAGAGCGTCGACAGCACCCGTCTGCTGGACAAGATCGACGTAGCAGCCGCCCGGCTGGGGCTGGTGCAGGATATTTTGGTGGAAATCAACATCGGCGAGGAAGCCAGCAAGAGCGGCGTCGATGCCGACAGCCTCTTCCCGCTGCTGGAAGCCGCAGCCGCAAAAGAGAATATCCGCCTGCGCGGCCTGATGGCGATTCCGCCCGCCGACGCGGACGACGCCGAGATACACCGCTTCTTCGCGCAGATGCGCGAACTTCTGGCGAAGGCCGACGCACAGCACTACGACCGCGCGCAGATGGACATTTTGTCTATGGGCATGAGCCACGACTACGCCGCCGCAATCGCCGAGGGCGCGACCATCGTCCGCGTCGGCACGGCCATCTACGGCGCGCGCGACTACAGCAAAAAGGCGTGATCCGCCGCTTTTTCCAAACGCATAGCACAAAAAAATCCCACGCCAGAGCATTCCTCCTGCTCCGGGGTGGGATTTTTTTATACAGGCTTACTCGCCCAGATGCCAGATATCGTCGTTGTACTCGGCGATGGTGCGGTCGCTGCTGAACATGCCAGCCTTGGCAATGTTGATGACGCACTTCTTGCGCCAGCCCAGCGGGTCGCAGGCGTAATCGCTCAACGCCTGACCCTTGCGGACGACGTAGGCGTTGAAGTCGGGCAGCGTCTGGAACCAGTCCTTGTTGATGAGCTCGTCATGCAGACGCTTGAGGTTCTCCTCGCGGCCGGCGGCCAACATTTCGGGGCCGGTTAGGAAGTCGATGGCGCGGCGAATGTTCGCGTCGCCCTCGTACCACTGGGCGGCGCAGTAGTCGCCCGCGTCGTAGCGGTGGATGACCTGATCGGAGGTCTGGCCGAAGATGTAGATGTTGTCGTTGCCGACCTGCTGGCTGATCTCAACGTTCGCGCCGTCCATCGTGCCCAGCGTCAGCGCGCCGTTCAGCATAAACTTCATGTTGCCGGTGCCGGAAGCCTCCTTGGAAGCCAGCGAGATCTGCTCAGACAGGTCGCAGGCGGGGATGAGCTTCTCGGCGGCGGTGACGTTGTAGTTCTCGATGAAGACGATCTGCAGGTACTTCGAGACAACGGGGTCAGCGGCGACGACCTTGGACAAGGTCAGCAGGGCGTGGATGATGTCCTTCGCGATGATGTAGGCGGGGGCAGCCTTCGCGCCGAAGATGCTGACGAGCGGGGTCGCGGGCAGGTGACCGGCCTTAATCTCGTAGTACTGGTGGATGAGGTAAAGCAGGTTCAACTGCTGGCGCTTGTACTCATGCAGGCGCTTGGACTGAATGTCGAACATCGCGTTCGGGTCGATGGTAATGTCCTGCGTGCGCTTGAGCCAATCGGCCAGTGCCTGCTTGTTCTGCGCCTTCACAGCGGAGAATTCCTGCAGGGTGTCGACGTTCTCGGCGTAGGGCAGCAGCTTCTCCAGCTCGGCGGCGTCCTTGCGGAAGCCGGAACCGATGAGCTTCTCGATCTCTGCCGTCAGCGCAGGATCGCACTCCAGCAGCCAGCGGCGGAAGGTGATGCCGTTGGTCTTGTTGTTGAACTTTTCGGGGTACAGCTCATAGAAGCCATGCAGCTCGCTGTTCTTCAGGATCTCGGTGTGCAGGTAGGCGACGCCGTTGGTGGAGTGGGTGAAGTGGATGTCCATATGCGCCATGTGGACGCGGTCGTCCTTGTCGATGATGGCAAGGCTCTCGTCCTCGGTGCGGGTGCGTGCCAGCGCATCCAGCTTCTCGATAATGGGCATCAGCTGGGGCACAACGGCGTCCAGATAGGCGCGCGGCCACTTCTCCAGCGCCTCGGCCAGAATCGTGTGGTTCGTGTAGGCACAGGTCTTGGTGACGATCTCGACGGCCTCGTCGAACTCGATACCCTTCTCGCCCAGCAGGCGGATCAGTTCGGGGATGACCATGCTGGGGTGAGTGTCGTTGATCTGGATGGCAGCGTAGTCGGCCAGATCGTGATAATCGCAGCCGCGGGCGGCGCACTCGGCCAGAATCAGCTGCGCACCGGCGGAGACCATCAGGTACTGCTGGTAGACGCGCAGGCGGCGGCCGGCCTCGTCGGAGTCATCGGGGTACAGGAACAGCGTCAGGTTCTTGTCGATCTCGGTCTTGTCGAAGGTGATGCCGTCGTGGACGATCGTCTCATCGATGGTGTCGAGGTCAAAGAGGTTCAGCGTATTGGTGCGACCCTCGTAGCCAGTGACGGCCAGCTTGTACAGACGGGCGTTGTAGGTCTTGCCAGCCAGCTCGACGGGATAGACCGTGTCGGTCTTCTCCGCCCAGCTCTGGGCAGTCAGCCAAGGATCAGGCAGCTCGTTCTGGACGCCATCCTTGAAGGACTGGTGGAACAGGCCGAAGTGGTAGCGCAGGCCGACGCCGTCGCCGGGCAGGTTCAGCGTGGCGAGGGAGTCGAGAAAGCAGGCCGCCAGACGACCCAGACCGCCGTTGCCGAGGCTCGGCTCCGGCTCGACCTCCTCAATATCGGACAGGTTTTTGCCCGCAGCGGCCAGTGCGGTGCGGACATCATCGTACAGGCCGAGGTTGATAAGGTTGTTGGACAGCAGCTTGCCGATCAGAAACTCGGCGCTGATGTAGTAGAGCTTGCGACCCTTGACGGGCTTGACGCGGGCGGCGCTCTCCTCGCGGACGATGTCCAGCAGAGCAAGGTAGATCTCCTGATCGGTGCAGCCGGTCAGGGGCTTTTTGGTTTTCGCTTCGATAGCAGTGGTCATATTCATAATTCATAACCTCCAATGGAATCGGGGTTGGGTTTCTTGACTACACTTAGGTTATACCACACAAAACGTGCATCTCGCTTGCAAAATACCCGCGAATTGTGGTACAATACTATCATTCGAGGTGACAATGATGGAAAATCAGGAACTTTTGCGCGAAACAAAGAAGCACGGCGCTGCGTGGTTTCCCTTCAACATCTATCCCTGCACCATCCCGAAGGACTTTCCGCAGGTCGCCCTGCACTGGCAGGACAGCATGGAGTTGGTCTTTGTCAAAAAAGGACGCGGCATCGTGCAGGCCGGTGTGCAAAGCTGGGAAGCCGCCGCAGGCGACGTCTATGTTTTCGCCCCCGGCGTGCTGCATGCACTGCGCCAGCTGCCCGGCGAGGTGATGGAGTACGAAAATATCATTTTCGACTTGGAGCTGCTGGGCGGCGTGGGCGACCTCTGCGCCGAAAAATATCTGCTGCCGCTGCAAAGCGGCCGCCTTGCGCTGCCCATGCGCCTGACTGAGGACGACTGGGGCTACACTTGGGCGGTGCGCTGCCTGCATGCCGCCGAGGAGTTCAATAAATTAAAGGACGTCGGCTACGAGCTCTGCATCAAGGGCGAGCTGCTGCTGTTTTTGGCGGCGCTCGTCGGGCGTTCGGGCGACCTGCCCCCGGCCGAGACCACCGACACCCGGCGGCTGAAGACTGTTTTGCAGCTTATCAACGAGCAATATTCCGGCGAGCTGCACGTCACCGACGCGGCAGCGGCCTGCGGGTGCAGTCCCAGCCATTTTATGCGGTGGTTCAAAAAAATGACCGGGCAGGGCTTCACTGAATACCTGAACGACCACCGCCTTGCCGCTGCCGCAGACGCCCTGCGTGGCGGCAGCGACACGATCTTGGCGATTTCGGAGCAGTGCGGGTTTGAAAACCTGTCCTACTTCAACCGGCTTTTCAAAAAGCGGTACGGCATGACCCCGCGGGAGTACCGCAGCAAGCCGTGACGGGAAATCACGGGAAATGAAACGTTTCCCTTGCAAAGTGTCCGCACACCTGCTACAATATTTTATGGTATTTGACCTGTCGAAAAAACGTATTTCAGATTATTTGGTTAGGAGCGATCACCCATGAACTGGCAGCAGGCCTGCGCACTGCCGTATTATCACGGCAACGACCTCGGCGCAATTCCATCGGCGGAGGGGACGACCTTCAAACTCTGGGCGCCCACCGCCTGCGGGGTCGTGGTCTGCCTGTTTGCCACCGGCACCGACGACGAGCCGGACGCCAAGGCGCTGGGCGTACACGAGCTGCACCGTGCCGAGGACGGCGTCTGGGCGGCCACACTGCCCGGCAACCTGCACGGTACCTATTATATCTACCGCATCTACTTCCCGGATGGCCGCATACACGAGGTCGTTGACCCCTACGCCCGTACAGCCGGGGCGAACGGTACGCGCGGCATGGTGCTTGACCTTGCCAAGGCCGCGCCCGACGGCTGGGAGCAGGACACCCGCCCCGACATCCCCGCCCATGCCCGCAGCGTGTGGGAGGTGCATGTGGCGGACTTTTCCGCCGACGAGCACTGCGGTGTAAAACCCGAATGGCGCGGCAAGTTCATGGGCTTCACGCCCGATGATACGACGCTGGACAATGACGCTGAACACCCGACCTGCCTAAACTACCTGA
Source organism: uncultured Gemmiger sp. (assembly GCA_934502625.1). Classification (GTDB taxonomy): domain Bacteria; phylum Bacillota; class Clostridia; order Oscillospirales; family Ruminococcaceae; genus Gemmiger. The sequence goes on from CAKSUQ010000020.1 coordinate 31,403, forward strand.
AAAACCTCGGCATCAGCCATGTGCAGCTGCAGCCGATCTACGACTACGCCACCGTCGATGAAGTCCGCCCCGACGGCGGCTACAATTGGGGCTATGACCCGCAGAACTATAACGTCCCGGAGGGCAGCTTTGCCACCGACCCGTTCCACGGCGAGGTGCGCGTCAGGGAATGCCGCGCCATGGTCGCAGCGCTGCACCGCGCGGGGCTGGGCGTCGTGATGGATGTCGTCTATAACCACACCTACCACGGCGAGAGCAACCTGGAGCGCACCGTGCCCGGCTACTGGAACCGCCGCTGGCCGAACGGCATGATGACGAACGGCTCCGGCTGCGGGTGCGACCTTGCCAGCGAGCGCCCGATGGTGCGCAAATACATCGTCGAATCTGTGCTGTATTGGGCGACGACCTACCACATCGACGGCTTCCGCTTCGACCTGATGGCCTTGGAAGACGCCGACACGATGAACGCCATCCGCGCCGCGCTGGACAGCCTGCCCGGCGGCGAGAACATTTTGATCTACGGCGAGCCGTGGATGGGCGGCGGCACGAACATGGAGGGCGGTGCGCGCCCTGCCGACAAGCGCGCCCTCGACGTACTGAGCGACCGCATCGGGTTTTTCTGCGATGACACGCGGGACTGCATCAAGGGCAATGTCTTTGACGCGGGCAACGCGGGCTATATCAACGGTGCGCCCCAGCATGGCTATGAGGTGCTGCACTCCCTCGGCGCATGGCGCAGCGGCGCGCACGGCTACTGGCCGCGCAAGGCCGGGCAGGTCGTGCAGTACGTCTCGGCGCACGACAACTACACCCTTTGGGATAAGCTGGCCGCCGTCGCCCGGCGCAGCGATTACGATGCCCCGGACGCCGACCTGCTGACGCAGAACCGCATGGCGGCGGGCATCTACCTGACCTGTCAGGGTCTGCCCTTTATGCAGGCGGGCGAGGAATGGGGGCGCACGAAGCACGGCGACCACAACAGTTACAATGGTCCCCTGAACACGAACAAGCTGGACTGGCGGCGCGCCCACCGGCCGGAGTTTGCCGCGCTGACGGCGTTCTACCGCGGGATGCTGGCGATCCGCCGCGCCTACCCGCGCTTGAGCGGCGCGGCAGGGGAGCAGGAGCCCTTCATTCTGGCGCTGCCGGGGTGGCTGATCGGCTTTGTGCCGGAGACCGACGGCAGCACGCCGGTCGGCCAGCTGGCAGTCTACTATAACCCGGAGCGCACCCGCCAGTGGGCATCGCTGCCCGCAGGCACTTGGCGCAAGCTGAGCGACGGCGTCCATGCGGGCGCACAGCCCTTCGGCCCCTGCTTCCGCGACGCCTTAGAGCTCGCCCCCACCAGCGTGACGGTGTTGGTGGCAGAGTAAAATCATGCTATGCTCCCCGGATGGGGAGCCTTTTTGTTTTCCCCACTTGTTTACGCCGAGATATTAGAATAAGTGCGAAAGAAGTTGAAAAACTTCTTCCGCGCTTATTTTTTTTCCAAAAAACTGCAAGGAGGGAGGACGACACCATGAAGTATAAGCATTTGCGCGGTGCGGGCTTGGTGGATTCTATCGCCGGAGATATTGGCCTTGCCCTCGTATGTATAAATCTTCAAACCTTTTCACCTCGCTTTACTTGACAATAGCATTTTTTACGCTTAATCTTGTAATAAAGATTTACAAACATCGGTGTACAAGGGGTACAAACAAGATAAAATAGAAATGAGGGGCGATAGAGCGGAAATGTCAGATTTTCCA
>CAKSUQ010000021.1 GCA_934502625.1 uncultured Gemmiger sp.
GCACCGGCCTGATCGAACGCCTGCATCTGCATGACGCCGGGGCGGACGGTGGACATCTGCGGGCGGAAGCGCGGGCAGATGATGGTAGCCATCAGGTGGCCGCCGAAAGCGGGGCGGGTCATCTTCAGGTTGGTGTTCTCCTCAAACTTGGTGTTGTCCACATCAATGTTGGAGGTGGTGCGCAGGAAGTTCTTGTACTTCTCGACATCGACGTCCAGATGGGTGCAGTCGGCGGTCAGACCGGTGTGCAGACGGGCTGCGCAGCGGGGGCCGAGGTCGCGGCCCAGGTTGGTCGCGCCGATCAGCATGATCTCGGGCTTCTTGTCCATGATGAGGTCGCACAGCGCCTTGGCATAGCCATCGGTGGTGTAGTCCTTCAGCAGGGGGCTGTCGATATTGTAGACACGGTCAGCGCCGTAGCCGCCCAGAGTCTTGAGGTCAGCCTCAGCCAGACCGCTGCCCATGACGACACCAGCCAGCTCAACGCCGAGGTCGTTCGCCAGCTTGCGGCCTTCGCTCAGCAGCTGATAGCTGATGGACTGGATCTCGCCTTCGCGCTGCTCGCAGAATACCCACACGCCCTTGAAGGCGGCGGTGTCCATTGCATTGAATTCAGCCATTGTTCGTTTCTCCTTCCTCAAATCAGGTGCTTGTCGTTCAGGATGCCGACCAGCTGGGCAGCGTCCTCGACCTTCATGCCGGCGCCCTTGACCGGAGGAGCAAAGGACTTGTAAACGTTCGTCGGGGAGCCCTTCAGACCGATGGTGTCGGTCTCGATGAGCGGATCGTCCTTCAGAGCGTTGTAATCAAAGACCTCAAGCGGCTTGTCGTAGCACTCGAAGATGCCGGAAACGCTCATGTAACGCGGGGTGTTCAGCTCCTTGATGCAGGTCAGCAGGCAGGGAGTCTGAACCTTCAGCTCCATGTAGCCGTCCTCGAGCTGACGCTTGACGGTCAGGCTGTTGCCGTCCTTCTGAATGTCGGTGACATAGGTGACCTGGGGCAGGTGCAGCTTCTCGGCGATCTGGGGGCCGACCTGGGCGGTGTCGCCGTCGATGGCCTGACGGCCGCAGAAAACGATGTCCTCGGGGCCGACGCCGATCTTGTTGACGGCAGCGGCCAGGATCTGGGAGGTAGCGAAGGTATCGGAACCGCCGAACTCGCGGCCGGAAACCAGCACGCCGCGGTCAGCGCCGCGGGCCATCAGCTCACGCAGCATACCCTCTGCCGGCGGCGGGCCCATGGTGACGACGACGACCTCGCAGCCGGTCTCGTCCTTCAGCTGCAGGGCGGCCTCGACGGCGTTCAGGTCGTCGGGGTTGGTGATGGTAGCCATGGCAGAGCGGTCCATGGTGCCGTCAGCCTTGACAGCGACCTTGCCCTGCGTATCGGGAACCTGTTTGACACAAACGATTGCTTTCATTACGTCTGTCCTCCTTACTTCAGCAGCGCGCCGCCGATGACCATCATCTGGACTTCGCTGGTGCCCTCGTAGATCTCGGTGATCTTGGCATCACGCATCATGCGCTCGATGGGGTAATCGCGGGTGTAGCCGTAGCCGCCGAACAGCTGCAGGCAGCGGCGGGTCACGTCGCTGGCGGTGCGGGCGGCGATCAGCTTGGCCTCGGCAGCCTCGACGCTGTAGCGAACCTTCTGGCCGTCCATGGCAGCCTGCTTCTTCTGGGCAGCTGCGTAGACCAGATACTTGGCGGCGTCAACGCGGGCCTTCATCTCGGCCAGCTCGAACTGGGTGTTCTGGAACTGTGCGATGGAGCGGCCAAACTGCTTGCGCTCCTTGACATAGGCGACGGTCTCGTCGATGGCGCCCTCGGCAATGCCAAGAGCCTGGGAGGCGATGCCGATACGGCCGCCGTCCAGCGTAGCCATGGCCAGCTGGAAGCCCTTGCCCTTCACGCCCAGCAGGCGATCCTTCGGGATGATGCAGTCTTCCATGATGAGCTCGCAGGTGGAAGAACCGCGAATGCCCATCTTGTCCTCGGGCTTGCCGACCTTGAAGCCGGGATCGGTGCGCTCAACGATGAAGGCGCTGATCTCCTTCTGCTTGCGGCCGCGCTTGTCGGTGACAAAGCCGGTGACGGCAATGATGATGAACACATCGGCAAAGCCTGCGTTCGTGATGAAGATCTTGGAGCCGTTCAGCTTCCAGTGGTCGCCCTCGTCAACGGCGAAGGTCTGCTGGCCCTGGGCGTCGGTGCCGGCACCGGGCTCGGTCAGGCCGAACGCGCCGACCCACTCGCCGCTGCACAGCTTGGGCAGGTACTTGGCCTTCTGCTCGGGGGTGCCGTTCTCATAGATGGGAGCCGCGCACAGAGAGGTGTGGGCGGACAGGATAACACCGGTGGTGCCGCAGACCTTGGACAGCTCCTCGACAGCCATGACGTAGGACAGGACGTCGCCGCCTGCACCGCCGACGGACTTCGGGAAGTAGATGCCCATCATGCCCAGCTTAGCCATCTTCTCGACGGTCTCCTTGGGGAAGTACTCCTCCGCGTCGACCTTCTTGGCGAGGGGCTTGACTTCGTTTTCAGCAAACTCCTTGTACATCTTCTGGACCATTTGCTGCTGTTTAGACAGAGTAAAATCCATTACTTAATCCTCCCTATATCAACAAACGCAGCCCGGCACGGTGCTCGCCGCGCCAGGCGCGTAAGTTTACAAAATTACAGAGCGTCGACCGGGGTCTTGGTGCGGTCAGCGTTGTAGACGTAGAAGCCCTTGCCGGTCTTGCAGCCGAGGTTGCCGCCGCGAACCATCTTGCGGATCAGCGGGCAGGCACGGTACTTGCTGTCGCCGGTCTCCTTGTACAGGACGTCCATGATGGCGAGGCAGATGTCCAGACCGACGAAGTCGCCCAGCTCCAGGGGACCCATCGGGTGATTGGCACCCAGCTTCATGGCGGTGTCGATACCGGCGATGTCAGAAACGCCCTCCATCTTGATGAAGGCAGCCTCGTTGATCATCGGGATCAGGATGCGGTTGACGACGAAACCGGCAGCCTCGTTGACCTGAACAGGGGTCTTGCCGATCTCGGCGCTGATCTTCTTGATGGCCTCAACGGTCTCGGCGGGGGTGTTGACACCGGCGATGACCTCGATGAGCTTCATGCGGTCAGCAGGGTTGAAGAAGTGCATGCCGACCAGAGGACGAGACAGACCCTTGCCGATCTCGGTGATGGACAGAGAAGAGGTGTTGGAAGCGAAAACGCACTCCGGCTTGCAGATCTTGTCCAGCTCGCCAAAGGTGGTCTGCTTGACCTTCATATCCTCGAAAGCAGCCTCGACGATCAGGTCGCAGTCAGCGCACAGATCCTCTTTCAGGCCAGCGGTGATGGCAGCCATGCGGCGGTCGACCTCAGCCTGATCCAGCTTGCCCTTCGCGACGAGCTTGGCGTAACCGGCGGCAATCTTCGCCTTGCCGTTGTCAGCCCACTCCTGCTTGATGTCACACAGCGCGACGGTGTAGCCCTCGACCTGTGCAAAAGCCTTTGCAATGCCCTGACCCATAGTGCCAGCGCCAATAACGCCTACCTTCATAGTAGTTACCTCCAATTTAAGATAAAAGATACTAGATAAAAGATAATAAAACCGGTGTGCGCGTTGCGCACGATTTTAAGATTTATCTAAAATTAGTTGTTCGTGAAAACCGGCTTCGGTTTCGGCTTCTCGCGGCTCAGGAAGCAGCCCATGCCCTCGACCTGATCGTGGGTCTCGAAGCAATCGCCGAACAGCTTCTCCTCAACCTCGACCGCCTGCTCGATGGGCAGGCTGATGCCGTCGTTAATGGCCTTCTTGCAGTTGCGAACGGCGATGGGCGCGTTCTTCGCAATCTTGCCAGCCAGCTTCAACGCAGCGGGCATCAGCTCCTCCTGCGTGTAGACGGCGTTGACAAGGCCAATGCGCAGGGCTTCGTCCGCCTTGATGTTCAGGGCAGAGTAAACCAGCTGCTTTGCCATGCCCATGCCGACGAGGCGCGCCAGACGCTGCGTGCCGCCGAAGCCCGGCGTGATGCCCAGACCCACTTCCGGCTGGCCGAAGACGGCGTTGTCGGAGCAGAGGCGGATGTCGCAGCTCATAGCCAGCTCATTGCCGCCGCCCAGCGCGAAGCCGTTGACAGCTGCGATGACGGGCAGCGGGAAGTGCTCGATCATCAGGAAAACGTCGTTGCCCAGCTTGCCGAACGCTTCACCCTCGGCCTTCGTCATGGTGGACATCGAGCCGATGTCAGCACCGGCGACGAAGCTCTTGTCACCGGCGCCGGTCAGGACGACACAGCGGACGGTGTTCTGATCGATGGCCTCAAAAGCGGCCTTCAGGTCAGCCAGAACTTCCGGGTTCAGCGCGTTCAGCGCCTTCGGACGGTCGATCGTCAGGACAGCAACGGCGTCCTGAATCTCAGTAGTAACAAAGGACATTGTGTATTCCTCCGGTAATTACATTTCAACGATGGTGGCGCAGCCCATGCCGCCGCCGATGCACAGGGTAGCCAGACCCTTGTGTGCGCCGCGATGCTTCATGGCGTACAGCAGGGTGACGAGGATACGCGCACCGGAAGCACCGACGGGGTGACCCAGCGCGATAGCGCCGCCGTTGACGTTCAGCTTCTCCTGATCGAAGTGCAGCGCCTCGCCGACTGCGACAGACTGCGCAGCGAAAGCCTCGTTGGCCTCGATCAGATCCATGTCGTCGACGGTCAGGCCGGTCTTGGCCATGACCTTCTTGGTGGCGGCGATGGGGCCGAGACCCATGACCTCAGGCTCGACGCCGGCCAGCGCACCGGCAACCCAGGTCGCCAGAGGCTCAACGCCCAGCTCCTTGGCCTTCTCCTCGCTCATGATGACCAGAGCGGCAGCGCCGTCGTTGATGGCAGAGGAGTTGGCGGCGGTGACGATGCCGTCCTTCTTGAAGCAGGGCTTCAGCTTGCCCAGCACTTCCATGCTGCTCAGGCGAGGGCCTTCGTCGGTATCAAACACGGTGTCGCCCTTCTTGCCCTTGATGACAACGGGAACGATCTCGTCCTTGAAAGAGCCATCGGCGATAGCCTTGGCGGCCTTCTCCTGAGAATGGAAGGCGAAAGCGTCCAGCTGCTCACGGGTGATGGGGCTGTAGCCGTACTTCTTCTGGTAAGTCTCGTTGGTGCAGACGTTCTCGGCGGTCATGCCCATGTGCATGTTGTAGCCGGTGGCGTCCCACAGCGCGTCATTGACCATCGTGTCGACCAGCTCGCTCTTGCCCATGGGGGAGCCCATGCGGTAGCCGTAGCGACCCTTCATCATGGCGAACGGAGCCATGTCCATGTTCTCCATACCACCGGCGACGACGATGTCAGCATCGCCGGCCTCGATCATCTGGGCAGCCATGTTGACGCAGTTCAGACCGGAGCCGCAGACGACGTTGACGGTGACGGCGGGGGTCTCGATGGGCAGGCCGGCCTTCAGAGAAGCCTGACGAGCGACGTTCTGGCCCAGACCGGCCTGGATGACGCAGCCCATGTAGACGTGGTCGACCTGCTCCGGCTTGACGTTGGCGCGGTTCAGAGCCTCCTTGATGACGATGGAGCCCAGCTCAGCGGCGGGGACATTGGCGAGGGTGCCGCCGAACTTGCCAATGGCAGTACGGCAGGCGCTGGCGATGACGATCTTTTTCATAAGTAGCCTCCTAAAAATTCTCTCTTTGGATGGACTATTGAGTAACAATTTATTTTCAGGCCGACGGAAAACGCGGCTTGAATGCGGTTTTACAGCTCCCCTGCCTCGCGCTTGGCAATGAGCGCACGCTCAACGTTGCGGGGCACAAAGCGGGAAACATCCTGCCCGTAGTGGGCGGCCTCCCGCACGATGGTGGAGGAAAGATAACTCCACTTGATGGCCGTGGCGAGGAACACTGTCTCGATCTCGGGCATCATGGCGAAGTTCGTGTGGGCCAGCTGGATTTCATTTTCAAAATCCGTGACCGCACGCAGACCGCGCACCATGACGGTAGCGCCCTTCTGCTTGGCGAAGGTGACCGTCAGCCCGTTGAAGGAGTCGATCTCAACGTTCGGGATGTTCTTGCAGGCCTCCCGCAGCATGGCAACGCGCTCCTCTACCGTAAAAAGCGGAGTCTTGGCACTGTTGACCAGCACCGCGACGATCACCTTGTCAAACATACGGCTGGAGCGCTTGATAATATCGAGATGCCCGTTCGTGACGGGGTCGAAGCTGCCGGGATACATGGCGATGGTGGGCATGGGTGGTGAACCTTTCCGGTTGGATTTGCACCTTACTTGTTAAAAAATAAACAACATAAGGGGTAAAGCAAGGCACCGACGCCGACGCTGGCTCTTTGGGGCTTCTCCATTGGGTCAGAAATACGGCGGCAAGGTGCCGCTGCGGGCCGGTGTTTCCCGAACCGCTACTATAGTTTTACCATCTTGTTAAGGTTTTGTCAATGGCGAATTTGTTAAAATTCAGTCAGGTTTTCGCAAACGGGAGGATTTCCTACCTATTTAAAAGGGCAGATACAGAAAAAGGGAAAAATATTTTTTGATGCCGCGCTCCCCTTCCCCCTCTTGACCCGCGGCGCATAACGTGTTATTATTTTAACATACGGGGCTTTTTTGAGAGCGGCCCCGCCTTTGGAAAGAAGCAAAACGAGGTGCTGTAAAATGAATTTTGAGGACCTGATCGCGAAAGTAAAGACCTGCGGCAAGCAGAAGCTGGCCGTGGCTGCCGCCGAGGATGACGCTGTTCTGGAGGCTGTCGACGCCGCCCACAAGCAGGGCATTGCCGACGCCATTCTGGTCGGCGATGAGGCTGCCATCCGCAAGATCGCAGCCGAGCTGAACATCAACCTCTCCGACTATGAGATCATCAACGAGCCTGACAAGGTGCAGGCCTCCCTCAAGGCCGTCAAGCTGGCCCACGACGGCGTGGCCAACATGTACATGAAGGGCCTGCTGGACACCAAGACCTTCCTCAAGAGCGTGCTGGACAAGGAAGTCGGTCTGCGCACCGGCAATACGCTGTCTCATGTGGCCGTGTTTGAGGTCAAGGGCATTGAGCAGCTGCTGTTCCTGACGGACGTTGCCTTCATGACCTACCCGACGCTGGAGGATAAAGTACATATCATCGAGAATACCGTCGCCGTCGCCCATGCCTGCGGCGTCGAGTGCCCCAAGGTCGCGCCGCTGGCCGCCGTGGAGGTCGTCAACCCGAAGATGCCCTGCACCGTCGATGCCGACGAGCTGCGCAAGATGAACGCCGAGGGCAAGATCACCGGCTGTGTCGTCGACGGCCCCCTGTCCATGGACATTGCCATCGACCCCGAAGCTGCCCACCACAAGGGCGCACAGGATCGCCCGGCCGCAGGCCATGCGGACATCCTGCTGTTCCCCGACATTCAGGCCGGCAACCTCGTCTACAAGACGCTGGTGCACACCGCCGACTGCAAGAACGGCTGCATCCTGACCGGTACCAAGGTGCCCGCCATCCTGACGAGCCGCAGCGACTCCTTCCAGACGAAGGTCAATTCCATCGCGCTGGCGGCGGTTGTCGCGGCTGGGCTGAACCAGTAAGAATGTAAAAAGCCTTCCCCAGAGGGGGAAGGTGGCCGAAGGCCGGATGAGGGGCGCGTTTGCGGCAGCCATCCATTGGCGGGCAATCACAGCAAGGCTGCCCCTCATCAGCCGCCTGCGGGCGGCAGCTTCCCCCTTGGGGGAAGCCAAAGAATGTAAAAAAGGAGACATTTATCATGTCCATCAAAACTCTGGTCATCAACCCCGGCTCCACCTCCACCAAGGTCGGTGTGTTCGAGGACGAGACCCTGCTGTTTGAAGAAACGCTGCGCCATCCCACCGAGGAGATCGCCAAGTACGCCAGCGTCATCGATCAGAAGGACTTCCGCAAGGAGATCATTCTCGACTTCCTGAAGGAGAAAAACTGCGACCCCAAGACGCTCAACGTCATCGTTGGCCGCGGCGGTCTGCTTAAGCCTATTCCCGGCGGTACCTACGCCGTCAGCGATGCCCTGCTGGCTGACCTGAAGGCCGGTGTGCAGGGGCAGCATGCGTCCAATCTGGGCGGCATCCTTGCCCGCGAGATCGGCGACTCCCTTGGCGTGCCCAGCTACATCGTCGACCCCGTCGTCGTCGATGAATTGACCGATAAGGCGCGCATTTCCGGTATGCCGGAGCTGCCCCGCCGCTCGATCTTCCACGCGCTGAACCAGAAGGCCGTCGCCCGCCGCTTCGCCAAGGAGAACGGCAAGCGCTACGACGAGCTGAACCTCATCGTCATCCACATGGGCGGCGGTGTCTCGGTCGGCGCGCACGACCACGGCAAGGTCGTTGACGTCAACAATATTCTGGACGGCGAGGGCTGCTTCAGCCCGGAGCGCAGCGGCACCGTGCCCGTCGGCGATCTTGTCAAGATGTGCTTCAGCGGCAGCTACACCCAGAAGGAGATCTACAAGAAGATCTGCGGCAATGGCGGCTTCAACGGCTACCTGCACACCAACGACGCCCGCGAGGTCAGCAAGATGGCCGACGAGGGCAACGAGCTGGCACAGCAGGTCTGGGAGGCCTTCTTCTACCAGATCGCGAAGGATGCGGGCGCTATGGCGGCTGTCCTGCACGGCAAGGTCGACCAGATCATCCTGACCGGCGGCATCGCCTACAACCCGTTCACGGCCAAGACCCTGACCGACTACCTCGGCTGGATCGCCCCCGTCACCACCTACCCCGGCGAGGACGAGCTGCTCGCCCTCTGTCAGGGCGCCCTCCGCGTCATGACCGGCGAGGAAGAGGCGAAGAACTACTAATCGCATAACATAAAGAAACCCGCCCTTGACAGCATCTACGCTGCCAAGGGCGGGCTTTTGTTATATTTGTTGCTTATTTTTCTTCGCTCTCACTCTTCCCCAATTCCAGCTGCCTAAACCCCTCGCCGTGGACTTCGTTGGATTGGAGCATGATGATGAAGCAGCCGGGGTCGATGGCCTGCACGGCGTGCTCGATCTCGTAGAGCTGCTTGTTCGAGCAAGCGCAGAGCACAACGTCCTTCGGCGCACCGCCGTAGCCGCCGCGCCCCTGCAAGATCGTCGAGCCGCGGTCGGCCACGCGGTCGATGGCGTCACAGGCGGCCTTGCCGTCGTCGGTGACGATCATCGCCAACATCGACGACGAGAAGCCGAACATCATCTTGTTGATGACGGCGGACGCGACAAAATTGAACATGATACCGTAGATAATAGAGTCGACATCCTGAAACACCGCACCGTTGAGCAGAATGACCGCCAGCGCTGCCGCAAACGTGATGTTGCCGAACGGCAGGTGCGGGTGGTTGACCTTGATCGCCATGGTGATGAAATCCAAGCCGCCGGTGCTGGAATTGTTCATGTAGATCAGCGCGTCGCCGATGCCGCAGACCACGCCGCCGCAGAGCGTCGCCAGCAGGCGGTCGCCCTGATAGACCGGCAGCTGCGGCAGCAGATAGTCGGTGAACAGTGCAAACAGCGCCATGCAGTACACGCTGCGCGCAAAGAACGACTTGCCCAGCAGCTTGTAGCTGAACAGGATGATCGGGATGTTGATGAGCACGTTGCTTAAGCCCATCGGGACGCCAAACAGGCGGTACAAAATGGCGCACAGACCTGCGATGCCGGTGACAGGCACGCCGGACGCCACCGCAAAGCTGTAGATGCCGGCGGCCGAGATAAAGCAGCCGACGGTCTGCAGCAACAGGTTCGTGTACTTGTTTCTTGTCATGGGGCAACCTCCTTCTCGAACAAACTCAAACAAAAAAGCCGGGAGCAAACGATGCTGCTCCCGGCTGAGTGTTACGCTCAGACGTTCTTTTTGATTTTGGCCGCGCTGTAGGTGTTCATGGCCGAGCTGTTCAGGTCATGCTCCAGCGCTGCGCCTGCCGCGTACAGGTCGTTCTGCAGGTCGGTCAACTTCATGTCGGACAGCAGGTCATACATGTTGTTCAGATCCTCGACAGAGTAGGTCTTGAACGGGTCAATGCGGCGGGCAACGAGGATCGTCGTGCCCAGATTGATGACCGTCCAGTTGTTCAGCCCGGCCTCGTCCAGCGGGTCGGTCAGGTTATTGTACTCGTCGCTGCCGTAGCTGGCCAGATCATCGGGCGTGTACAGCTGGGATGCAGCGTAATAGACAGCCTGCGAGGCATCCATGTCGGTGCCCAGCGCGGACATCGCCTGCGGCACATAGGTCATGGCGGCGGTGTACAGGGCGCTGTTGGAGGCGGTCTCGGCGGTGGCGGTCTCGCTCAACTCGGCGAGGCAGTTCTCGGCGGTCGCCATGATGGCGGCCTTCTGGTCGTCGTCAGCGAAGGTGTAGCTGCTGTAGTCCATCAGCGGGAACTGCACGGCCTCGATGTAGTAGCAGTCGTCGTTGACGTAGGCTGTGTACTCGTCGTCGGTCACAGGGGCGCTGCCGTCGGCACCGTAGGTCATTTCCAGCAGCGCCTTGGCCTTCTGCGTGTTGAGCAGGTAGGTCTCGACGGTGGATTTTGCGATGCCGTTGGCGGTGTACAGGTCGCCGTTGGAGCTCCACAGGTTGTCGGCAGAGTTGGCGGCCTCAGCCGTGGCGGCGTCGTCCAGCACGCCGTTGCGGTCGGCAAATTCCTTCTCGACGGCGGCGTAGTACTCCAAGGAGCGGGTCGTCAGGCGGGCGACATACTCGCTGCCGGTGGCGGTGACTTCCTCATCGCCAATCGTACCGGTGCACTCGGCCTTCAGCACGGCCTTGACGTCGGACGCGGTCTCGCCGGTGGCGAGGTTAGCCACGCCGGAGGCGGTGTTGTAGGCGTTGTACTGCGCCATCAGGTAGATACCGGCGGGAATTTCGACCCCACCGATGGAGCCGACGGTGGACGGCGCAGACATATTGCAGCCTGCCAGTGCCAGCACCATCGAAACAGCCAGTGCAAGGCTGAACAGTTTGGTTTTAACGGAACGCATGAATGGTTCTCCCCTTTATGAATGGCTTGCGGCAGACCGCCGCAGCATAAATGTTATTATACCGCATTTTTGCCGCTATTGCAAGCCCTGCGGGGGTGTGATATACTTGTGAAAAATCGTAAAGTGCGGGCAGATATGGAATCCGCCCCTACAGAAAATGAGGTAACAACAATGCTTTTGACGACTGAACTGGATAAACTCTCCACAACTGACTGGCAGCCGTTTTTTGCGGCGGAGCGGGAAAAGCCGTACTTTGCGGCGCTGGATGCCTTTGTGACGGCGGCTGCGGCGGAAAAGACCGTCTACCCCGCGCCGGAGAATATCTTCGCGGCGTTCCGCGCCTGCCCGGCGTCGTCGGTGCGGGTCGTCATTCTGGGGCAAGACCCCTACCACGAGCCGGGGCAGGCCATGGGACTGAGCTTCTCGGTGCCGGACGGCTGCAAAGCGCCGCCCAGCTTGCGCAACATTTTTAAGGAGCTGGACGCGGAGTTCGGCGCGGGCAGCGCCGCCCGTACCGACCTGACGACGTGGGCGCGGCAGGGCGTGCTGCTGCTGAACACTGTGCTGACGGTGGAGCAGGGCGCGGCCAACGCCCACGCGAACCACGGGTGGGAGACCTTCACCCGCGCGGCGCTGGAATTCGCCGCCGCGCAAGGTTCAGCGCCGCTGGCCGCCGTTCTGTGGGGCAAGCCCGCACAGAAATATGCACCGATCTTCCGTCAGGCGGCGGCGCAGCGCCCCGTGCTGGTGCTGGAATCCGCCCACCCCAGCCCGCTGTCGGCCTACCGGGGGTTCTTTGGCTCGGCACCGTTCGGCAAAGTGAACAAATTTTTAAAAAATAACGATGCAGCGGAAATCAATTGGCGGCTTGCCGCAGACGCAACCGCCGGTTGACAGATTGACGGGGCAGCATGATAGATTGCAACTAGGGTCTGGGATACAATGGAAGCAGAAAATCTTCCAAGGAACGGTAGGGGCAGATTCCATATCCGCCCGTGTGGCAGGCAGCTGTTGACGGGCGCATATAGAATGTGCCCCTACGGAACCGCAAACGAATTTGAGGAGGTATCCTTATGATCTTTGCTGACAAATTGATTGCGCTGCGCAAGAAGGCAGGCTGGTCGCAGGAGGAGCTGGCCGAACAGCTGGGCGTGACCCGCCAATCCGTTTCCAAGTGGGAGGGCGCGCAGTCCGTGCCCGACATCGACAAAATTCTGCAGATGAGCCGCCTGTTCGGCGTGACGACCGACTACCTTTTAAAAGACGACCAAGGCGAGCCGGAATACACGCCCGACGCCGAGGCCTCTCCCCTGCCCCGTATAAAGGCGCTGACGGCGGCCTACTGGCTGGTGGTGGTCGCCATCTTCCTGTGGTACACCTTCGGCCCCAACGGCAACGGCCAGCCGCAGTACAGCTGGTTCATCTGGGCAATCGCGGGCGTGCTATACGCAGCCTGCGCCATCGGTGCCAAAGCGTTTATGAAAAAACGGGCGCAATAATATAGCGATACAGTAAAACACCCCCGGCTCACGACGAGCCGGGGGTGCTGTTTGTGCTTTTGGAAAAACGATTTCAAATCACGCCAAAATGCTGCAAGGCCTTCTCGACGCCGTCGTCGAGGATGTCGGCGGTGACGTAATCAGCAGCGGCTTTGGCCTCGTCGCAGGCGTTGCCCATGGCAACGCCGATGCCCGCGTATTGCAGCATCGTTACGTCGTTGCCGCCGTCGCCAAAGGCGATGGACTGCTCCCGCGTCAGTCCCAGATGCGCCAGCGTATGCCGCAGGCCGTTGGGCTTGCCGCCGTCGGTGGGCAGAATGTCGCAGAAATCCGGGCTCCACCGCACGGCGATGCAGCCGGGGCAGCGGCGCAGGAACTCGGCCTCGTTCTCCGGCGGCAGGAACGCGCTGAGCTGGTAGATGTCGTCCGACTCGATGCGCGCGGCGACGTCGCCCGCCCCCTGCTGCAATTCAAGCGCAAAGTCCCGGCTCAAATCATTGATGATGTTGAAAAGGCAGAAATCCTTTCCCACGAAGCCGACGGAAATCTTCTCGGCCTCGATGTAGGGCAGCAGCGTGCGCAGCGCGGTCTTGTCGATGAACTGGCTGTAGAGCAGCTCGCCGTCGGCCATGTAGCAGTACTGGCCGTTCATCGTCACATAGCCGTCGAACGGGATACCGTCCAGCGCGTGCAGGTACGGCAGATGCACCGGCGGCCGGCCGGTGGCAATGAACGTCTTTACGCCATTTTTGCGCAGCGCGTCCAGCGCACGCAGCGTGGAATCCGGCAGCTTCTTGGCCTGAAACGGCAGCAGCGTACCGTCAATATCGAAAAAGGCAGCCTTGATGTCAGTCATAGCGTACTCCTTACTCGCGCTTGAGGTCGCGCCCCATCAGCGCCATCAGGGCATTGCGGGCTTCCAATTTGCCGTCGAGGATGGCCTCCACGGCCTGAACGATGGGCATTTCGACCTTGTATTTCTTCGCCAGACGGCAGGCGGCGGGCAGCGCGTTGACGCCCTCGACGACCTGCCCGACCTCGGCCTTGGCCTCCTCGACCGACTTGCCACGGCCAATCAGCATACCGGCGTGCAGGTTGCGGCTGTGCATGCTGGTGCAGGTGACGATCAGATCGCCCATGCCGGACAGCCCGGCGAAGGTTTCGGCCTTGCAGCCCATGGCAAGCCCCAGCCGGGACAGCTCGGCGTTGCCGCGGGTGATGAGGGCGGCCTTGGCGTTGTCGCCGTAGCCCAGCCCCAGCGCGATGCCGACGGCCAGCGCAATAACGTTTTTGACCGCGCCGCCAAGCTCGGTGCCACGGCGGTCGTCATTGGTGTAGACGCGGAACGTCGGGGTGGTAAAGATCTTTTGCACGGTCTTGGCGGCGTCCTCGTCGGCGCTGGCGGCCACGATGGCGGTGGGCATGTCGCGGGCGACCTCCTCGGCGTGGGTAGGGCCGGACAGCGCCACAACGCGGGCGGTACACTTTGCCTTGGCAAGCTCGTCCTCGATGATCTCGCTCATCGTCATGAGGGTCTTATCCTCGACGCCCTTGGCGACGTCGACGATCAGCTGACCGTTCGGAATGTGGGGCGCGGCCTTTTTGGCGGTGGCACGCACAAAGGGCGACGGCACAGCAAAGAGCAGGATGTCGCGGCCGGTGCAGGCCTCGGCAATGTCGGCGGTGTAGTGCATGGCTGCGGGCAGCTCCATGCCGGGCAGGTTGGGGTGGCGGCGTGTGGTGGAAAGGGATTTCAGCTCCGCGGGGATCGCGCTCCACACGGTGACGTCGCGGCCGTTGGCGGCCAGCAGCCGCGCCAGTGCAATACCCCAGGTGCCAGCACCGAATACTGCGATTTTAGTCATAGGTAGGTGTCTCCTTGTCAGACGACGTTATTAATGTAGGGGCGGATTCCATATCCGCCCGCGTGGTAGCCGACCATTGGCGGGCGCATATAGAATGCGCCCCTACGATGGCATTGCGGCGATATAGGACTATTTCCCCAGCAGCCCGGCAAACAGCCGGTGGCGGGTTTTTTCGGCGGGGGGCTCGGCGTCGAGATACACCCGCTCGAAGCAGTTCACGATACGGGTCGTGCCGTAGGCGTGCTCTCGCTCCATGCCCGCTCCGTAGGTCAGGTGGATATGACCGTGCAGCAGGTACTGCGGGTGATACCGGTCAAGCAGCGTCGCGAACGAGGTGAACCCCCGGTGCGGCAGGTCGGTCAGGTCGCCGTAACCGTGCATCGGCGCGTGGGTCACCAGCACATCCAGCCCGCCGTGGCGCCTGATCTTACCGCTGAGACGGGAGACCCGCTTTTTCATTTCGGCCTCGGTGAACTGCCATGCGCCGGTGCGGTAGCGGCAGCTGCCGCCCAGCCCGGCGATGCGCAGTCCGCGGTAGACAAAGACGTCGTCGTCGATGCAGATCACACCCTGCGGCGGGTGGATGTCGTAGTTTTCGTCGTGGTTGCCGTGGACATAGACCACCGGCATAGGTGCCATTGTGGCGAGATATTCAAGATAGTGACGGCTTAAATCACCGCAGGCGATGATAAGTTCGACGCCCTCCAGCTTGTCGGGGGTGTAGTAGTCCCACAGCGCCTTGCATTCCTCATCGGCAACAGCCAGCAGCTTCATAGCTCGGCCTCCTTCTCGACGGGGAGCTGGTCGCGGTGGATGCCCTGCATCCGGTACATCGGCTTGGAAACCTCCGCCAGATCGTCATATTCCGGAATGACGCCGTCGACGGCGTCACACAGCCAGTCCATATGCGCGATCTGTTCAAGGTCAAGACCGTGATTGCCGCTGTTCTTCACGCTGCCGTCCTGCGCCGTGATGCGGCAGTGGAACGGATCAATCATGCCAGACGTCACACCGGTGCGCAGAATCCGGGCGAGGTGGTTCACGTCGGACGGCAGCTCGCGGCTGAGCAGTACGTCCATGACGCCGCTGTTCATGCCCCACCAGTAGTTGACGGCGCGGCCGTCGGTGCCGGATTTATCCCGCACCCAGCCGCCGTCCAATACGGTGCGGATGACGTTCTCGTAAAACTGCCCCCAGTGCCAGAACGGCGTGGCGAGATCCTGCAGCACGCCGCCGGGGCGCACGAGGAAGGTGCCGAACTCCCGCTGGGGGCGGTTCGGCATCGGCGCGTCGCGGCCGGAGATGACCGTGATGCCGTGCTGGGTAAAGGTCTGCAGCGGATCGGGCTGGTCGGGTAGGCACGTCCACAGCAGCTCAATGCGGGCGCGGGGGTTCACCATCCGCGCGCCGAGGGCGAAGGCGTTGATGTTCGCGGGCACACCGAAGCTGGGATAGTCGGCCACATAGCCGATGCGGTCGGTGCCAGCCATCGCCCCGGCAATCGCGCCGGTGATGAACTTGGCCTCGTACACGCGGGTGTAATAGGTGCGGATGCTGGCGTAGGGCATCTCCATTGAGCAGTTCAGGATGCGCACCTGCGGGTGCTTGACCGCCGCGCGTAAGGAAGCCCCCACCAGCTTGGGGCTGGTGGTAAAGACGACGTCCGCGCCGTCGGCGATGGCCTGCTCGACCAGCGCATCGGCGTTCTCGCCGGGCACGGCGTTGAAGTAGGCGGAGGTCTCGACCTTGTCCTCGAACACGGAATCCAGCTGGGTGCGGCCAAACTCGTGCTGGCTCGTCCACGCGCTTGTGGCAGGGGTGCGCTCGTGCACGAAGGCGACCTTCAGGTGGCTGGGCGTCGTGTGCTTGCCCGGCAGAATGCGGTCAAGCAGACCGGGCTGGGCAGGCTGGGCGGGTTTGTCGCTGACCTGCACGGGGTCGGCCTTCTGCAGTGCCAGCACGTCGTCCCACAAAGCGTCCAGCTTCTCGCTCAGCTCGCTGGGGCTCAGGCTGGCAAGTTCTTCTTTGGTGTAAACGCGCAGCAGCAGCAACAGCACGTCGCCGACGGTGCATTGCAGCTTCGCGCCGCCGTGGGCGAGGAAGGCCTTCTGCACCCAGTTGTACAGCGAGAGCATCTCGACGCGGTCATCATCTGTCCATTTTTCGTCCGGCGCCTTGCCCAGAATCTTTTGCAGGCGGGCGTAGCTGCCGGGCTTGGTGAAGGTGAACAAATAGTTGTTCATGAGGGGATAATAGTGCATGAATTCGTAGTACATCCGCACGGCGGGGTCGTCGCTGTACTGCGGCACAATGCGGGTCACGTTGCCCAGAACGCTGCTGGCGTCGAAGTATTTCAGCACGCTGACCCGCTTATTGCCCTCCTGCACATAGAAGCGCCCCATGTACTCATAGCAGCGGATGGGGTCGCGGATGCCCTCATCCAAGTGCGCCATGCAGAGGCTCGTCCATTTGATGCCGAACTCAGTCTTGGCGTCCAGCAGGGGCATAAAGTTGGAGGCGAACGCCGACGTGCGGCCGGCGGTCTTGGTACCGACCACGAAGCTCAGGGGAATATCCACCAGCCCCAGCGGGATCTGGTTCTCCACAGGGACGTTGCGCAGAATATCGTCCAGCACAGGCAGGAACGGCGATTGCCCGGCGATCATTTTTTCGCGGTAATCGCGCTGCCCCAGCCTTTGCGCCTTCTGGTACAATTCAATTCCATTGGTGCGGTTCACGGCCTGTCGCCTCCTTGATGTAGACAAAACTTACAAAAACATTATAGCACATCTGTGCGGAATATACAAAGAGTTTTGCGTCGGTCAGCCGGTATGTACGGCCTTGGGGTAGACGCGGTGCATCCGATCGTTGTCAAAATGCCCGTCGAGATACGTTTCCACGCTGTTCGTCGCGGGCACGCCGTTCAGGCGGTCGTTGTAGCGTACCAGCGCGGCAGAACTGACGACCATGTCCACAGCCATAAAGAGGCACAGCACCCAGGTCAGCACCTTGCCGCCCCGGCGGGGCAGCGACTCGATCAGGTGCGAGATAGGCGGGTACAGCACCTTGAACCACGCCACGGCGGCAAAACCCCAGAAAAAGCAGTACAGCAGGTTGATGCGGCCGCCGAGATTGAACGGAATCGCGCTGTAGTCCCAGAACACCGCGCCGAAGACGACCTCGGTAAAGACGCTGCACAGGTACTCATACGCGCCGCCCAGCAGCGTGCCGGTGACAAACAGCCAGCTGGCGGACTTGTCCTTGTAGCGGTAAAGCAGCTGGGTGACGAGGGCAATGGCAAGCCCCCACACGATAGAGAACGGCCCCCAGACCACGCTGGAACGGCTCATCCAGACGCCGCCGACGATGCGGCAGAAGATCGTTTCGGTAATATCGCCGAGGAACGCGCCGATGAAAAACAGCAGCACGATCTTGTAGGGACTGCACCCTGCGGCAAAACCGGTGGCGCGGGCACGCTGCGGGCGGCGGAAGGACAGCGCGGGGTGTGCCTTCGCCATGCGGCGCTCGACGTGATCCAAGATCCACATGCCGCCGCGCACGGTCAGATTGGCAAGGCGGTTTTCGATGGCCTCGGCGGCAGGCCATCGGTAGCGCAGCCCCGCCATCGCCAGCAGTGTGCCGATCAAATCAACGGACAGCAGCGCCAGCGACGCCCAAAGCAGCACGACCCAGACGCCGTGCGGCACAAGGGCAAAGACCGCCAGCAGCAGCGGGTTGCCCCACTTGAGCAGCACCACGCCCAGCGCACCCCAAGTGGCCGATGCCCCCAGACAGATATACCCGTCCAGATTGAAGGGCATGGCGCTGTAATCCCACCAGCGGGTGTGGGTCGTCCATTCCAGAATGTGCCCGCCGATCCACTCGACAACGGTGGCATAGACGGCGCTGAACACAAAGAGGAAGAACCAGCTATCCCGGCTGAGGTCGCGCAGTGCAAAGGTGATGACAAGCCCGCCGACGCCGTACAGGATGCAGAGCGGCCCGCTTAAAACGCCGCGATCCTGATACTTGCGGTGTACGGCGGCGGTGAATACGACCTCGCCGACCCAGCCCAAAAACGAGTAGGCGAAGAAAAGAAAGGCAATCTGATAGAAGGTCATAGCTTACTCCCCTGCTTTGGCGGCGGTCTGGGCTTCGCGCTCCTGCTTGCTGAAGAGGCAGCCGCAGTAATCCTGACGGTAGAGTCCGTACTCGGCGCTCAGCTGTAAGCTGCGCTTGTAGCCGTCCCTTTTGCGGAACTCGCTGGGCAGAAACGGCACGCCGTACTGCTGCCCCAGCTCCGTGCCGATGGCGTTCAGCCGCACGGGGTCTTTCATCGGGGAGATGGACAGCGTTGTGCAGTACCAGTCAAAGTCGTGCTCCGCCGCGTAGCGGGCGGCCTGTTCCAGCCGCAGCCGATAGCAGACGGTGCAGCGCGCACCCTTCTCCGGCTCGCGCTCCAGCCCCTTGACGGCGGTGTAGAACTCCTGCGGGTCGTAGGGCAGCTCGACGACCGGATAGTGGTAGCCCGCCTGCTCGACAAAGCGTTCCAGCTCGGCCTCGCGGCGGTGGTACTCCTCCGGTGGGTAGATGTTGGGGTTGTAGTACAAAATCGTCAGTGCGAAATGCTCGGCCAGCCGTTCCAGCGTCGCGCTCGAACACGGCGCACAGCAGGCATGCAGCAGCAGTTTGGGGCGGGTGTCACCCAGCGTGCGCAGGACTTTTTCCATTTCCAGCTGGTAGTTGATGCGGTTTGGCATGGGAAAACCTCGTTATTCGGCGATCACGGCGCGGCGCTTGCGGCGCTGGGCGGCGGCATAGCCGATGGTGCCCAGCAGCGTCACAGCCGAGACGGCCTCGAAGATACGCCAGAAGTCGGGCGCGTGGTACCAGACGCGGATCGTGCCGGTATAGTTGGCGGGGATCGTCAGCACAACGCGCTCGTTCTCGCCGCTCTGGATGGTGAAGGGCTGGCCGTTCTCGTCCTCGGCATAGTAGTTGCCGTAGTTGAAGATGGGCAGCGAAATGTCAGCCTCATCGCCGTCGTTCTGCACGGTGAGATAGGCCACGCCCTGCTTCTTTTCGTAGCTGACGAGGTGCAGGTCATCGCTGCCCGGTTTGGGCTGCGCCCAGATCGTCTCGTAGCCGCTGGTGCCGTCGATGAGGTACTCGCCGACGCCGATGGAGTTGGACGGCATGACTGTGGCAAAAACGTTCCAGCTCTGCTCGCCCTGACCGAGGAGCATCTGGGTCTGCATCATACCGGCCATCAGCAGCGCCGCGCTGCCCAGCACGACGGCGGCGACGGTGGCAAGGCGACGGTCGCGGTCAGCCAGCAGCCGGACGGCCATCAAAATCGCAAGGACAAGCAGCACCGATGCCAGCGACAGGAAGCGCCACGGGTACTGGAACAGCCCCGCCAGCTTGCCCGCCGTGCGGCCAAAATAGCTTTGCACATAGTCCCACGGGAAGATGTGTGAAGCCAGCAAAATCGTCAGCGCAAAGAAGCCGCTGGCCGTGTACAGGATCGTGAAGGTGCGGCTCTTGGTGCTGCGCCGGGCGAACAGCTGGCTGACGACCAGCGCAAGCCCGATGACGAGCGGCAGACCCAGCGAGAGGGTCATGTCGGGGTTCGTGCCCGCGTCCGCGCCCGCGAAGCCGGGGCCGAACGGGCTGAGCAGCTGCATGAGGTACAGCCCTTGGAACTGGATCTTGCCGATGAGGGGGCCGTTTACCATGAATGGAATGGACGACGTCGACAGGAAGAACGGGAAGAGATACCACGCACTCAGCCCCACGGCCAGCAGCGCGGCCTTGACCCACGCCAGCAGCCGCGCGGGGCGCAGCGTCTCGCGCAGGCGCAGCACGCAGAAGATGATCAGCAGCAGCGCTGTCAATTCGCAGGAGAGCAGGTGGCTCTGCACCATGGCCGCCATGCCCAGCGCCATCGGCAGCCAGTCGGCAAAGCGGGGCTTTTCCTTCGTGTACATGTTGTACAGACCCAGCAGCACCAGCGGAAAGAAGGTCATGGCCGTGTGCTCACCGGCCGCAGCACGGGTGTAGACGCAGACCAGACGGTAGCACGCCAGCGTGTAGAGCAGTGCGCCCAGCACGCCGAGACGGCGGCTCTCGCTGATTTTAGAAAAGCTGAAATAGGCGATCAGGCAGGTCGCCAGCGTGACGGCGAAGAGGTAAATCTGGTAGCAGGTGCGCAGCGGCAGCCACAGGTTGTACAGCAGCGCGGGCAAAAGCAGGAACAGCTCGCAGTAGCACAGCGGGTTCGCGTAGCCGTAGTTGTTCAGCGTGGTGGTGGTGAACCGCACCGGGAACTGCCCGTAGGACATCTCCGCTGCCATGGCGGAGATGCGCTGCAGGTGGTAATCCAAATCGTGGCCGAAGTAGAGATAGTTACTGAACAGCGGCAGGCAGGCAAAGGCCGTGATGCCGGCCAGCACCAGCGGCAGACGCAGCGCCTTGCAGCGCGCCCTCCCCTGCGGGGTCAGACGGGCAAAGAAGATCAGCAGCAGCGCGTCCGCAAAAACGAACGCCGCCAGCCAGCACAGCAGTCGGGTCAGGCGGTAGATGGGCTGCTCGACCAAGGTGATGGAGTAGAGATACAGCTGCCCCTGACCGTTGTAGGTCAGTTTTGCGGTCAAATCCTGCATCCGCGCGCCGTACCCGACCCAAAGGCGGGTCGTCTGGCTGCGGTGGCAGTCGTCGAGCCGCAGCGAGTCGAACGACACCGCCGACGGCACCATGCTGCTGGAAAAGGTCAGCGACCCGGCGGAGTGCAGCATGCTGAAGGTCGGCACGTCGGGCGTCTCGCAGGAGAAATACCGGACGGTGACCTCATACGCGCCGCTGCGCAGGGTCTGCCCGTTCGTCGCAAAGGTGACGGCGGTAGGCGTCGCAACGGCAGCAGATTCGGTCTGATCCCACACACGCAGGCCGTCGTCGTCCAGCTCGGCGATCTCGGTGTGGTCGTTTGTGAAATCGGTGGGCGTTAAGGCCAGCTTGAACGGCGCACCGAACAGATTCGCGATGAGCGAGACGAGCACAACCAGCTCGGCCGCCAGCAGCACGCCGAACAGCTTGTTGCGCCGCAGAAAATCGGAGAAGTTTTTCATTATACACCTCAAAACCGGGTCTTTCCCCCGCAGGGGTCATACACATTTTAGTATAACACAAAGCCCCGCCGTGCGCAACGCACAGCGGGGCAGATTGCAAAAGAATGCGGCGGAAAATTTCAGTGCTTCAGCGGCTTTTTCAGGATGCCCAGCAGCGTGGTCGTCAGCAGGCTGCCGCAGGCCAGCGCGGTCAGAAAGCCCAGCGGGTTATTTATGACCGGCAGCAGGAACAGCCCGCCGTGGGGCGCGGGGCAGCCGCAGTTAAACAGCACGGCCAAGAAACCGGCCAGTGTGCTGCCCGCCATGCAGGCCGGGGCGGTGCGCAGGGGATCTTTCAGCGCGAAGGGCAGCGCCCCCTCGGTCACGAAGGATGCGCCCATCAGCAGGTTTTGCGGCACGGTGCGGCGCTCCGTCTGTGTGAAACGCGTCGGGAACAGCAGACAGGCCAGCGCCACACCGATGGGCGGGATCATGCCGCCTGCCATGACCGCCGCCATGATGTCGTACTGCTCACTGACAAGCGCCAGTGTGCCGGTGACGTAGGCGGCCTTGTTCAGCGGGCCGCCATAGTCGGTCGCCATCAGCAAGCCGAGCAGTGCGCCCAGCACAAGGCGGCTGCCGCCCCGCATACCGGAAAGATGGATGGACAGCCAGTTGTTGAACCGCCCCAGCGGCGGGTTGACGAACATAACCATCACGGTGCCGACGAACAGCAGGCTCAGCAGCGGGATGAGCAGCCCGTTTTTGAAGTAGTCCAGCTCCTGCGGAATGCGGCGGAACAGGAAGTTCAGCCCGCGGATCACTATGCCCGCCGCGAAACCCGCGACCAGCGCACCCCAGAACCCGCTGGAGATCCAGCTGAGCTGGGTCGCGGTCGTCGTGCCCATCTGGGCGAGATAGCCGCCCATCAGGCCGGGCATGAATGCCGCGCGGTCGCCGATGCTGTAGGCGATAAAGGCCGCCAGCACCGGGTATATCAGCTTGAAGGCCGTGTTGCCGATGTTTGTCAGCATCGTCGATGTGCTGCTGGTGCCGAAAATGTGCTGCAGCATCATAGCCAGCGCCAGCATGACGCCGCCCGCCACCACAAAGGGCAGCATGTAGGAGATGCCGTTCATCAGGTGGCCGTAGTATTCGCGGCCAAGCTCGCGCCAGTCGCTTGTGCGGAAGGCGTTGCCGCCGCGATAGACAGCCGTCCGGTTGGAGACGGCCTTGTCCAGCACCTTGTCTGCATTGCGCACGGCCTCGCCCGCCGAGACGGAGACAAGCCGCTTGCCGACGAACCGCGCCAGCGAGACGGTGCGGTCGGACGCCACGATGATGCACTCGGCGTCGCGAATCTCGTCCTCGGTCAGCTCATTGCTGACGCCCACCGCGCCGTTTGTCTCGATTTTGATGGAAATATCGCGCGCTTGCGCGGCTTTTTGCAGCGCCTCGGCGGCAAGATAAGTGTGGGCGATGCCGGTGGGGCAGGCCGTGACCGCCAGCAGGCGGTAGGTTGCGTTTGCGGGCGGCGGGGGTTCGGCGGGTGCCTCGGCGTCCTGTGCCTCGCGGTCAAAGATGGCTTGGCAGAACTGCTCCGGCGTGTCGCTGCGGCGCAGCTTCGTGCAGAAGGCCTCGTCGAGGAAAAGCGTTGCCAGCTCAGCCAGCACCTGCACGTGCAGGTCGGCAGCCTCGGCAGGCGCGGCGATCAGCACCAGCATCTGCAGCGGTACACCGTCGGGGGTGTCGCAGGCCAGCGGCGGGTCAAGCGTCAGCGCGGCCAGCTGCAACTGCTGCACCGCTGTGCTCTTGGCGTGGGGAATTGCCAGCCCGTTGCCGACGCAGACGCCGCCCAGCGCCAGCCGCGCCTGCACGTCCGCCGCAAAGACGGCGTCATCGGTCAGCCCGCCGGATGCGGTCAGCATTGCGACAAGCTGCGCGGCGGCGTCCTCCAAGGACGTCGCCTGCTGGTGCAGCGCGACACAGCTGGGCTGCAGATAGTTGGCAATGTGCATGGTTTCCCCTCCGTTCGACAAACCGCGTTACCAAAAAAGCGGTTCCGCCGCAACGGAACCGCTTACGAAAAGCGAATGAATTAGTTGAGCAGGGTCTTCTCGGTCTCAGGATCAAACAGGTGGATCTTGTTGGTATCCAACGCGACCACGATCTTATCGCCACGGCGGCTCTTGGAGGTGGGAGCGACACGAGCCATCAGGTTCTGACCCTGATAGGTCAGGTACAGATAGATCTCAGCGCCCATCAGCTCGGAGACTTCGACCTCGGCGTTCAGGTGGCTGGTGGAGTGCTTCTCAAGGAACTCCTCGTCGTCCTTGATGTCCTCAGGACGGATGCCGACCTTCAGGGTCTTGCCGACGTAAGCGTCCAGCTTGCCGTCCGCAGTCTTTTCCTTCGGCAGAGGAATGATGGTGCCGGCCAGATCGACAGTGTACTGGTCGCCGCTCTTCTGCAGGGTGCCATCGAGGAAGTTCATCTGGGGGCTGCCGATGAAGCCTGCGACGAAGATGTTGCAGGGATAATCGTACAGGTTCTGCGGGGTGTCGACCTGCTGGATCAGGCCGTCCTTCATGACGACGATGCGGTCGCCCATGGTCATGGCCTCGGTCTGGTCATGGGTAACGTAGATGAAGGTGGTAGCCAGCTTCTTGTGCAGCTTGATGATCTCGGTACGCATGCTGGTACGCAGCTTAGCATCCAGGTTGGACAGAGGCTCGTCGAGCAGGAAGACCGCCGGGTTACGGACCATTGCACGGCCCAGGGCAACACGCTGACGCTGACCACCGGACAGAGCCTTCGGCTTACGGTCAAGCAGGTGCTCAATCTCCAGGATCTTGGCAGCCTCACGGACGCGCTTGTCGATCTCGTCCTTGGGCATCTTGCGCAGCTCCAGACCGAAAGCCATGTTCTTGTAAACGGTCATGTGCGGGTACAGGGCGTAGTTCTGGAAGACCATCGCGATATCGCGGTCTTTCGGGGGGACGTCGTTGATCAGACGGTCACCGATGTACATCTCACCGCCGGAGATCTCCTCCAGACCGGCGATCATGCGCAGGGTGGTGGACTTGCCGCAGCCAGAGGGACCGACGAAAACGATAAATTCCTTATCGGCGATCTCCAGACTAAAATCGGGAACAGCAACAACATTGCCGGGGTAAACTTTCTTAACGTGACGGCAGCTGATGGAAGCCATAATGCTCATCCTCCATAATATTCAGTGGTATTTAGCCCATGTAGAGGGGGCTGTTTCTGTTGACATGACTATAATAACAGGTTATAATCTATTTGAAAATAGCATTTTATTGATATAGAGGTGTCGAAATTGATATTTGACCCGGAAATGTACTGCGCCGCCGCCGAAAGCACGGAATTGGACGGTACAGCGCCCTTGTCCCTGACCGGCAGCGGGCTGTGGGTGGGGGTGCTCTCCCGCGGGATCTGCCGCCTGAACGGATATGAGCGCCCCGGCCAGAGCGGCGATGTCCTGCTGGGCACTGCGCCCCTGACCCTGACGCCGGAGACAGACTGTCACCTGCTGGCGGTGCGGCTGACCGGCCGATGCGCCGACGCCTATGGCTTGCAGCTCGGTGCGCCCTGCTGGGCGGATGGCGCGTCCTGCCCCGGCGCGGCAGAGCTGATCGCCCAGCTGCACGGTGCCCACACGGCGGCTATGGCCTACGCGCTGCTCTGCGCCGTGGGCAAGGCCGACGAGACCGCCCGCCCCCTGCCCCCGTTGGTGGCCGAGGCCGTGGCGGCCATCCGGCAGAACTATATGGCGCTCTACGGCGTCGAGGAATTGAGCGAGCAGCTGGGTGTGACGAAAAGCCATCTGGTGCGGGTGTTCAAGCAGGAGATCGGTGTGCCGCCGGGCAAATACCTGACAAGCGTGCGCATCGAGGCCGTGAAGGCGCTGCTGCTGAGTGATGAATATAATCTTGACATGATCGCAGGCTTGACCGGGTTTTCGGGGGCAAACTACCTCTGCCGCGTCTTCAAGCGGGAGGTCGGGATCTCCCCCGCCGCTTGGCGCGCCGCCGCTGCCCCCCTGCCCGCCGTGCCGAAGCTCCCGCCGAGAAGTCAGGAGATGTATGTGTAAAAAGGAAAGGCTTCCCCCCAGAGGAAAGGCATACAAACAAACCCGCCCGATGCGCACTGCATCGGGCGGGTTTCTTATGCGATTTTATTTCGCAGTCTTATACCCATCCGGGTTGTGGCTCTGCCAGTTCCAGCTGTCGCGGCACATGTCCTCGATGCCGTACTGCGCCTCCCAGCCCAGCTCGCGCTTGGCCTTGCTGGGGTCGCACCAACACTCGGCGATGTCGCCGGGGCGGCGCGGGTCGATGACGTAGGGAATCTCCTTGCCACAGGCCTTGCTGAAGGCGTTGATGACGTCCAGTACGCTGTAGCCGTGGCCGGTGCCGAGGTTGCAGATGAAGAGGCCGGGCTTCTCCTCCAGCTTCTTGATGGCTGCGACGTGGCCGCGCGCCAGATCGACGACGTGGATGTAGTCGCGCACGCCGGTGCCGTCGGGCGTCGGGTAGTCGTTGCCGAAGACGTGGACCTTCTCCAGCTTGCCGACCGCGACCTTTGCGATGTAAGGCACGAGATTGTTGGGGATGCCGTTGGGGTCTTCGCCGATCAGGCCGGAGGAATGCGCGCCAATGGGGTTAAAGTAACGCAGCAGCGCGACATTCAGTTCGGGGTCAGCCTTGCAGCAGTCGGTCAGGATCTGCTCGGTGAAGACCTTCGTCGTGCCGTAGGGGTTGGTGGTGCCGCCGACGGGGAAATCCTCGCGGATGGGCACACTGGCGGGGTCGCCGTAGACCGTGGCGGAGGAGGAGAAGATGATGTTGTGGCAGTCGTGGCGGCGCATGACATCCAGAATATTCAGCGTGCAGGCCAAGTTGTTGGAGTAGTACTCGATGGGCTTCGAGACGCTCTCACCGACAGCCTTGTAGGCGGCAAACTGGATGACGCAGTCGATGTCCTCGTTCTCGGCGAAGATTTTCTCGACGGCGGCCTTGTCGGTCATGTCGGCCTCGACAAAGCGGAAGTCCTTGCCCGCGATCTTCTTGACGCGTGCGAGAGCCTCCGGGCAGGAGTTGTAGTAGTTATCGGCCACGACGATGTCGTAGCCCGCGTTCAACAGCTCGACACAGGTGTGGCTGCCGATGTAACCGGCGCCACCGCTAACCAAAATTGCCATAACAGTCGTCTCCTTACTATTTTATGATATTGTTGCCTGTGGGCGGGCGGCTTGCCTGCCCTTTGTCACTATTTTACTTTTTCTGCGGGGATTCTGCAATAGAAGTTTTTAATTCCTGTTTGTCTTTTTGTTGCCTGTTTTGCCGCCGTGCGGTCAGCCCCTGTTGGATGCGTCGGTAGGCGGACGGCGTGTGCCCCGTGGCTGCGTGGAATTTCTGGCTGAAATACGCGCCGGAGCAGTAGCCCATCTGGACGGCCACCTCGCCAGGGGACGCCCCGCGCGCGAGCAGCTGGGCGGCGTACTCGATGCGCATGGCGGAAAATTCCTCCATCGCGGTGCGGTGCAGCCGGGCGCGGAACGCCTGCTGCAGCTGCGGCCGGGTGCAGCCCAGCGCGGTGCAGAGCTCGCCGATTTTCAGCTCGTGCTCAAGATTTTCGGCGAAATAGGCGCGGGCTTCCTCCACGAGGGCGTTCTGGCGGCGCTCGCGGCGCACACGTGCCACAGGGCGGCGGGTGCGGCGGCAACGGCGCGCCAGCAGGATGAGCAGATTTTCCAGATGGATGACGAACTGCTGCATCGCGCCGAAGGGCAGCTCGGCTTTGACAGTCGGGCGCTGGCCGGGTGTGGGCGCGGCGTCAAACAGCTCGTTGGCGGCGTTCGCCAGCCAGTTCAGATCGTGCTGCTCGGCGGGCTCTGTGTGCATCATCGCGCCGCGGAAGCGATCCATTGCCGCGCCGGTGCAGTAAAAATCGATGCGCAGCGTCTCCGGCGGCACCTCGCCGACTGTGGCCATGGCGAACACCTCGCCCGGCTGGTGGAACAGCAGCCCGCCGGCCCGCAGCAGGACGCGGCGGTCATCGCAGCGTTCCTCGATCGCGCCGCTGCGCACGAAGACCAGCTGCCACGCCTGCGTCTCGCTGGGCGGGAAGGAGTCGTCGGTGCGCCATTCCGACGCGCGCGCCGCAGGCACCGATTCGACCCGCAGCGGAAATTCTTCGTTCAGCATGGGTGAGTCCCCCTTCCGATAGATGTCGGGATGGTGCGGCTTCCGTCAAATCGCTACTGCGTCCGGCCACATGTTTTCCGCCGGTTCGGTGTCCTCCCCGCTCCCCTGCCGGAACACCCCCGGCTCGACCTGCGCCAGAAGCGGGAACTCGTCCAGCTCCGGGCAGGTGTCGGCCAAGCCAAGGCAGTAGGCCGTCAGCGGGCTGAGCTCCTTCGTGATGGCGTCAAAATTGCTCGTGCCATCATCCTCGTAGGTGCTCAGCATAATGTCGTTGGGGTAGGCTTCCTCGACATACTGCACCAGCGCGTCGTCCACATAGGCGTCGCCGCTGCCATCGTAGAGGTCGGGCGCGCCGAACATATGTAAGATTTCGTGGGCGTAGGTCGCCGGGGACTCGCCCTCACCGTCGGTGTAGGCGTCGGTCTTGTAGATGCAGCTGTACTCGTAGTAGAAATACTGCTCGTCGTCGGCATAGTGCACCATCGTGAACGACGTGCCGTCGATGGGCAGAAAGAACAGAAACCCGATCTGCTTCGCGCCGTAGACGGCCAAGCGGCTGTCGGCGGCCAACGACTCGCACAAGGTGTCCATCTCGGTCAAAAACTGCGAGCTTTCGTCGGAATTTCGCCCGCCGCGCAGGGTGGACTGCACAAGATAGCTGCGGGTCAGCGCGGCGTCGCTGCCGTCCTCGGTGCGGTCGCAGATGAGCTTCGGCGTCACGCCGTACTCCCCTGCCTGCGCCGTGATCCAGTCGACGGCCATCTGGGTGCGCTGCACGGCGGCGGCGCGGTCGTCGGCGTCCCATGTGTTGCCGTGGGCGGCGTCGTTCAAAAAGACACTGACAAGCACCGTCGGGGTGTTCAGCAGCGCGACGCTGCCATAGTTTTTCTGTGCGGTAGTGAAGGTGGGCGTCGGCTCCGGCGTGGCGGTAGCCGACGGGCTGGTGGGCGGCAGCTGCATGGGCGTGCGCTGCACCGAGAACCGGGCAGAGCAGCCGCACAGCAGCGCCACCGCCAGCACGAGGGCGGCCAGACGTTTGTACATGGCGCACCCCTTAAATTTCCAGAACGGCCTTGCCGTCGTGGTCGGCCAGCTCCAGCGTGACCGCGCGGCCATCCAGACGGCCGTCGACCAGCGCGTCGGACACGGGGTCTTCGATGGTCTTGCGGATGGTGCGGCGCAGCTCGCGCGCACCGTACTTTGTCGAGCTTTCGGCCACGATGTCCGCCAGCGCGGGCTGCGTGTAGTGCAGCGTGATGCCATGGGCGGCGAGGCCGGGTGCGTATTCGTCCAGCATCAGCGCGGCGATCTTTTCGAGATTTTCCTCGCTCAGCGGCTTGAAGGTGATGATTTCGTCCACGCGGCCGATAAATTCGGGGCGCAGGAACTCCTGCAATGCCTTCATGCTGCGGTCGGCGCTGGCGACCTCGGCCTTCTTGCCAAAGCCCGTCGCGCCGGTCGTGTCGGTGGAGCCCGCGTTGGACGTCATGCAGATGACCGTGTTCGAGAAGTCCACCGTGCGTCCCTGCGCGTCGTTGATCTTGCCCTCATCAAGGATCTGCAGCAGGATATTCATGACGTCAGGATGCGCTTTTTCGATCTCATCGAACAGCACAACGCTGTAGGGGTGGCGGCGGACTTTTTCGGTCAGCTGCCCGGCCTCGTCGTAGCCGACATAGCCCGGAGGCGAACCGATCAGACGCGACACCGCATATTTTTCCATATATTCGCTCATGTCGATGGAGATCAGCGGGTCGACGGTGTCGAACAGCTGGTTCGCCAGCTGCTTGACGAGCTCGGTCTTGCCGACACCGGTGGGGCCGACGAAGATGAAGCTGGCTGGGCGGTGACGACCGGACAGGTCGGCGCGGGCGCGTTTGATGGCACCTGCCACGGCGTGCACGGCCTCGTCCTGCCCGATGATGTGAGCTTTCAGCGCATCCTCCAACCCCTGCAGGCGGCCATACTCGGTCTCCTTGATCTTC
This sequence comes from uncultured Gemmiger sp., assembly GCA_934502625.1. Classification (GTDB taxonomy): domain Bacteria; phylum Bacillota; class Clostridia; order Oscillospirales; family Ruminococcaceae; genus Gemmiger. The sequence goes on from CAKSUQ010000021.1 coordinate 29,665, forward strand.
ACGGCGGGCACACCCGTCCACAGCTCGATGACCTGCGCGACGTCGTCCATCGTGACCTCGATTTCAGCCACCTTCAGCTGCAAGGCTGGCAACTTTTCGCGGTGCTGCGCCAATTCCGTCTTGACGGCGGCCAGCGCCTCGTAGTCGATGGCGGCGGCCTGCCCGTTCTCCGGCTCCGGGTTTTCCAGCTCGTGTTCGCGGTTTTCCAGTTCGGCGACGGCGCGCTGCGCCTCGATCAATTCCGTGATTTCGGGGTGGCGCAGGTTGCAGCAGGCGCAGGCCTCGTCCAGCAGGTCGATGGCTTTGTCGGGCAGGAAGCGGTCGGTGATATAGCGCTCCGACAGCTTGACGATGCTCGTCACGATAGGGTCAGGCACGCGGACGCAGTGGTGCTTTTCGTAGTAGACGCGGATGCCCTTGATGACCTCGATGGTGTCGAGCAACGACGGCTCCTCGACCTTGACGGGCTGGAAACGGCGTTCCAGCGCGGAATCCTTCTCGATATATTTGCGGTACTCGGCAAAGGTCGTCGCGCCGATGACCTGCATCTGCCCACGGGAGAGCGCGGGCTTCATGATGTTGGCGGCGTTCATAGAGCCGTCGGAATCGCCCGCGCCCACGATGGAGTGGATCTCATCGATGAACAGGATAATGTTCCCGGCGGCCTTGACCTCGTTGATCAGCCCCTTGACGCGCTGCTCAAACTGGCCGCGGAACTGGGTGCCCGCGACGAGGGACGTCATGTCCAGCAGGTAGATTTCCTTCTCCTGCAGCCGCGCGGGAACTTTGCCCTCGGCGATGCGCTGGGCGATGCCCTCGGCGATGGCAGTCTTGCCGACGCCTGCCTCGCCGATCAGGCAGGGGTTGTTCTTCTGGCGGCGGCACAAAATCTGGATCGTGCGGTAAATTTCACGGTCGCGGCCGATGATGCGGTCGGTCTTGCCGTCGCGCGCCTTCTGTGTCAGGTTCTCACAGTAGGTTTCCAGAAACTTGCGGCGGGGAGTTTTCTCTTTTTTGCCATTTTTGCCCTTGGCGTCGTCCTTATTCTGGCGCGCGCCAAAGCCGAACGGGAACACGGGGCTGCCGCCGGGGACAAAATCGTCCTGCGGGGCGGGCTCGTCGCCGCCCTCGGCGTCGTCGCCGTTCATCATCGGTGTCATCATGCCGGATTCGGCGGCCTCCTGCAGGAAGCTGCCCATCCGCTCCTCCATATTTTCCAAGTCCTGATCGGACATGCCGAACTGCTTCATCAGATCGTCGACGGGTTGGATGTGCATGGCGCGGGCGCAGGTCAGGCAGTAGCCCTCCTGCACGGGTTTGCCGTTTTCAAGCCGCTGCACAAAGACGACAGCGGGACGCTTTTGGCATTTCACACAAAGCATTGTATCACCTCTATGAAAAGTGCCCGATAAGGGGCACGTGGGATTGCGATAAATTGTTGTAGGGGGCGGCGTCCTCGACGCCCCGCGGGCGGATAGGAAATCTGCCCCTATCGCAGCTATACTACTATTATTAAACAAACCCTGCCAAATTGCAAGTTTTGGCGGGGCTTGTTCAGAATTTGTTTAATAATGGGTCAGAAACGGGTTAAACGCGCCGAAGAAACTGTAGCCGATGCTGCGCTGCAAAACGGCGGTATTCAGCCAGTCGAGGCTGCCTGCCGTGACGCTGGCGGCAAACCACAGAACCAGCGCCAGCAGCCAGCAGTCCAGTGCGCCGGTGCAAAGCCCCAGCACAAGGCCGAGCACCTGATTGACGCCGCCGACGAGGGGCACGCCGTTGATGCCGCGCAGCACGGCGATCAGCAGGCTAAACGCCCAGCGCACAACGACGCAGAGCAGCACAAAAAGCACCACCTGCACCAGCGGCAGAATGACCGGCTCCAGCAGCGATGTGACTTTTTCGGGCAGCTGGCCGCCTGCGGTCTGGATGGCCTCGGCCAGCGTGGTGCGCAGGCTGTCGGGCAGGAAGTCAAGCCCCTGCACGGCGGCAGCGATGTCCCCGCCCGACTGGGCGACGGCGGCCTCGACTTTTTCGGTCACAGTGTCGCTGAGGAACTTTTCGTAGATGCCGGGGGCGAGGGTGCGGCTGCCCCAGACGGCAACACCGACGCCAAGCACCGCGCCGATCAGCTCGGCCAGCCCGGCGAGAAAGCCCTTCTGCCAGCTTTTCACAGCGGCGAAGGAAAAGACGGCCAAAAACAGCAGGTCATAGATCAAAGATAGGGAAAATGACATAGATGGGTACTTCTTTCTGTTTGTAGATGAATGGCTTCCCCTAGGGAGGCTAAGGCAACACCGCACAATTCCCGCCTGACGGCTCAAGCACCGCTCCGGCGGCTGCGGCACGGCATCTGCGTTGCCAAAA
>CAKSUQ010000022.1 GCA_934502625.1 uncultured Gemmiger sp.
CCGACCATCTTGAACAGGCCGCGGCGGCTGTGGTTGTCATGCTTGTTGGTCTTCAGATGCTCGGTCAGGTGGTTGATGCGAGCGGTCAGCAGAGCAACCTGAACCTCCGGAGAACCGGTGTCACCCTCGTGGATGGCTGCCTTAGCGATGATGGGCTGCTTATCGATAGCGGATTTCTGGCTCATTGGTAATACCTCTTTCAAATAAATATTGGCCGCCGACGCAGTAAGGGGTAGTGGAACCGTTGAGGCATACGCCCCATACCGGGTCGCGGTACAAGCAATAGTATAGCACACCCTCTTGCAGAATACAAGTGCTGTGCGCGGTTTTCCGGCAAATTATTTTACAGCGCTTTTAGCGTTTTTGCGTTTTGCCAGCGCTTCACCCAGCGCGGCCAGCCCGGCCGCCGCCAGCGGGAAGCAGCCGAGGTAGTACGGCATGCAGTAGCGGGGCTTGGCCTCGGCCATCAGCTGAAACAAAAATCCGCCGATCAGCGCTGCCGCAAGGCTCAGCCGCCAGACCTCACGGGGATGACGCCGCCGCAGCGCGGCAATGCCCGCCGCCGCGCCGAGGTAAATGACCGGCAGCAGCGTACTCAGCCAGCGGTGCAGCACCCGGAACAGCGTGCCGCCCGTGATGCCGCGTGCCAGTACGTTCGGCTCGTTGTAGACGGCGGGGTTGTTCATCGTCAGCCCGCCGAACCACGGCTCCAACCATTGATCGGCTGTTTTCTCGCCGAAGAAGGCCAGCATCCGCTTCTCGTTTTTCAGCTCGCTCAGGCAGCCCTTGATGAAGTTGGCGGCCAGCTCGTTCGCCTTGTCGGGCTGGTAGTCGGCCATGTAGTACAGCACGATGCTGTCGCCGTTGTAAAAGCCCGGCGTGACCTCGCTGTGGGAGTTGACGCCCATCGCAATGCGGGTCAAAATCGGTGTGCCCGGCTCGTTCTCCATGCCGAGGGCGTACAGCGCGGCGGCCTGTGCCCCCTTGCTGAACGCGAGGGCGACCGCCGCCAGCAGCACGGCGGCCAGCAGCTTGCGCCGCTGGGTCTTATCAAAAAGTCCGGCAGCCAGCAGCACGAGCACCCCGGCCACCAGAAAGATCTGCTCGCCGGTGTACAGCGTGACGGACAGCGCGAACGCAGCCGCCGCAACGCCCCACCACCGCCGCTCGTGCGCGGTGGGTTGGCACTGGCGGATGACGGCGTAGATGCCCAGCAGTGCCAGCAGCATGCCGGGCAGCGTACCGTAGACAAACGTTGTGTACATCGGCAGCGGCACAAAGCCCGCCAGCAGCACGGCGCAGAGGGTCTTCGCCTGCGGGGAATCGGTCATCCGGGCGCAGATGCAGCAGAGCAGCAGCACGCAGCCGCCCGCGCAGACCGCCGACAGCACCTGCCACAGCAGGTGCTCACCGTTCGACAGCCACGCCGCCGGGACAGCCATCATGCCGCTGGCGGCCTGAAACGGCCAGTAGCGCAGGTATTCCAGCTGATCGCTGCGCAGTTCGCCCTTTCCGGCCAGCGTCTGCGCGATGTTCCAGAAAACCTCCTGATCGGCGACGGGCTTGCTTTTAAAAGAGCTTGTCCAGACGAAGCCGAGGATCGTGTTCAGCGCCGCCGACGCAAACGCCGCGATGCGCGCCGTGCGCCAACTGATGCGGCTGCGCAGCGCTGCCGCGCCGCCCGCCAGCACACCGCCCAGCAGCAGCGCGCCCACGATTGCATGGGGCAGGTTGCGCCGCGCGATGCGCACCATTTCAGGGATTTCCGTCTCGAACGCTTCGACCTGCATGTCGGCCAGCACAAAAAACGACGCGACGCCAAGGCCGAGACAGATCAAGAACGCGGGCAGCGCCACGACCCAGCCGGGCGCACATTGCAGGGTTTGCAGGCCGCCTGCCTGCCTGGCATCCGAAGCGGGCTTTTTCATGACTCATTCCCCTTGTTTTTCCGCAAAATAGGCTTTGCTGTCGTCGGCAGCGCGGTGGATCAGCGCCGCCAATTCGTCCAGCGAGTTGAACTTGCGCACCGGGCAGTAATATTTGTGAAATTCCAGCACGGGCTGCTGACCGTAGACGTCGCCGGAAAAGTCCGGCACGAAGGTCTCGCAGGTCACGGCGGCGTCGGCGCTGCTGTCCACAGTGGGGCGCTTGCCGATGCCGGTGGCAGCAGGCATCCACTGCCCGTCGAGGTAAATGCGGGTCAGGTAGACGCCCGCGCAGGGCTGCAGGGCTGCGGTGGGATAGTTCTGGTTCAGCGTCGGCGTGCCGAGCTTGCCGCTGCCGATGCCCTTGCCGTGGACGACCGGCCAGTCGATTGCGTAAGGCGCACCGAGCATGGCGTTCGCGTCGGCAATGCGGCCTTCCTCCAGCGCGGCGCGGATGCGGGTGGACGAGACGGTCTGCCCGCCGTACTGCGCCATCGGCACGATATGAACGCCGATGCCCAAGGGTGCGCAGAGGGCACGCAGCCGCTCGACGTTGCCCGCCGCCCGTGCGCCAAAGGTGAAGTTATCGCCGCAGAACAGCTCCCGCGCACGGAAGCAGTCGACGAGCACCTTCTGCACGAAATCTTCAGGCGTCAGGCTGCGGAAGGCATCGAACGGCGCTTCCTGATATTGCTCGATGCCCAAGGACGCGACGCGGGCGTGCTTTTGCGCCAGCGAGAGGATGCGCCCGCCCTTCAGTGTGCTGCCGGCGGGCAGCTCGAACGTGAAGGCGGCGGCGGTCAGGCCGTTGGCGCGGGCGCAGTCGACAGTCTCCCCCAGCACGGCGCGGTGGCCGCAGTGGACGCCGTCAAAATAGCCGAGCGCCACCGCGCTGCCGTGGGGTGCGCAGATGGGCGTCAGGCTTTGGTAGATCTGCATTGGGCGTTCAGCCCCTTTCGCAAAATAGTTTTTCGACTTTCAGCACACCGCCTTCGACGTTGGCTAGCCCCAGAAAGACGCCGTTTTCGTCGCAGGCACGATAGCGGCCGTCGGCGGCGGCATAGTGGCTTGTAGGGCAGCCGTTGAGGAGATGCGCCTTGACGCCGTCGTTGACGTGCAGCGCGGGCAGCGGGGCAAAAACTGTCTCGATGGGCAGCACCCAGCCGTTTGTTTCAAGTCCCCCGCTCTCGGCGGCAGCAAGAATTTCCGGCAGCGTGTGGCACTGAGCCAAGTCAAACACACCCGCTTTTGTGCGGCGCAGCGCGGCCAGCGTGGCGGGCACACCGATGGCGTCGCCGATCTCCTCGGCCAGCACGCGGATGTAGGTGCCCTTGGAGCAGGCGACGCGGATCGTATACTCGTCGGGCGCGGGGCTGCCGAGGTATTCGATGTCGTAGATCGTGATGGGGCGGGGCGTGCGCTCGACGGTCTGCCCTTTGCGGGCAGCCTTATACAGCGGCTGGCCGTTGATTTTTACCGCGCTGTACATCGGCGGCAGCTGCATCCGGTCGCCCAAAAAAGCGGGCAGCACGGCGCGCAGCTCCGCCTCCCCCACTGTGACGGGGGCGGTTTCCAGCGTCGCGCCGGTAACGTCGCCGGTGTCGGTGCGCAGGCCGAGGCGCAGGGTGGCCTCGTAGGTTTTATCGTGGTCAAGCTGGCGGTCGGCGGCGGAGGTCGCTTTGCCGATAAACACCGCGAGCACACCGGTGGCCATAGGATCCAGTGTGCCCGAATGTCCCAGCTTGCGTGTGCCCAAAGCACCGCGCAGCTTGGCCAGCACATCAAAGCTGGTCCAGCCTGCAGGCTTATCGACGGGCAGAATGCCGTTTGGCGTTTGCATAGCAGGGTTCCTTTTCTGTTGTGGATTTAAAGGCTTCCCCCTAGGGGGAGGCTGTCACCGAAGGTGACTGATGAGGGGCGGTTTTCCCGTCATTACCCGGTTATGGGCTGCCACGGCAAGTTTGCCCCTCATCCGGCGCTGCGCGCCACCTTCCCCCTAGGGGGAAGGCTTTATTGCGCTTTTTCCGCTTCGGCGCGATCCAGTTCCTTTTTGACTTCCTCAAGAATGGCGTGCTTGGCGTTGTCGGGGTTGCCGCTGATCTCGCAGCCTGCGGCGCGGGGATGGCCGCCGCCGCCCAGACGCCGCGCAATGTTGCAGGCGTTGGTGTCGTGGCCGGTGCGCACGCTGATCTTGAAGCTACCGTCCTTCTGCTGGCGCAGGGTCAGGCCGACCTCGACGCCCTCGATGGAGCGCGGCAGGCTCGTCAGATCCTCCAGTTCTGCCCCGGCGACACCGGCGGCCTGGATCTGATCCCACGTCAGGCAGATGAGCGCGCAGCGGTCGTCGTAGTAGAACTCAAGGCTTTCCAAAGCCATCCGCTCGGCGATGACCCGCGCGTGGGAGCGGCTCTCGAACAGGCGCTCGTTGAGCTTTTCCACATCCGCGCCCGCCTCGATCAGGGCGGCGGCTGCGCGGTGCGTCTCCTCCGTCGTGTTGCTGAACCGGAAGCAGCCGGTGTCGGTCGCCACGCCCGTGTACAGGCAAGCGGCGATGTCCGGCGTGATCTTCGCGCCCATCTCCGGGATGAGCGTCGTCAGCAGCTCGGCGGCTGCGGCGGCGTGGTCGTCCACCAGCGTTTCGTAGGCGTAACCGCTGTTCGAGCCGTGATGGTCGATGCAGAGGTTGACGTGCTCGGCGTAATCCTGAATGTTGTTGCGCTCGCCGAACAGCTGGATACCCGCAACGTCCACCGCCACCACGAAGGCGGGGCGGAAGCTGCCGTCAAACACAGTGATGGGCATGTAATCGTACATGGCAGGGATCGGGTCACTGCACAGTACTGCGGCATTTTTGCCCAGCTGCTGCAGGGCAAGGCAAAGCGCCGTGCCCGAACCGATGGTATCGCCATCCGGGTTCTTATGGCACAAGATCAAGATGTCATCTGCAGCAAGCAGACGCGAAACAACGGTCTCGCGATCCACATTCTGAGTCATAGGTTCCTCTTTTCTAAACCGGGTAACGGGGATCAGTCTGCGTCGGACTCGATCTCCAGTTCACCCAGCAGCTTATTGATGTGCGCGGCATAGGCTGCGCCCTCATCTTTCACAAATACAAAGCGCGGCGCTTTGCGGATGTGCATCCGGCGGCTGACCTCGGTGCGGACGTGGCCGGAGGCCTTGTTCAAGGCCTTGACGACCGGTTCGGGGCCGCCCTCGCGCCCCATCACACTGATGTAGACCTTGGCCTGATCGAGGTCGGGGGTCACATCCAAACGGGTCACGGTGAGCAGGCCGCCCGCAACGCGGGGGTCTTTCATCTCGCCGATAATGGCGATCAGCTCGCGCTTCATATCCTGAGCCATACGGCCGTGGTTTTTGGTTGGCATTGATTCTTACCTCTGTAATCAGTCGCGGTACTCTTCCATCTTGAAGCACTCGAAGACGTCGCCTTCCTTGATGTCCTGGAACTTCGCGAGGGTGATGCCGCACTCGAAGCCGGCGGCGACTTCCTTGGCGTCGTCCTTGAAGCGCTTCAGGCTGGCGATGGCATCCTCGCAGATGACGATGCCGTCGCGCACCAGACGCAGCTGGGCGTCGCGGGTGATCTTGCCGTCGGTGACGCGGCAGCCCGCGACGGTGCCGACGCTGGAAATCTTGTAAACCTGACGCACCTGCGCTTCGCCGAGGGCGACCTCGCGCACCTTCGGGGCGAGCATGCCCTTCATGGCGTCGGAAACATCGTTGATGGCGTCATAGATGACACGGTACATACGCATCTCGACACCGGTCTGCTCGGCCTCGGCCTTGGCGACTGCGTCGGGGCGGACGTTGAAGCCGATGATGATGGCGTTGGACGCATCGGCCAGCGAGACGTCGGACTTGGAGATCGCGCCGACACCCGCATGGATGACGCGGACACGGACTTCGTCGTTGGAGATCTTCTCAAGGCTCTGCTTGACAGCCTCGGCGGAGCCCTGCACGTCAGCCTTGACGATGATGGGCAGCTCCTTCATATCGTTGGCGGCCATCTGGTCGAACAGGTTATCCAGCGTGACCTTGGTGTAAGCGGCAAACTGCTTCTCCTTGGCCTCGGCGGTACGCTTGTCGGCCAGCTCGCGGGCGAGACGCTCGTCCTCGACAGCCTCGAACAGCTCACCGGCTTCGGGCACTTCGGTCAGGCCGGTGATCTCGACAGGCGTGGAGGGGCCGGCCTCGGTGATCTCCTGACCCTTGTCGTTGCGCATGGTACGCACACGGCCGACAGCGGTACCGGCGATCAGGCAGTCGCCCTTATGCAGGGTGCCGTTCTGCACCAGCAGTGTGGCGATGGGGCCCTGACCCTTGTCCAGACGGGCTTCGACGACCGCACCCTTGCCGCGGCGGCCGGGGTTGGCCTTCAGCTCCATGACCTCGGCTTCGAGGGCGATGCGCTCCAGCAGGTCGCTGATACCCATGCCGGTGACAGCCGAGACGGGGATGCAGGCGACGTCGCCGCCCCAGTCTTCGGGGACGATCTCGTACTTCGTCAGCTGCTCCTTGACGCGCTCCGGGTTGGCGGTGGGCTTATCCATCTTATTGATGGCAACGATCAGCTTGACGTTGGCGGCCTTGGCGTGGTTGATGGACTCGATGGTCTGGGGCATGATGCCGTCATCGGCCGCGACGACCAGAACCGCAATATCGGTCATGTTCGCACCGCGGGCACGCATCGAGGTGAAGGCCTCGTGGCCGGGGGTGTCGAGGAAGGTAATGACGCTGTCGTTGCTCTTGACCTGATACGCACCGATGGCCTGCGTGATGCCGCCGGCCTCGCCCTTGGTGACATTGGTCTTGCGGATAGCGTCCAGAATGGAGGTCTTGCCGTGGTCGACGTGACCCATGACGACGACGACGGGCGGGCGCTCGACGAGGTCGGCGGCGTTGTCCTCCTCCTGCACAAAGAGGCGCTCCTCGATGGAAACGTGGACTTCGTGCTCGACCTTGGCGTGGAACTCCTCGGCGATGAGGGCGGCGGTGTCGAAGTCGACGACGTCGGAGATGGCGTGCATCTCGCCCATCTGCATGAACTTGGCAACGACCTTGGCGGCGTTCTGCTTCAGGCGGGTGGCCAGCTCGCCGACGGTGATCTCGTCGGGGATGGAAATTTTCAGCTGGGCGTTGCGCGCCTTCTCCAGCTGGATGCGCTGCAGGCGCTCGGCCTCGGTCTCGCGGCGGCGGCCGAACTGCTGGCCGCGGCGGTTGTTGCGGTTATTGAACTTTTCCTTTTTGCCGGTGGGCTGGTTCTTGCGCTTGCTAGGCATGTTGCGGCTATCGGCCAGATCGTCGTAGCGGGCGTTGAACTTGTCAACGTTCACATCGACGGTGCGGGTGTCGACGGATACCTGCGCGCGGTTGACCTGCACCTGCTCGGTCTTGACAGGCTCCTTGATGCCGGTATCGGCGGCAAGCTCCTGCAGGGTGATGCGCTTTTCGCTGCGCTTCTCGGCCTGCTTTTCGGGCTTGCGGTCTTTCTTCTGCTCCTGCTTCGGCTCCTGCTTGGCGGCGGGCTTCTTGTCGTCCTTCTTGGCTTCGTCCTTCTTGGCTTCGGGCTTCTTGGCCTCCGGCTTCGGGGCGGGCTTTTCCTCCTTGCCGCTGGCGAGGTAGGCGTCGAGGCTCGTCTCGGCGTTCTCGCGGGTCAGGGTCTCCAGCAGGACGTTCAGCTCCTTCTCCTCGAAGGTGCCGCCGGTCTTATAGGTCTCGCCGGTCACGCCGGACACGGTCTCGATGACCTTCTTAGCGGGCACGCCGAACTCCTTGGCAACATCAGCGATCTTGTATTTAAAATCCATATAGTATGATCCTCCTCTATCAAAGGTATTTCGCGCACAGCTGTGCAAGGTGTTCGTCGGTAACGCCGAACACGGCGGCGGGCTTGGGGGTAAGCATGGCAAGGTCAGCGCTTGTCAGGGGCATCTGTTCGCAGGCGACGATGCCGTCGCAGGCGTCCTTCATGTGGCTGACCGTGCGGTCGCTGGCGTCTGCGGTCAGCAGCACCAGAGCGACCTTGCCGCGCAGCGCATTTTCCTGTACGCGGTCATACCCGTGCAGCAGCTTGCCGGCCTTGCGGCACAGCCCCAGCGCACCCAGCAGCGGGTGCTGATCGTTATTCATCGCTCGCCGCCTCCTTTGCGCTTTGTTCCGCACAGGCAATTTCCTCGGTCAGGCGGTCATAGATACCGTCCGGGATGGGGACTTCGAATGTGCGTTCCAGCCGCTTGGCCTTACGCGCTTTGGCAAGGCAGGCGGCCGAGGGGCACAGATACGCGCCGCGCCCCGGTGCTTTGCCGCGCAGATCGATGCTGATCTCGCCTTCGGGGCTGCGCACCACGCGCACCAATTCGCGCTTGGGGCGCTGGGCGTTACAGCCCACGCACCGGCGCACGGGGATCTTTTTTTGCTTTTGCTGCTGCAACTGGCAGACCTCATTTCTAGATAATAGATAATAGATAAAAGATAAGAAATATGGTGTTCCGCGGCGCTGCGCACCGCTCAAAATTTTGTTTTTGCCCTGTGGGCAAAAACTCCACACTTTTTATTATCTATTATCTTTTATCTCTTATCTTTTTATTTATTCTTCGTCCTCGCCGTAGTAGCCGGACTCCGGGCGGATGTCAATATTGTAGCCGGTCAGGTGGGCGCACAGACGCACATTCTGACCCTTGTTGCCAATAGCAAGGCTCAACTGGTGGTCGGGCACGGTCACGCGGCAGCTCTTGGTCTCGCCGGGCAGCAGCTCGACCTTGACGACCTTCGCCGGGGACAGCGCAGCGGAGATGAACTCGGTGATGTCCTCGCTCCAGCGGATGACGTCGATCTTCTCGCCGCCCAGCTCCTGCACGATCTTCTCGACACGCGCGCCGCGGGCACCGATGCAGGCACCGACGGGGTCGACGTCGGGGTTCTTGCTCCAGACGGCCAGCTTCGTGCGGGCACCGGCCTCGCGGGCGATAGCCTTGACCTCAACAGTGCCGTCGTAGATTTCGGGGACTTCCAGCTCAAACATGCGCTTGACGAGGCCGGGATGGGTGCGGCTGATCGTCACACGGGGGCCGCGGTCGGTCGCCAGAACGTCGACGACGTAGACCTGCACAGTCTGACCCTCGGTGAAGGTCTCGCCGGGCACCTGCTCGTTGCGGGGCAGCACAGCGCTGCCGCCCTTGCCCAGATCAAGCACGATGTTGCCGCGCTCCGGGTCGATGGAAACGACGGTGGCGGCAATCAGCTCATGCGCGCGGGACTGCATCTCGCTGCACTGCAGGCTGCGCTCGCCCTCGCGCAGACCCTGACGGATGACGTGCTTCGCGGTCTGGGCGGCGATGCGGCCGAACTCCTTCGTCTTCAGCGGGGTGACCATGCGCTGACCGACCTTGTAGCTCTTGCGGACTTTCTGGGCATCCTCCAGACTGACCTGCGTGTGGGGGTTCTCGACCTCCTCCACGATGTCACGCAGCAGGCTTGCGCGGAACGCGCCCAGCTCCGGGTCGATGTCGACGACGACATTATCGTCCTCGACCTCGTAGTCCTTCTTGACCGCGATGACGATGGCCGCCTTGATCTTTTCGATCAGGTAGTCCTCCGGCAGGCCGCGCTCCTTTTCCAGCGCAGCAAGAGCCTCAAAAAATTCGTTGTTAGCAGTAGCCATGATTTCCGGTTTCCTCCTAAGTATATTTCAAGTACACGCAATACAGTATTATTCTTGCCTTCCCCTGTGGGGGAAGCCTACTCAGCCGAACAGATCCTCGTCGTCACAGAGCTTGACATAGCCCGCCATCTTCACGGGGAAGGTGTAGGTCTCGTCGCCGTTGGTCAGGGTGACAGTACCGTCGTCAGCCAGCCCCTGCAGGATGCCCGCATAGTCGCGGCGTCCCTGTTCGTCGGGGCGGATGAGATGCGCGGCGCACTTCTGCCCCGTCAGCTGGGCATAATGCTCCGGGCGGGTCAGGCGGCGGCCAAGGCCGGGGCTGCCGACTTCCAGATAATAGCTCTGGTCGATGGGGTCTGCCTCGTCCAGCAGCGGGTCGATGGCGCGGGAGACAGCCTCGCATGTGTCGGTATCCAGCGGCTCGTCGCGGTCGATCAGGACGCGCAGGAACCAGTCGGGGCCTTCCTTTTCAAAGCGGACATCCCACAGGCGCAGGTTCATTCCCTCGACAACGGGGCGGACAAGCGCCTCCACGACCTTGACCGCGCTGCCCTGCTGCGGTTTACCGGGTTTTGCCATAGTTAAATTGCTCCAATCATAAAAAGAAAGCGGACCTTGCGGCCCACTTTCATAAAATCATCATCGAACACTATGAATATACCATACTCTGCCGCAAAAAGCAAGCCCCCGCAGCGGGATTTTGCCTTTCATCGGGCTTTTTAAGCGTGCATTTTTTGCGCAGTTTTCTTGAAATGCCGCGCAGCGGGCTTTTCGATGAGATAGTAGGCCGCTATGCTCACCGCCAGCGCCGCCAGCCAGTACAACGCCTCCGCCCGCCGCATCCACGCGGTGTCGCCCAGCTGGTTCGGCGGGGTGTCACCGCTCCACGCGGGCAGGTGCAGGTCGTATTTCAGGAAAACCGCCAGCATCTGATGCCAGAGGTAGAAGCTGTAGCTCAGCGCCGCGAGCCAGCTCAGCACCCGGCGCACCGGGCGGGGCAGCGTCAGCCCCAGCCCGAAGCAGACGAGCATCGCTGCTGCGGCCAGCGCCAGCGGCATCCGGTTGATGAGCTGGAACTGCTGGTACTCCGCCGCCCACGCCTGCAGCCGCATACAACGGTCAAGCCAGACGAAGGCCGCAACGCCCAGCGCCGTGCAGGCTGCGCGCGGGGCGAACCGCACTGTCCAGCTGCCATGCGCCAGCTCGGCAAAGATGAGCGCCGCCGCCATGCCGACGGCCAGCACCCCGCAGAACGCCGGGAACTGATTAAAAAGCAGCGCGTACTCCCCCGTGCCGTACTGGTGCAGCGCCCACTGGCTGTAGCCCGCCTGCACAAGGCAGAGCGCCCCCAGCGTCGGCAGCGGGTGCTTGGCGCAGAGCGGCGCCAGCAGCGGAAACACGAGGTAGAACAGCGCAAAGACCGTCAGCGTCCAAGTGACACCGTTGAGCAGCGTGCCTATGTAGCTGCGGGGGAAGAGCTGCTGGGTCAGCGTCAGGTGCGCGGCCAAATCAAGTCCCAGCGCACGGCTCCAACCGTGGCGCTTGAGGGCGATCAAAAAGCTGGCCAGCAGGTTCGCGTAGTAGGCGGGCAGCAGCCGCGCGGCGCGGCGGCGGTAGAAATCTGCCGGGCGGCAGCCGGGCAGCGGCTCGCCCCGCTGGCGGGCGTTCGCCCACGGCAGAAACAGGCAGAACGCCGACAGCATCACAAGCAGGTCGACCCCGATGCTGCCCGCCCGCTGCCAGTGATCTGACCCCAGCGAGAACCAGCTCTGCTGCCAGATGTGGAAGGTCGCCACCGCCCACGCGGCCACGACGCGCAGCAGGTCAGCCGCCGCCGGGTGGTCGCAGTCGATGGGTGCCGGTGTGCGGCTCAAAACGCCCACTCACCTTTCTCGAAGATCGTGACCTCTTCCCCGCTCTTCGTGATGCCGGTGACATGGGTGTCGGGCGCGCCGATCATGACGTCCTCGTGGATGGCGCTGTGGTTCAGACCCTTCTCCAGCAGCTCGTCGCGGCTCATGGCCGAGCCGCCCTTGATGTTCGTGGGGTAGCCGTCACCGAAGGCGATATGGCAGGCGGCGTTCTCGTCGAAGAGGGTGTTGTAGAACAGCACGCCGCTGCGGTTGATGGGGCTGCTTGCCGGCACAAGGGCAACCTCGCCGATGCGGTTCGCGTTCTCGTCGGTGGAGAGCAGCTCGGCCAGCAGCTCGGCGTTTTTCTCAGCGCCGTGCTCGACAACAACACCGTCCTTGAAGGTGACGTGCCAGCCTTCGATCAGCTGGCCGTTGTAGGCGTAGGGCTTCGTGCCGTAGACGATGCCGTTGACCCGCTCGCGGTGGGGCGCACAGAATACTTCCTCGGTGGGGACGTTGGCAATGAACTCAATGCCGCCCTCGGTCTTGCTGGATGCGCCTTCCCAAGTGGCATCATCGGCGAGGCCGACGGTCAGGTCGGTGCCGTTGGAACTCGTCATACGGATGCGGTCGAGGTTCAGCGCGTTCATGTGGTCGCGGCGGGCTTTCGTCACAGCGACATGCTGCTGCCACGCGCCGACGGGGTCGCCGGTGGAGACGCGGCAGACGTCAAAGATCAGTGCCCAGAGCCTTTCGACGGCCTCGTCAATGGGCAGGTCGGGGAAGACCTTGGCCGCCCAGCCCGGCGCGGGCACGGCGGCGACGCACCACTGGACGCGGTCGTTCATCGTGTACTCCTGCCAAGGCTTCATGAAGGTGCGGCGGGCAAGGTTGACGCGGTTCAGCTTGCCCGCATCCAGCCCGGCCAGTGCCTCCGGGTCTTCGGCGTGGATGGCCAGTGTGCAGCAGCCGTCCGGGTCTTCGGCATAGTCGAGGTAGCTGCGCAGCTCGTAGGGCTTCATGGCGGTCAGGTCGTTCTCGGCGGCCATTTCCATATGCAGGCGGGTCAGCTTGTCGTCCTCCCAGCGGACAATGACGCTCTTGGCACCGGCCTCATAGCCCGCACGGACGCAGGCATGGGCGAAGTCGGGCATCGTGACCGGGCAGCGGACGATAAAATTCTGGCGCGGGCGGACATTGACGCCCACCTTGACGATAAAATCAGCGTAAAGCTGGAGGTAGTGTTGGTTCATGGGGCAGCTCCTTTTATATATACTGTTTGTTGGTATTGTAGCATAGATAGGTTTGTGGTGGCAAGTAGTCGGCAGTATGCCTTCCCCAGAGGGGGAAGGTGGCCGAGGCTCTGACCGAGGCCGGATGAGGGGCAGCGGTATCTCTGCCGACCGTTCACGGGTTGTCCCGGCCACGTTGCCCCTCATCAGTCAGCGGGCGGAGCCGCTGACAGCTTCCCCCTCAGGGGAAGCCTTCCTTGCGGGAACATTACGCCCACAAAAAACAGGCCGTCCGTTCGGACAGCCTGTCGTATTATTTATTTCCCTGCCATCATGTCGGCGGCCTTGTACAGATCGCCGCAGCTCATGCAGACGACGAGGTCGCCCTTCTTGGTGTTCTGCTTGACCCAGTCAGCGGCACCTTCCAGCCCGCTGACGACGACGCTGCCGGGCAGCTTCGCGGCCAGGTCCTCGCTCTTGACGGTGCCGTCGTCCTTCTCGCGGCCGCCCATGATGGGCAGCAGCACGACCTGATCGGCGACGCTGAGGACTTTCGCAAACTCGTCCATCAGCATCTTGGTGCGGCTGTAGGTGAACGGCTGATGCACCGCGATGACGCGGTCATAGCCCATCTCCTTCGCGGTCGCCAGCGTGGCGGCCAGCTCGGTGGGATGGTGGGCGTAGTCGTCGACGATGACCGCACCGTTGCACTCGCCCTTGACCTCGAAGCGGCGGCCGGTGCCGTGGAACTCCTCAGCCGCGCGGACGGCGTCCTCCGGCTTGAGACCCAGCGGGCGCACACAGCAGCACATGGCCAGCGCATTATAAATGTTGTGGTAGCCGGGCACGCCGAGCTTGATGTGGGCGAAATGCTCACCGAGCTCAAGCACGTCGAACTCGAAGAAGCCGGGCTTATACTCGCCGATGTTCACGGCGCGGAAGCGGGCTTCCTCCTCGATGCCGAAGCTCAGCACCGGGCGGTCGATGGAGTTGACGACGTCCATCGTGTTTTTATCGTCCATGTTGAAGACGACGGTGCGGGACAGCAGCGCGAACTTCTGGAACGCGAGCTTCAGCTGTCCCATCGTGCCGTAATATTCAAGGTGATCGTTGTCGATGTTCAGGATAACGCCCACCGCGCAGGTCAGCTGCAGGAAGGTCTCGTGGTACTCGCAGGCCTCGATGACGACGCTCTGGCCGCTGCCCGCCTTGCCATAGCCGCCGATGAGGGGCAGCTTGCCGCCGATGACCGCAGCCGGGTCTTTGCCCGCCAGTTCCAGCATGGTGGTGATCATGCCGGTGGTCGTCGTCTTGCCGTGGGTGCCGGCGACGCCGATGCTCTGGGGATGGGTACGGCTGATGTAGCCCAGCATGATGCTGCGCTCAACGGCCTTGATGCCGCGGGCGCGGGCGGCCTGCAGCTCCGGGTTATCGTCGTGGATGGCGGCGCTGTAGACGACGAGGTCGGCGTTGCCGACATTGGCGGCATCGTGGCCGATGGACACGCGGACGCCGAGGGCACGCTCGGCCTCGGTGTTCTTGGTCTCCTCGACGTCAGAGCCGGTGATGGCAAAGCCGCGGCTGTGCAGGATCTGAATCAGCGGATAAGTGCCGGAACCGCCGCAGCCGATAAAATGGATCGTGCGGACGCCTTCCAGCAGCTTGGGGTCGTACATACTAAAAACCATCAATGGTCACCTCAAAATTTACCCGCTGCCAGACATGGCACACGGTTTTAATACTGGAAACATTATAATATTTTTTTGCAATAAAATAAACACTTTTTCTGAATTTTTGGTATAATGGCAGAAAAGATTTCCACATTTCGGGTATTTTGCCCATAGGGGAGGTGCTTTTATGGCAAAAGTGCTGTGGGGGGTAGACCCCCTTGCGGTAGTGCGACTGGGTCAGGAGTCCCATAAACCGCCATTTACAAAACAGGAATTAGCCCGCATCGGCATCCCCGCGCACAAAATCCCCCGCGTGCAGGAGGAGCTGGCACGGCTGAGCGGGGATAAAACGCTGAAACGTGAGGAGCTGGGGATGCTGGCGTGGGAAATCAGCGATTTGCTTTTATAAGATAAAAGATAATAGATAAAAGATAAAAATTATGGTGGATCGCGGTGCTGCGCGCCGCTCGAATTTTTGTTTTTGCCCTTCGGGGCAAAAACTCCACATTTTTTATTATCTTTTATCTTTTATCTTTTATCTTTTTATGTTATACTAACTTTATCGTGCCAAATTTATCCGGCGCGGTGGGAATAATCGCTTTGTGTGGCAGCCAGCCATGCGGAAGGAGTATGTAATGAAGAACAGTGAAAAGACCCTTGACATGATCGTGAACCTGTGCAAAAACCGCGGGTTCATCTATCCGGGCAGCGAAATCTACGGCGGTCTGGCAAACAGCTGGGACTACGGTCCGCTGGGCGTTGAGTTCAAGAACAACGTTAAAAAGGCGTGGATGAAGAAATTCGTGCAGGAAAGCCCCTACAACGTCGGCCTCGACGCCGCCATCCTGATGAACCCCCAGACGTGGGTCACCACCGGCCACGTGTCCAGCTTCTCTGACCCGCTGCTGGACTGCCGCGCCTGCAAGAGCCGCCACCGCGCCGACAAGCTGATCGCGGAGTGCGAGCAAGGCAAGGGCGTGGACGTCGACGCTATGACCTTCGACGAGATGGACGCTTTCATCGCCAGCCACGACGAGGTCGTCTGCCCCGTCTGCGGCAAGCATGACTTTACCCCCATCCGCAAGTTCAACCTGATGTTCAAGACCGCCATCGGCGTCACCGAGGATTCTTCCTCCACCTGCTACCTGCGCCCGGAGACCGCGCAGGGCATCTTCGTCAACTTTGCGAACATCCAGCGCACCACCCGCCGCAAGCTGCCCTTCGGCGTCTGTCAGGTCGGCAAGGCATTCCGCAACGAGATCACGCCGGGCAACTTCACCTTCCGTACCCGCGAGTTCGAGCAGATGGAGTGCGAGTTCTTCTGCAAGCCCGACACCGACCTTGAATGGTTCGCCTACTGGAAGGACTACTGCAAGAACTGGCTGCTGAGCCTCGGCATCAAGGAAGAAAACCTGCGTCTGCGTGACCACGAGCCCGCCGAGCTGGCTTTCTACTCCCGCGCCACCACCGACATCGAGTACGCGTTCCCGTTCACCGACTGGGGCGAGCTGTGGGGCATTGCCGACCGCACCAACTATGACCTGAGCCGCCATCAGGAGGCCTCCGGCAAATCGCTCGAATACTTCGACCCGGAGACGAACGAGCACTACATCCCCTACGTCATCGAGCCGTCCCTCGGCTGCGACCGCGTGGCGCTGGCCTTCCTGTGCGAGGCCTACGACGAGCAGCACCTTGTCGACGGCAAGGGCAAGGAGGACGTGCGCACCGTGCTGCACCTGCACCCCTATCTCGCGCCGTTCAAGTGTGCCGTGCTGCCCCTGTCCAAGAAGTTGGGCGACAAGGCAATGGAGATCCGCAACGAGCTGGCCAAGGACTTCATGGTCGACTACGATGACGCCGGTTCCATCGGCAAGCGTTACCGCCGTCAGGACGAGATCGGCACCCCGCTGTGCATCACGGTCGACTTCCAGACTGTTGGCGACGACAAGGTCGAGGCTGACGGCTGCGTGACCGTCCGCGACCGCGACACGATGGAGCAGGTTCGTATGCCCATCTCCGAGCTGCGCGATTACGTGGCGAAGAAAGTGGCGTTCTGATTTAGCTGCAATATAAAGTAAAAAATCCTGTCTGCATGAAGTTGCAGGCAGGATTTTTGTTTATCCGATTCGTTCCACCTTCACCCCGCTGACGACGACCGGGGTGTCGTCCAGCGTGTGTACGGCGGTGCGCCAATAGTGCAGCATCTCCCCCGCCGTGAACTCGAACGTCATCTCGTTCGGGTCGATGCCGGTGAAGTCGATGTCCTGCTTGTAGGTCTCCTGATTGATAAGCCCGTACCGCGCATAGATGTAGCTGTGGTCGAAGCCAGACCCCGTCAGCGTGACGCGGTAGCGGCCGGGGAAGATCGTGTACTGCTCGGTCATCATCTCGCCGCCGCTGCCCAGCACGACGCCCTCGCCGGTGATATTGCCGTTGGTGACGTCCGACAGCTCCATGTCCATCTCGGCGGTGGGCGTCTCCGGCGTCGGTGCTTCGGTCAGACCGTCGATTGGCTCGACGCTGCCGATCAGGATGCCGTCCAGCCGGTAATAGTGCAGGTCGTAGCTCGGCTGCGCCAGCTCGTCCTCGTCGATAAAGGCGTAGAGCGTGTCGGCGGTCAGGTCGTTCAGCTCGCCCGGCAGCGTGACCGCCGCGAGGTTGCCGTCCATATGCGCCATGTAAAAGCTGTTGGACGTCCAGCCATGGTCGGCGGCAAAGTCCACCAAATCCCAGAACTCGGAATGCTCGAAGTCGAAGCTCGCAAACGTCAGATGGCTGTACCGCCCGCTGGCGGCGATGGCCTCCCACGCGGGATCGGTCAGCCGGGTCTGGTTCGCATAGCGCGCGTCGGAATGGAAGGCCGCAAAGCGGCTTTGCAGCTCGCCGCGCATCCCCCAGCCCTGCGCCAGCGCACAGACAGCCAGCAGCACCGCCGAGGCCGCGCCGTTCCAGAACCGCAGCAGAAGGCCGCAGGCCGCGACGGCCAGCAGCATCCCGGCCAGCCACGCCAGCCGCGCACAGGAGGAGAACATTCCCCAGAGATCCATCAATATTTGCGGGATGGGCACCGTGAACAGCGTGCGCCCCGCGACGGTGATCGTATTGCCGCCCGCCGCGATGACATCCAGCACAAGGACGACCGCGCCCGCCGTGAGCCAGTCGCGGTGCGCGGCGAAGAACATCTTCGTCTTTGCGCGGTTGACGACAAGGCAGACGATCGCCAGCACAACGGCCAGCGCCGTGCCCAGCCCGGCGTAGACGTCCTGCTCCCACGTGGCAGCGAAGCCCGGCAGCAGCAGATTCACAAAGTCTGCACCGCTGAGGTAACCGTTGGTGTAGCCCGCGAAGTTGACCGCGAACGCGCCCCAGAGAAACAGCTCGGCCAAGGCCGCCGCGCAGAACGCCGCGACCGGCAGCAGCACCGCGCCCACGCCGCGCTTTTGCAGCGCCCGGCGCACACAGTACCCGACGAGCACCATGCCGACCATCGGCAGGTAATACAGGTGGATGCCCGCGCAGAGCAGCCCCATGCCCGCCCAGAGCAGGCAGGCGCGGCGGGTGGTGGGCATGAGTTCATCGCTGCGCAGCCAAATATAAATTGCCAGCAGCACGAGCCACGTGGCGGACAGTGCCTCGTGCGCGAAGGTGCGGATCGTCAGCGCCGGGAACAGCACCAGCACGACCGCGCCCGCCACGCTGCCCCAGCACTTTGCGGTCTCGCCGGGGTGTACGCCGCCGATGCGGGCGATGACCGCCTGTGCCAGACCGCCCTGCAGCATGTAGCAGGCCAGCCCCCACCAGCCGATGTACTGGAACCGGGTGGGCAGGATGTTTCCCAGCAGCTTGAAGAGAACCGCCGCCAGCGGCAGCGAGTCGGTAAACAGCACACTGGTGCGGAACGGGTAGACGGCGTTATAATTCGCGCCGATATAGGGCAGATGCACCGCGCTGCGGCGGAACAGCTCCCACCCCAGATAATGCTGCGCCGGGTCGGGGCTGGGGTTATTTAAAATCCAATCAACGCCGGTCGGGTCAAGCACCCGCACACCGTACAGCACCAGAAAAACCAGTGCCCCCAACAGCGCCGCCGTCCACGGCCAGCGGTATTTTTGCAGTGTTTTCATTTAACGCACAAAGGTGGTGGAGAGAGTGGTCGACCAGCTCTCGCCCTTTTTCAGGCTGGCGGCGCAGGGGCGCTGCTCCCACTCGATCGGGCCGTTTTCCTCGCCGGGCAGGCTGTGCCACGGCTCGATGCAGACAAAGTGCAGCGGCTTTTTGGCGGCCGACCAGATCAGCGTGTACGGGAAGCCAGAGACGTCGCAGATGACGCTGCGGCCGGTGTCCTTCTCGACGATGGAGACATGCGCCGTGCGCAGGTTGACCATGGCGTGACTGTCTTGGTCGAACAGCTCGTCGGTCAGGGGGATGGCCTCGACGTTGCGGGCGAGGTAGTAGCTCTGGCCGTTAAGCAGTCCGTGGGGCAGCGCACTGACGCAGAGCGGCGACTCGATGCCGTCGAAGCGGATCTCGTAATCCTCGGTGACGTGGCGGTCGTCGAAGGGCAGCGCGAACGCCGGGTGGTAGCCGATACCGAAGCGCAGCTCCTCCTCGACGGGGTTGTCGACGGTCAGGGTGTGGTGGACGGTCTCGCCGTCGAGCGTGAAGGTCGAGCGCAGCACGAAGGCATACGGCCACTTCGGCAGCGTTTCAGCGTTGGCGTGCAGCTCAAATTCCAGCATGCCGTCGGCCTGACGGGTCATCGTATGCTCGACGTCGCGGGCAAAGCCGTGCTGGCCGCCGGCGTATTCCAGCCCTTTTGCCACCATCTTGTCGCCGGTCAGCTTACCGGTGTACGGGAAGAGGATGGGCGCGTGGCGGCCCCAGACGGCAGGGTCAGCCTGCCAGAGCAGCTCGGCTCCGGTGGGCTTATGGATAACGCTGACAGGCTCCGCGCCGTGGGAGTCCACCGTCAGGCGCAGGATCTCATTTTCAATACTGTATTGCATGGGGATTCCTCCTTCTAAGTAAAAGCCTTCCCCTGCGGGGGAAGGTGCTGAACGAAGTGAAGCGGATGGGGGCCGACCTTCCGCAATCGTCCGGAAACAGGTTATGACAGAAGCTCTGCCCTCATCAGCCGCCTGCGGGCGGCAGCTTCCCCCACGGGGGAAGCCAAGGTTTTTTACAGCGGCAGCAACTGCAGCAGCATACCTACCCCCGCACCGACTGCCCAAAGCAGGCCGGTGATGAAAAGATTCTGCTTCCAGCTGGGGTTGACACGCCAGAGCACCGCCAGCCCGACGCCCGCACCGGCCGTCAGACCGGCGAACAGGCTGCCGAAGGTGATCGCGCCGCCGACGTACAGCTGCGCCAACAACACACTGACCGCGCAGTTCGGCACAAGGCCGACCAACGCCGTCAGCATCGGCTGAAACACGCCCATGCCGGACAGCGCCGCCGTGATGGGCTCCTCGCCGAAGCCCTCGAACACAAGGCCGATGACAAAGCTGAACAGCAGGATAAACGCGAAAATTTCCAGCGTGTGCCGCAGCGCCGCCAAGAAGATGCCGCTCGTCTCCTCGTGCTCCTCGTGGCAGTCGATGTCGTCGGCGTGGCCTTCATAGCCGCCGTAGAGGGAGTGCGGCAGAACGTGGCGCAGCGGAATATCCAGCAGCCAGCCGCCCACGATGGCAAACGCCACCTTGCAGGCCAGCAGCAGCACCAGCGTGACCCACTGGGACGGCTCGGCCGCCAGCAGCGGGATGGCCTCGTCGCTGGTGGCGATAAAGACGGCCAGCAGCGTACCGGGCGTGATGACCCGGCTGGCGTAGAGGTTGGAGGCCACAGCGCTGAAACCGCACTGCGGCACACAGCCCAGCAGCGCACCGGGGATGAACCCCCAGCGGCCGCCGCCGGCGAGCGCGTCCTCGATGCGCTCGCCGTGGTGGCGCTCCAGCCACTCGATCAGCAGGTAGGCCAGATACAAAAAGGGCAGCATTTTAACGCCGTCGATCAAGGCGTCCAGAAGGGCGTCTACAAACAATTCCATGAATACCTCTCTATAAATCAGTGAAAGCTGCGCAGCAGGCGCACCGCCGGGCGCACAGCTTTGTCGGGGATGCGGGCGCGGAACCGCGCCACTGTGCGGGACGAGAACGGCACCTGATCGGTGAAGCTCTCGAATCCCAAAAAATATTGCAGATAGGGGCTTTCCTGCACCAGCGCCACGACCTCGCGATCCGACGCCGCGTAGTGCAGCTGGATGATGCGGCAGCCCAGCGCAATGCGGGCGGGCAGCGCCACCTTGCCGCCGGGGGCGAACAATTCGCTGTAGGCTTTTTCGAAGCCGTCCCAGTCGATCGCCTCGGCCAGACGCACCCAACGGTTTGCATTGCACAGCTCACCGTGATACGGCGGCAGATAGTCATAGATCGACATCTGTTTTTCGCGCGCGCGGTACATTGGGGATTCCCCTTTCCTTTTTACAAAATCAGTAGCGCTGCAGCAGCGGGAAGATCAGCGTCAGCACACTCCAGGCGGCCTGATACAGCACGATGCCTGCCAGCGGCAGCGTGACAAGCCCGCCGGTCAGCGTCAGCAATACGCCGACGACGCTGCTGAGCAGCACCGAAACCTGCAGCACGATGGCGGCCTTGTGCTCACCCTCGGCAGCGCCTGCGGCGGCCTCCAGACCACCGACAAAGCTGGCGAAGCTGCCCAGATGCAGCATGCTGCCTTCGCTCTCCGGCAGCCACGCGACGGCGGGTGCCATCGCGTCGTGCTCAGCGCTCGTCAGCACCTTGACCGAGCCTGCGGGCAGGCTGTAGGCCGCTTCCAGCAGCTTGACGTCACAGTTGAAATCGTCGCAGTCCACCACGAGGGACAGCCCCGCGCGGTGCAGCGTTTCCAGCACGGCGGCCGTGTCGGGGTCGCGCTGGTAGGCCACCTGAAACATCGCGAACAGCTTGCCGGACACCGCCAGATAGATGACCCGGCGCTGGTTGACCGTGTGGTGCTGCTCGTATTCAAGGCTGGGGATCTTGACGCCGTAGTCCTGCATCAGGGCGCGGTTGCCCACCAGCACCCGGCGCTTGTTGATCCAGCCGACATAGCCCTTGCCGTAGACGGTCTGGCGGTCGTCGACCTTCGCCAGCAGGCTGCGGTTCTCACCCAGCATGTTCATGAAGACGTCGCGCAGCGTGGGGCCGGCCTCCGACAGGATGGACGCCGCATAGACGATGGCGACGTCGATGTGCTCCGGCTTGACGGGCTTGATGCCCGCCAGCGAGACACACCCCGCCGGGAAGAGATCACGCGAGGTGACCTGCAGCACATTGATGCGCCCCAGCTGCCGGATGTCCCGCCAGCCGGGGATGACCGCGCCCACCTGTGCGGCGCTGCGCTGCATCATGCGGGCGGGCAGCGCCGACAAAAGCGTGCCGGCCAGCGGCGCGGCCAGACAGAAGACGCCCGCCATCGCGGTGGCCGCCGTGACGGAGTTCTTCGTGCGGATGATCGTGAACAGGAAGGCCGCGAGACCGCAGCCGCCCAAGATCCACGCGAATTGCTGCTGGTTCTTGTCGCTGGTGCCGCGCGCGGCGCTGTTCGCCAAAAAGCTGCGGAAGATCTGCGTCGGGCGGCTGACCAGCACGCTGGGGTGCGGCTCGGCCAAACCCTGCGCAGCGGCGCGCAGAGCCCCGGCATCCTTGAGCCGGTAAGCGACGGCGTGCTCGACCTTCGCGCTGACAAGGGTGAAGTTATCCCGCACGGTCGCGGCGTTCGTCCGGCGGCCGACGGCGTTCAGGCAGAGCACCAACGCCGCCGAGCCTGCCAGAATCGGCATATCTTTTGTGTACCCTTGCGTCGCCAGCAGCGCAATGCACTGCACAGCCGCACCGAGGGCGGGCAAGATCGACAGGCTGTCCGGCGTCGGCGCGCGCAGCAGCCCCTTGAAGCCACTGGCGAACGCCTGCCAGTTGGCGGCGCAGGCCGCCAGCAGCAGCACAAGTGCGACCACCGAATACACATTGCCCTCGGCCAGTGCGCCGGGCAGGGCGGGCAAAGCCGCCGCCATGACGCCCAGCACGATGAGCACCGCTGCAGCAACTCCGGAAACAATGCAGCCGACCGTCGCCATCGTCAGGTTCTTTTCCAGCTCGGCGCGCACGGCGGGGGCGTCCTCGGCGCGCTCATACTCGCGGCTGCGGGGCACGGGGATCTCCGCCGTCTCAAAGGGCGAAACGGCGTTGTCGTCGCCCTCATCGTCGGCATGGCCGGTCAGGCGGGCAGCGGCCTTTTTGACGTCGGCTGCCGTGGGACGCTTGCCGCGGCTGTGCGCGGGGGGCAGCTCCTCAAACGTACCGGTCAGGCGGTCGGCAGCGGCGTCAAACCGCGCCGTGTCACCGGAGATCGGCTGTGTGTTGATGGCGTTGGCAATGTCACTGACGAAGGCCGATGTGTTCGGCGCGGCAGCGTCCGGCTGCGCAAGGTTCTGGGTGTAACCGCTGTGGGCGGCAGGCTGCGCCGGGTAGGCCGATGCAGGCGCTGCGCCCAGCTGCTGCGTAAAGCCCGTGTGGGCGGGAACCGACGCGGGGGCGGTGCTCAAATCCTGCGTAAAGCCGGTGTGCGCGGGCGCAGTGGGGGCGACCGGCGTCAGCTTGACGCGGCCGGTCAGGGTGTCGACCAGCGTGTCGACATCGTCGCGCTCGCGGTGGGGCAGCAGGCGCTCGCCCGTCTCCTCGATGACCTCACGGGTCTGGTCGCCGATGACGACCCGCTCGTTGTAGGGCTCCTGCGCGGCGGGCTGTGCCGCCGGGGCAGGGGCAGGCTGCGGCGCGGGTGCGGCCTTCTGGGGGCGGCGCACCGCGTTGTAGGCGCTGAGGAAATCCTGCGTGCTGTCCAGCGGGCGAGCGTCGACGGCGTCCATCTGCATCGTGAAGCCGGTGCTGGCCGCCGGGCGGCGCGGGGTCTCGATGGGCTCGCCCACCGGCTCGCCGCTGTGCTGCGGCATGGGCTGGGGCGGCGGCGCGGTCTGAAGCTTCTGGCCGGGCGTGAACTCGACGGTATTTTTCTTTTTTCGGTAGATCGTGCCCGTCATACCGCTGGCTGCGGGCGCAGCGGGGTTCGCCTGCGTCTGATCGACGGTGTCGCGGATCAGCTCGACCGTGCTGCCCTCCTTCTCCGGATTGGGCAGGGGGTCAGCGACTGCAGAGCGCGGCGGACGGGTGTACTTGCTGCGCCAGACTTCGCGGGTGGAGGTCTCGTCCTCCGTCTGCGGCTGCATGGCGGGGGCGCGCTGGGGCGCGGGT
The DNA here is from genome assembly GCA_934502625.1 of uncultured Gemmiger sp. Taxonomy (GTDB): domain Bacteria; phylum Bacillota; class Clostridia; order Oscillospirales; family Ruminococcaceae; genus Gemmiger. The sequence continues at coordinate 23,667 of CAKSUQ010000022.1, forward strand.
TCTTCGACGCGGGCTTCGGGGATGACAAGCTCCTCGGTGGTTTCTTTGTTATGGCCGAACATTCCCCAGCGGTTTTTCTTTTTGGGCAGCCCGGTCGGTGTCGGGGCAGGCTGCGGCGCATCGGGATAATACTCCTGCGCGGCGTCGGCACGGTCGAAGGCGGCCTCCTCCCGCTCCCAGTCGGTGCGGCCGGTGGGCGCGCCGCCCAGCGAGACGTTGATCGGCACGAACTCGCCGGTATCGTCGGCGGCTTTCAGGCCGAACAGGCTGCGCTTCTTCTTGCCCGGCTCGCGCAGGCGGCCTTTCTCGTCGGGCACGACGGCAACCGAGTCCTTGAAGAATTTCTGGAACTGGTTTTTGCCCTGATTCAGCGCGGCGGCGTCGGCATTGCCGCCGTCGGGTGCCATCTTGAGCAGAAAGCCCTTGATGATGCCGGTGCGGGTCGTGTCGCCGTTGAAGCCGAGGGTCGTGTCACTGCTGACCGGCGGCTGCGCCGGGGCGGCGGGCTGCACCGGCTGGGGCGCAGGCTGAACGCGGGGCTGTGGCACGGCAGGCGGCTGCGCGGTGTAGGGCGCAGCGCGCTTGGGCTGGGGGGCAGGCTGCTGCGGGCGCGGGGTGCGCAGCAGATCGTCCAGCCCATCGGCGGCGGAAAAGGCCGCCCCACCTCTCGCCGGGGGCTGCGGCGTTTCGACCGAGATGCCGACGCTGCGCAGGATCTCATCGACCTGATGGTCGGTGACGCTGTCCCTCAGCCCGGCCTCCGCCTGCTGCATATTCAGGTCTTCCAGAATGCGGTCGACCGAATCATTGGTACGTTTGCTTGGCATGTTGATTCCTCTTCGTGAAAGGATAAACTTCGCGGGCGGATCGTTTCTCCGCCCCTACAGGCTCACTTTTTGGCGATGCGGCGGCGCAGGACGTCGTAACATAGGATACCGGCAGCGACGCTGACGTTGTAGCTGTCCACGCCGGTCGCCTGACCGGGTGCCATCTCCAGCGTCACGGCGGCGTCACACAGCTTGCGGGTCAGTGCGCCAGGGCCGCCGCCCTCGCTGCCCAGCACCAGCGCCACCGACCCGGACAGGTCGGTCTTTGCCAGCGGGGCACCGCCGAGGTCGGCGCAGTAGACAAAGATATTATGCTCCTTGATCGTACGGATCGCCTGCGCGAGATTCGATACCCGCGCGATAGGCAGGCGGGCAGCCGCCCCTGCGCTGGCCTTCATGACAGTGCCGGTCACGCCGACGCCGCCGCGCTTGGGAATGACGACGCCGTGCGCGCCGCACAGATAGGCCGAGCGGACGATTGCGCCGAGGTTGTGCGGGTCTTCGACGCCGTCGCACAGCACGAGGAACGGCGCTTCGCCCTTGGCCTCGGCCGCCTTGAACAGATCGTCGAGGCTGGCGTATTCGACCTCCGCCGCACGGGCCGCCACCCCCTGATGGTCGGGCGTGCCGCACATCTTCTGCAGCTTGTTGGCGGGCACGCGCTTGACGACCGCGCCGCTCTCCTTGGACAGGGCGGTGTAGTAGCCCGCCACCGCCTGCGGCATCGTGTCGGTCAGATAGACCGTATCCACCGCGCCGCCGCTTTTCAGCAGCTCAGTCACGGCATTTTTGCCCCATACGAGGGTGTCGGTGCGCTCGTCGCGCTCCGTCTGTTCGCGGGCGAATTTCTCCATAATGTCCTCCCTGTATCGATAAAAGCCGACATTGGCCGACTATGCTTTATAATCAAAGTACAGTATAGCACATTGAGGGGGGCTTTGTCACCTTTTTTTGCGCCATTTGCGTGGCGCGGGCAGCTTTTTTACAACTTTGTGCGGCAAAATGCGTCAAAAGTGCAAACGGCATTTTTCACCCCACGTTCCAGCGTGTTTTATACAAAGCGTAGAGCGCTGCCACTTTTCCACCTGTTGAAAAGCCTGTGGAAAATGTTAAAAACCAGCTTTGCAATGGGCTTTTCCACCGTTTCCACCAAGTTTTCAACAAGAAAAGTGGAGAAACTTTCCACAAAACAGTTCGGATAAACCCGGTTGTCAAGCTGGAATAACGCTGATTTTCCTCTGCGCCTCCCTATTTTTCCCAGCAAAATTCACAAATAAGACACACTTTTGCGCGGCGCGGACAGATTGTGACAAAAGTACATCTGCCGCCTGCAAAAAAGTTGTTGATTTTTTGTCAAAGTCGGGTTATAATAAATTTGATGGCGCACCGGACATCGGTACGTCAACTACTGATAACGTTTAACGTGGAGGTATGAACTATGCTGGTAAATGCTACCAATATGCTGCTCAAAGCGCGTGACGGCCACTATGCGGTCGGTCAGTTCAACATCAATAACCTGGAGTGGACGAAGAGCATCCTGCTCACCGCACAGGAGATGAACTCTCCTGTCATCCTCGGCGTCTCCGAGGGCGCGGGCAAATATATGACCGGCTTCAAGACTGTCGCCGCTATGGTCAAGGCCATGGACGAGAGTCTGGGCATCACGGTTCCCGTCGCGCTGCATCTGGATCACGGCACCTACGAGGGCGCTAAGGCCTGCGTCGCCGCCGGTTTCACCTCCATCATGTTCGATGGCAGCCACTACGCCATCGACGAGAACGTCGCCAAGACCACCGAGCTGGTCGCGCTGGCACATGACCACGGCCTGTCCATCGAGGCTGAGGTTGGCTCCATCGGCGGCGAGGAGGACGGCGTCATCGGCATGGGTGAGGTCGCTGATCCCGCCGAGTGCGCGAAGATCGCTTCTCTGGGCATCGACTTCCTGGCTGCCGGTATCGGCAACATCCACGGCAAGTACCCCGCCAACTGGAAGGGTCTGGACTTCGAGGCGCTGGACAAGATCCACAACGCCACCGACAACATCCCCCTGGTTCTGCACGGCGGCACGGGCATCCCTGACGAGATGATCAAGAAGGCCATCTCTCTGGGTGTCTCCAAGATCAACGTCAACACCGAGTGCCAGCTGAGCTTCGCCGATGCTACCCGCAAATACATCGAGGCCGGCAAGGATCTCGAAGGCAAGGGCTTCGACCCCCGCAAGCTGCTCGCCCCCGGTGCCGAGGCTATCAAGGCTACCGTCCGCGAGAAGATCGAGCTGTTCGGCTCTGCCAACAAGGCTTGATTTCCTAGCTGCTGCTTAAAATAAACACCACCGCCCGCAGGTATGGTTTAGCACCACGCCTGCGGGCGGTTTTTTATTTAAATTCATCTTTGTGGCTCTGGAAAAATTCCCATGTTGCCCGCACGTTTTCCAGTTCCGTCCAACGCTTTGTTGCGATAGGCTCGCTGTCCAAATCGTAAATCCGCGCTCCCGGCATTGCCAGCAAAAACGGCGAGTGGGTCGCTATGACAAACTGGCAGTTATAAAACCGCGCGGAATCGTGCAAAAACTGTGCCAGCTCCAGCTGCCGCGCAGGCGAAAGGCTGTTTTCCGGCTCGTCCAGCAGATACAGCGCGTTCTCGCGGATGCGTTCGCTGAACACGGCCAGCGCGCTCTCGCCGTTGGAGCGGGTGCGCACATTGGCGGGCAGCGTGCGGCGTGCCATCTGGGATTGGCTGTAACGCCGCGCTGCGCTGATCTGTTTAAGGCGGTCGTAGTCTTTCATGCCGTGCATCTGGAATTTCTCGCGCCGCAGTTCGTTATAATCGCTGAACAACTGCTCGCGTCGGCTGTCGATGCCGTCATTCATCGCCCGCAAATCCAGCATATAGTCAAACACGTCGTCACTCGTCAAAATCAGGCTGCCCGCAGGCACAGGGCGCATCGTGCGCAGCTCGCACAGGCGCACATAATCCTCAAAAAACGGCGTGCGGTTGTACTCGGCACGGCGGTGCAGGTGCAGGGCGTCCGCCATCACATTCAGCAGCGTCGTTTTCCCGCTGCCGTTGCCGCCGTACAAAATCGTAATTTCCAAAAAATCCAGTTCTGGCAGTGTTCGCCCCTCAAACAGGCCGAACGGATAGTACGAGTCATAGCAGGTCTGGCGTGCCCGCGGGCTGAACGCCATATAGTTTGCCTCCTGCGCCGCGCTGGGAAACCGAAACCCGGAAAGATACATCATCGTCGCGCCCTCCTGTTCCTATTGTAGCACAGTTTTCCTCCCCTGCATAGCGTGGGGCAGGAGGTGTTTTCTATGTCCAAAGGCAGTATCCAAATTTACACATCGGCGGCGGAGCAGGCCGTACCGCTGGCGGGCGTTAGCCTGACCGTGCTGGACGAAAGCGGCGCGGCACTCGCCCACTTGACAAGCGACGCCGACGGCTACGCCGAGGCCGCTGACCTGCCCGCCCCCGCCGCCAGCTACAGTCTGGACAAGGCCAACACGACGGTGCGCCCTTATGCCGTCTACCGTATCGAGGCCGCGCTTGACGGCTGGCAGCCGCTGGTCGTCGACGGTGTGCAGGTCTTTGACGGGCAGGCCACCGCCGCCCGGCTGACACTGCTGCCCGCAGGGGCACTGCCCAGCACCGCGCGCAGCGGCGGCGAAGTGGAGACCGACGTCGTGAACATCCCGCCCCACACGCTGTTCTCCGGCGAGGGCGGCAGCGGCCCCGCGCCGGAGGAACTGCTGCCCGGCAACGTGTTGCGTAGCATCGTCGTGCCGAAGAAGATCACAGTGCATCTCGGCAAACCGTCTGCCAACGTCAGCAACGTGACGGTCAGCTTCCAGTCCTATATCGCGAACGTCGCGTCCAGTGAGGTCTACCCCACATGGGCGGACGTTCCCTGCCCCACCACGCCGGGGTGCACGTACATCCGGATCGGTCGCATACCGTTCTGCGGCGGGTCGACGACAAGCTTATTCACCGCCGCGCAGACCTCCGCGCGGGTCAGCGGCGCAGCATCGCTACACAACAGCTTCTGCATCAGCGCCTCGGCGTCGGCCATCGGCAGGTAGGGCTGGCCGGGGCAGACCGCGCGGCTTCGCTGCGCCGTGCGGCAGCGGAAATACCGCCGCGCCGCCGTACCGGTCAACTCCATCTTCCCGCCGCAGACGCCGCAGTAGACAAGCCCTGCCAGCAGGTGTGTCTGTCCACACGCACAGGCGCGGCCGCGCGCGGCGAGCATTCGCTGCACAGCGTCGAAATCTGCGCGGTCGACGATGGCCTCCTGTGTTCCCGGCACGACGATCCAATCCTGCGGCGGCAGGCGCACCGTCTTCGTGGATTTGTAATTCAGCTTACGCACCCGTCCTTGCTCCATATCGCCCGCGTAGGTACGGGTGGCAAGGATGCGCCGCACGGTCGCCTTGCTCCACAGCGCGCGGGACGGCACGGGGCGTCCAAGCTGCCGGGTGCGGTAGGCAGCGGGCGGCGGAATGGTTTCCTTATTTAAAAGCGCGGCAATTTTCGCCGTGCCGTGCCCTGCCAGATACAGCGCAAAAATTTTCCGCACGACCGCCGCCGCAGGCGGGTCAATGACGAGCCGGTTGTGATCGGCGGGGTGCTTGCGGTAGCCGTACAGCGCAAAGCTGGCAATGTAGCACCCGCTGTGCCGCTTGTGGTCGAGCACTGCCCGCACATTCGCGGACAGATCCTCCAGATACCACTCGTTGATCAGGCCGTTGATCTGACGCGCCTTTTTCCCGGCCGGGTCTTGCGTGTCGACGTGATCCAGCATCGCGATGAACCGCACGCCCCACTCCGGGAACAGCCCGTGCAGGTAGCGCTCGACCAGTTCCATATCGCGGGTGAAGCGCGACTGGGTTTTCGCCAGAATGACCTCGAATTTGCCCGCCTGCGCGTCGGCCAACATGGCGTTGAAGCCGGGGCGCCCCCTGTCAATGCCGGAGTAATCTTCATCGATGTAGACACGGTAGACCCGGTATCCGTGCGCCTGCGCCCAGTTCAGCAGCAGCTCGCGCTGGTTGCGGATGCTCTCGGACTCGCGCGCGGTTTTTTCCTCGTCCTCGCGGCTCAGGCGGCAGTAGACCGCCGCCCAGCCCTTGCGCGGCAAAATTTGTTCCATACTCTCCCCTCCCTGCTGCATCATACGCCGCGCGGCGGGCGGGCAGCACAAAAGCGGCGCAGGTTACCCCGCGCCGCTCTGCGTTCAGTTCATATAAGGCTCGATGAAGTCAAACACCGTGTCCCAGTAGGTGTCCCCCAGCGCGTACATGGCCTCGCCGTGGCCTGCGCCGTCGGCGGTCAGCTCGGCCTTGTTATCGCCGGGCTTCGCGTTATACAGTTCGTCCATCATCTCATAGGGGATAAAGTCATCCGCCGTGCCGTGAATGAAAAGCATCGGTTTTTCACAGTTTTCCACCTGCCGCAGGGCGCTGGCCTCGCCGAAGGTGTAGCCAGCCCGCAGCTTAGCGACACCGCTGGCCGTGTAAAGGATGGGGAATTCCGGCAGGCCGAACCGCAGCTGCAGCTCGCTGGAAAAGACGTCCCAGACGCTCGTGTAGCCGCAGTCCTCGATGAAGACTTTCACGTTGTCGGGCGTGTCCTCACCCGCCGTCATCATCGTGGTGGCCGCTCCCATCGAGATGCCATGGACGACAATCTCCGCCTGCGGGTCATCCGCGAGGATGAAATCGATCCAGCGCAGAATATCCTCGCGGTCAAGCCAGCCCATGCCGACGTAATCTCCGTCGCTGTCGCCGCAGGCGCGCAGGTCGGGCGCAATCACCTGATAGCCGGCCTCGTAGTAGGGCATCGCCAGACACAGCACGCCGGTGTGGTCGCCGCGGTAGCCGTGCAGAACGATCGCCCAGCGGTGTGTATCGGCGGTCTCGGCGTTGGCATAGCGCACGCCATGCAGGGTCAGGCCATCAGCGGCGGTGAGTGTCACGTTTTCTCCCGAATGGGCAGCTGTGAAGGCGTCGATGTCCGCGCTGTACTGTGCGCGGTTCGTCTCGATGATTGCCTCGACGCTGTCCGGCGAGGCTTCGACTTCCAGCGCGACTTCACGATCGCCGCCGTCTCCGCTGCGGCCGATGGCATAGTTTACAAGGTAGTTGCTGACAAACAGCAGCGCCGCCGTCAGCACCACGACCACCGCACCGACTGCGATGGCGATTTTCTTTTTCGGGCTCATTTTTGCTTTTGTTTTCAAGGTGTATTTCCTTTCTGTTCCTCTATGACTTATCAACAATAGTTGCTAGTATACCGCAATGTTATTGATTTGTCAACATTTGCCTTTTGGAAATGCCCTTGTTCCCTTTCCTCTCCGTAGGGGCGGATTCCATATCCGCCCGCGCAGCCTTGCCTTTACCTCCCCGCTCCCCTTTACAAAACAAACAAAAAAGCCCTACCCCTTTCGGGATAGAGCTTATAAGAGAAGCCGGCATCTACCTATTTTCACAGGCCGTTTCCAGCCAACTATCTTCGGCACAAGTGAGCTTAACTTCTGTGTTCGGAATGGGAACAGGTGGAACCTCACCGTCATCGACACCGGCCATTCACATGGCGCTTGTCATGCTTCTCTTTTGTTGAGGATGTACCCTCAAAACTGAATATCGAACCGCTTTCTTAGCAAACAGAGTATCT
>CAKSUQ010000023.1 GCA_934502625.1 uncultured Gemmiger sp.
TGCCCGCGCTTCCGCCCGCAGATGTCCACCGTCCGCCCCGGCGTCATGCAGATGCAGGCGTTCGATCAGGCCGGTGCCGACAAGGTCGTCATCGAGAACGTTGCTCCCGCTCTGACTGCCGATGACATTCATGTTCAGGTGCTCGACATCAAGAAGAGCGCTGAGAAGCTCGTTGACCTGATTGGCGCTGACGTTGTCGTCGCCGTCGGCCGCGGCATCTCCGCCGACCCTGAGAAGGGCATCAAGCTGGCCGAGGAGCTGGCCGAGGCTCTGGGCGGCGTTGTCGGTGCTTCCCGTGCCGTCACCGACGAGGGCTGGCTGAGCGCTGACCATCAGGTCGGCCAGACCGGCAAGACCGTGCATCCCCGCATCTACGTTGCGCTGGGCATCTCCGGTGCCATTCAGCACGTTGCCGGTATGCAGGACTCCGAGAACATCATTGCTATCAACAAAAACGAGAACGCCCCGATCTTCGACGTCGCCACCTACGGCATCGTCGGCGATCTGTACAAGGTCGTTCCCGAACTCATCAAGGAGATCAAGGCCGCCAAGGCTTGATTTAGCTTGACCTAAAGCAAATTTGCACCCCATTGCCCTGAAAAGGGCAGTGGGGTGTTTTTGTTTGCTTACAACAATCCGCATTTGCCCATTTACAAATGTTGCGTACGAGTGTACAATAAAATCGTTGTGCTTTTGCGGTTACAAAATAAGCACAGCGGGCGATACAACCAAAATCGGAGGTATATCATGGAAAAACTCTTTCACCTGAAGGAGAACCACACCGATGTCAAGACCGAAGTCATGGCCGGTATCACGACCTTTATGACGATGGCTTACATCCTTGCGGTCAACCCCAACATCCTGTCTGCGGCGGGCATGGACGCCAAGGCCGTGCTGATCGCCACCTCGCTGGCATCCTTCCTCGGCACGATGCTCATGGCGCTGCTGGCCAACTATCCGTTCGCGCTCGCGCCCGGCATGGGTCTGAACGCCTACTTTGCCTACACCGTCGTACTGACGATGGGCTACAGCTGGCAGATGGCTTTGCTGGCTGTCTTTGTCGAGGGCATCGTCTTCATCGTGCTGTCCCTGACGAACGTGCGCGAGGCCATCTTCAACGCCATCCCCATGACCCTGAAATCTGCGGTCAGCGTCGGCATCGGCCTGTTCATCGCCTTCGTCGGCCTGCAGAACGCAAAGCTCATCGTCAACAGCGACTCCACACTGCTGACCTACCAGCACTTCAAGGGTGAGACCTTCCACAGCGTCGGCATCGGCGCACTGCTGACCCTGATCGGCGTGCTGCTCATCGCCGTCATGCTCATCAAGAACGTGAAGGGCGCGATCCTGTACGGCATCCTGCTGACTTGGGTGCTGGGCATCGTCTGCGAGCTGACCGGCATCTACATTCCCGACCCCGACGCAGGCATGTACTCGGTCATCCCCACGGCCTTCGTCAGCTTTGACTTCAGCTCTCTGGGCGAGACCTTCGGTCAGGTATTTCATCTGGATTTCACCAATTTCAACATCACCAACTTCATCGTTGTCATGTTTGCGTTCCTGTTTGTTGACCTGTTCGACACGCTGGGCACCCTGATCGGCGTGGCCTCCAAGGCAGACATGCTGGACGAGGAAGGCAAGCTGCCCCACATCAAGGGCGCACTGCTGGCCGATGCCATCGCCACGAGCGCAGGCGCTGTGCTGGGCACCTCCACCACCACGACCTACGTCGAAAGCTCTTCCGGCGTCACCGTCGGCGGCCGCACCGGCCTGACCGCCGCCACCACGGCTGTGCTGTTCCTGCTGGCAAGCATCTTCAGCCCGCTGTTCCTGACGATTCCGTCCTTTGCCACCGCCCCGGCGCTGATCGTCGTCGGCTTCTACATGATGGGCGCGGTCGCCAAGATCAACTTTGACGACATGACCGACGCCATCCCGGCGTTCCTGACCATCCTCATCATGCCGCTGGCCTACAGCATCTCCGAGGGCATCGCCATCGGCGTTATCTCTTGGACGCTCATCAACGTCCTGACCGGCAAGGCCAAGGAGAAGAAGATCAGCCCCTTAATGTACGTGCTGACCGTGCTGTTTATTCTGAAGTATATTTTCCTGTAAGCAGGCACAAAAAAATCCCGCGTGGAAAACCACGCGGGATTTTTTATTACCCCACCACTGCCGGGGCGTCGATGAGCAGCTCCGGCGGCAGGTCGCTCTCGTCCTCATTGACGAGGGAATCATCGACAACAAAGGTCGCATTAAAGGCCTTTGCGGCAGCATCCGCCAACAGATCGACATCGACCAGCTCACTGTCTGCCATGACATACAGCAGCTTATCATCAAAGCTGACCACGCGGGCCTTATCTGCCTCCACGCAGACCCACTTGCGCATGCTGATGTTTTCCTCCATCGAATCGGCGATCTCGCGGGCATCGGCCTTGTCCTTGAGGCGCAGCAGCACCAGACTGTACGCCTGGCTTCCGGTCATCGGCTCGCTGATGACCGCCGCGTCCACCTTGTCCACATTGTCAGCGGTCAGCCCCGCCAGATAGCCGTACCAGCTCTCGTCGGTCAGGTCGATGGCCACCGTCTCCATGCCCATCAGGTCAACCGGCTGGACGTTATAAATAGCATCCACCATCTCGCTCAGCTCCGCGTCCGGCTGCGGCTCGGCGGTCTCACCGGTATCCTCGCCGTCAACGCTGAACTCCGGGTCCAGCTCCGCGCCTTCCTCGGGTCTTGTGGCAGGTTGGTTCGCAAGATCGTTGCTGTCAGCCTTTTGGCTGCCGCAGGCAGACAGGAACAGGGCGGTCAGCAGGGCTGTTGCAAAAAGCAGCTTTTTCATTTTCATAAAAGAGTTCCTTTCTCGGTCAGAATATCCTCGGGCGCAAAGCGTGCGTCCCAGTCGTCGCAGGGCAGCTCGTCCAGCAGCAGGGCCTCGGGGCAGAGCAGCAGCCCCGCTCCCTTATAGTGTGCCAGAAATCGGTCATAATACCCGCCGCCGCGCCCCAGCCGGACCCCGTCGCGGCTGGCGGCCAGGCAGGGGACAAGGGCCAGCGCTGCGGCGTATCCCGCCGGGTCGGCGGCGGGCAGGTCGGCGGGCGGCTCCTGAATGCCGAACGCCCCGGGCCGCAGCAGGCGCAAAGCCGGTATTTCCACCCAGTCCATCTCGGTTTTGCTCCGCACACGGGGCAGCAGCAGGCGCTTGCCGTCGGCCAGTGCGCGGCGCAGTATTTCCGCCGTGTCCGGCTCATCCGGCATGGCCGCAAAGGCCAGCACCGCCCCGGCGCTCTGCCATTGGGGCAGGCTGAACAGCGCCTGCGCCATGCCGCGGCCCACAGCCGCCATATCCAGTTCCGCGCGCCGGGCTTTGGCCCATGCGCGAGCTTCACGTTTTGTCATTCTGCACACCACCTTCCGGGCTATCATACCATATCTGCCCTCCACTTAACAAGACGGAAAAGCCGTCCTGTTGTTACAGCAGCGACAAAATTTTTCCGCCATCTTGCCCGGCGCAGTGAAATAGAGTATAATATATCCTGTATCGCTATGTATAAGACGTATGAAATATAAAAAGGAGATTCCAAACCATGAGCAAGTTCAATTTCATCAAGACCGATATTCCTGACGTGCAGATCATCGAGCCGACTGTTTTTGGCGATGACCGCGGCTATTTTATGGAGACCTACCAGATCGACGAGTTCGCCGCAGCGGGCATCGACAAGCCCTTCGTGCAGGATAACCAGAGCCGCTCCACCAAGGGCGTGCTGCGCGGCCTGCACTTCCAGACCAAGCACACCCAGGGCAAGCTCGTCCGCGTGACCCTGGGCGAGGTGTTCGACGTTGCCGTCGACTGCCGCCCCAACAGCAAGACCTTCGGCAAGTGGGTTGGCGCAACGCTGTCCGCCGACAACAAGAAGATGCTCTGGATTCCCGAGGGCTTCGCCCACGGCTTTGTCGTGCTGTCCGATGTGGCCGAGTTCTGCTACAAGTGCACCGACGTCTACGACCCCACCGCCGAGGGCGGCATTCCCTACGATGACCCGACGGTCAACGTGCAGTGGCCCGACTGCGGCTGTGAGCACAAAACCAGCGCCAAGGACAAGGAGCACACCCCGTTTGCCGCCCAGAAGTTCGAATATTTTGAGAAATATTGAGGGTAAACCGTGCAGAAACTGAAAGACACCTTCGCAGGCTTCTGGAAATACCGTTACCTGCTGCAAAACCTGATCTCCCGCGATTTCAAGCTGAAATACCGCCGCAGCGTGCTGGGCGTGGCGTGGAGCGTGCTGAACCCGCTGCTGACCTGTCTGGTCATGTGGGCGGTGTTCGGGGCGCTGTTCAACGCCCGCGGGCAGGGCATCGAGGATTTCCCTCTTTTCCTCATCATCGGCCAGCTGATGTTCAACTTTTTCCGCGAATCGACGACGATGGCGATGGAGAGCGTGCTGAAAAACGGCCCGCTGCTGCGCAAGGTCTACATTCCTAAGTACATCTTCCCGTTGGAAAAATGCTGCTTCGCGCTCGTGAACTTCTTTTTCAGCTTGGTGGCGCTCTTCATCGTTGCGCTGCTGACGTGGTCGCACATCTCAATCGGGACTGTGCTGCTGGCCATTTATCCCATTGTGATGCTGTTCATTTTCAGCTTAGGCATCGGGCTGATCCTGTCGACGATGTACGTCTTTGTGCGCGACATCATGCACATCTGGGAAGTGTTCTGCACGCTGCTCGTCTACGGCAGTGCCATTTTCTATGACCCGCGCCAGATGGAAAGCTGGATGCAGTTCGTCATCAACCTGAACCCGATCTACTGGTACATCACGTCGGTGCGCTCCTGCGTCATGTGGGGCGAGGGGCTGACCCCGAACATGGTTCTGATCCCGTTCCTCTGCGCCGCGCTCAGTCTGGGGCTGGGTGTCTGGGTCTTCAAAAAGAATCAGGACAAATTTGTCCTGTACATGTAAGGGGGCATCGAAATGGCAGAGCAGAAACCCATCATTTCCATCGACCATGTTTCGATGCGCTTCAACCTCGCCAAGGAAAAGCACGAGAGCCTGAAGGAGTACTTTGTCGCGCTGCTGCACGGCGGTGTGCGGTTTGACGAGTTCTTTGCTTTGGACGATGTATCGTTCGATATTATGCCCGGCGATTTCTACGGCCTCATCGGCCTGAACGGCAGCGGCAAGTCTACGCTGCTGAAGGTTATCTCCGGCGTTTACAAGCCCAGCGCGGGCAAGGTCACGGTCAACGGCACGATCGCGCCGCTGATCGAGCTGGGCGCGGGCTTTGACATGGACTTGACCGCGCGGGAGAATATCTACCTGAACGGCACGGTCTTGGGCTACACGCCGAAGTACATCGACTCGAAGTTCGACGACATCGTCGAGTTCAGCGAATTGCAGGATTTTCTCGACGTACCGCTAAAAAACTACTCCTCCGGCATGGTCGCGCGTCTGGCGTTCGCCGTCGCGACGATGACGAAACCCGACATTCTGATCGCCGACGAGATTCTGTCGGTCGGCGACTTCCTGTTTCAGGAAAAGTGCGAAAAGCGCATGGCCGAGCTGCTGTCCGGCGGCACGACGGTCATCCTCGTCAGCCACTCCATCGACCAGATCGAGCGCATGTGCAACAAGGTCGCGTGGCTCGACCACGGCCATCTGCGCCGCATCGGCGCGACGAAGGAAATCACCGCCGAGTACCGTAAATTCGAGAAAAAGGACGCCATGCCGGCGAAAGTGACCGAGGAATAAACCATGCCCGAAAACAACAAGCCGAACAACGAGCGCCCCGCCGATCTGGCCGTACAGGACAGTGTCGGCGGCATGGCGCGGCGTCTTTTGAACCCCGCCCACCTGCGCGACCTCGCGGGACGCAGCGTCAAGACCCTGCGGGAGCAGGGCGCAGAGCAGCTCTGGCGCGACGTGAAATTCCGCGTCGGGCTGGCGATGCACCACGACGACTGGCGGCACCGCGCCGACATTCCGCTGCGCCGCGAGCTGAAAGCCCAGCGCGCCGCGAACTTGCAGGGGCCGAAAATCAGCATCATCGTGCCGCTTTACAACACACCCGCGAAGTTTTTTGACGAGATGCTGCAAAGCGTCGTCAAGCAGACCTACACGAACTGGGAATTGGTTCTGGTGGACGCTTCCGATGCCGGCAAGCGGCTGGAAAGCCGCCTGCCCAAGGCCGTGCCGGGGGTGATCGTCTACGAGCCAATCGAAAACGGCGGCATCGCGGCCAACACGACCCGCGGCTTCGAGCTGGCACATGGCGAGTTTATCGCGCTGCTCGACCACGACGACGTGCTGTACCCGAACGCCCTGTTTGAAGTTGTGCAGACCATACAAAACACCGGCGCGGATTTTGTCTACAGCGACGAAATCGTTCTCTCCGCCGATTTGAAGGAGCTGGGCGGCTACCACTTCAAGCCTGATTTCGCGCCCGACTACCTGCGCGGGGTCAACTTCATCACGCATCTGGCGGTGTTCAGCCGCCCGCTGCTGGACGCGGCAGGGGCCTATGAGTCCAAGGAGTTTGACGGTGCGCAGGATCACGACCTAATTCTTCGCCTGACCGAAAAAGCGCATCGCATCGAGCATATCAAAAAAGTGCTCTACATTTGGCGCGGCCATGCGGGCTCGACCGCCGCAGGCATGGAGGCGAAGCCCTACGCCATCGCGGCGGGGGAGCGTGCCATCGACGCGCAGCTTGAACGCCTCGGTCTGCCGGGGCATGCGATGGCCGTGCCCGACGCGCCCGGCGCGTTTCAGGTGCGGTACGAGCTGACGGGGCATCCGAAAATCAGCGTGCTGATCCCGAACAAAGACCACACCGACGACCTTGACCGCTGCCTGACGAGCCTGTACAAGAACGCGGGTTACGACAATTTCGAGGTCATCGTCATCGAGAACAACTCCACCGACCCGGCGACGTTCGCCTACTACGAGATGCTGCCCAGCCGCTTTGCCGACTGCCGCGTCGTCTACTACAAGGGCACGTTCAACTTCTCGGCCATCAACAACTTTGGCGCGACCTTTGCCGAGGGCGAGCACCTGCTGCTGCTGAACAACGACATCGAGGTGCTGTCCCACGACTTTCTGCGGGAATTGCTCAGCTACAGCCAGCGCCCCGACGTGGGTGCGGTGGGCGCGAAGCTCTACTACCCCGACGACACGATCCAACACGCAGGCGTGCTGATGGGCATTAACGGCAGCGCCGGGCACAGCCACAAGAGCTACCCGCGCACCGCCGTCGGCGATATGTACCGCCTTGTGACGACACAGGATTACATGGCCGTCACGGGCGCCTGCCTGATGACGAAAACCGCGCTGTACCGCGAATGCGGCGGTCTGGACGAGGAAAAATTTGCCGTTGCCTACAACGACGTGGACTACTGCCTGAAGCTGTGGCAGAAGGGGCTGCTGAATGTCTACACGCCCCGCGCCGAAGCCTACCACTACGAGAGCAAGAGCCGCGGCCTTGACACCTTGAGCGAGAACACCAAGCGCTACGAGCGGGAAAAGGCGAATTTCTACGCGAAATATGCGCAGTACATCGACAATTACGATCCCTACTACAACCCGCATTTCAACAATTTGTTTGAAAATTTCGGGTTGAAGTGAGGAGGTGTTTTGCATGGAAAATAAGTTTGATACCCAGTTTTTAATCGAAGGCCACGACCTCGACGAGGACGCCATCCACGACGGCATTTTGAACAGTGCCAAGGGCGATTGCCTGTTGGTTGTCGGCGACGAAGACGTCGTCAAGGTGCATTACCACACCGACACCCCGTGGAAGGTTTTGGAGTACGCCGCCACCCTCGGCGAATTGAACACCATCATCGTAGAAAACATGGAGCGCCAAGCAAAGGGGTTGCACGGGTAAATTGGCAAGGCGCAAGGTCAACCGCCTGACGACGTATGATTACGCCCAAAACGGTGCGTATTTCATCACGATTTGCACGCATGGGCGGCAGAAAATTTTGTGGAAAAGCGATGTCCTTACGGCGGTTGAGGATGTAGGGGCGCACAGTGTGCGCCCGCGCCTTGCCCCGGAGTTATCGCCTTACGGGGAAGCCGTTGAAGATGCCATTTTGCAGATTTCCATTCGGCATCCCGCAGTAAAGTTAATAAAATATGCCGTAATGCCAAATCATGTTCATTTATTGTTGTTGATTCAGCGGGAACAGGGCGGGCGCACACTGTGCGCCCCTACAATTTCACTGGTCATCAAACAGATGAAAGAGGCTGTCACGAAGACGATTGGCTGCCCCATCTGGCAAAAATCCTTTCACGACCACGTTGTGCGCACCGAGCACGGGTACGCGCAGATTTGGCAGTACATCGACACGAACCCCCAACTCTGGCATAAAGATTGCTTTTATGAGGAGCCATCCCATGAGCCTTGAAACAAAACGCATCAAAGAGCTATTCGGCTATGCACAGACGCTGACGAAGGAACAGGGCGTCGGCGTTATGGCCGGGCGCGCCGTCGGCTTTTTCAAACGGCGGTTCTTCGGCAAACGTGCGCGGTATCTGCCGTCAAAGCATACGCTGGACGCCCAGCGCACCGACGCTGCCGCCAACGCCGCAAGCTGGCCGACCATCAGCATCCTGACGCCGCTGTACAACACGCCGCCGCAGTTTTTGCAGCAATTTCTGGACAGCGTGCAGGCGCAGACCGCGCCGAACTGGCAGCTCGTTCTGGTGGACGCCTCCGACGACGCGCACGCCGACGTGGGCGAGACCGTCCGCGCCCGCGCCGCGCAGGACAACCGCATCGTCTACGCCAAAATCGAGAACAAGGGCATCGCCGCCAACACGAACGAGGCCGCCAAGCGCGCCACGGGGGACTATCTCGCCCTCGCCGACCACGACGATATGCTCGCGCCCCACGCCGTCTACTGCATGGGCAAGGCACTGGCCGAGACCGGCGCGGACTTTGCCTACAGCGACGAAGCGCTGTTCGAGAAAACGCCGGAGCACCCGCGTGTCGGCCACTTCAAGCCCGACTACGCGCCGGAGTACCTGATGGCCGTCAACTACATCTGCCATCTGGCCGTCTTCAAAAAAGCGCTGTTTAACGCCGTCGGCGGCGAGCGCCCAGAGTGCGACGGTGCGCAGGATCACGACCTGTTTTTGCGTCTCATCGACGAAATGCAGCGCTGCGACCCCGCCGCCAAGCCGCTGCACATCCCGCAGGTGCTCTACTACTGGCGGGTGCATGCGGCGTCCACCAGCGGCGGCACAGCGGCCAAGCCCTATGTCGAGCAGGCCGCGCAGCGCGCCGTCGCCGACCATCTCGCTGCCACCGGGCGGCAGGGCAGGGTGGAGGCCGGGCGCTTCCCCGGCACCTGCCACGTCGTCTGGGACATCCCGGAGCCGCAGCCCCTTGTGTCTATTTTGATCCCCAACAAAGATCACACCGACGATCTGGAAAAATGCCTGCACAGCATCTACGCCAAGACGACCTACGAAAATTTCGAGGTCATCATCATCGAGAACAACTCCACCGACCCCGCCACGACCAACTACTACAAGCGCGTACCCGACCGCTATGACCGCGCGCGGGTCGTACACTATCAGGGCGGGTTCAACTTCAGCCGCATCAACAATTTTGGCCGCAAGTATGCCACCGGCAAGTACCTGTTGCTGCTGAACAACGACGTCGAGGTCATCAATGGCGACTGGCTGACCCAGATGGTCGGCGAGTGCAGTCAGCCCGGCGTCGGCTTGTGCGGCGCAATGCTCTACTACCCCGACGACACGATCCAACACGCGGGCATCATCACGGGGCTGGGCGGCTACGCCGGGCACAGCCACAAGTACCACAAGCGCGGCGGCAGCGGATATATGTTCCGCCTTGCCACGGTGCAGGATCTCTCTGCCGTGACGGCCGCCTGCCTGCTGGTGCGCACCGCCGTCTACGACGCGCTGCACGGGCTGGACGAGGAGTTCACCGTCGCCTACAACGACGTAGACTTCTGCCTGCGCGCGCGGGATGCGGGCTGGCGCATCGTCTGGACACCCTACGCCGAGCTCTACCACTACGAGAGCAAGTCCCGCGGCTCTGACGAGAACGACCCCGTCAAAAAGGCGCGCTTTGATGCCGAACACGACCGCCTTTACACCGTGCACGGGCGGGAGAATATCCTGCACGACCCCTACTACAGCCCGTCGCTGTCCTTGGACTACGAGGATTTCCGCGAGAGCGGGGATCTGCGGAATTTAAAATAACCCACAAAAAGCCTTCCCATGTGGGGGAAGCCATATCGAAAAAAAATCCGCGCTTCCTGCAAATTAGGATGCGCGGATTTTCTTACTCTTTTTTATCCGGCGGGAACTCACCCTGCTTTTCGGCCTCGAGGCGGCTCAGGCGGGCCTCCAGCTCGGAAATGCGCTGGTTGACAATATCCGGCAGATCCTGCTGGTCGAGGTCGTCCGCCGGGCAGCACTTGACATTGCCCACACGCACGATCTCCGCCGGGACGCCGACCGCTGTGGCGTTGGCGGGCAGGTTTTTCAGCACAACGCTGCCTGCACCCACGCGGACATTATCGCCGATGTAGACCGGGCCCAGCACCTTGGCTCCGGCACCGATCAGCACATTGTTGCCCAGAGTCGGGTGGCGCTTACCGGTATCCTTGCCGGTGCCGCCCAGCGTAACACCGTGGTAGATCGTGCAGTTATCGCCGATTTCTGTCGTCTCACCAAAGACGATGCCCATGCCGTGGTCGATAAACAGCTTGCGGCCGATCTTGGCACCGGGGTGGATCTCGATGCCGGTCAGATGCCGCGCCAGCTGGCTGACGAGGCGCGCCAAAAAGAAACACTTGTGGTTGTACAGAAAGTGCGCGATTTTGTGCGTGACCAGTACATGAAAGCCGGGATACAGGATAATGACCTCCGCCACATTGCGTGCGGCGGGGTCTTTATCGCGGATATTTTTTGCATCTTCCCAAAGACCCATTGTTTGTTCCTCTTTACTTATACCAATATAAAGTATACTATACCACACTTACCGCCAAAGTGCAATGCTGCCGGTACTGCAGGCGGATTTTGTCAATTTCTCCAAAAGTCTGCGCAAAAATCCATGAAATCCCTACTTTCACAAAGCGGGTGTTTGCATTGACACTGCCGCCCGTGCATGGTACAATAAGTAAAACCTATGTAAAAGCGACGGAAAGGAGTGTGCCCAGATGATGATGCAGTTTGTCTCTTGCTTCAAAATCCACGGTGCAGTGTTCTTTCCCGCTGCCAATTTGAGTATGGCTTTTTGACTTTTCCCTTTTCGGGAAAAGTTTTTTTTTGCAAAAATATCCCTTGCGGGACATTTTTGCCCGCTGATTTAGGAGGTTCACCATGCTGATCCGCAACGCCAAGGATTGCGCGGGCAAGCCCATTGAGGTCTGGCTGCGCGACGGGAAAATTGCCGCTGTCGGGCAGGGGCTGCTCGTCCCGGAGGGAGAGGAGGTGCTCGACGCCAAGCGCCGCACGCTCCTGCCCGCCTTCATCGACACCCACTGCCACTGGCGCACCCCCGGCTTTGAGTATAAGGAGGATATTTCCACCGGCTCGGCCGCTGCGGCGGCGGGCGGGTACACCTTCGTGAACCTGATGCCCAACACGAAGCCGGTCTGCTCCAGCGCCGAGATCGCCCATGCGGTCGAGGCCGAGGCCGCCCGCGTCGGCCTGTGCGACGCGAACCAGACTGTCTCCATCACGAAGGATTTCGACGGCAAAACGCTGGATCACCTGCTGACGCTGCCCGACGACGTCAAGTTCATTACCGAGGACGGCAACGGCGTCATGAACAACGCCGTCATGGCGCGGGCGTTCGCGATTGCGACCGAGCACGGCCTGACCGTCATGTCCCACGCCGAGGATCGCGAGATCAGCCCGTGGGACTACCGCCTGGCCGAGAACATCGAGACGGTGCGCAACTGCCATCTGGCCGAGTACTACGGCACCCGGCTGCACATGTGCCACGTCTCCACGAAGGAGTCCATCGACGCCATCCGCCTCAGCCGCATGAGGGGCGCGCGGGTCAGCTGCGAGGTCACGCCGCATCACCTGTGGTTCGACGACAGCCGCCTGACCTACCGCGTCAACCCGCCCATCCGTAAGGCAGAGGATGTGACCGCGCTAATCGAGGGCATCAAGGACGGCACCGTGACCTGCATCGGCACCGACCACGCGCCCCACACTGCCGAGGAAAAGGAGAAGGGCGCTGCCGGTATGGTTGGGCTGGAAACAGCCTTCGGCGTCTGCTACACGAAGCTCTGCCGCGAGCAGCGCATCCCGCTGGAGATGCTCAGCTTCTTGATGAGCGCAGGCCCCGCCGCCGTGCTGGGGCTGGCTGACCGCAAGGGTATGATCGAGCCGGGCTACGACGCCGACGTCGTACTGGTGGACATCGACCACATGTACGAAGTCCACGCCGACGAGCTGCACAGCAAGAGCAAAAACTGCCCCTATGACGGCACGATGCTGTACGGCAAGGTCGTGACGACGATCAAGGGCGGGAAGGTTACGTTTCAGATCGAAGAATAAAAAAGATAAGAGATAATAGATAAAAGATAAAAGAATTGGTGGAGTTTTTGCCAAAGGCAAAAACAAAATTTTAAGCGGCGCTGCGCGCCGCGGAACACCTTTTTTATTATCTATTATCTTTTATCTATTATCTAAAAGCACAACAAAACGGAGGAGATCAGCAATGTTTACCAACATGGACAAGCTCTACGAGAGCGTCGCTGCGAACGGCCCTGTCTGCGTGGGTCTGGATACCGAGATCAGCTACCTGCCCACCACCGACACCGCCAAGACGGCGGGCGAGAACGTGGTCGACTTCAACCGCGCGCTCATCGCCGCTACCAAGGGCGTCGCGGGCTGCTACAAGGTGCAGATCGCGTACTACGAATCCCTCGGTCTGGACGGCATGCGCGCTTACGCCGAGACGCTGAAGATGGCGCGCGCCACCGGTCTGCCGGTCATCGCCGACATCAAGCGCGGCGACATTGCCAAGACCGCCGAAATGTACGCCAAAGCGCACTTTACCGGCGACTTTGAGGCCGACATCGTCACGCTTGCCCCCTACATGGGGCTTGATTCCATCAGCCCGTATCTGCCATACTGTGCCGAGCAGGGCAAGGGCGTGTTTGTCCTGTGCCGCACCTCCAACCCCGGCGCGAAGGACTTTGAGTATAAAAAGCTCGACGACGGCCGCCATGTCTACGATTTGGTCGGCGACAGCCTGACCGCCCTCGGCAAGGACTACATGGGCGAGCACGGTTATTCCAGCGTGGGTCTCGTCATCGGCGGCACCCACACCGAGGAGGCCACCGCCATCCGCGCCGCATACCAGAACACCTTCTTCCTCATCCCCGGCTACGGTGCGCAGGGCGGCAAGGCTGCCGACATCGCCCAGTACCTGACGAAGGGCAACGGCGGCGTCGTTAACTCCAGCCGCGGCATCCTGCTGGCCTACAAGAAGCAGCCCGGCGTCGCCTTCGACGAGGCCGCCTACAATGAGTGCGTGCGCATGCGGGAGGATATTCAGGGTGAATGCAACAAGCTGTAATTTGACGGTGCTGTGTCAGGAAGCTGTCGCAGCCGACATTATGCGCCTTGTGGTGCAGTGGCAGGATCCCAGCCGCGAGCCCCACGCAGGCCAGTTTTATATGCTGCGCGCGTGGGCGGCAGACGCCACACCGATTTTGTCCCGCCCCATCAGCGTCGACGATTTCGACAACCAGACCGGCGCGCTGACCTTCCTGTATCAGGTCAAGGGCGAGGGCACCCGCAAGCTGGCCGCACTGCAGGCAGGCAACACCCTGACCGTGACAGGCCCCTGCGGCAACGGATTTGACACCGCCGCGCTGGCCGCCAGCCACAAGCGCATCGCCGTCGTGGGCGGCGGCATCGGCACCGCGCCGCTGTTGCTCGTCTGCAAGGAGCTGTGCCGCGCGGGCGTGCGCCCCGACCTCTACGTCGGCTTCCGCGACACGTCCTACGGCATGGAGAGCTTCGTGCCGTGGTGCCACAGCATCCATCTGGCGACCGACTCCGGCAGCGAAGGCCACCACGGTCTTGTGACCGACCTGCTGGACGTGAACAACTATGACATTGTGCTGACCTGCGGCCCCATGGTGATGATGCGCGGCGTGGCAAAGCTGTGCGCCGCCGCGGGTGTGCCGTGTCTCGCCAGCCTTGAAAAGAAGATGGCCTGCGGCTTGGGTGCCTGCCTCGGCTGCACCTGTCACACGAAGATCGGCCCCGTGACCGTCTGCAAGGACGGCCCTGTTTTCAACGCACAGGAGGTGTTTGACTGATGGCAGACCTGCATGTTGATTTTCTCGGCAAGCGCCTTGCGGGGCCTGTTGTGGCTGCTTCCGGCACCTTCGGCTTCGGCCCCGAATACGCGGGCATCGAGGATCTGCGCGTTTTGGGCGGCATCTCCGGCAAGGGGCTGACCCTGAACGGGCAGCCCGGCAACGAGGGCGAGCGCCTGTACGAGACGCCCTCCGGCCTGATGAACTCCATCGGGCTGCAAAACCCCGGCGTGCAGCATTTCATCGACCACGAGCTGCCCGCCATGCGCCAGTGCGGCACGACCGTCTGGGCAAACCTCGGCGGCCACACGATCGAGGAAAACGTCGAGGGTGTGCAGATGCTCTGCGCAGCGGGCGTGGACTTCATCGAGCTGAACATCAGCTGCCCCAACGTCAAGCAGGGTGGGTTGGCGTTCGGCATCCGTGCACAGGACGCCAGCGAGGTTGTTTCCGCTGTGCGCAAGGTCTGCACCGTGCCGCTGATCGTCAAGCTGAGCCCGCAGGCCGAGAGCATCCCCGAAATGTGCAAGGCCGTCGAGGCCGCCGGTGCGGACGCCGTCAGCCTGTGCAACACCTTTCAGGCCTGCGCCATTGATCTCGAAAAGCGCCGCCCGGTGTTCAACAACACCTTTGCGGGGCTGTCGGGGCCTGCGGTGCGCCCCATCGCGCTGCGGATGGTCTGGCAGGCAGTAGGTGCGGTCAGCATCCCGGTTGTGGGGCTGGGCGGCATCCTGACGGGCAGGGACGCGCTGGAGTTCATCATGGCGGGTGCGACTGCCGTGCAGGTGGGCACTGCGAACTTCCTTGACCCCAAGGCATGCACGAGAATCACGAATGAGATCGGGCAGTGGATGGACGCGCATGGCGTCAAGACGCTGGACGAGATCAGAGGGTGTGCGAGGTAAAGCCTTCCCCCCTGGGGGAAGGTGCCCCGAAGGGGCGGATGAGGGGCGGCGTTCCCGCAGCCACCCATCCGCGGGATATACCGGCAAGTTCGCCCCTCATCAGTCGGCGGTCGGAGCCGCCGACAGCTTCCCCCTCTGGGGAAGCCACCGCAAAGATAAATTATTCATTTAACTTGCATTTTTATACAAAATATGCTACTATAAGTTGAATAACATACAGGAGGAATAAACTATGGCACGCGAAGCACTTGAAGTTTTGAAGGAATGTGAAGCATTTTTAGAGGGGCACTTCCTGCTTTCCTCCGGCCGCCACTCCGGCGCGTACTGCCAGATGGCGTTTTTGCAGCAGTATCCTGACAAGGCCGCCGAGGTCATGGCGCCGGTCGCCGAGAAGCTGAAGGCTCTCAACATTGATGTCGTCGTCGGCCCCGCCATGGGCGGCATCGTCTACGCCTACGAGCTTGGCCGCCAGATGGGCAAGCGCGCCATCTTTACCGAGCGCGTCGACAACGTCATGACCCTCAAGCGCTTCCGCATCCATCCGGGCGAGCGCTGCGTCATCGCCGAGGACGTCGTCACCACCGGCGTTTCCAGCTTGGAGACCAAGCGTGTCATCGAGGAAAACGGCGGCATCTGCGTGGGCATCGCCTGCGTCGTTGACCGCACCCGCGCCGAAGCGCCGTCCCCGATCCCCATTGTGGCCAGCGCGCTGAAGCTCGACCTGCCCAACTACGCCCCGGAGGAATGCCCCATCTGCAAGGAGGGCAAGCTGCCGCTGGTGCATCTGGGCAGCCGCAAAATGAAGGAGCAGGCAAAACAGACGCTGTAAAATAAAGAGAGGCTACCAAACTATGCAGGCATATCTGATATTGGCCAACGGCCGGGTGTTCCGCGGCGTCAGCGTGGGCTGCCCCGGCACCACCATCGGCGAGGTCGTTTTCGCTACCGGTATGGTCGGCTTTGAAGAAACGCTGACTGACCCCAGCTACTACGGCCAGATCATCACCCAGACCTATCCGCTTATCGGCAACTACGGCATGAACAGTGAGGACATCGAGAGCGGCAAAATTTGGGCGAAGGGCTACATTGTGCGCGAGGCGTGCAAGACCCCGTCCAACTTCCGCAGTGAAGAAACGCTGGATTCCTTCTTAAAGAAGCACGGCATCATCGGCATCGAGGGCATCGACACCCGCAGCCTGACCCGCACCCTGCGCGAGAGCGGTGTCATGAACGGCGCTATCACCACCGAGTTCGACCCCGACGCCGAGCCGGAGAAGAAGGCCGCGCTGCTGCCCGAAATCGCCGCCTACGCCGTCGTAGACGCCGTCAAGACCGTCACCTGCCGCGAGGCCAAGACTTACGAGCCGACCGAAGCAGGGGAGTGGGGCGACACGCCGCTGCATGTCGCGCTGCTCGACCTCGGCTGCAAGAACAACATCGTGCGCTGCCTGCAAATGCGCGGCTGCCGCGTGACCGTTCTGCCCGGCACGACGACCGCTGCCGAGCTGGCCGCGCTCAATCCCGACGGCCTCATGCTCTCCAACGGCCCCGGCGACCCGGCCGAGAACGTCGAGATCATCGCGAACATCCGCGAAATGCTCTCCACCGGCATCCCGACCTTCGGCATCTGCCTCGGCCACCAGCTGACCGCGCTGGCCGCAGGCGCAAAGACCTGCAAGCTGAAATACGGCCACCGCGGCGCGAACCAGCCCGTCAGCCACATCAGCAAGAGCCGCACCTTCATCACGAGCCAGAACCACGGCTACGCAGTGGAGGACGAGACGCTGCCCAAGGACGTCGGCCGGATGAGCTACTTCAACGCCAATGACGGCACCTGCGAGGGCGTCGACTACTTTAAATGGAACTGCTTCACCGTGCAGTTCCACCCGGAGGCCAACGGCGGCCCCAAGGACACCGAGTTTTTGTTTGACGAGTTTGTCAGCCGCATGCTGGCAGCGAAAGGAGTGATCGACAATGCCTAAAGACCCGCGTATCAAAAAGGTGCTGGTTATCGGTTCCGGCCCCATCATCATCGGTCAGGCAGCAGAGTTCGACTACTCCGGCACGCAGGCATGCCGTGCGCTGAAATCCGAGGGCGTCGAGACCGTCCTCGTCAACTCCAACCCCGCCACCATCATGACCGACCCCGACATCGCCGATCATGTTTACATCGAACCGCTGACCGCCGAAGTCGTCGAGCGCATCATCGAGAAGGAGAAGCCCGACGCCATCCTGCCGAACCTCGGCGGCCAGATGGGTCTGAACCTGTCGATGGAGCTTGCCCGCAACGGCTTCCTTGACCGCAGCGGCGTCCGCCTGCTGGCCTGCAAGCCCGACACCATCGACCGTGCCGAGGATCGCCAGCTGTTCAAGGACACGATGGAGAAGCTGCACCAGCCCATCATCCCCTCGAAGGTCGTCGAGGATCTGGACGACGCGCTGGACTTTGCCGAGACCATCGGCTACCCCGTCATCGTGCGCCCCGCCTTCACGATGGGCGGCACCGGCGGCGGCATCTGCGAAGACCGCGAAAAGCTGCACGAGATCGCCACGAACGGCCTGCGCCTGTCGCCCATCCACCAAATCCTCGTTGAGAAGTGCATTTCCGGCTGGAAAGAGATCGAGTATGAGGTCATGCGCGACTCCAAGGGCAACGTCATCACGGTCTGCAACATGGAGAACCTCGACCCCGTCGGCATCCACACCGGCGACTCCATCGTCGTGGCACCCAGCCAGACCCTGTCCGATAAAGAGTACCAGATGCTGCGCACTGCCGCGCTGGACATCATCACCGAGTTAGGAATAGAGGGCGGCTGCAACTGCCAGTTCGCCCTGAAGCCCGATTCCTTCGAGTACGCGGTCATTGAGGTCAACCCCCGCGTGTCCCGCTCCTCGGCGCTGGCATCCAAGGCGACGGGCTACCCGATTGCGAAGGTCGCGACGAAGATTGCCCTTGGCTACACGCTGGACGAGATCACCAACGACGTCACCGGCGAGACCTGCGCCTGTTTTGAGCCTGCGCTGGATTACGTCGTCGTCAAGTATCCGAAGTGGCCGTTCGATAAGTTCGTCTACGCCGACAAGTCGCTGGGTACGCAGATGATGGCGACCGGCGAGGTCATGGCCATCGGCAACAACTTCGAGCACGCCATGATGAAGGCCGTCTCCTCGACTGAGCTCGGCCTTGACACAATGACCCTGCCTGACTTCGAGAAGCTGACAACCGACGAGGTCATCGAGCACCTGCACGTCCAGGACTCCGAGCGCGCCTTCTGCGTCTACGAAGCCCTCAAGCGCGGCGTGGCGCATGACGTGATCTACGATATTACGAAGATCGACTGGTGGTTCCTCGACAAGCTGCAGCACCTCGCGGACATCGAAATGGGGCTGAAAACCGGCGAACTGACGACCGAGAAGTACCTGAACGCGAAGAAGTTCGGCTTCCTCGACAAAACGATACGCCGTCTGGCGGGCGTTGACACCCTGCCCGCAGCGCCGAAGGCCGCGTTCAAGATGGTCGACACCTGCGCCGCAGAATTTGCCGCCAAGACGCCGTATTTCTACTCCACCTACGACGAGGACAACGAGGCCAAGCAGTTCATTGCCGAGCGCAGCGACCCCAACAAGAAGAAAGTCCTCGTTTTCGGCTCCGGCCCCATCCGCATCGGGCAGGGCATCGAGTTCGATTACTGCTCTGTCCACGCGGTGTGGACGCTGAAGCAGCACGGCTGCGAGGCCATCCTTGTCAACAACAACCCGGAGACCGTCTCCACCGACTTTGACACCGGCGACCGCCTCTACTTCGACCCGCTGAACCCGGAGAGCGTCGATCACATCATCGAGACCGAGAAGCCGGACGGCTGCCTTGTGCAGTTTGGCGGCCAGACCGCCATCAAGCTGGCCAAGCACATGGACGAGATCGGCCTGCCCATCTTGGGCACCCCCGCCGACGCCATCGACGAGGCCGAAGACCGCGAGCGCTTTGACGAGCTGCTGGAGCGCTGCGGCATCCCCCGCCCGGAGGGTCGCACCGTCTTTACGCTGGACGAGGCGCTGCAGGCGGCGCAGGAGGTCGGCTATCCCGTCCTGATGCGCCCGTCTTACGTCCTCGGCGGCCAGAACATGATCGTCGCCTACAACTCCAGCGACGTCATCGAGTACATGGGCGTCATCACGAAGCACGTCGACATGAGCCACCCCGTGCTGATGGATAAGTACATTCTGGGCACCGAATGCGAGGTCGACGCCATCTGCGACGGCACCGATTATCTCGTGCCCGGCATCATGCAGCAGGTCGAGCGCACCGGCGTACATTCCGGCGACTCCATCTGCGTCTACCCGCCGTACACCTTCAGCCAGAAGGTCATCGACACCCTCGTCGACTACACCGGCCGCTTTGCCCGCGAGCTGAAGGTCGTGGGTCTGGTCAATGTGCAGTACGCCGTCCAGAATGACCGCGTCTATGTCATCGAGGTCAACCCCCGTTCCTCCCGTACCGTGCCCTATATTTCCAAGGTCACCGGCGTGCCGATGGTCGATCTGGCCGTGCGCTGCACGCTGGGCGAGAAGCTCAAGGATATGGGCTACGGCACCGGCCTGTGGCGCGACGGCAAGAGCCCCTACTACGCCGTCAAGGTGCCCGTCTACAGCTTCCTGAAGCTGCACGGCGTCGACACGATGCTGGGTCCTGAGATGAAGTCCACCGGCGAGGTTCTGGGCATTGCGCCCACCTTCCACGAGGCCATGATGAAGGGTCTCGTCGCGGCCGGCTACCAGTTCAAGGTGCCGGGCCCCGGCTCCTGCGTCATTATCTCGGTCAAGGACAGCGACAAGGCCGAAGCCGCCGAGCTGGCGTGGAAGCTGCACGACTA
Organism: uncultured Gemmiger sp.; assembly: GCA_934502625.1. GTDB lineage: Bacteria > Bacillota > Clostridia > Oscillospirales > Ruminococcaceae > Gemmiger. The sequence continues at coordinate 20,106 of CAKSUQ010000023.1, forward strand.
CGGCTATAAGATCTACGGCACACCAGGCACGGCCAAGTACCTGAACAGCGAGATGGTGCCCTGCAGCGTCGTGCGCCAGATGAGCGGCGCACGCCCGAACGTGCTCGACCTGCTGGAAAGCGGCTTGGTGGATTACATTATCTCCACCAGCCCCCACGGTCGCGACCCGCACCGTGATTCGGTCAAGTTCCGCCGCAAGGCGACCGAGTTGTCCATCCCGACCATCACGGCCATGGACACCGCCCGTGTCCTTGTCGACGCCCTGCGCGGCGACCACGACATCAGCCAGATGGAGCTGGTGGATATTGCCCACCTGCACCGCGAGGCTGCGAACGGGAAATAACCTATACTTCAAACCGCATCCGCAAGGGTGCGGTTTTTATTTTGCGTGCCTTCCCCCGTGGGGGAAGGTGGCCGAGGCTCCGACCGAGGCCGGATGAGGGGCGGCGTCATCGCGGCAACCCGTTCATGGAGTATCGCCGGAAGGTCGCCCCTCATCAGTCGCTGCGGCGACAGCTTCCCCCGGCGGGGGAAGCCAAGGGTCTTTACAATCTTCCCAAAACGGGCTATACTGAAATCAATATCACACTTTGGGGGCATTCTCTATGAACATCACCGAATTTGCGGCCTATGCGGGCGTGTCGAAGGCAGCGGTCAGCCGGTATTTCAACAACGGCTACCTCAGCGCCGACAAACGCGCGGCCATCGAGAAGGCTGTCGCCGAGACCGGATACCGCCCCAGTATGCAGGCGCAGATGATGCGCACCCGCCGCACGCGGCAGGTCGGCGTCATCATGCCGAAGCTCAGCAGCGAGAGCTGCGCCCGCATGGTCGAGGGCATCAGCCGCGTGCTGGACGAGCAGGGCTACCAGCTGCTGCTCGTCAACACCGCCAACGAGAATGCGCGTGAGGTCAAGGCGCTGGACACGCTGCGCCACGACGCGGTGGACGGCATTATCCTCATCGCCACGTTCTTTACGCCGGAGCACAAGGCCGTGCTGGACAGCCTGAAGATCCCCGTCGTCATCCTAGGCCAGCAGTACGACGGATATTCCGGCGTCTACCACGACGACTTCGGCGCGGCGCGCGCCGCCACCGCCCGTATGCTGGAAAAAGGCCGCCGCGCACCGGGGTTCCTCGGCGCAACGATGCTGGACAGGGCCGTCGGTCAGGCGCGCCGCGCCGGGTTCGAGGCCGCGCTGCGGGACGCCGGGCTGGTGCCGCGCGCCCAGCGGGTCAGCGTCGCCAAGTTCAACATGGAGTCCGGCTACCGGCAGGCGCAGCAGCTTTTGGAGCGCGACCCCGCCATCAACTGCCTGTTCTGCGCCACCGACACCATCGCCATCGGCGCGCTGCAATACTGCCGCAGCCGGGGCATCCGCGTGCCCGACGACATGATGATCGCGTCGGTGGGCGACAGCCGTGCGGGGCGCGTGGCCTATGTACCGCTGACAAGCGTACACCTGCACTACCGCACGGCGGGGGACAAGGCCGCCCGGCTTTTGCTGGACATGCTGGCCAACCCCCACGCCAAGCCCCGCGACCTGCAATTGGACTGGGAGCTGAAATGCCGCGCCAGCACCGGGGATGAAAATGCGGACGAGAATGTTTGGGCGCTGTGAAAAGGCTTCCCCTGAGGGGGAAGCCTCTCTCTATGTGAAACCATGTGAAATCAATAACACAATAAAAGGAAATTGTTGCAACCCGCGAATAGAAATCTTGCCAAGCATCGTCTATAATAGAATCATCAAATGAAATTGATTTCACAAATCCTCTACATCACACACAGAAGGAGACAGCATTATGGATTACAAACACGCTGCACAACAGGTTCTGGACGCCATCGGCGGCGCGTCCAACATCGTATCAGCGGCGCACTGCGCTACCCGTCTGCGCCTTGTCATCGCCAACAACAATAAGGTCGACAAGAAGGCGCTGGAAGACGCCGAGGGCGCCAAGGGCGTCTTTGAGGCACAGGGGCAGCTGCAGATCATCTTCGGCACCGGCGTCGTAAACATGGTCTACGACGAGTTCACCGCACTGGCGGGCATCACCGGCGCGACGAAGGAGGAAGTCAAGCAGGCCGCGGCCGCCAAAGCGCCGTGGTACCAGCAGGCCATCAAGACGCTGGGCGACATCTTCGTACCCATCATCCCGGCCATCGTGGCGTCGGGCTTCCTGATGGGCATTATGGAAGCGCTGAACTTCATGGTGAACAACGGCTTCCTGAATATCGACACCTCCGGCTCGCTGTACGTATTCGCGCAGCTCTTCTCTAACACGGCCTACACCTTCCTGCCCATCCTGATCGCCTTCTCGGCGGCCAAGGTCTTCGGCGGCAACCCGTTCCTCGGCGCGGTCATCGGTATGATCATGATCCACCCCAACCTGCAAAACGCATGGACGGTCGCGTCCGAGGGCGTGCAGACCTATCAGCCGGTCTTCGGCGGGCTGTACAGCATCCCGCTGGTCGGCTATCAGGGTCACGTCATCCCGGTCGTCATCGCGGTCTGGCTCATGTCCCAGATCGAAAAGCGGCTGCACAAGGTCGTCCCCGCCATGTTTGATCTGTTTGTCACCCCGCTGGTTTCCGTCTTCGTCACCGGCTATCTGACGCTTGCCGTCATCGGCCCCATCTTTACCACCATTGAGGACGGCATCATCAACGGCGTGCAGACGCTGATCCAACTGCCCTTCGGCATCGGTTCCTTCATCATGGGCGGCCTGTACGCCGTCACTGTCGTGGCCGGTATCCACCACATGTACACCATCATCGACCTCGGCCAGCTGTCCAAGTTCGGCTACACCTACTGGCTGCCGCTGGCAAGCGCCGCCAATGTGGCACAGGGCGGTGCGGCGCTGGCTGTCGCCCTCAAGAGCAAGGATCAGAAGGTCAAGTCGATGGCGCTGCCCTCCGCCATGTCCGCCTGCATGGGCATCACCGAGCCTGCTATCTTCGGCGTCAACCTGCGTTACTTCAAGCCGTTCCTCGGCGGTCTGGCGGGCGGTGCCTGCGGCGCGCTCTATGCCAGCATCGTCGGCTTGGGTGCGACCGGCACCGGCGTGACCGGCATCTTCGGCATCCTGCTGCACCTGCATATGCCCTTGCAGTATCTCATCATGATGGCGATCTCCTTCGGCGTCGCGTTCGCGGTCACGTGGGTGATCTGGAAGCCGGAAGAGGTCAAAGCGTAAGCAAAATAGAAGCGAGGTAATACCATGAACGCCCTACAGCGCGACTTGAAAAAACTTGTACCGCTGGTCGAGTCCCTCGGCGCGGCGAAGGCTGCCGCCGACCCGCACCGCCAGAAATTCCACATCCAGCCCCCAGTCGGCTGGCTCAACGACCCCAACGGCCTGTGCAAGATCGGCGACGAATACCACGCCTTCTTCCAGTACGGTCCCTTCGACGTCAACGGCGGCGTCAAGCATTGGGGGCATGTGCGCAGCCGCGACCTGCTCCATTGGGAGTACCTGCCCACCATGCTCTACCCGGACGAGCCCTTCGACTGCCACGGCGTCTACTCCGGCTCGGCGCTGCTGGGGGACGACGGCACGCTCTACCTCTATTACACCGGCAACGTCAAGCACCCCGGCAAGTTCGACTATATCAAACAGGGGCGCGGGCACAACGTCTGCCTCGCCACCAGCCGCGACCATCTGCATGTTGACACCAAGCAGTGTCTGCTATACAACGCCGACTATCCCGCCGGGCTGACCTGCCATGTGCGCGACCCGAAGGTTTTTACCTACGACGGCCGCTTCTATATGGTGCTGGGCGCGCGGACGCTGGCGGACAAGGGCGAGGTTCTCGTCTTTGAGAGCGCCGACCGCCTGCACTGGAACCACATCAACACGCTGACAACGCCGGAGTCCTTCGGCTTCATGTGGGAGTGCCCCGACCTGTTCGAGCTGGACGGGCAGTGGTTCCTCGCCGTGTCGCCGCAGGGCATCGAGTGCCAGAACGTCTACGGCTGTGGGTACTTCCCAGTGTATGGCGACTGGCGCGGCAGCTGCACGCTGGGCGCGTTCCGCGATGCGGATTTCGGCTTCGACTACTACGCGCCGCAGAGCTTCACCGATGAGACCGGCCGCCGCATTCAGATCGGCTGGATGGGCATGCCCGACGCTGCCTACGGCAATAAGCCGACCGTCGACTACGGCTGGCAGCACTGCATGACCGTGCCCCGCACACTGACCCACGACGGGCAGGGGCATATCCTGCAAAATCCCGTGTCCGAGCTGGACGCGATGCGCGGTGCGCCTGTGGCCGTGAGAGACGGCGCTGTGCAGGCCGTTTCCGCCTGCTTCGACCTGCAAGCCGCCCCCCGCGGGGACTTCGCACTGACGCTGAACGGCGGGCTGACGCTGGCCTACACCGAGGCTGACCGCACCGCCTACCTGACCTTTACCGCCCCTGCAATGGCCGCAGGCCGCACCGGCCGCCGCGCGGTGCTGGACGCGCCCTGCCGCAGCCTGCGCATCGTGGGGGATGCGTCCTCGCTGGAGATTTTCCTAAACGACGGCGCGGCGGTGCTGTCCACCCGGTACTATCCGGCGGCGGGCAGTGTCGCGCTGCGCCCCGCCGGGCTGGATGTCACCGTCTGCCCACTCAACGTGTAAGGAGGCTGCCATGGCGCACGACACCCTGTACGCGATCGGCGAGGCGCTGATCGACATGATCCCGTCCCGAAGCGGCTGTTCCTTTGCCGAGGTGCCCGCCTTTGCGCCCCGCGTCGGCGGCGCGCCCGCCAACGTCTGCGGCGCGTTCACCAAGCTGGGCGGCGCGTCCGCGCTGCTGACACAGCTGGGTGACGACCCCTTCGGCCACAAGATCGCCGACGAGCTGGCGGGCTGCGGCATCGACACGTCGCACCTCTGCTTCACCGACAAGGCGAATACGGCGCTGGCCTTCGTCGCGCTGGCGGCTGACGGCAACCGTACCTTCAGCTTCTACCGCAAGCCCTCGGCAGACCTGCTCTATGCGCCGGAGCAGGTTGACCCCGCGCTGTTTACTACGGCGTTCGCCCTGCACTTTTGCAGCGTAGCGCTGGTGGAAAGCCCGATGCGCGAGGCGCACAAGGCCGCCATCGCCGCCGCGCGGACAGCCGGGGCGCTTGTCAGCTTCGACCCGAACCTGCGGTTCCCGCTCTGGCCGGATCACGACGCGCTGCGCCGCACGGTGCTGGAATTTCTGCCGCTGGCCGACATCGTGAAAATTTCCGATGAAGAGCTGGAATTTCTGACCGGCACGGCGGACATTGAAGCCGCGCTGCCCGCATTGTTCATCGGGCATGTGCAGCTTGTACTGTACACCTGCGGCAGCGCCGGGGCACACGCCTACACGCGCACATCGCACGGCTTTGCGCCCTGCCGACCCGTCAAGGCCGTGGACACGACCGGGGCAGGGGATGGCTTCATCGGGTCGTTCCTGTGGCAGCTGCACGCGGCGGGCGTCGACCGCGACGCCCTGCCCAAACTGACAGCAGAACAGCTCAGCCAATGGCTCGCGTTCTCGAACAAATTCTGTGGCATCAGCGTGCAGGGCAGCGGCGCGATTGCCAGCTATCCGGACGCTGTGCGCATGGGCGTATAACGGACGCCGCATGCAAAATATTTTTGCATGGAACGCGCATTTTTCCCCATATGACATTTTTTCACGCGCGGAAGGCGTATTTTTTGGGATTTTTGCCGAAAAAGCGATTTTTTATGAAAAAACCCTTGATTCTGCGCACAATTTTCTCTATAATAAACTCCGTAATAACAACGGGCATTGTGTGCCCATAAGGATAGGAGTTAAAGAATATCATGACGAGATCTCAGTTGATTACCAAGGTTGCCAACGACACCAACATGACCAGCGCGGACGTTGAGAAGGTTATGGACGGCATCTTCGGCACCATCGGCGATGTGCTCAAGAGCGGTGACAAGGTCACCATTGCCGGCTTCGGCCGTTTTGAGATGCGCGAGCGCCAGACCAAGAACTTCACCAACCCCAAGACCAAGGTCACCAGCAAGCTGGAGCCGACCGCCATCCCCGGCTTCAAGGCCAGCGGCCGCCTGAAGGAGAAAGTCTCCGGCTGATCTCGTACTGATTGATATGTTTTTGAGAGCCTGCAGTTGCGGGCTCTTTTTTATTTTGTGTTGCCGCAGCGGGAACACCCTGCGGCGGCATGAGGGCATGCCGCCCTACAAATCACCCGCAAATTGTGCGTAGGGCGGGATGCCCCCATCCCGCCGTGCCGCTGCCGCAAAGCAAAACCCCTGCACCGCCGATCTGACGGTGCAGGGGTTGTTATTCTATCACAGATGAATATGCCGCGGGACGCCGTTGATGTAGATGGGCGTCAGCTCGGCCTGAATCAGCGGGCGGGCGTAGCGCTCGAACTTCTCGTTGACGTGCATACCATCCTCGGTGATCCACTCGTCGGGAACCTTCTTCTCAAAGTTTGCGACCTGCGTCACGTCGACCATCTGCGTCTCGATGCGGTAGGGCTGGTCGCTCAGCCGCTGGAAGGCCGCCATCTTCGCGGTCTCGCCGCGCACGGCGGCCTCAACAGCCGCGCCGCCCGCCTGATACGCCTCGGTCACATCGGTGCGGCTGGCAAGGTGGCTCGCGCAGCGCTGCAGCGTCGAAAATTCGATGGCGCGGGTCTTGCAGCCCAGCCGTATCCGGATCAGGTCGGCCAGATAGCGGCTCGTGCCGCTCAGGATGGCCTTGTGGCCGAAGGCGTCCAGCTGCCCCGCCGTCGAGACGAGGTCGCACAGGAAGACGCCGTCCTTGTTTTTCACACCCTCGCTGACCGCGATGATGACGTTGTGGCGCTCTTTTTCCAGCTCTGCCACCCGCTTCAGGAATGCCTCCTCGTCAAAGGTGCGCTCCGGCAGCAGGATCAGGTCGGGGCCGTTGCAGTCGGGGCCTGCGGCCAGACTGGCGGCGGCGGCCAGCCAGCCGGTGTGCCGACCCATGATCTCAGCCACCGTCACGCTGCGCAGGTCGTAGACGCTGGAATCGCAGATGACTTCCTTCAGGATCGTGGCGATGTACTTCGCCGCGCTGCCGTAGCCGGGGGTGTGGTCGGTCAGCATCAGGTCGTTGTCGATGGTCTTGGGCACGCCGATGAAGCGGATCTCGCTGTTCACGGCCTTGCCGTAGGCGCTCAGCTTTGAGATGGTGTCCATCGAGTCGTTGCCGCCGATGTAGAACACCGCGCCGATGTCATACTGCGCGAACAGCTCAAACAGCTGCACAAACGGCTTTTCGTCCACCGTGGGGTCGGGCAGCTTGTGGCGGCAGCTGCCCAGAAAGCTGGACGGGGTGCGCTTGAGAAGCTCAATGTCCATCTTGTCGCCCAGCACCGTGTCCAGATCGACGAGCTTGCCCTCCAGCACGCCCTCGATGCCGTACTGCATGCCGTAGACATGGGGTGCGCCGCAGGCTTTGGCCGTTTCATAGACGCCTGCCAGACTGGAATTGATGACCGCAGTCGGGCCGCCCGACTGGCCTACCAGAACGTTTTTCATAATTTACCTCTCGTATAATTTATTTGTATATTGCAAAACATATTTTTCTATTGCGGCTGCAACGCCGTCGTGGTTGTTATCATCGGTCGTTACATCGGCAATTTTCTTGATGTCGTCGGTGGCGTTGCCCATCGCAACGCCCAAGCCCGCATCCTCGATCATGGCACGGTCGTTGCCGGAATCGCCGACGGCCATCGTCTGTGCGCGCTGCAGTCCCAAGTGCTTCGCCAGCGCCAGCAGGCCGCTGCCCTTCGTCACGCCGGGGGCGTTGATCTCCATGTTGCGGGGCAGGCTGGACGTCAGCTCCATGCCGGGACAGGCGGCCTCGATGGCGTGCCACGCGGCGTCACGCCCGGCCTCGTCGTGGTAGATCATGCTGTATTTTTCAATTTCGTGGGCGTGGGCACGCAGGGTCGCGTGCATGTCGTCGACCTCGATGCGGGTCGTGCGGAAGTATTCCTTCAGATTTTCGGGCACAACATCCATGTGCCGCGTGGCGTTTTCGCGGGTCGTATAGCTTTTGCCGCCGATGAAAATGCTCATCATGCCGCCGCACTGTTCGAGGATGTCGTAGATTTTCAGCGCATCCTCGGTGCGGAAGGGCAGGTTCACCAGCTGCTCGCTGGTCGTCAGGTCAATGACGCTTGCCCCGTTGGAGGTCAGCGCGTACCGCACGCCGGGGATGGAGGTGAACGCCGCCGGGATGCCGCTGGCCGTGCGGCCGGTAGCAGGCAACACCGCGACGCCCTGCGCGCAGGCCGTGCGGATGGCCGCCAGCGTGCGGGGGGTGATCTCCTTTTTATCATTGAAAACCGTGCCGTCAAGGTCGAGCGCCACAAGGCGGATGTCCTGCATACTTTCACACTCCTTATTCCAAACCATTGTACCGCAAACGGGGCGCGATTGCAAGGTGCGCGGCGGTGTGATACAATAAGACAGAAAATTTTCGGAAAGAAGGCGCGGACATGCCTGTACTGCACCCCAAAACCGGCCGCATGTGGCTGCCGGACGCCCTGCGCGGACTGGCGCTGCTGAATATGCTGGCCTACCACGCGATGTACGACTGGGTGTATGTCTTCGCCCACGTGAGCAGCTGGTACGACATCTGGTCGCCGGGCTGCCATGTGTGGCAGCAATACATCTGTTGGAGCTTCATCCTGCTGTCGGGGTTCAGCTATCCGCTGGCGAAGCGGCCTGTGAAAAACGGGCTGATCGTGGCCGGGTGCGCTGCCGTTTTGACAGTCGTGACCGTTTTGTTCATGCCGTCGGAGAGCATCTGGTTCGGCGTGCTGCACCTGAACGCCGCCGCCGTGCTGCTGACCTTCCTTGTCTACCCGGCATTGCAGCGCATTCCGGCCGGGGTGGGGCTGGCGGCGGCTGCGGCGCTGTTTGCGCTGATGAACCAACTGCCCGAAGGGTATTTGGGCTTCGAGAATTGGCGGCTCTGTGCGGTGCCTGCGGGGCTGTACAAGGTGAACTGGTTCTGGCTGGGCTTCCCGGATCTGACACAGTTCGCATCGGCGGATTACTTTCCGATCCTTCCGTGGGTGTTCCTGTTCTGGTGTGGCGTGTTTCTGGCGCGGCTGTGGCACCCCGGCAGGGGAGAGCCGCCCGCCGCGCTGCGTCCTCTGTGTGCCATCGGGCGCAATACGCTGCTGGTCTACATGCTGCATCAGCCCGTGATCTACGGTGCGCTGTGGGTGTGGCACACGGTGCTGGGGTAAAGGTTCCCAAATATGAACATTTTAAAAATTTTCATTTTAGCGAAAATTGTTGTTGACAGGCGGGGGGCTTGTATAGTATAATCATTTTTACTGGTTAATAGTATTTGACCGGCAAACTCCTGTCTCAGGTCAAGGGAGGGAAGAAGATGTCGGAGATCCGT
>CAKSUQ010000024.1 GCA_934502625.1 uncultured Gemmiger sp.
GGCATCCCCGGCGAGAGCCTGAACGGCGTCTACTCTGCCAACGAGTACCTGACCCGCGTGAACCTGATGAAGGCGTATAAGGAGGATTCCCGCACGCCCATCATGAAGAGTAAGTCCGTTGCCGTTGTCGGCGGCGGCAATGTGGCCATGGACGCCGCCCGCTGCGCCAAGCGTCTGGGTGCCGAGAATGTCTACATCGTCTACCGCCGCGGCATGGCCGAGCTGCCTGCCCGTAAGGAGGAGGTCGAGCACGCCGAGGAGGAGGGCATCGTCTTTAAGACGCTGACGAACCCCACCGAGGTGCTGGGCGACGAGAACGGCTGGGTCAAGGGTATGACCTGCGTTGAGATGGAGCTGGGCGAGCCGGATGCCTCCGGACGCCGCCGCCCCATCGTCAAGGAGGGCAGCGAGTTTGTTCTGGACGTTGACACGATGATTATGGCATTGGGTACCAGCCCCAACCCGCTGATCCGCTCGACCACGCCGGGTCTGGACGCCGACAAGCACGGCTGCCTGATCACCAACGGCCCCGACGGCCTGACGAGCCGCCCGATGGTCTACGCCGGCGGTGACGCCGTCACCGGTGCCGCTACGGTCATTCTGGCCATGGGTGCCGGTAAAGAGGCCGCCCGCGCGATTGACGCGGCGATCAAGGCGAAGGAACAGTAAAAACTACATTTTAGCCCCCGTGCCGCGAGGTGCGGGGGAATTTTTGTTAGGAAAGGCTTCCCCTGAGGGGGAAGCTGGCCGCGAAGCGGACTGATGAGGGGCGAACTTTGCCATACTATCCCGTGTATGGGTAATTACGGTATCTTTGCCCCTCATCCGTCTGCGGGCGGGGCCGCAGACACCTTCCCCCTTAGGGGAAGGCACTCTCACGAAACAAAGGCATTCACCATGTATCATCCATTCTTCCAATTCGTCCTTCCGCGGCTCGGTCAGGCGGCGCTGGATGTGCTGCTGTACCTCAACTTTTTGCAGCTGCCGCCGCTGCAGCTGGTGGAGCAGTGGCCGGTGCTGTACTACGGCCTGCCGCTGGTGCTGATGGCGGTGCTTGCCTACATCAGCCGTGACCCGCTGGGGCTGGGCATCGTCTTCACCGGGCATCTCGTCGCGTTCTACTGCGCGGGCACCGGCATCGGGCTGGCGCTGCGGCAGGTCGGCGGTATGCCGCTGACCGTTTGGCATATCATCTGGCTGGGCGGCATAACGCCGTGGCTGCTGACCGGCTTCATCATGTGGTGGGGACGGCGGCGCGCGCTGCGGCTTTGCACAACAGAATATGACCTGACGACGCAGAAAAAACTGCCGGAGGGCGGGCTGCGCATCGTGCAGATCAGCGATGTGCACCCCCGCGCCTGCGCGGCGATGGATCGCACCCGCATCCCCGAACTGCGCGAAAAGATCGCAGCCTGCCGCCCTGATCTGCTGGTGCTGACCGGCGACATCTTCGACGAGTACACCGAGAAGGAGGATTTCGACGCCTTCTGCCAATTCTTCGGCGAGATCGACGCGCCGTTGGGCAAATACTATGTGCTGGGCAACCATGACCTGTTCCACCATTGGCGGGAGCCGAGCTTCGGCCGCGCCGACTTGGAGCGCGGGCTGGCGGCGGCGGGCGTGCGCCTGTTGGAGGACGCTGCCGTTCTGCTGCCCTGCGGCGTGCGCATCGTGGGGCGCAAGGATTATCTGTACACGAACGGCAACCGCTTCACGGCTGAACAGCTCATGCCCGGCGGCACGGACGACCACTACACCGTCTGGCTTGACCACGAGCCGCGGGACTTCAAAAAGGCCGCTGCGGCGGGCGCTGACCTGATCTTGAGCGGCCACACCCACGGCGGGCAGGTCTGGCCTGCGGGCGCGGTGGGCATGGCGGCGAAAAACGAGCGAAACTACGGTAAAAAGAAAATCACGGATACCTGTGCCGCTATCGTCAGCGGCGGCACCGGCACATGGGGCTATAAGTTCCGCACGCAGGGACGCACCGAGATCGTCTGCGTGACAATCACGACCGAAGGGAAAACGACGCTATGAAAGAACGCGAACGCCTTAGCAGCCGCTTGGGCTTTATCATGCTGTCGGCGGGGTGCGCCATCGGCTGCGGCAACGTCTGGAAATTCCCGTGGATGTGCGGGCAGAACGGCGGCGGCAGCTTCATGCTGCTGTACGTCCTCTGCCTGCTGGTGCTGGGGCTGCCCGCCATGGTGATGGAGCTGGCCGTCGGCCGCGCGGCGCAGGCCAGCCCGATCTATATGTACCAGAAACTTGAAAAGCCCGGCCAAAAGTGGGGCATTTTCGGCGTGTTGAGCCTCATCGGCAACATTGCCATCATGGCGTTTTACACGGTCGTCACAGGGTGGATCGTCTACTATTTCGTCAAGTTCCTGACGGGGGACAACGCCAATTTCGGCTTTGCGCAGATGATCGCCGACCCGAAAGTCAATGTGACCTATCTGTTTGTGGTAGTCGTGGCGGCGTTCGTACTGCTCAGCTTCAACTTGCAGGGCGGATTGGAGCGCGTGACCAAGTACATGATGACCGCCCTGCTGGTGCTGATGCTGGTGCTGGCGCTGCACAGCCTGACCTTTTCCGGCGCGGCGGAGGGGCTGCGGTTCTATCTGGTGCCGGACTTCTCCAAGATCAACGGCACAGTCATCGTGGCGGCTATGAATCAGGCCTTCTTCTCTTTGTCGGTCGGCATGGGCGGCATGGCGATCTTCGGCAGCTATATCGGCAAGGACCGCGCGCTGATGGGCGAGTCACTGCACATTATCGCGCTGGATACCTTCGTCGCAGTGCTGGCGGGCATCATCATCTTCCCGGCGTGCTTTACCTACGGGCTGGAGGTCACTGCCGGGCCGAGCCTGCTGTTCGACACGATGGCGGGCGTATTCAACCACATGGCGGGCGGCCGCTGGTGGGGCACCCTCTTCTTCCTGTTCATGGTGTTTGCCGCGCTCTCCACCGTGCTGGGCGTCTGCGAGAACATCCTTGCCATGATCCGGGAACTGACCGGCTGGAACCGCCCGCAGGGCTGCATCGTCTGCGGCGTGGGCATCTTCCTGCTGGCGCTGACGACGGCGCTGGGGTACAGTGTGCTGCACTTCCAGCCCTTTGCGGCGGGCAGCGCGTGGCTGGATTTCTGGGATTTCATCGTCAGCAACAATGTGCTGCCGCTGGGGTCGCTGGTGCTGGCGCTGTTCTGCTGCAACCGTTTCGGCTGGGGCTGGGACAAGTTCGTCGCCGAGGCCAACACCGGCAAGGGACTGAAGGTGCAGCCATGGATGAAGCCGGTGTTCCGGTATTTTGTGCCGGCAGCGATCGGGTTTATCTATATCTATGGGATGATTACGTTCAATTGGCGGTAAAAAAGTGAAAAGCCTGCATCTCCGAGGGGGGATGCAGGCTTTTTTGTATCACGACACCTTCCTGAAATAGTTGATCAGGATACTCTTGATGTAGTTATACCGCCGGGCGTAGGAATTTTCTACCCGGATCAGCTCGAAGCCGTGTTCGCGGCAGATCTGCTCCTTTTTGCGGTCGCGGCGCTGGACGACGGGGTCGTCGCGGTGCTCGCGGCCATCCAGCTCGATGGCTAAAATCGGCATCAGGCGGCGGCCTTCCCGCTGGTAGACGACGAAATCGAATCGCCCGGTGTAGAACAGATCGGTGCAGCCGGGGTTGTTCTCAAACACCTGCGCGATGGGCACCTCCTTGCGCACGGTGCAGCGGCTGCCGTCCAAAAACGCATTGTCCAGCGCGTGATTCAGGTTCTCCAAAAACGCGTCCTCGGTCTTGGTGCTGTAGGGCTTGATGCCCAGCGCGCGGCTGGCGGCGGGCTTTTCGGTCACGTCGGAAACGCCGTTCGTCCGCACATACTGCACCAGCTCGTAAATATCGTCGTCGGGGCAGCCGGCGTGCAGGCGGTCAAGCTCCTGCTGGTTGGACAGGATGACAAGCTGCTCCCGCGCGCGGGAGGTCGCCACGTTGATAAGTTCCTTGTTGTTTTTCAGCCAGTTGTAGGTCTGGGGGCGGGTCTGGTCGGTCAAGGCCAGCGAGAAGATGACGACATCCTTCTCGTCGCCCTGAAAGGCGTGCACCGTGCCGCAGCTGGCGTTGTCGTAGTGCTTTTGGCGCAGCATTCCCTCGATGGCGGCGCGCTGGCGGGCAAACGGCGTGATGATGCCCACCTGCTTGTCTGGGTGGCGGCTGAGATACGCCTCGATGCGGCGCACCTCCTGCGGGGCGGTGTTCTTCTCGTCGGTGGTGTCGTTGGGAACCTCGACGTAGACAAGTGGCTCCGGGTGGGTCTCGCGGCTGGCGATGTGCAGCTTGTGGTTGTAGTATTTGCGGTTGTTGAACTCGATGATCTTGGGGCTGCAGCGGTAGTGGTAGCTCAGCAGCGTTTCGTCGCTGACGGCGTCGCAGGCGAGGAAGCACTTGTAGATCGAGTTCTCGATGTAGTCGTACTCCTGCGTGACGCCGTAGCGGCGGCGCAGGGTCTGGTTGTCGGCAGGGTCAAGCACGATGACCGGCGACAGCTGCTGCGGGTCGCCCACGAGCATCAGTGCGCTGCCGCGCAGGATGGGCACGAGCGACATGGCCGTGTTGCACTGGCTGGCCTCGTCCATGACGACCATGTCGAAGCACGGCTCCGGCGCACCGAGGCGGTGTGCCGAGATGCAGGTCGTGGCGATGAGCGGGAAGATGCGCAGCAGCTTTTTCAGGTTCTCCGGCTCGGAGAGGTACTTATTGAAGTCGGCGACGCGGTCTTTTTCCTCGCCGCCGCTCTGCAAAATTGCCATGAGGTCGGCGTTTTTTGGCTCGTCGAGGCGGCGGATGCAGCGCACCGACGCGAAGAAGAGATAGCGCAGCAGCTCGTCCTCGCTGCGATCCAGCAGCGCGAGGGCGTCTGCGGTCTCCACCGTGCCGTAGGCGGCCAGCTCGCGCTTGACCTGCGGCAGCTGCCCGGCCTGCAGCTCGTACTGGAAGTTGAACTGGCTGCGGGCTTCCAGCAATCGCTCGATGGTTTCCTTGCGCTCGTTCAGGTCGAGAATGCGCTCGTACCGTTCCAGCAGCTCGGTCAGCTGGCGGGCGCGGGCGGTGCGCTCGGCGTGCTTTTTGTCCAGCGTGCGCTCCGGCACGGCAATCTGCATGCACTGGTTATGCAAAGTCAGCATCGTGCGCAGCGCTTCGGCGGTCTTTTGGCTGTTGCCAAGGCGCAAAATTGGGAAGGGGATGGGCTGCCCGCGGTAGGTCAGCCCTTGCAGCTTTTCGACGACGCCGTCGATGGGGTGGTTGTTGTAGCTGGCAAAAAGCACTGTGCGGTCGTTGAAAAACGCAGTCGTCAGCGTGTTGACGATCGTATTGGTCTTGCCGGTGCCCGGCGGCCCCTGCACGTAGGCCAGCGGATAGCGCATCGCGTTGTTGATGGCAAGCAGCTGGTCGAGGTTGACCTTGTCGTTCAGCAGCGCCAGCGGGTAGGATTTGCGTCGGCGCGGCCGGGCGGTCATCTCGCCGAAGAACGCCCGCAGCGGCGGGGTCACGCCCTCCGCGCCCGGTGTTTCGTACAGGTCGAGGATGCCGCGGTACTCGTGCTCCAGATCGACGGGGCAGTCGCGGCTGATGGCGATGAGGTAGGGCATGTCGTCGACGCCGCGCAGCTGCGGGTTGCCGCGGGTGATGCGATCCTTGATGTGCTCCAGATTCTGCGTAAAATGTTCAAGCAGCGTGAAGTCGTCAGCGTCGAGGAACTGATGGATGCTGAGCTTCGTGCCGTTGATCGTGAACTCGCGGCAGATGACCGGCTCCGGCTCGGCGCGCAGGGTGCGGCGCTTGACATCGAGCCGCAGCGGGCGGTAGGCCAGCACGTACAGCCCCTGCGGCGTGGGCAGGCTGATGAGGTTCAGCCCCAATTGCGGCAGGCTGGGGCGGGCGGCACCGCGCTGGCGGTCGTCGACCCGGCGCTGGAACCGCTGGACAAGCTCGCGGAACTGGTCGTCGTCGAGTTCAAGGGTGCTCTCCTGATAGGCGGCGAAGGAGTCGCCGTCGATCTGGTGCACAAGGGAAAAATTACTCTGGTAGGGCGTGGCGTCCAACCGGCTGCAGGCGGCCAGATAGTCCAGCACCCGCAGGTTCGCGGCGTTGTCGAACAGCGCGGCGTAGCGGCCGGGGTTTTCGCGGATGTCGTCGACGAGCGATTGATTGACAGCGCACCACGAGCCGTCGACGACCTCGGCAGTCTGGACACGGTCGATGCGGATGCGGTCAAGCTCCTGCACGGTCAGCAGGCCGAGGTGCAGCCCGTCGACGGTCAGCGTGCGGGCTTTGGGGTCGAGGGATTTGATGGCGATCCAGTATTTTGTCAGCTGGGTCTGCTGGTTGCGGTACTCGATGCTGAGCCATTTGCCCTCATGGATGGCGCGAAAAATGCTGCGGGTGACGGTATTCATTGTTTCGCTCCTTTCCATTTTTGTTCAGTATAGCAGGTTTTAGGGTAGATGTATAGGGGCTTGCTGAGAACAGTCGGGGAGAAGGGGGCGTTTAGGAAAAGAGAAAAAGCGGATTTTCTGAAAAGGTCTTTTTTCCCCCCAAGGAAAAGCCGGTTGTGCCCTCAAACTTAATCATTGCACACAACCCAAAACTGCGGTACAATACAGATGACACTTATAAATAAGGAGCATAACGATGGTTAAAGGCGTTATTTTTGATATGGACGGGCTGATGTTCGACACCGAGCGGCTGTGGGATACCATGTGGGAGCCCGCCTGCAAGGAGCTGGGGCTGCCGCTGCCCGCAGATATGGCAAAGTTTCAGGCGGGCGGGCGCGGTCTGGCGGGGGACAACCTGCGCCGCCATGTGGCCGCCTACATCCCCGGCGACCCGCAGCGCGTGCTGGACAAGGTGTGGCAGCTGGCAGACAAGCGCTTTGCCGAGGGCGTGCCCTGCAAAAAGGGGCTGAAAGAACTGCTTGCCACGCTGGAGGAGATGGGCCTGCCGCGCATAGTGGCAAGCTCCAGCCCGCGCAGCATGATCGAGATGAACCTAAAAACAAGCGACACGGCAAAATATTTCGACAAGGTCGTCTCCGGCACCGAGGTCGCCCACAGCAAGCCCGCGCCGGACACCTTCCTGCTGGCGGCGGAGAAGCTGGGGCTTGCCCCTGTGGACTGCCTGGTGCTGGAGGACAGCTTCAACGGCGTGCGGGCAGGCCGCGCGGCGGGCTGTGTGACCGTGATGGTGCCCGACCTGATGCAGCCCACCGAGGAGATCCGGAAGCTGTACGACCGCAAGTGCGAGGATTTGTTGGAGGTGCGGGAGCTGCTGGTAAACGGGGCGCTGTAATTCCCCCTTGCCTTTTCCCCCCGATTGCGCTATACTAGGCAATGGCGGCTCGGACGAGCCGTACATTTGCGCTGTACTCCCGAAATGTAGGAGACGGCAGCAGGAGGAAAATTGAATATGAAAAACCGTACCAACGTCCGTTGGCTGACCCAGCTTGCGCTGCTGGTGGCCATTCTGCTTGTGCTGAACTACACGCCGCTGGGCTATCTGCAGATCGGCCCGCTGTCGGCGTCGCTGCTGACGGTGCCGGTCGCCATCGGCGCGATGACGATGGGGCCGATGGCCGGTGCCATCCTCGGCGGCGTCTTCGGCGCGACGAGCTTTATCCAGATGGTCGAGGGCAAAAGCGCGATGGGCGCGGCGCTGTTTCAGGTCAGCCCCGTCGGCAGCTTTGTCGTCAGCTTTGTGGCGCGCGTCCTGATGGGACTGTGCGCGGGGCTGATCTTCGCCGCACTGCGCAAGGCGCTGCCGAAAAACGAGAAGCTCTGCTGCTTCCTCGGCGGTCTGTCCGCACCGGTGCTGAACACCGTGTTCTTTATGGGCTTTCTGGTACTGATCTTCTATAACTGCGATTACGTGCAGAATCTGGCCGACACGCTGGGCGCGCAGAATGCGTTCATGTTCATCGTGCTGCTGGTCGGCGTGCAGGCCGTCTTCGAGTGGGTGCTCTGCTGCGTCGTGGCCGGTGCGGTCTCGCTGCCGGTACGGAAATATCTGAAGATGAATTAAAAAAATCCGACGGGATGCAATGTCCCGTCGGATTTGTTTTTGTGTGAGAATGCCTTCCCCTGTGGGGGAAGGTGGCCGAGGCTCCGACCGAGGCCGGATGAGGGGCGGAGTGACCGGTATTGCCCGGTAAAGGGCTGCTGAGAAAGCGCCGCCCCTCATCAGTCGCCTGCGGCGACAGCTTCCCCCAAGGGGGAAGCCTTTTAAAGAGCGCCGTAAATGCCCTTTACGCTGACCTCGCCGGTAAAGACGCGGGTGTCGCCGTTTTCGTCGTGGACGATCAGGCGGCCGTCGTCGTCGACGTCCTTCGCGACGCCGCTACCGCCGTCGTAGGTCACGCGGCGGCCAAGGTTGACACACTGCGCCTTGTACCGCTCGCGGTAGGGGGCAAAGCCCTCGCGCTCGTAGGTGTACAGCGCGCGGTCAAAGCCGAAATCCGTCATGTACTGCGCCAGCCACTCCGGGTCGGTGTCCATGTCCACCGGGATGCCCTGCAAAGCAAGGCTGGTGCCGTGGGGCAGTCCGGCGGCGTCGAAATATTCCTGCGGCTGGGCAAGGTTGATGCCGATGCCGACGACGATGCTGTGGCCGTCGGGTGCTACCTCGCACAGGATGCCGACGATCTTTTTGCCGTTCAGCAAAAGGTCGTTCGGCCATTTGATCTGGCACTCGATGCCATAGCGGGTGCGCAGGGCGTCGCAGGTGGCAAGGCTGGCGAAAAGCGGCAGTGTCGCGGGCTGGACAAGGTCAGTCTTGATGACCGCCGTGTAGTACAGCCCTTTGTGCGGTGCGTCGAGCCAGTCGCGGCCAAGCCGCCCGCGCCCGGCAGTCTGGTGGGTGGTGTACACCGCGCCCACAATGCCGAATTTATCAATGTTCTGCTTTGCCCAAAGGTTCGTGCTGTCGACCTCCGGCAGATAAATGACGCTCTCGTTCACAGTTCCGGTACCCTCTTCCAGCTGAATTCGCATCTTGCATCGTTGATCGTGATAACGCCGTAGCTGCCGCCGTCGCGCAGGCTGCCGGGGTTGAAGACGGTGGCCGCCGTGCCGACGCCGCGCACCAGCTCGCGCCGGTGGGTGTGGCCGAACAGCGCGACGTCCGCGCCGCGCTCGCCTGCACACTCGGCCAGACGTTCGCTGCCCATCTTGACGCCGTAGTGGTGGCCGTGGGTGTAGAAGAACAGCACCCCGGCGAAAGGCGCAAGCCCCTCGGACGGGTCGTGGTAGCCGGCGTCGCAGTTGCCCGCCACCCGGTAGATGGGGTAGGGCACAGGCTCCCTGCGCAGCTGCAATGCGCCGTCTAGGTCGTACAGCCCGTCGCCGAGGAAGAACAGCGCGTCGGCGGTCTCGTTATTGAGCACCCACCGCAGGTCGCGCAGGCGGCCATGGACGTCGGAGATGACTAGGATTTTACACATAAAATGAACTCCTAAGCGAAAAAGATAAAAGATAATAGATAAAAGATAATAAAACAGGTGGATCGCGTCGCTAACGCTCCGCTCAAAATTTTGTTTTTGCCCTGCAGGCAAAAACGCTACATTTTTTATTATCTATTATCTTTTATCTATTATCTAAAATAATCACCCGTTTATCAGTTGGCGATACACTTCGCCCTTACTGAACGGTGTCCCGGCGGCGGCTTGTTTGGCGGCGGCGGCGGGGGGCAGGCCGTTTTCCAGCAGGGTGCGGGCGGCAGCGACGGCCTCCTCCAGCGTGGGGGCGGCGGTCTGCGCCACGGCTTCGGGGTCGGCGCCCGCCAAGACCAGCACGTACTCGCCGCGCGGGTCGTTCTCCTTGTAATAGGCTACGGCCTCGCCGAGGGTCGTCTTTTTGATTTCTTCGTGCAGTTTTGTCAGCTCGCGGCAAAGCGAGACCGACCGCTCCGCGCCGAACGCCGCAGCCAGATCGTCCAGCGTGCCCCGCAGCTTGTGCGGCGCTTCGTAGAAGATCATCGTCCGCGTTTCGTTCTGCAAAAAGGCAAGCCGCTCGCGGCGGTCGCGCTTCGGCACGGGCAGAAATCCCTCAAAGACGAACCGCGCCGTGGGCTGGCCGCTGGCCGCCAGCGCCGTCACACAGGCCGACGCGGCCGGGATCGGCACCACACGGATGCCCCGCGCGTGTGCCTCGCAGACGATCTGCTCGCCGGGGTCGCTGATGCAGGGCATCCCGGCGTCACTGCAAAGCGCACAGTTTTCCCCGGCCTCGATGCGCTGCAGGATGGCCTCGCCGTGGTGGAGCGCATGCTCGTAATAGCTGACCATCGGCTTTTTCAGGCCAAGGTGGTTCAGCAGCCGCAGCGTGACGCGGGTATCCTCGGCGGCGATGAAGTCCACCATGCCGAAGGTGGCGGCCACGCGGGGCGGCATATCGTCGAGATTGCCAATGGGCGTGGCGACAAGATACAAAGTGCCGGCCAAAACGGCACCCCCTAACCTTATATGATAGTAATATTATACCCGCAAGGGCGGATGAGTGCAAGTGAAATGCAGGCCTTCCGGGCATTTTTGGGCAAAAGAAAAAGCGCGGCCTTGCCTCAAGGCCGCGCGAAAAAGTGCTAAAGCTTACTCAGCCTGGATAGCACCGGTGGGGCAAACGCCCTCGCAAGCGCCGCAGTCAACGCAGGAAGCTGCATCGACAACAGCCTTGTCCTCCATGGTGATTGCGCCAACGGGGCAGGTGTCAACACATGCACCGCAAGCAACGCACTCGCTGGAAACGGTATGAGCCATCGTGAACTCCTTATCTCCGTGCTGAATTTATATTTTGTACCCCTCCGACCCTGCACGGCTGCTCCCCGGAGTGGCACACAGTCGGTTTGCTCTGCCTACTGCGTTGTATATAGTTTAGCACAATGTGTGATTTTTGGCAAGTGCCATATCTTGAAATTTTTCGACGGTAAGCCGCAACTAACTGCGCTTGCAGTCCCTTATTCGTCCTCTTTATCGGCGGGCAGCGGGGCGCGTTTGCCGCCCCGGATGTAGGTGCATTCCTCGCGCTTATAGATGCGCGGGGCAAGAATCTCGACGTTGGAGCGAACTTTCAGCGTGCCCCCCACGACGTTCGTCTCGATGACGGTGCCTTCGCCGTCCGGCGTGCGGACGATGCTGCCCACCTGCGGCGTGATAGAATTGAGATATTCGTAGCTCTTTTGTTCATAAGCCAAACAGCACATCAGCCGTCCGCACGACCCACTGATCTTGGAGGGATTCAGGCTGAGTCCCTGCTCCTTGGCCATTTTGATGGAGACGGGCTGGAAATTTTTCAGGAAACGGCTGCAGCAGAACGGCTGGCCGCACAGGCCGAGACCGCCCAGCATCTTGCTTTCGTCGCGCACGCCGATCTGGCGCAGCTCGATGCGGGTATGGAACTGGGAGGCCAAATCCTTGACGAGCTCGCGGAAGTCGACACGGTTGTCTGCGGTGAAATAGAAGACGAGCTTGCTGCGGTCGAGGGTGTACTCGGCGTCGACGAGCTTCATTTTCAGGTTGTGGGCGGCGATGCGCTGCTCGCAGATGTGGTAGGCCTGCTGCACGTCGGCGCGGTTCTGGCGCATGCGGCGCACGTCGACGGCATCGGCAATGCGCAGCACGGGCTTGACCTCGCGGGAGAAGCCCGGCACCTCATGCGCGGCGCGGACGACCTCGCCGCACTCGGTACCGCGGGCGGTGGTGACGACGACGAAATCGCCCTCCTTGATCTGGAACGCGCCGGGGTCAAAATAATACGCCCGGCCGTTCTCTTTGAATTTTACGGATATTACTTTCATGGGGTAGTCCTTCTATTGTTGGTGTATCGAAAAAGTGGTGTAGGGGTGGGCAAAACGGCGGTTGCCGGGAACTTCCACGGGTCGTCGGGGACGCCGACCCCTACGGTGCTGTAGGGGCGGGGCTCTGCTCCGCCCGTGGAACCTTGTGGCTGCCGCAACGCTCCACGGCGGGGTGAGGGCACCCCGCCCTACAGAGCAAATGATAAAAGGGCGGCGGCCGTCAAACTGCGGGCCGGGCATGCCCGGCCCCTACTTGGGGCAGTGGGGCTTTACGCGATCTCCCCCGCCAGCACGGCGACGTTCAGGCGCAGGTTGCCGTTGCCGGTCAGGCTCTTTCTTGCGCGAGCATCGGCGTTCAAAATTCTGGCGGCGGCGTCCGGCGTCAGGCCGTTGCACTGCTCCTGCCCGTAGGCGGGGCGGCGCAGCACGGCGCTGCACAGTTGGTCGAGCTGCCACAGCAGCGCCGTGAAGCCCTCCTTGTCGCGCTCGTACTTCGTCAGCAGCGCCAGCGCGCGGTAGGTGTCGCCCTGCGCCGCATAGCCGCACAGCGTCTTTGCCATGCCCAGCGCAGATTTGAACGCCGGGTCGTTCCAGCTTTTCAACGCGGTGCCGATGTGCCCCTCGTACAAAAAGGCCAGCTCGTCCGCCGTCTTCGCGGGCAGGCGCTCGGCGCGCAGCCGGGCGGCGCAGTCCGCCGTGGGCACGGGCGCGATCGTGTACGCCGCGCACCGGCTGCGGATGGTCGGCAGCACGACTGCTGCGGTAGGCGCTGTCAGGAGAAACAATACACCCTCTGGGGGCTCCTCAATAATTTTTAAAAGCGCATTAGCCGCAGAACCCTGCGTTCCGTTCAGATTCTGCGCGCCGTAGATGAACAGCACGCGCCCCGCCGCGTCGGTGGAAAGCGCCGACCGCTGGATGGCCTCGCGCGCCTCGCGCACTTTCTTGACCGGGATCTGGCCGCTGGCACCCTCGCCCTGCAGCACAAGGCATTCGGCGTCCTCTTTTTTCAGCACGGCCTCAGCGTGCGCACCGCCCTGCGGGTACAGGTAGTCCGCCGCGAGACAGCGCGCGGCAAAGCCAGCGCCGCAGCCCGGCTCGCCCACCAGCAAAATGGCGTGGGGCAGCCGTCCGCCGCGCAAAGCGGTGCCAAGCTCGCTTTTCAGCGCGTCATTGCCGACAAGGCGTTCGAGCATCACAGCTTCTCGAAGCGCTCGACATTCGTGACCATGACGGTCGCGCCGCCGACGGTGACCTCCATCGGCATGGCGCTCTCGATGCCAAGACCCAGCGTGGCCGTGCCGGGCACGATCTCGGTGCGCTGCTTGCAGCACTTCGAGATAACGCCGATGCACTCATCGACGCGGGCGTCGTCGGTGCAGATCAGCAGCGTCATGTTGCCCGCCATCAGGAAGCCGCCGGTCGTGGCCAGACGGGTGACGTAGAACTTGTTCTTCAGCAGCTCGTTGCAGACGTTTTTCGAATCCTCTTTGTTGACGATGGCAGTGATGAGCTTCATAGTGTTTTCGACCTTTCTATGTTATAAATTGCAAAATTATCGATTGCGGTTCTCCCAGTCGCGGCGGCGCTTCCAGCTGGCGATAGCGTCGCGGCACCAGAAAAAGACCTCGCGGCCGTAAAATGCCAGAAAGCCGGAAAGCCCCAGCACAAGGCTGACCTTGGTGGCGACGCCGCCCAGCAGGAAGTTGATGACCCACAGTGCCAGCTCGTACCAGCCAAGGTACTTCATCTTGAACGGGATGATGCCGAACAGCAGCACCATCTGATCCGGCCACAGCCAGGTGTAGGCGAACAGCATGCTCTGAAAGATGGCGTCCGCCCCGGCGTAGCCGGTCAGCAGGCAGCCGACCCACGCGCCAATCATGCCCAGCGCCAAGAACAGCGTCATTCTGAAATCGCCCCAGACACGGGTTAGCGCGTTGCCGATCCAGAAGTAAAAGACCAGATTCAGGATGCCCAGCACGCTGCCCAGCCAGATGGGCTGGAACAAAAACGTGACGAGCCGCCAGATCTGCCCGTGCAGCAGCGAGTACCGGTCAAGGACGATGTAGGAGGCGAAGTAGCGGTTGAACAGCAGCATGATAAGCCCCGCCGCCAGCTGACCGATCATCAGCCCATTGATGAGGTGCGGAATGCCGAGATGCCCCCAGCGCCGCTCCAGCTTGTCGATCCAGTTCATAAGGAAGTGACCCTCCGTATATCTATAAATTTACAGAATATATTATAGCAACTCTCGGCGTAAAGTGCAACAAATTCCCTGTCGAATCCCTTGCGGCGCGGCGGAAAATATGCTAGGCTGTACTATATAAAGGAAGGGACTGCACATGGGACGTACATCGGTGAAGGAAAACAAGAACAATTACCAGCTCGCGCGCGAGGAGCTGGGGCTGACGCGGGAAAAGGCCAGCGAGCTGTTGGAGACAATCGCGCCGGAGCGCATCGAGAAGATCGAGAACGAGCGCACCGTGCCCCGCCCCGACGAGGTGCTGACGATGGCCGAAAAATACAAACGACCGTCTCTTTGCAACTATTATTGCTCGCGCCAGTGCCCCGTCGGCGAGCGGTATGTGCCGCCGGTGTCGATGCGCGAGCTGTCGGCCATTGTGCTGGAAATGCTGGCATCGCTGAACGCGATGGATAAGAAAAAAGAACGGCTGATCGAGATCACGGCGGACGGGGAAATCACGAACGACGAGATCAACGATTTTATCCGCATCCGAAAAGAATTAGAGCGAATCTCGGTCACGGTGGAGACGCTGCAGCTCTGGACGGAACGGATGCTGGCGAACGGTCAGATCGATGCTGAGGCGTACAAGGCAAAGCTGGGCGAGTGAGTATTTTTCCGCCTGCGGAAAATAAAGGCAGGTATTTTGCGATTTTTGCCCTGTTGCTGCAATACGCGGCATGGTAGAATCGTAGTACAGGGTGAGGAAACAACACCCCGACATACAAAAGGGAGAGAATACAAATGCTTACACTGGCTGTGTTTTTTGTTTTTGGTTGGCTGTTTTTCAAGGGCGTGGGGCTGGCATTCCGCGTGACGTGGTGTGCCGCGAAGGTCGTGGCGACGCTGCTGTTCGTCATCGCACTGCCGCTGCTGGTGGTGCTTGCGGTCGTGGGCGGGCTGCTCTCGCTGCTGGTGCCGCTGGCGCTGGTGGCCGCCGCCTTTGGCATTTTGAAAAGTATCGCGTAACGTAAAATAGGCCGCACGGCGCGCCCGGAAAAAGGGCGGCTGTGCGGCTTTTTGCTTGTGCCCGCGCGGGACGGGTGGTATAATGGGACACAGAAAGGGGCTTTGGAGAATGAAACTTGTCGTTTGCTTTCCGGGAATCGGCTATCACTGCGATAAGCCGCTGCTGTATTACAGCCGCAAGCTGGCGGCGGCAGCCGGGTACGACCATGAAATTGCGTTGAATTATACCTACCGGAAGGCGAGGCTGCGCGGCAACGACGCCGCCCTGCGGGAGGCGTTCGATGCGCTGTACGCACAGGCCGAGACACAGCTGGCAACGGTGGATTGGGCAGAATATGACGATGTGCTGTTTCTTTCCAAAAGCATCGGCACTGCTGTGGCCGCAGCCTATGCCCGGCGGAACGACGTAGTGTGTCGGCATGCGCTGTACACACCGTTGGCGCTGACTTTTGAATTTGCGCCGCAGAAGGCAATCGCGTTCCTTGGCACCGCCGACCCGTGGAGCGATGTGGACGCTGTGGCCGCCCGAAGCCGCGCCAACGGTACGCCGCTGCACCTGTACGCAGGGGCAAATCACTCGCTGGAAACGGCGGACGTGCTCGGAAATCTGGATGCGCTGCGGGATGTAATGCAGAAAACGCAGGCGTTTGTGGCGGGGGAGAATTTCCCGGTCGTAGAGAATTGACAAGCGGGGAAGAAGCTGTTATAATAAGCTGTACGCCCAAGTGGACAAATAGGCAGACGTATCGAAGCGGTCGTAAC
This sequence comes from uncultured Gemmiger sp., assembly GCA_934502625.1. Lineage (GTDB taxonomy): Bacteria > Bacillota > Clostridia > Oscillospirales > Ruminococcaceae > Gemmiger. Next base: position 15,818 of record CAKSUQ010000024.1, read on the forward strand.
GAGATTGACTCGAAATCGCGCCTTGCGGGAAGTTCCCTGCAACAAAATTAAATAGGCAGATGTACTCAAGTGGTCGTAAGAGGGAGCACTCGAAATGCTTTAGGACAGGAGACTGTCGCGTGGGTTCGACTCCCACCATCTGCGCCATATCCGCCGTAGAATCGAAAGATTTTACGGCGAATATTTTTGTTTACGGCTTTGAAATGTGATGCTGTAAGTTTACGCAATGACTATTACAAGCCAAAATCCACTTGCAACAATAATCTGCTGCAAAAAGCCATTTGTTGCCCGAATTGTTGCCCACAGTTCATGGTTTCCTGCGAGAAGGGATAATAACTTATAAAGAGTTATCTCCAACAGCAGCGTTTTTCGGTGTTGCGAATACTGCCTGGTGGTATGCCGTCAGCACACTGAGTTTGCGCTGCTCCTGCACCTGTACATAGCGGGTCGTGACGGTGTTGATTTTCAGATTTACGCCCATTTGCTGGGAAAAATCGTCCACTGAATGTCCGAGAATTTGGCTAACTGCATAAAAATCACCTGTCAAATTGTACATATTGGTGCCCGCTGTGCCGCGTAGATCGTGAAATCGGATTTTCGGCATCCCGGTGCTACGCATAAATCCGTTAAACTTGACCGAAATACGCTTTTGTAAGTATGGCGAACCGTCCGGCTTGCACACAACAAGATCGTTATCGTAATACTTGACCCCGCCGAGCTTGCACAACCGCCGCTGGTCGGCTTGTTCCTGTCTAAGCCGTAAAAAGATTGGCAGTGCTTCTTCTGTAATGGGAAATGAACGTGTTTCGCCTTCGTCACGGTCTTTCAATGGTTCCAAGTGCGGCACAATTTTAGCATCTTTCGGCAGGTCACAGGGAATTTGGCCTCGCAAGGTAATTTGCCTGTGCGTCAAATCAACATCACGCCAGCGTAACCCCAGCGCTTCGCTGAGTCGCAGCCCAAACAGAACAGCAAGCAGCACCACGGTCTCAAGTGCATTACCATGTACAAACGCCAAAAGCTGCTGCACCTGTTCCACGGTGTACTTGTCATATTTGCGCCCGGCGTTCTTACTAAACCGTGTCATAATGTTCTTGGCTGGGTTGTTTGGAATGTAGCCATACTTTACCGCCGAGGACAGCGCAGAGCTTAAAATCCGATGGCAATAGCGCACTGAATTCTCCGCCAGTCCCTTCTCACGCAGTTGCGCAATCATATCGTCAATCATTTGGGGTGTCAGTTTGTTCAGAGATACTTCGCCCAGCATGGGAATTAGATGTATGTTTATGCCGCTCCAATAGCTGTATCGCGTACTTTTTGCAAGGTTATGGTGGTAGCTCTCGTACCATTTTGGCAGATACTCTTTCAGCTTTTGCTTGCTTTCCGGTTCGTAGCCGACCATAGCTGCGCTGCCGGTCTGCAGTTCCAGTTTGATTTGAGCCTCGTATAATTCCGCTTCCCTGCGCGTTGCAAAACCTCGCTTGGCAATGCTTTTTTGCTTGCCGTTCTCGTAGACCTTTACATTGACATCGTAGACAATGCCCGATCTGCCTGTTAAAATTCCTTGGCTGTTTCGCTTGTTTTTGACTTTTCTCTCGCGGATCGCCATATCAGCACCCACCACTTACAAACCTTGCCGGGGTCTTGGCACGGTTGTAATAATCCCAAATCGCCTGTTCGGAAATCAGGCGACGGTTGCCGTTCTGGATGAACTCCAACTCGCCGTTGTCCATCAACTGGCGCAGTCGATTTTCTCCGATGCCGGAAACGACCGCCATTTGTTCCACGGTTTTCAGCATCGGTTCAAACGGATTTCGCACAGCTTGCGGTGTTTTTTGCTTTGCATATCTTGCCATAACTATCCCTCCTGCGGTATAATTTATAAAACAAATTGTTTGTGGTACTTGTGCGCAACACAGGAACACAATCGTTTGTAAAGCTTGAAGATTTGGTATATTCAGTTTTCAAGGTACTTGTAAGCAACACATACATTTTGTATTTCCTGCTTACAAGTATATTATATGACACACTTTTTGTATGTCAACTGTTTTCGGTATAAATTCTTATTTTTTTAACATTTGGGAGACTTGTTATGGATACCCAAGGAAGAAGAATAAAAAAATTGCGTTTGGCTAAAGGTCTTTCGCAAAAGCGCCTGTCCGATATGGTTGGAATTGTACCTACCCACTTACAGGCCTACGAATACGGAACACGCCACCCAAAAGAAGAAATTCTCAATCGGCTGGCAAAAGCATTAGATGTCACACCAAGTATGCTTCAACCGTTAGATGTTGATACCGTAAATGGTCTACTTGGCATTATCTATGAAATGCACACCAGCTACCATGGCTTGGAAATTGTAGAAGAAGATGGACAGGTTTCTATCCGCTTGCCAAACACTTTACAAGCAATGCCTGCAAAAAAATCGTTGCTTAGGATCAAGAAAATTCTGGACGACTATACATACCAGCCTTATCCAGAATACCAGTCAGCGAAAGACATCGAAGACGAAAATCAAATTCTACCGGATACGGGCGTTACTGTTGCGCAGGAGAAACGCTGGGTCAAAGAGCAAGAAGGTCTGTTGCTGCGAGCAACAGATTTATATAGCCCAGATGTGAATTACAATCAAATCGAGGCTGATCGAAAGGCGCTTCGTAAGCAATATCCGGATGACAGCGAAGATGAGGATTAACCTTTATGGATACTTATCAACTGAATGAACAGCAACAGCGATTAGCAGAAACTTTTTATAACGATTATTCTCTTATCAAATTTGGGGCTTATGGGGAAGAATATCTTTATACTGTTTGCGATGTAGATACAAGAAAATATCATGCACTGAGAGATCGGCCAGATTATAGACAGTTTATTGCTGGTAAAGACAAATATTATCGACAGATGCTAAGTAACCTAATGGCGCTGCGATGCAATTCTTCAGCCGATTCGTTTATTGAAGACAAAGAAAAGCGGCCCTTTATGTGGAACCATGTGACAGATAGATTATTGCGAGAATGCGAGCCTATCGTAAAATTGCAAATATTGAAAGATGTGAAGAAGGAAAAGTAACCTCAATTATCAAGTTCGTGGTAAGGAACTGTTGGGAAGGTACTAATGATGGAATCAAAGGAAGTTCAAACCCTATCAATTCAAGAAAAAGCGATTTCGCTGTTTTCATTTATCAAAGAATTGAACAAGCTCAAACAGAAAGTTATTCTGAACATTAGGGACTACCCCTGGTATTGTGCGGTATCTGATATTCCTGCTTTTCCTGAATATGTTAGAGTTTGCTATCGAGATCGTGTGGAGGAAGAAAGCGAAACCGCTGACGATTTATCTTTGCGCAACACCGGCGGAACCCATTTTATTGTTGTATGCCCGGCAAGTGTTATTACGAACTGGTGTCGCGAAATAAGGAAAATGAGTCTGCTCAACGTAACAAAAATTCATGGAGCCGGGAGAAAGGCTGCACTTGACTCTTGGATTAAGACCGGTGGAGTCGCTGTAACGACCTACGAAACAACGGCCTATTTCAAATTGCCTGATGACTTCAAATTCAAATTATTAGTGGTAGATGAAGCACATTATATAAAGAACCCTGAAGCACGTCGATCCGTAAATGTAAAAAACATCAGCTTTCATGCAGAGCGCTTGCTGTTTATGACGGGTACTGCGCTCGAAAATAAAGTGGATGAAATGATTGCGCTCATTCGCATTTTACAGCCAGGGATTGCGTCAAAGGTTCAAGGTATGGCGTTTATGTCCGCCGCACCACAATTCCGCAACGCTATCGCCCCCGTTTATTATAGAAGAAAGCGTGAAGATGTTCTAACCGAACTTCCGGATCTTATTGAAAGCAAGGAATGGTGTAGCTTAACCCGCATTGAAGAAGCAGCATATGAGCAGGCCGTTCTATCTAAAAATTACGCTGAAGCGCGAAGAGTGTCGTGGAATGTGGATGACCTAAAGGATTCTTCCAAAGCAGCGCGGTTGCTTGAGCTTGTGAACGAGGCCGAATCCGATGGACGAAAAGTTATCGTATTTTCGTTTTTCTTGGATACAATTCGGAAGGTTACCATGCTACTTGGAAATCGATGCACCAACCCAATCAATGGTTCTGTAACGCCGCAGCGCAGACAGGAAATTATTGACGAGTTCGACAAAGCGCCCGCGGGGACAGTCCTTGTTGCACAAATTCAATCCGGCGGCACAGGACTTAACATCCAATCTGCAAGCGTTGTCATTTTGTGCGAACCACAATTCAAACCGTCTATTGAAAATCAGGCCATTTCACGAGCTTACCGCATGGGGCAAACGCGGAATGTTCTTGTATATCGTCTTTTGTGTGAGAACACAGTTGATGAGAAGATCATGTCCACCTTAGAAAGCAAACAGGCAATTTTCGATGCTTTTGCCGATAAGTCAGTAGCAGCTATGGAAAGCCGCGAATTGGATGACCGAACGTTTGGAAATATTATCAAGGAAGAAATTGACCGCATTAATGCCAAAAATGGTAAAACGGCACAAAGTAATTCATAAATAGTGTCACGAAATATGCCAGTAGGTGATTGTATGCAAACAAATGATCGACCTCTTACAGATTTAATGAAAGCAGTAGCTGAGGGGAAAGCGCAGTTACCAGATTTTCAACGTGGCTGGGTATGGGATGATAATAGAATCAAAGCCCTGATTCTCAGTGTCATTCACAATTATCCCGTCGGTGCTGCCATGTTTCTGTCCTATGGAAATGAAAGTATCCACTTTAAGCATAAACCGATAGAAGGGTCACCTGACCAAAACAAAGATGTGGTTCCTGACGAACTGATTTTAGATGGACAGCAACGTCTTACTTCTCTCTATAATGCTCTTTATAGTAAGAACGCTGTTCACACTAAAACTGACAAAGGAAAACTCATAAATCGTTTCTACTATCTTTCTATTGACAAAGCACTGGATTCCTCTGCCGATGATGAAGAAATCGTAATTTCTGTTCCAAAGTCACGGCAGATTGCCTCCGATTTTGGTAGGCATATCGATTTGGATTTGTCTACCAGAGATTATGAATTTAAGCACAAAATGTTCCCGCTGAATATTATTCTGGATACAAACGAACAGCAGAAATGGCAAAATGAATACTACGAATTTCACAAGTATGACCCGTCAATAATACAGCAATTCACGAGGTTATTTTCAACTATTATCAGTCCAACCCAGCGGTATAAAATGCCAGTTATTCTGCTCGACAAGGACACTCCCAAAGAAGCTGTTTGCCAGGTATTCGAGAATGTCAATACAGGTGGCGTTTCTCTCACTGTGTTTGAACTGGTAACTGCTATATTTGCTATGGATAATTTTCAACTACGGCAAGATTGGGAAGACCGGCAACGCAAGTATTTTTCCGGGGATATATTAAATATTGTGACAGCGACGGATTTTCTTACCGCGCTCACATTGTTGTCGTCGTTCAAATCCGCTGGGACCGTAAGCTGCAAAAAGAAAGATGTCCTTGCTTTAACGCTTCAGGCTTATAAGCAGTACGCAGATGATCTTTGCAAAGGGTTTGCTATAGCCGAAAAACTTTTGATGGAGGAACGCATTTTTTCCAGTCGAGACTTGCCTTATAGTACACAACTGATTCCTCTTTCGGCAATTTGTACCATGCTGATGGCAAATAATAAAATCAATACCACAAATGTCAAGAACAAAGTAAAACAATGGTATTGGTGTGGTGTATTCGGCGAATTGTATGGGTCTGCAAACGAAACACGGTATGCAAATGATATTGCGCAGGTGATTTGCTGGATTACTAATGAAGGTGACATACCTAAAACGGTAACAGACTTTTTCTTCAATCCCACAAGATTGCTCAGCCTCCAGTCCAGACAATCCGCTGCCTATAAGGGAATAATGGCCATGATCCTGAAGAACCACGCCATGGATTTCATTTCTGGTGCCGAGATGGACTTTTCTACTTATTCTAATGAAAAAATAGATATTCACCATATTTTCCCAAAGGATTACTGTGTAGGGCAGCATTACGATAAAATCAAGTGGAATAGCATCATAAACAAAACCCCAATTGCTGCGGCCAGCAACCGTGAAATAGGCGGTGTGGCACCTTCTGCTTATTTGAAGAAACTCGAAAAGAAGGGCTCTGTATCAGCAGATGTTCTTGACAAATACGTGGAATCACATTGGATTAATCATGTACTTTTGCGGCAAGATGCCTTCCAAGATTTTATTATAGATCGAGCAAAGAGGCTCTTGAATGCAATTGAAAAGGCTACGGGAAGAACGATCTCCGGCAAGGATTCTGATGAAGTAATTCAACAATTTGGCGCTTCACTTACATAAAAAGATAAGCACTTACCTTACTCCACGCGAGTCAAGGCAAGTGCTTATTTAGGTTAAATAGGTGCTGGTGTTCAGCAATGATATGATTTTCCGTCATGCAAGCGCACAGCAAATTGTAGGCAAGTTAAAAGTATATAAAGCCTCTTTGAAGCTTTCACAAAATTCATCGTATTGCCGTCGATTATCAGAAGAAACTTTACAGAAACTTCAATCATTAGGCGCTTCAAGCAAGTTGCCAGCAAGTTAAATCAAGCCCAGATAGGGATATACTTCATATAGCGAGGTGCTGTTGACGAATCAAGGGGTTTAATAAGTTTCATTGAAACGGCTTCTTTGATAAGTCTTGAAATGCTTCCTGCCGAGGAATCTTTCAACCCGAATCGCTCTCTTAAAGAACTATTTGTAAGCTGCTCCCCCTCAACTTGCCGAATACAAGCATGAAGATAGCATGCCCAAAGCTTATCCTCGATGGATATTGCAGAAAACGGAATCTCTGAAAATAACACTACACGAGTACTATCCTCGTACAGTTCAATTTTTGGGGCAGGCAATTGTGCCAATTCACAGCTACTGACAATTTTATCCCAGCCTGAGCCAAGTTCCTCACACATTCTCAAGCGGCGCATCAAAGAAGCCAATTTTTCGTTTCTTGATTTCGGAGGATTGTCGATAATGCGTCTTACATCAACGAGAGGTGTTCCGGAATTCGTAATCTCTATTCTCTTTTCAAAAATTTCGATAACAGGGCCTGTACCAGAAATTGAGAAGTCCTGATGGATTAACGCATTAGCAACGGCCTCACGAATCGCTAAGATAGGATACGCAGATCTGTTTTCTCTCAGTGCGCCTACAATGGGTTCCTGCGTTGGAATTAAAGCCTCAACAAATTTCATTAAGCCCTCAAACCCAACTGCATATCCCTTGTTTCCGATATTTTCCTTAAGCATCGAAAGCCGGTTGTTTCCCTCATACTGAACTATCCGAACAGCTTTTCTTGATAGTCTTGGGAACTCTGACAAGCGTTTTGCAAAAAGAATTGCGCCAAGATTTGTTATGGCATAAAGACCGTTGTCCTGCCTTACAACAATTTCATCTTGCTGCATATAGTGTGCTACGCCCGCAAAATCTGTCGGCTGAATGATTCCGCAGTTATCGAAATAAACAGAGTAGTCCAACATTCGCAGGGCATCTTCCAACCTTAAATCTTGCTTTGCATAGCGTTCTTCAAATCGAGAGTTTCGAATTTTGTCCCACAATTGAGCTTGCATTGCAGGATATTCACTCAATCGTTTTGTGTAACTTCCAACGCGAATATAGTCAACTTTATCAAACATTACTGTTTGGTTTGTTGCTTTATAGATAATCAAGACACCTACACGCTTTTCCTCTGCCATTTGAACCGTGTGAAATTCAAAATCGGCATTCTTGCTCAAAAGAGAACGAAGCCAGTTTTCCAACTCTTGATTTCCTTTTTTCAGAGTCTGGAGGTCGTAATCCGTTCCTACAATTTCATGCGTTTCGTCATCAATACCCCAAAGCATATAGGCACAGCTTTTTTCATAAAGGGACGCACTATTAGCGAGGGCGCTGATATCCTTGCCAATCATGTCGGGAGTATAGTTATTGTGCTTGAATTCCAACCACTGTGTTTCTGTTGGAAGTTTGCGCAGTTCATTTACCAGTTTATCAAGATTTTCCATTGCCTAAACACTCCACAATTTCAGCTGAATATTGCTTTTTATAATTATAGCACAAAAAACCGGTAACCCCAAGAGGAACTTGGCGCTTTACAGTACATTCCTCTTTTCTCGTTAATGGTGGCTGCTGTATGCGCATACATAGTTGTAATGCGTGTTCTCTGCGACCCGTAATTCAGCTTTTTCCGCTTGCTTTGCCCTTTGCACCGTATCCTGCACCATCTCGCAGTCCATCTCGATGTCAGCGCAGGTGCCAATCTCCCGCCGCAGTTCTCTGATACGGGCTGTGAGCGCCTGTATTTGCCCCGAATAATCGGCAGGGATAGTTTTACTCTTCTTGCGATAGAGCGCCTTACGCTGCGCTGTAAGGCTGTCGTATTCAGATTGCAGATTTTCTTTGTAAGTCAGCAGTTCATCAAGCGTTGAGATTTGCCGCTCCCACAAAAGGTCGCATTGCCGCCGATAGCGATTATACCGCAGGAAATCATCACGCAGCAGGTAATAGCATCGGTTGCTGACTTTGCCTTTATACGCTTTCCTCAGCAATGCACAGTAGCGATAATAGCAAGCCATAAACTCGGTAATTTTGCGGCAGCTGCGGTTCCATCTGCCGCGATACCGTGCGCGGCGGCGAACAGGCATAGGCTGCTCTTTCGGCTGCCGGCGTGGTGGCTCCGGTGCTGTTTGTTGCTTATATTCCTGCTGCATTTCAGGCGGAAGTGTTTGCAGTTCCCGGAAGTACCTCCGCAGCGAATCTTCGCTGAAGTGGGGGCTGATTTTGTCCAACCGGATGTTCTTCTGCGCTTCTTTATGGCGCACGGCCATATGCGCAGTTTTGGGTCCGTATTTCACCGCATACCCCATTTTCTGTAACTCCGCAACAAATCCGGCAAAGCTATCCGCAGTGGTTATTGCCATTTCCACATCGGTTTTCACCATGCCGCGCAGCGTGGGCGAGCCTTCTTTTTCGTGTTTCCACTCGCCGTAGGATTTCCCGTGTCCGTCTGTTTCCACAACAGACAGTCGATTTTCGCGGCACAGTTCATCGGAAACCGCTCGGATGCCCTTGTAGTAAGTAGCAAAATCGTTGCGGAACATCCGTCCGTCCATAAAAGAAACCGAATTTACGACAATATGGTTGTGCAGATGTCCTTTGTCCAGATGGGTGCTGACGGTACACTCAAAACGGTCCTCCAGAAACCGCCGGGCGAATTCGCAGCCGATTTCGTGTACCTGATCGGGTGTTGCCTCGCCGGGCTTAAAGCTCTGAATAATATGGTAGCCCACATTGCCGCTGTCCAACGGCTTGCCCCAACGCCGCTTTGTTGCCTGCATAAGATAATAGGCGTTTTGCGGGTCGCAATTAAAGCCGGAAACATAGAGCTGATGCTCGGTTTTATCGCCGTTCTGCGTGTAGTTCATCAGCCGCTGCATATCCGCGGTGTTCAGATACTCCGTCTTTTGCGGATTAGCGGCATAATCCAAACAGCCTTTTAACTGCCCGCGCACCGGCAAAATCTTTGTGATCGCCATTACTGCTCCTCCTGCACAAGCTGCCAGATGCGCTGCATCATCCGGTTTGCCTCGGCAATCTGGGCGTTCTCGATCTTGCCGGTGCTGTTGGCCAACCGCGTCAGCTGGTTCAAATTGTTTCCGATTGCCGCCACCTGCGACGCCAAGGCTTTGTAACTGTCCGGCGGGCGTTCGCGCAGCGTACAGCCGCTTACCAGCGCACGGAGAAACGGCTCCATTTTCATGCCGGCGGCATCGCATTTGCTTTTCAGTTGGATGTATTCCTTTTCGGTAAATCGCACCGTTACCTGCTTTTGGCGTTTTAACATTTGCTTTCTCCTATCGGGGTCTTAGGGGCTTGCCCCTGACAAGTGGTCGTTATGCTGGCATGACAGCATAATGACGTGCTTGCCGCACTGTCCGGGAACGCTATCACTTTCCCGGTAAAGAGAGTGAATCGTCCGTGTTTTCCTCTGCGTAAATCAGTTCAGCACACACAATTTCTTCGGCCTGTGCTTGCAAGCCTTGCATAGCTGCCGCCCATTTCAGCGGGTCGCGGCACTTCATTGCCTCGTTGATTGCCGCCTGTGCCGCCAGCGCCTGTGTCAGATCCTCGACTTGGCGGTGAGCCTCACGGTCAATGTCCGCAAGATGCTGCGCCAGTGTTCCGTCCAGCAACATCCGGTCGCGCTCCATTGGTCGATGCTCATCGAGGTATCGCGCCCGCATCATACCATACTTCCCGATGGTTCCCACAGCGGCAGCACTGCTTTTCAGTTTGGGAATCAGATAGCCGTTCACATTCACATAATCTGTTTTCATTGTGCAGTTCCTTTCGTTCTTGTAAGCCTGCTGAAAAGGAGAGTCGGTTCGGTGCGCAGCAAACCGTCGGTGTACCCCTTCTCTTTTTTCAGATGGCTTATTTTATAGTCTTTGCTATAGTAATTACTAAGAGTATTTAATTATAGTAATTATAATACCGCCTACATTACCGCTGCTGCGCTTACCACAGGTGTGGTTACCACCGATGCGGTTTTGTAGGTAGTGGTCACACCGGTGGGTACATTTTGTAGGGTATGGTTAGTTCTGGTTAAATTCGTGCTGCTGACCCTGCCCTGCGCATCATAGTAGATGAGATATACACCGTTCCATTCGACATTGGAATCCCGCAGTTCGTATTCATAGCAAAATCGGCCGTGTTGGGCAGGGCGAACATGAGCGACCAGATAGCCGTTGTTTTTCAGCATATCCCATGCACGGTTAAACGCGCGTTCACCTTCGGTGCAGTGGTTCATCAGCCATTGCTTTGTCAGCGGTACTGTGGTATAATCAATACGGGCGGAAATCAACGCATACAAGCCTTTGGCGCTCATAGAAAGCCTGTCATTGAACAGCGCCTCATTTTGCACAACAGAATATCCGCGCGCTCTGCGGATAAAAGCGCCGCTTTCGGCGGCCGGATTTGTGTTTTTCATCGGAAAATCCTCCTGAAAAAGAAAAAAGATTTGGACTGAAATATAGCCAAATCTTCAATCTTTGTATAATTTTTTGAATTTTCCTGTTTCGCGCCAAAAAGTGTTGCCCAAAAAACGAGTGTTGCCCAAATGTTGCCCAAACAGCCACGGGCAACATATAAAACGAAATAAGTCAAAATATCAAAAACAAGCGTAAGAACAGAAAACAGACGGTTCAACGCAAAGCAGAATAAAGAGATATAAGACGAATACATTGATGTACTTGACTCGAAATCACGCCTTGCGGGAAGTTCCATGCAACAAAATTAAATAAGCAGATGTACTCAAGTGGTCGTAAGAGGGAGCACTCGAAAGTTTGCATCCGGCAGGTCACCTTGTCCGCAGGAAATCCCATAACGGCGGGCTTTATCGGGTGTCGCGTACCCAACCTTTCATCGTTATCTTGCATCGAAATCTCGCATTTTTCCAAACGCTGTGCGAGGCGGTGCGATAAAAACTAAATAAGCAGACGTATCGAAGCGGTCGTAACGAGATTGACTCGAAATCAATTTGACAGCAATGTCACGTGGGTTCGAATCCCACCGTCTGCGCCAAGTATCACTACTCAATTTCACATTGGGTAGTGATTTTTTGTTGCCGCTTTGCAAAATTCCGTTGCTTTTCTTATAACCATCTCCCCTTTATTTTCAAGTAGTGATTTTCGGGTTCGGTACAAATCATACCAGCAATCGCGGCAAATAGCTATTCACAGAACTACACAAGATTCTTCCCGCAGCTTGGGTACAAATTGACAGCAAAAAGGCGGCACCTGATTCCTCAGATGCCGCCGCTGTTCAAATTACCACTTCTTTATGGGCTGCGCTTCGGGCAGTGTCAGCGTGTTTGCCATCGTCCGGGCGCTCAGGTTCTTGGACTGCGAGTCCAAGTGCGCGTAAATGTTGGCCGTGGTGGAAATATCGCTGTGCCCCAGCCATTCTTGAATCTGCTTCATCGGTACGCCCTCTTTCAGCAACAGGCTGGCACAGGAGTGGCGCAAATCATGGAAGCGAATCCTGCGTAAACCGTTTTCTTTCAGCAACTGTGGAAAGCCTGTCGTCACGGAATCCGGCTGGATCAGATTTCCCATCGCATCCACAAATACATAGCCAAGGTACTCTTGATTATAGCAGTTGCCACAGATTTTTTGGTTGTATTCCTGCTGCTCCTTGACTGCTTTCAAGCGCTCGGCAATCGGGTCAACCAGCGGCAGGGTGCGCAGACTGGATTTTGTTTTGGCGCGGTCAGCTTCTACCAAAATCTTCTTGCCATCAATGCGGGTGCTGGTCACGATATGGCGGATGGTCAGCGTCTTGGCTTCAAAGTCGATGGCCTCCCACCGCAGCCCCATCACCTCGGCTCGGCGCAGTCCGTAAAAAGCTGCAAGCTGGATAATCAGTTCCAGCTTATGCCCTTGCGCCGCTTCAAAGAGCTTTTCCATCTCCTCGGCGCTGTAATAGCTTGCCATGAACGCTTGCGGCTTGGGGCGGTCCACCTTGTCCACCGGGTTGCTGGCGATTAGATCAATACGCACGGCGTATTTCAGCGCCTTGTGCAGGTTGGCATGGAATCGCAGGATGGACGTGTTTTTCAGCGTTTCCGACTCATGCAGATAAAAGCTTTGAATCTGGCGCGGCTGCAGCCCTGCCAGCGTTACGCCCAGCGGCTCAAAGTAGGGAATGATATGTTTCTCTACATTGAAGCAATAGGACGAATAGGTCGTTTCTGTTACAGCGGTCCGCATCATTTT
>CAKSUQ010000025.1 GCA_934502625.1 uncultured Gemmiger sp.
CCGAACTGCGCCTTGCCGCCCAGAGGCTGCTGGGTGACCATGGAGTAGGGGCCGGTGGAGCGGGCGTGGATCTTATCGTCGACCAGATGATGCAGCTTCAGGTAGTACATATAGCCTACCGTGACCTTGTTGGGGAACTGTTCGCCGGTACGGCCGTCGTAAACCGTGGTCTTACCGTCGTCGGTCAGATCGATCTTGGAGAAGTCGATGACGTGACCCTTTTCGCCCATCAGGCGATCGAGGTGGGTCGGGTACTCCGGCGCGTTCTCGCCGTGCCACTTTTCGCGGGCTTCGGCGAAGCAGTCACGCAGGTCGGACTCGTGTGCACCGTCGAAGACGGGGGTCTGCACCTTCCAGCCCAGCGCCTTGGCGACGTAGCCGAGGTTGACTTCCAGAACCTGACCGATGTTCATACGGGAGGGAACGCCGAGGGGGTTCAGCACGATGTCCAGCGGGGTGCCATCGGGCAGGAAGGGCATATCCTCCTGCGGCAGAATGCGGGAAACAACACCCTTGTTGCCGTGACGGCCGGCCATCTTATCGCCGACGCTGATCTTGCGCTTCTGGGCGATGTAGCAGCGCACGCACATACGCACACCGGGCTGCAGCTCGTCGCTGTTTTCGGGGGTGAAGACCTTGACGTCGACGACGATGCCGTACGCGCCGTGGGGCACGCGCAGCGAGGTGTCGCGGACTTCGCGTGCCTTCTCGCCGAAGATGGCGCGCAGCAGGCGCTCCTCGGCGGTCAGCTCGGTCTCGCCCTTCGGGGTGACCTTACCGACGAGGATGTCGCCGGTCTTGACCTCGGCACCGATGCGGATGATGCCGCGGTCGTCGAGGTCTTTCAGCGCGTCATCGCCAACGTTGGGGATGTCGCGGGTGATCTCTTCGGGTCCGAGCTTCGTGTCGCGGGCTTCGGTCTCGTACTCTTCAATATGGATGGAGGTGTAAACATCCTCGCGGACGAGCTTCTCGTTCAGCAGAACGGCGTCCTCGTAGTTGTAACCCTCCCAAGTCATGAAGCCGACCAGCGCGTTCTTGCCCAAGCTGATCTCACCGTTGCGGGTCGCGGGGCCGTCGGCCAGCACGTCGCCGGCCTTGACGGTCTCGCCCACATTGACGATGGGGCGCTGGTTGTTGCAGTTGCCCTGGTTGGAGCGCATGAACTTGATGAGCTCATAGGTGTCGGCGGAGCCGTCGGCGCAGCGGACGATGATCTTGTCGGCGTCGACATACTCAACAGTGCCGTCATGGGCGGCCAGAACGCAGACACCGGAGTCGGTGGCGGCCTTGTACTCCATGCCGGTGGCGACCAGCGGCTGCTGGGTGACCATCAGAGGCACGGCCTGACGCTGCATGTTGGAGCCCATCAGGGCACGGTTACAGTCGTCGTTCTCGAGGAACGGGATGCAGGCCGTAGCGACGGAAACCATCATACGCGGAGAAACGTCCATGTAGTCGACCTGGGAAGCGTCGAACTCCTGGATGTCGTTGCGGTGGCGGCCGGAGACGCGGGGACGGACGAAGTGGTTGTTCTCGTCCAGCGGCTCGTTGGCCTGGGCGACGATATACTCGTCCTCCTCGTCGGCGGTCATATAGACGACCTCATCGGTGACAGCGCCGGTGGCCTTATCGATCTTGCGGTACGGGGCCTCAACGAAGCCGTACTTGTTGATCTTGGCGTAGGTGGCCAGATAGGAGATCAGACCGATGTTCGGGCCTTCAGGCGTCTCGATGGGGCACAGACGGCCATAGTGGGTGTAGTGAACGTCGCGGACCTCGAAGCCTGCGCGGTCACGGGACAGACCGCCGGGGCCCAGAGCGGACAGACGGCGCTTGTGGGTCAGCTCGGCCAGAGGGTTGTTCTGGTCCATGAACTGAGACAACGGGCTGGAACCGATGAACTCCTTGATAGCGGCCACGACCGGGCGGATGTTGACGAGGCTCTGCGGGGTGATCTTCTCGCCGTTCTCCTGATTCTGCAGGGTCATGCGCTCACGGATGACGCGCTCCATGCGGGAGAAGCCGATGCGGAACTGGTTCTGCAGCAGCTCACCGACGCTGCGGACGCGGCGGTTGCCCAGATGGTCGATCTCATCGGTGGTGCCGATGCCGTGGTCAAGGCCCAGCAGGTAGTTGACGGAGGCAAAGATGTCATCAACGGTGACGGTGCGGCTGATCAGAACGTCATGGTTCTGGCGCAGCAGCTCCTTCTGCTCCTCCACATCGGAGGTGGTGTCGAGGATCTTGCGGATCTCGGCAAAGTTGGCGCGCTCATTGACACCGGCCTCGGCCTCGACGTCGAAGCTGAAGAAATTCTGGGCGTTGACGCAGCCGTTGGAGATGACAATGAACGGACGGGGCTCCTCGCCCTTCTTCTCAACGAGGATGGTAACGCGGGTAACACCGGCGTTATCGATCTCCTCGGCCTTGGCCATGTTGATCTTCTCGCCCTTGGCGG
Source organism: uncultured Gemmiger sp. (assembly GCA_934502625.1). Classification (GTDB taxonomy): domain Bacteria; phylum Bacillota; class Clostridia; order Oscillospirales; family Ruminococcaceae; genus Gemmiger. The sequence goes on from CAKSUQ010000025.1 coordinate 2,462, forward strand.
CCAGCAGCTCGCCGGTCAGCGGGGCGATGATGTCCTCGGCAGCCCTGTAACCGGCAATGCGGCGGGTCAGGCTGAGCTTGTTGTTCATCTTATAGCGGCCAAAACGAGCCAGGTCGTAACGGCGCGGGTCAAAGAACAGGTTGTTCAGGTGCGCGCGGGAGTTTTCCACCGTCGGGGGCTCGCCGGGGCGCAGCTTGCGGTAGACCTCGAGCAGGCCCTCCTCGGTGTTGTGGGTGATGTCCTTCTCGAGAGAGGCGTTGATCTTCGGCTCGGAATCGCCGAAGAACTGCTTGATCTGCTCATCGGTGGACAGGCCCAGGGCACGCAGCAGCGTGGTAACGGGCAGCTTGCGGTTCTTATCGATGCGGACGTAGTAAACGTCAGAGGAGTCCGTCTCATACTCCAGCCAGGCACCGCGGTTGGGGTTCATGGTGGCGGTGAACAGGTCCTTGCCGGTACGGTCCTTGCTGGAGCCGTAGAACACGCCGGGAGAACGAACCAACTGGGAAACGATTGCACGCTCGGCACCATTGGAGATAAAGGTGCCGGAATCGGTCATGAGCGGGAAGTCGCCCATGAAGATCTCCTGCTCCTTGACCTCGCCGGTCTGCTTATTGAACAGACGGGCAGTGACGTACAGGGGCGCTGCATACGTAGCGTCCCGTTCCTTACATTCTTTAATGGTGTACTTGGGGGTTTTGTCCAGGCGGTAGTCCACAAACTCCAGCACGAGATTGCCGGTATAGTCCTCGATAGCGGCAATATCGTGGAAGACTTCGTGCAGACCTTCCTCCAGGAACCAGTTGTAAGAGTTTTTCTGGATCTCGATCAGATTGGGCATGCCAATCACTTCGTTGATGCGGGAAAAGCTCATGCGGGTCGTTCTGCCGTTTTGTACGGGCTTGACCTTTACCATAAAACGCGACCACTCCTATTCCATAGATTGACAAAGTTGGCGAAAGCGACCCGAAAGCGGGCTGTGAAACTGCGGCATATTCGTCGTTTTTCACAAACTTTTCGATTTTGCGGTTTTTGCAAAATCCCTTTAGGGCGCTCTATTCCATTTTTGTGATACTGTATCAGTATACAGGGTAAAAGGCTTGGTGTCAAGGGTTTTTCGGCTTTTTTATGAAGTTTTTTCATTTCATCGAACACCCGGATGGGTGTAGCAAAATTTCAGCAAATTGCTGATTTTGCACCGTTCCACCCCACTTGACAAATTCAGCCAACGGGCATATCCCCTTTTTTTTGGCAGTTTTCACAAGGATGGGCGCTATATTTTAAACAGGTTGCCGCTTGACAAGCGGGGTATTTTTACGGGATAGTAATAGTAAATCTGTATTTATTAAGGAAAAGAAGGGCGTATACCATGAACTTTCTCGGCCAGAAGATTTCCCTGCGGCGTATCCTCGGCATGATCGCGGGCGTCGTCGTCATCGGCGTCGGCATTGCGGTATTCAAGTTCTCGCACCTCGGCAACGATTCCATCAGCGCGCTGAACCTGCGCATCGCGGAGCTGAGCGGGCTTCCGTTCAGCATCGAGAACGTGCTGATGAATCTCTGCCTGTTTGTGCCGCAGCTCATCTGGGGGCGGCGGTACATCGGCCTTGGCACGATCATCAACAGTTTCTGCATCGGGTTCATCGTCACCTTCACCAGCGACGTGATGACCGCTGCGTTCGGCACCGCCGACACGCTGCCGGTGCATCTGTTCTGGGTAGCCGTCGGTGTGCTGGTCGTGGCGTTCGGCTGCTCGCTGTATCAGACGGCGGATTTGGGCGTCGCGCCCTACGATGCGCTGTCGCTGATGATGGCCGACCGGCTGCCTGTCCCCTACTTCGGCTGCCGTGTCTTCACTGATGCGCTGTGCGCGGTCATTGCCTTCGTGCTGGGCGGCCTGATCGGTCTGGGCACCCTGATTTGTGCCTTCGGCCTTGGGCCTTTCGTCCAGTTCTTCACAAAGCACTTCTCGGAGAAGGTTTTGCAGTACAGCCTGGCGAAGAAGTAAGGCATCGTAGGGCGGGGTGCGGCGGCGAAAACGCTCCGCGGGCGGATATGGAATCCGCCCCTACGGTGTAGGGGTCGGCGTCCCCGACGACCCGGCAGCACTGCGGCAGCCGCAACACTCCTGCGGGCGAACAATGTTCGCCCCTACAGCATACAAACAAAGCTCCTCGGCGTTCTTGCAGCGCCGAGGAGCTTTTATTTACATCTTAATGATCCCAAACGCATTTGCGACCGAGCTTGCCAGAATGATGGCGGCAAAAATCGGGCAGAGCCAGCGGATCATGAAACGGAAAATTTTCTTGCGACGGAAGTGCTGGCCGTCCAGCTCGACCTCGGCCTCGATCTTGTCCACGCCAACGACGCGGGAGATCAGCAGGCAGGTCGCGATGGCCGCGATCGGCATCATGACCGAGTTCGTCAGGAAGTCGAAGAAGTCGAGGAACTGCATCCCGATGACCGTCACACCTGCGAGAGGCCCATAGCCAAGGCTGGACAGCGTGCCCAGCGCCACCATGATGACGCCGACCAGTACCGTCGACTTCCGGCGGTTCCAGCCCAGTTCGTCCTGAAACGTCGAGACGGCGCTCTCGGTCAGTGCGATGGAACTCGTCACTGCCGCGAACAGCACCAGCAGGAAGAACAGTACGCCGACGACAGTGCCCAGCTCCATGCTGGCGAAAACCTTCGGAATTGTAATGAACATCAGCGAGGGGCCGGCCTGCAGGGTGTCAGGGTCGCCGCCGGAGAATGCAAACACCGCCGGAATAATCATCAAGCCCGCCATGATGGCGATGAGCGTGTCAAAAATCTCGACGTGCTCGGTGGACTCCTCGATTGAGACATCCTTTTTCATGTAGGAGCCGAACGTCACCAGAATGCCCATGGCGATGGACAGCGAGTAGAACATCTGCCCCATGGCCGAGACGACGGTCATCCACGAGAAGTTAGCCGGGTTGGGCACGAGAAAATACGCGACGCCCGCCAGCGCGCCGGGGCGCGTGACCGAGTAGCCCGCAATGATGACCGACAGCACTACCAGCACCGGCATCATCAGCTTCGAGACGCGCTCGACGCCGTTGCGCACACCCGCGTAGATAACGCCGAGGGTGAACAACGTGAAGAGCAGGAAGCAGATTTCGGTGGACTTGCCGTCCGCGATGAAGGCGCTGAAATAGCCGTCCTCCGCCAGCCCCTGCGCATTGCCGCGCAGATACTCAAACAGATATTTGACGACCCAGCCGCCGATGACCGAGTAGTACGGCACGATCAGCACCGGGATGATGGCGTTGATCCAACCGCCGAAACCGAGGAATCCGTTCTTTTTGCCGGGCTTGGCAAACGCGCCGTAAGCACTCACCGGGCTCTTGTGGGTCATGCGACCGAGGGCGGTCTCGGCCACGATCATCGTGTAGCCGAACGTCAGCGCCAACACGATATAAATCAACAGGAAGATGCCGCCGCCATACTTGGCCGCCAGATACGGGAACCGCCAGATATTGCCCAGCCCCACCGACGCCCCGGCCGCCGACAGCACAAAGCCGAGCTTGCCGGAAAACGAACTTCTGTTTTGCTTTTGTTCCATGATCTCAAATCCTCTCCGCACAGTAGTCATTTGCGTAAGGACAAGTGTAACACAGACACGGAAAGTTTTCAATTACACTTTTTTTCAAGAAAAGCTTGACTCTGACGCAACGTCAGGGTGTATGATGGCAGTACCGCAAAGGAAACGAGGGTTTTATCATGATGACCGTAAAAGAAGCCAGCCGACTGACAGGCATAAGCATACGCACGCTGCAATACTATGACAAGCTGGGTCTGCTGCCCGCCATGCGCACCGAGAGCGGCTACAGGCTGTATGACGATGCAGCGCTGGAACGTTTGCAGCAGATTTTGCTGTTTCGGGAGCTGGAGTTTCCCTTGCGGGACATCCGCACCATTTTGGACAACCCAAATTTTGACCGCCGCAAGGCTCTGCGCCAGCAAATTGAGCTTCTCACGCTGAAAAAGCAGCACTTGGAAGATTTGATACGGCTGGCGCAGACTTTGCAAGTCGCAGGAGGACACACTATGCAATTCAAGGAATTTGATACATCCCGCATTGACGAGTACACCCGCCGCGCCAAGGAATCTTGGGGCGATACCCCCGCCTACCGCGAGTTTGAGCAGAACGCCGCCGAACGCACGGTGCAGGAGAGCAGCGATATAAACAATCAGCTGATGGCGTTGACCGCCGGGTTCAGCGCACTGCAAAACCTGCCCATCGACAACCCCGCCGTGCAGGCGCAGGCCGCCAAGCTGCAAGCTTTCATCACCGAGCACTACTACACCTGCACAAAGGAGATTTTCGCCCAGCTCGGCCAAATGTACGGCGCAGGCGGAGAGTTCACCGCCAACATCAACGCCGCAGGCGGCCCCGGCACTGCCGAGTTCGCCGCAAAGGCGATTGCGGCGTATTGCAAGGAATAAGGCATAAATTTTGTTTGACGCCTTGTAGGGGGTGAGCATTGCTCGCCCGTGGAACATTGCAGCCACCCCTACAGAGCGGCCATAACACCCACACAAACCAAAGCCCCGCCCCGCTTGTTTTCGCAAGCGGGGCGGGGGTACGTTTATTTACTTAGAAAATCAATCCAAGAAATCGCGCAGCTTCTTGCTGCGGCTGGGGTGGCGGAGCTTGCGCAGGGCTTTGGCCTCGATCTGGCGGATGCGCTCACGGGTGACGTTGAACTCCTTGCCGACCTCCTCCAAGGTGCGGGGGCGGCCATCCTCCAAGCCGAAGCGCAGGCGCAGGACCTTCTCCTCGCGCGGGGTCAGCGTCTTCAGCACGTCGGCCAACTGCTCCTTCAGCAGGGTCTGGCTGGCGGCCTCGGCGGGCACGGGGGCGTCGTCGTCGGGGATAAAGTCACCGAGGTGGCTGTCCTCCTCCTCGCCGATGGGGGTCTCCAAGCTGACGGGCTCCTGTGCGACGCGCATGATCTCGCGCACCTTATCGACGGGCATTTCCAGACGCTCGGCGATCTCCTCAGCGCTGGGATCGTGGCCGTACTCATGCAGCAGCTGGCTGGATACCTTCTTGACCTTGTTGATGGTCTCGACCATGTGCACCGGGATTCGGATGGTGCGCGCCTGATCGGCGATGGCGCGGGTGATGGCCTGACGGATCCACCACGTCGCGTAGGTGGAGAATTTGAAGCCCTTGGTGTGGTCGAACTTTTCAACAGCCTTGATCAGACCCAGGTTGCCCTCCTGAATCAGGTCGAGGAACTGCATACCGCGGCCGACATAGCGCTTTGCGATGGAGACGACCAGACGCAGGTTCGCCTCGCTCAGGCGCTGCTTGGCCTTCTCGCCTTCGGGACCGCCTGCCTGAATTTTCAGCGCGAGGTCGATCTCCTCCTCCGGGCTGAGCAGCGGCACACGGCCGATCTCCTTCAGATAGACCTTAACGGGGTCATCGATGGTGATGCCGTCGGCGGTCAGGCCGTCCTCAAAGTCATCGCCGCCGCTCTCCTCGGTCATCGGCACGGCGTCGCTGACATCCACGGGGGTATCGTCGACGATCTCGATGCCGTTGCTTTCCAGCTCCTCATAGAGCTTTTCCATCGCCTCTACGTCAAGAACGTTGCCGTTTTCCTCCATCGCGTCGCTGATCTCGCTGCTGGTCAGCTTGCCGGCGCGGCGGCCATTGTCGATCAAAGAGCGGATCGGGTCTTTCTTTTCTGCCATAAGTAGGTTCTCCTTTTGGTTTTATATTGTTGCAACAAAATTGTCGGAATGTCGTTATTCGTCGGCGTCCGCATCGGCGGGGCGGGCGCCCTTTTTGCGGCCGAGATTTGCGAAAAAGTCGGTCAGCTCGTCGTTGCTCATCCCCTTGACCGTTTCGGCCAGCGGCTTCGCGTTCTGCAGGCGGTCGAGGTACATATCGACGTCCTGCCGCTGCAGGCGGACGTCGTGGTTCATGGCCTGCAGCTGCGACACCGTCGAGAAGGTCTTCTCGTCCAGCAGCTGCCCCAGCGTCGTCGCGTTGAGCGGGAGCTGCTGGTCGGCGCACCGGTAGATGACCTGCACGGCCTGACGAATTTCGTCTTCGGGAATCCAGCCGAGGTCGAGCTTTGGCCGCACATAAGCGATCTCGTCGGGGTTTTGCAGCAGCGCCGCGACGAGCTGACGCCCGGCCTTGGCCGCACCGAGGGCGTTATCCCCGCCCTGCGTATAACTCAGCCGGATGTCGGCGGCGTTATCTGTTTTTGTCAGTTCGCGCTGCTCCTTGCGGTAGCTGCGGCGGTCGGCGGCGCGGGCAGCACCCTGCATCTGGGACAGGATGGCCTGCTTTGCCACGCCAGTCTCGTCAGCCAGCCGTCCGGCGTAGACGTCCCGCGCCGTGGGGCTGACGCCCCGCTGGGTCAGGATGTCGATGGCCTCGCGGATGTAGGACAGCCGCCCGTCATCGCTGCGCAGGTCGTACTTAGCCTTCGCTTTTTTCAGCTGGAACTCCGTCGGATTGGCCGTGCCGTTCAAGAGCATCTCGAACCGGTCGCGGCCGTATTTTTTGATGAACTCGTCGGGGTCTTTCGCGCCCTGATAGCTCAGCACGCTGACTTTTACGGGGCTGTTGGCGAACAGGCCGAGACTGCGCTCGGTCGCCTTCTGCCCTGCCTCGTCGGAGTCGTAACTCAGGATGACCTCGTCGGCGTACTCGCTCAGCAGCTTGACCTGTTCGGCGGTCAGCGCGGTGCCGCAGGCGCAGACAGCAGTGTCGAAGCCCGCCTCGTGCATCGAGATGACGTCCATGTAGCCCTCGCAGAGGATGTAGCGCTTGCTGGCGGATTTTTTCGCCACATTCAGCGCGAACAGCGTGCGGGACTTGTGGTAAACCATCGTTTCCGGGCTGTTGATGTATTTGGGCTTTGAGTCGTCCAGTACGCGGCCGCCGAACGCGATGATCGCGCCGCGCACGTCGATGATGGGCACCATGACGCGGTGGCGGAAGATGTCGTAGAGGTTGCCCTTGGCGCTGCGCTTGATGAGGCCGGAGTTTTCCAGCTCGCTTTCCGAGAAGCCCCGCCGCTTCAGATAGTGCAGCAGGCCGACGAAATCCTCCGGCGCATAGCCGAGGCCGAACCGGCGGATGGCGGCGTCGGACAGGCCGCGTTTTTCCTTCCAGTAGCGGCGCGCCATGGCAGCTTCGGGCGTTTTGGCGTTGAGCTGCTCATAAAAATAGCGGGCGGCGCAGCGGTTGATCTCCAACAAACGTTGCCGGGCGCGGGATTCGCGGTCGTCCTCCTCCGGCAGGGGCATCCCGGCGCGGGAGGCCAGCTGCTTGACGCTCTCGACATAGCCGAGGTTATTGTACCGGCGCACGAAATTGATGACATCGCCCGCCGCGCCGCAGCCGAAGCAATAAAAGCTCTGGGTGTCTGGATAAACGACGAAGGAGGGCGTTTTTTCATTGTGGAAGGGGCACAGGCCGGACAGGGTGCGCCCCCGGCGGCGCAGCTGGACATACTGGCCGATGACCTCTTCAATATCGTTGCGGCGAACGACTTCCTGTATGTATTCTTGGGGGATCAACGGGTGACTGCACCTCCGTTTCTGAAATAATAAATAAGAAATATGGTGGCGTTTTCGCCTAAAGGCGAAAACAAAATCCGTAGGGGCGGATTCTATATCCGCCCGTGCCGCTGCACCGCAGGCCGAACCGCGCGGGCGCATATGGAATGCGCCCCTACGTTTTTTGATTTATTTATAGCACGTGCCACTTCTGCGGCACGAACAGTTCCTCAAACAGGCGTGTGGCGAATTCGTCGCTCATGCCGCTGATATAATCGGTCACGGCGCGGTCGACGCCCTCGTTGTAGGCGATCTGCATGTAAAAATTCGGCATCAGGGCGGGCTCGCTGCAAAGGCGGTCGTACAGCTCGCTGATGAGCTTGTCCACCTTCTTTTCCTCGCGCTTGGCCTCCTTGTCGACGTAAACCGTCGAGTACATGAAGTCCTTCAGCACGGCATAGGCGGCCTCAACCTCCGGCGAAAAGTGGATCTGCCCTTTCCCGCTGTGGGCGACAAGGTCAGAAATCATCGTCGTGATGCGTTCGGATTTCGTCGCGCCCAGCACCGCCGTTGCTTCGGGCGGCAGCTGGCGCGGGTCAAGCACTCCCGCCGTGACGGCATCCTCGATGTCGTGGTTCAAAAACGCGATGTGATCGGCGCGGCGCACTACACAGCCCTCCGGCGTGTGCGCCCATGCACCCGACGTGTGCGTCACGATGCCGTTGCGCACCTCCCACGTCAGGTCAAGCCCCTGCCCGTCGCGCTCAAGATAATCGACGACGCGCAGACTTTGGCGGTAGTGGGTGAAGCCGCCGGGGCACAGGCGGTTCAGCGCGCGCTCGCCCGCGTGGCCGAACGGCGTATGGCCGAGGTCGTGCCCCAGCGCGATGGCCTCAGTCAGGTCTTCGTTCAGGCGCAGCGCGCGGGAGATCGTCCGCGCGATCTGCGAGACCTCCAGCGTATGCGTCAGGCGGGTACGGTAGTGGTCTCCCTCCGGCGAGAGGAACACCTGCGTTTTCTGTTTCAGGCGGCGGAACGCCTTGCAGTGCAGGATACGGTCACGGTCGCGCTGGAAGCAGGGGCGGATGGGGTCGTCCTCCAGCGGAACTCGGCGGCCACGGCTGTTGGCGCTCAGCGTTGCGAATTGGCTCAATGTCTGGCGTTCGATGGCCTCGGTCTCTTCCCGGATCGTCATGCGGCGTCCCCCTTTCGCATTTTCACAGCTTCTATTTATAAATACGACAAAAGTGCGGGAAACACTCTTTTTTGTGGGAAAAATTTTGAATTTTTTTATGAATTTGCAGGGGCGGTGCCTTAAAACGCCGCGTACTGCGCCCCGGAAATTTCCACCGCTGCCGCGCCACGGGTCAATTCGGTCAGTGCGGCGACGAGGGCGGCCTCCTGCCCGGCAGGCATCCGCCAGCAGAGCGTCACGGCGTCGTCAAAGATCGGCTCGTCGGGGCGGGTCTCGGCGGCGGCGATGAGGCGCTGCGCCTGCTCGAACTGGGCGTAGCTGACGCGGACTTTGCAGTCGACGACCAGCCGCATGCTGACGAGTTCGGCGTTTTGCAGTGCGCCGGAGGCCGCCGCCGTGTAGGCGCGCACCAGACCGCCGGTGCCCAGCAAGATGCCGCCGAAATACCGCGTCACCACGACGATAACGTCCGCCACGCCCGCGTGGCTGATGGTCTCCAGCACCGGCGTGCCCGCCGTCTTGGCCGGTTCGCCGTCATCGGAATAGCGGGTGCGGCCGTTTTGCAGCACATAGGCGTAGACGTTGTGCCGCGCCGTGCGGTTGGCGGCGCGCACGGCGTTCAGCACAGTCAGCGCCTTTTCCTCGGTGTCGGCGAAGGCTGCCGTGGCAATAAATCGGCTGCGCTTTTCCTCGTATTCAAAGGTGGACGCGCCCCGGATGGTCTTGTAGTCGGCCATAGCAAAACCTCGTTGTATAGCAAAAAATACCCCGGATGACAGACATCCGGGGTACAAAAAAACGGAATTACTTGCCAGCCTTGGCGAAGCGGCGCTTGAAACGCTCGACGCGGCCACCGGTATCGACCAGCTTCTGCTTGCCGGTGTAGAAGGGATGGCACTTGCTGCAAACCTCGACGTGGATCTCCGGCTTGGTGTCACGGGTGTGGATCACGTTGCCGCAGGCACAAGTGATGGTGCAGTCCACATAGTTCGGATGGATGCCCTGCTTCATGGTTATTTCACCTCTTTCTCGATCATGATAAAAGGAGCCATACTCAATATATGTGCTCATCACAATCTCCGAATTGCGGCTACCAGCACCCGGCATCCTGTCCGGGCGGAGCAGCCATCTGAACGATTGCTGAAATATTTTAGCACAAAGTATCAAGATTGTCAAGCACTTTTTTCGGTTGACACCGTAGGGGCGGATTCTATATCCGCCCGTCAGACGGCAGACACCTTGCGGGCGCATATAGAATGCGCCCCTACGGAGCTTCGTGCGGTATCACCTTACAGCGTCAGCTGCTCCGCTCTGTCGTCGTCCTTCAAAATCGCACCGGCGGCGGGCAGGGTGCGCACGCGGTAGCGCGGGGCATCGTTCAGCTCAAGGCCCTCGGCCAGCGTGACGCGGGCGATCCCGGCGTTCTTTTTCAGCGCCACAACGTTGACACCGGCGGTGTCGCGGGTCGCCTTTTCGGGTATGAGTGCACTGCCGACGAGCAGCAAGCGGTTGTTGGTGGTGAAAATCGCCAGCTCGGTCTCCTCGGGCAGGTGGCGCATGAAGGCCAGCTCGGCCTTATCGCTGTAGGCTTTCAGCAGCTTGCGGCGGTTCTGCTTTGTCTCATAGCTGGACAGCGGCACCTTGGCGCACTTGCCGTTGTCGTAGAAGAAGAGCATCCAGCCCTTGTAGTCGGGGGTCACGACCATATACAGCGGAACCTCGCCCTCCTCCATGCCGAGGGCGCTGGCGACGTAATCGCCGAGGACACTCGCCTTGCTGTCGTTGAAATCGTAGGCATGGGACTTGTAAACCTGACGATGGTTCGTGAAGAACAGCAGCTCGACGCTGTTCGTGCTCTCGCAGGTGAACAATACCTCGTCGCCGTCCTTGAGCTTCTGCTCGCCGCTCATGCGCAGGCTCTGGGGCGTGATCTTCTTGAAGTAGCCGTCCCGCGTGAAGAACAGGTGCACGGGGTAATCGGGGATCTGCTGCTCCGGCTCCTCGCCCTCAACGGCGGGCACCTCGTACATGATCTCGCAGCGGCGGGGCTTACCGTACTTTTTGGCGACGTCGGCCAGCTCCTTCATGATGATCTTGTTGATGCGCGCCGGGCGCTTGAGAATATCCTCCAAGTCCGCAATCGCGTTTTCGAGTTCCTCGATTTCCTCGGTGCGCTTTAAAATATACTCGCGGTTCAGGTGGCGCAGCTTGATTTCGGCCACGTACTCGGCCTGCACCTCGTCGATGCCGAAGCCGATCATCAGGTTGGGTACGACCTCGGTCTCCTCGGCGGTGTTGCGCACGATTTCGATGGCCTTGTCGATGTCGAGCAGGATCGCCTTCAGGCCCTTGAGCAGATGCAGGCGCTTCTGCTTGCCCTGCAGATCGTAATAGGTGCGGCGGCGCACACACTCGGCGCGGAACGCGATCCACTCGTTCAGGATGCTGCGCACGCCCAGCACCTTGGGCTGGCCCGCGATCAGCACGTTGAAGTTGCAGGCGAAGCTGTCCTCCAGCGGCGTGGCCTTGTACAGGCGCGCCATCAGCTTGTCGGGGTCCTGGCCGCGCTTCAAATCAATCGTCAGCTTTAAGCCGTTCAGGTCGGTCTCGTCGCGCATATCGGAGATCTCGCGGATCTTGCCCAGCTTGACCAGCTCGGTGATCTTGTCCATGATGGCTTCTACCGTCGTCGTGGGCGGGATTTGTGTGACGTCGATGCAGTTGTTTTCCCTGTCGTAGCTCCATTTGGCGCGGACGCGGACGCTGCCGCGGCCATTTTCCAGCACGTTCTGCATTTCGGCGGCGTCGTACAGAATCGTGCCGCCGCCGACGAAATCAGGGGCCGGAATGATTTCCCGCAAATCGGCCTGCGGGTCCTTCATCAGGGCAATCGTCGCATTGCAGAGTTCCTCGAGGTTGAAGGAGCAGATGTTGGACGCCATGCCGACGGCGATGCCCAGCGTGTTGTTGGCCAGGATTGTCGGGAAGGTGACGGGCAGCAGCGTCGGCTCCGTCGTCGTGCCGTCGTAGTTGGGCACAAAGTCGACGGTGTCCTTGTCAATGTCGCGGAACAGCTCGTCGCAGACCGGCTCGAGCTTGGCCTCGGTGTAACGGGCGGCGGCGTAGGCCATATCGCGGCTGTACGCCTTGCCGAAGTTACCCTTGGAGTCGACAAACGGTACGAGCAGGCTCTCGTTGGAGCGTCCCATACGCACCATCGTGTCATAGATGGCGGCGTCGCCGTGGGGGTTCAGGTGCATCGTGCTGCCGACGATGTTGGCACTTTTGGTGCGGTTGCCCTTCAGCAGCCCCATCTCGTACATCGTGTAGAGCAGCTTGCGGTGGGCGGGCTTGAAGCCGTCGATCTCCGGCAGCGCGCGGGAGACGATGACGCTCATCGCGTAGGGCATATAGTTGGTTTCCAGCGTGTCGGTGATGGCGGATTCCAGCACCTCGCCCGCCGATAAAATTTCGACATTATCGCCCAGCTGCGGGCGCGCAGGGGTCAGTTTTTTTTCTTTGCGTTTTGCCATAAAATCTATCCTATATTCACAGCCGCCCGGTAGGGGCCGGACATATCCGGCCCGCAGCGTACCGGGCGCAGAGCGTTTGCGGGAAGGTTGCGGGCGGGGCATGCCCCGCCCCTACACGCGCGGCAATCGTAGGGGTGTTCTTCTGTCGGGCGCGTATCAGCTCACATCCAGATCGTCCAGATACTCCGCGCCGTGCTCGGCGATGTGCTCCTTGCGGCCTTGCAGGTTGTCGCCCAGCAGCAGGTCAAAGACGGCCGCCGTGCGCTCGGCATCCGTCGGCAGCACCTTGATCAGGCGGCGGCTTTCGGGGCTCATCGTCGTCAGCCACATCATTTCGGGGTCATTCTCGCCCAAGCCTTTCGAGCGCTGGATCGTATACTTTTCGCCCTCGATGCGGCGCAGGATGTCGGCCTTTTCCGGCTCGGTGTAGGCGAAGTAGGTCTTGTTCTTCGTGTTGATCTCGTATAGCGGCGACTCTGCGATATAGACGTAACCCTTGTTGATGAGGGTCGGCGTCAGGCGGTAGAGCATCGTCAGCACCAGCGTGCGGATCTGGTAGCCGTCGACGTCGGCATCGGTACAGATGACGACTTTATTAAAGCGCAGGTTGTCCAGATTGAAGCTGGCAAGGTCTTTGTTGTGGCTGCCGCCCAGCTCGACGCCGCAGCCCATGACGCGGATCAGGTCGGTGATGATCTCCGACTTGAAAATGCGGGCGTAGTCGGCCTTCAGGCAGTTCAGAATCTTGCCGCGGATGGGCATGATGGCCTGAAACTCCGAGTCGCGGCTCTGCTTGACCGCGCCCATGGCGGAATCGCCCTCCACGATATACAGCTCGCGGCGGCTGGCGTCCTTGGTACGGCAGTCGACAAACTTCTGCACACGGTTCGCCAAATCCATCTGCTGCGTCATCGTCTTTTTGATCGTGATGCGCGCTTTTTCGGCGTGCTCGCGGCTCTGCTTATTGATGAGCACCTGCTTGCAGGCCTTCTCGGCCTCGTCGGGGTGCTCGATGAAGTAGACTTCGATCTGGTGTTTCAAGAACTCGGTCATGGCCTGCGCCACAAACTTGTTCGTGATGGCTTTTTTCGTCTGGTTCTCATAGCTGGTGCGGGTCGAGAAGCTGGACGAGACGAGCACCAGACAGTCCTGCACGTCGGCAAAAGTAATCGCGCTTTCGTTCTTTTTGTACAGGCCTTTGTTTTTCAGCCACGCGTTGATCTGGCTAACGAAGGCCGTGCGCACAGCGCGGTCGGGGCTGCCGCCATGCTCTAGCCAACTGGAGTTGTGGTAGTATTCAAGGCTCTGCACGGTGTTGGAGAAAGCGAATGCGACGTTCATCTTGACCTGATAGTCGGGCTGGTCGGCGCGGTCGCGGCCGGTCGCAGCGCCGGAGCAGAAATGCACCGGGGTCAGCCCCTTGTCCCCCACCAGTTCGTTGGCGTAGTCGGTGATGCCGTGTTCGTAGAGGTACTCGAACTTTTCGGCATCTGCGCCGGATTTATCGGTAAAGACCAGCGTGACGCCGTCGTTGACGACCGCCTGACGGCGCAGCATATCCTTGAAGGATTCCGCCGGGACGGCAATGTCGGTGAAGACCTCGGTGTCGGGCTTCCAGCGGATGACCGAGCCGGTGCGCTTGCCCTTGAACGGCTCCTTCTGCAGGCCGCCGACGTTCTCGCCTTTTTTGAAGTCGAGGTGATAATGGAAGCCGTCGCGGTAAATGTCGGCGGTCATCCACTCGCTCGCGTACTGGGTGGCGCACAGGCCCAAGCCGTTCAGGCCAAGGCTGAAATCATAGTTGCCGCTGCCCTCGGCGTATTTGCCGCCGGCGTACAGCTCGCAGAAGACCAGATCCCAGTTCCAGCGCTCCTCAGCCTTATTGTAGTCGACCGGGATGCCGCGGCCGAAGTCCTCGACCTCGACGACATGCTCCGGGAAGAGCGTGACGTTGATGCGGTTGCCGTGGCCGTCGCGCGCTTCGTCGATGGAGTTGGAGATGATCTCGAAGATGGAATGGGCGCAGCCCTCGACGCCGTCAGAGCCGAAGATGACCGCCGGGCGTTTGCGCACACGGTCGGCGCCTTTCAGCTGGCGGATACTGTCATTGCCGTATTCCTGTTGTTTTTTTGCCATGCGGCGGTTCCCTCCGAATTTATGATAAACAGTAGTAGTTTTTGCGCATATAAATTTATTAAACCACAGATGAGAAGGGTTTGTCAAATTTGATTTGGTCAGATTTTGCGGGTTAGTGGGTATTTGTAGGGGCGAACATTGTTCGACCTCGGAATGTTGCCGGTGCCGTAAAGCTCCCGGGTCGTCGAGGACGCCGACCCCTACAACCGTAGGGGCGCATTCCATATGCGCCCGCCCGTGTGCCTTGTATCGCGTTCTATTTTCAGTTTAATACAACATTCAGTTGTCGTCAAGTTGTTTTCACGAATTGCAATCGCAATTGCACGGCTCGACGCGGTTGCGGTCGCCGATGACAGCTGTCCAATACTCGCCGCCCTGATAGCGGAAGATGACCCAATCGTAGCCGTTGTATTTCTGGGTGCTCTGCTTGACGACGCAGTAGTTACCCAGCGGCAGATAGCCCACCACATCGTTGAAATTGGCCGTGTAGAAATACTCGCACCGGGCGTTGAAGACGACGAGCCGCTGCCCGCTGACCGTCTCCATAGAAGGACCGGAGGCCCCATAGTTGTTGTAGCCTCCGGTCTGGATCACCGGCAAAAAATCCTTGTAGCTGCGGTTGAGGTCGCACGCGCCCGAAATGCCGCTGACGCTTCCGCTGCCGGAATACTGCCACATCGCATAGCTGCCCGTGTAGCCCGGCGTCGAGCGGTAGTCCGCCACCCACAGCGGGTACTGGCTCAGCGCCCCGGCGTTGAGGTATCTGTTGATGTAGTTCGTGTAGCTGTACCACCCAGCGTACCATTTGCGCTGGTAGAGAATGTCCATCGCGTACTGTACAAGGCTCGTCAGCTCGGCGCGGCCAAGGCTCGTCAGGCTGGAATCCTCAACATCGACGAAGACCGGGTATTCCAGCTGCAAGCCCTGCATGGCGTTCATGAAGATGTTCAGCTCGTTCGCGACCGCCGCGCGGGTGCGGGCGTAGGTATAATAGTACGCGCCCACCCGCAGCCCGGCAGCCTTTGCGCCGTTGATGTTCTGCAAAAAATACGGGTCAACGTACAATCCGCCGCTGTTGCTGGAACCGACACGCACGATGGCAAACTGTTTGCCCGCCGCCGAGACCTGATTCCAGTTGATGCTGCCCTGATAGCGCGAGACATCGATGCCATTCTGGAAAACCGCCATAAAAAGCCCCCCTTTGCGGTATAGTATGCAAAGAGGGGGCAGTTTTGTGCGGGCGGTCAGCCCTGCTCGTGCTCAGCCATTTTTTGCAGCGTCTCTTCCCGCACGACGTCGCGCAGTGCCTGCATGACGGGCGAGAACGCGGCCTTGTCGCTGCCGTAGGTCAGGTTCAGCTCGTATTCCAGCGGCACCCACGTCGAAATATCGGATTCGTTGTGCTGGACAACGGCCTCGATGTTATCGAGTGCCTTGTAAATTTTCGCCTCCTGCGTCTCGCGGGCGGCCATCTCGTCGTAGAGAGCGCGCATCTCGGCGTTGAACGGTGCGGGCAGCGATGCCACCCAGTTATACAGCAATTCTTCCTCGCGGTTTTCGTCGGCGGCAGTCTTGTCGAATGTCGGGATATCGCCTGTGAAACACTCTCCAAGGTCGTGAATCAGGCACATGCGAATGACCTTGTCCATGTCGGCACCGGGGAAGGAATCCTTGAGCCAGTAGGCCATCAGTGCCAAGCGCCAGCTGTGCTCGGCCACGCTCTCGTGCCGCCCGCCGGAGGTATAGCAGTGGCGGGTGGCGTCCTTGAGTTTTTCCGCCGTGTGCAGGGCAGCCAGCAGATTTTCAGCGGTCATAGTATGCGTCCTTTCTTGTGCAGTGTTTTAAATCACCAGTCCCCCGTTGACGCCGAGCACCTGCCCGGTGATGTAGCCACTGGCCTCGTCTGCCAGAAAGACCATCATACGGGCGACCTCCGCCGCTGTTCCAAGGCGCTCGACGGGGGTTTCCTCGGCCAAGGCGGCGCGGTCTTCATCGGTGAAGCCCGCCATCATGTCGGTGTCGATGACGCCCGGCGCAAGGACGTTGACCGTGATGCCGCTGGGGCCTTCCTCCTTCGCCAGCGCCTTGCCAAGGCCGATCAGCCCGGCCTTCGCCGCACTGTAGGCGACCTCGCAGCTGCCGCCGGTCTGCCCCCACATGCTGCTGACGAGCAGGATGCGGCCGTATTTTTGGTGGATCATGCCGGGCAGCACGGCGCGGCATGCGTAGAACGCGCCGTCGAGGTCGACGGCCATCATCCGCCGCCAGTCCTCGTCGGTCGTGTCGGTAAAGAGCTTGACCTGCGCGATGCCCGCGTTGCAGACGAGTACCTGCAGGTTGCCCAGCACGCGCACAGCTTCGGCGACGGCGGCGCGAACCTGCGCGGCGTCGGCGGCGTCGGCCTGAAGGGCAAGGAACCGCCCGTCGGGAGCGGCTTGCTGTGCCTGACAGCACACGGCTTCGGCGGCTTCGGGGTGGGCGTGGTAGGTGAAGGCGACGTTGTAACCGGCCTGTGCGAAGGCCAGCACCGCCGCCGCCCCGATGCCCCGGCTGCCGCCGGTGATGAAGACGTTTTTGTTCATGGTTGAACCTCTAAGTTGTTCTTGTGGGAAATGGGCACGGCGGGACGCCGAGGACGCCGACCCCTACGGCGTAGGGGCGGATTCCATATCCGCCCGTGTCACGTCACGGATTTTTTCTTCCGCTTTTCCCGCAGCATCACAAAAAAATCCTGCAAAAGCGCCTGTGCCTCATTTTCCAATAGACCCGATTCAATGGCGGGGTGGTGGTTGAAGGGCAGGGCAAACAAATCTGTCAAACTGCCGCAGCAGCCCGCTTTGGGGTCGCGCGCGCCGTAGACGACACGTTTCAGGCGGCTGTTGATGATCGCGCCGCTGCACATCGGGCAGGGCTCCAGCGTGACGAAAAGCTCGCATTGCCACAGCCGCCAGCCGCCCAGCTTTTTACACGCGGCGTCAATTGCCATCAGCTCGGCATGGTAGATCGCGTTCTTGCCGCTCTCCCGCAGATTGTGCGCGCGGGCGACAATTTCACCGTCCTTGGCAACGACCGCCCCCACCGGTACTTCCCCCAGCGCGGCGGCGAGCTTTGCCTCGTCCAGCGCGGCGCGCATCAGTTCTTCATCGGTCATAGTTCCCTCTCAGTGCGCAAAAATTGCCGCATACACGACAAGGAATATTGCCGTGATGTTGTAGACCGGGCTGGTAAAAACCGCCAGCACATCGACACCGGGGCGCAGCCCGGCCGAAAAGCGGAAGCCCTGCTGCCGCGCATGCCAGATCGTCCACGCGGCGAAAACCGGGAAGAACAGCAGGATGAACAGCTCGACACCCAGCGATACCTCCGCCGGGGCGTAATACCGCAGGTAAATCGTCAAAAAGGCCAAGATATTGTTGACGAGATGCAGCAGCATACCCGGCAAAATGCTGCCGGAGCGCTCGGCCAGCCAGCCGAGGAACACCCCACAGACGAACGCCGTCAGCCCCTGCGCGAGGTCGAGATGCAAAAGCCCGAACAGCAGCGCCGGGGCGAAGATGGCCGCCGCGCTGCCGCTGGGGCGCATCAGCCCTTGGAGCGCGCCGCGGAACAGCAGTTCCTCGGCCACGGCGGGCATGACGCAGAGCGCCAAAAACTGCACGAACAGCTCCATGCCACCGCTGGGCAGCATCTCGGACGTCGTCTCGGTGCCGGTCAGGCGGTTCAGCAGTGCACCCACGAGGTTCGCGAGGTTCGCCAGCCCCAGAAACACCACAAGGCAGAAGCCGGGGCTCCACGGCGCGGGCAGCGTAATACGCAGATCGACCGTTTGCAGGCGGGTCAGCTTCAAAAGCAGCACCAGCGTCAGGGCGATCGCGCCCAGCCCGATGAGCAGTTCCAGCAGGGCAATGCTGGTACCGCTGAAGCCGACGGGGTGCGCGAGGCTTGCGCCGCTGTGCAACAGCCCCATCACCGCGCTGACCAGCAGTGTCAGCACACCGCGCCCCAAAAGATAAAACAGGGATGCCGCCGCGCAGACGCCCGCTGCGCCCCGCACCCCGCGTGATTTTGCCATAGTATCCTCCCCTATTCATAAAGAGGCTTCCCCCCTCCGGGGGAAGGCTATGGAACTATCATACCACAATTTCACAAATAAAAAAAGCCCCATCGGCTGTGCGATCCGATGGGGTAAGGTTGGAGGGAGAGGAGTCTTTCATCGTCTGCATTGTGCGCTGCAGACCTTGACTTTCTGTCTTTATGATAGTACATTATAGACATGAAGTAAAGCTCAACTTTTTCACACGGAGCATGAATTATTTTCACCACAGGAGATGCAGACCATGACCCTGACAGACTGCCAGCTGCTGAGCATCGTCGCACAGCTGGGCACCTTCGCCGCGGCGGCGGAGCGTATGCACATCACCCCTTCCGCCGTCAGCCATGCCGTGTCCGGCGTTGAGGCCGAGTGCGGCTTTCCGCTGTTCACCCGCACGAAAAGCGGCGTCACACTGACCGCCGCCGCCGAAAAATTGATGCCCGCCATCCAACAGATGCTCGCCAGCAGCGAATCGCTCGACCAGTCCATCGCGCAGATCAACGGCATGCACAAGGGCGCACTGCGGCTGGGGGTGTTCAACTCAGCCTGTGTGACATGGCTGCCGAAGATCGTGCCCGTCTTCCGGGCAGAGTTTCCCGGCATCGACGTGCAAATTTATCAAGGGTCCTACGACGACATCACTGGCTGGCTGAAAACGGGCGCGGTCGAGTTGGGCTTTCTGTCCAACTCCAGTGCCCGTGACCTTGATTTCGAGCCGCTGTACGACGACCGGCTGATTTGCATCGCGCCGCCGGACTATAAGCCCCGCCGCCCCGGCGTCGTGCGCGCCGAGGAACTGCGCGGCCAGCCGTTTGTCAGCCAGCAGTCCGACGTCGACGCCGACATCCAAAGCTATTTTAAAAAGAACGACCTGCATGTTTCGAGCCAGTGCTACATCGTCGACGACCAGAGCATGATCGCGATGGTCGCCTGTGGGCAGGGGCTGGCGCTGATGCCGGAGCTGATGTTCAAGGAGGGCGCGGCCAGCGCGGGCTGTCAAGTCTTGCAGTTGGAGCCCGCCGCCAAGCGCAGCATCGGGTTAGCGTGCCTGTCGCGCAGCGTGCTCTCCCCCGCCGCGCGGGAGTTTGTGAACCACGCAAGGCAGTTTGCAAGGCAACGGAACGGGACGAATTTGTGAGGTTTTGGCTTCCCCTGAGGGGGAAGCTGTCGCCGAAGGCGACTGATGAGGGGCGGCGGTTTCGCGGTTGCCCGTGAATGGGATACTGCGGGAGCTTTGCCCCTCATCCGGCGCTGCGCGCCACCTTCCCCCTCTGGGGAAGGCTTTTTTGCTATAGGATGATGGGCTTCTGCGTAAACGCCAGACCCATCGGCTGCGTTTGTTCGCGGCAGAGGGACGAAAGGTCGACCGTGCGGCTGTGGAGCGCAGCGATTTTGGCCGCCGCGTCCCCGGTGCGCGCCAAATCGGCCAGCGCCGTCGCGGCGGGCAGCGTTGCCTGCCTTAGGCGCGGCAGCGCGGCTTTTTTCGCGCCCAGCACGTGCAGGTAGGGCGGCGGGGGCAGCTGCGCCGGGTATTGCAGCGCCGCGTCGAGGACGAGCCGCCGCATTCGGGCGTGGGGGTAGCGCTTCGTTTTCAGCCGGGTGTAGAGGTCATCGAGGCCGGTTGCCTCCCGCACTGCGGTGGCCAAGCGGTTTTCCAGTCCCTCGCTGACGCCGCGCGCCTGCGCAAAGTTGACCGGGTCCTGCATCCGCAGCAGTGTCAGCATAGCCGTCTCAAATTTCGCGCTGTCCAGCAGCAGCCCCGCCGCAGCGGCCTTGCCGTAGAGTGCGGCGGCCTTGGCAGGCACAAAGGGTTCCCAATCGGACTGAGGCAGGCTGCGCAGGAAGCTCGCGCTCGCCATCGGCGTGCCCTCGTGTGCGCCCGCGCCGCCGCCGTGGGCAGCGCCCAACCGCGGCAGGGCAAACGGCGTCAGCGCCGCCCCCTGCGTCAGGATGGCCTTGCAGTACTCGATGCCGAGGATGTTGTTCGGCGTGCGCAGCAGTTCCCCCGCGCCGGTGTGCAGCGCATCGGCGGCCTCGGCGCGGGCGGCAGCGTAGGTCATGCCTGTGGCGAGGTTCCGCCGGATTTTTGCATCAAGCGCGCCGCTCTGCAGCAGCTTTGCCGTTTTCAAAAGTGACGCAGCGTCGGGCGTTTCCGCGCCAAAGGCCAGCGTGTCGCACCCCAGTGCGGCCAGCAGCCGCACGCCTGCTGCGGCGAACTGCTCGGCCGTGGTGCAGGCATAGGGCGCGGGCAGGGCGACGACGATGTCCGCCCCCGCCGCCAGCGCCGCGCGCACCCGCACACTCTCCGGCAGGATGGGCACACCGCCGCGCTGCACCGCGCCGCTGCTCATGCAGACGGCAACGCACTGCGCCCCGGCTGCCCGTACCGCTGCCAGCTGTGCCGCGTGGCCGTTGTGGAAGGGGTCATATTCGGCAATAATGCCTGTGAATTTCATAACAATTCCTCACGATAGATTGTTAAAAAAGTACTTTGGAAATGTTTGCAAAAATTGACTATTCTTGCGGTTATTGCCCTTGAAAAAGCGTTTCCTCCATTATATAATAATTTCAGCGATTCGGAAAGGGCTTCTGCCCTGAGATTTTAAGGAGGATATTCCATGAAAGTTCTGGTTATCAACTGTGGTTCTTCCAGCCTGAAGTACCAGCTGATCGATATGGAGGGCGAGAAAGTCCTCTGCAAGGGTCTGTGCGAGCGCATCGGCATGGAAAGCAGCATGATCACCCACGAGGCCAACGGCCAGAAGGCCACCACCCCCGCCATCTTCCCCACCCACACCGAGGCATTCACCGAGGTCGTGAAGAAGATGACCACCGGCGCAGGCAAGGTCATCGACAGCGTCTCTGAGATCGACGCCATCGGCCACCGCGTCGTCCACGGCGGCGAGAAGTTCAAGGAAAGCTGCCTCATCACCCCCGAAGTCGTCAAGGCCATCCACGACCTGAGCCCGCTGGCACCCCTGCACAACCCCGCCGCCATTCTGGGCATCGAGGCCTCCTACAAGGTCTTCGGTCAGGACAAGCCGAACGTCGCTGTCTTTGACACCGCGTTCCACTCCACCATGCCCCCGAAGGCTTACATGTACGCCATCCCCTACGAGTACTACGAGAAGTACGGCGTCCGCCGCTACGGCTTCCACGGCACCAGCCACAAGTACGTCAGCCACCGCGCTGCCGAATTTCTGGAGGAGCCCATTGAGCGCCTGAAGCTCATTACCTGCCATCTGGGCAACGGTTCTTCCATCGCTGCTGTCGATCAGGGCAGGGTCATCGACACCTCCATGGGCATGACCCCGCTGGCCGGCCTGATGATGGGCACCCGCTGCGGCGACCTTGACCCCTCTGTGGTCAACTACCTGAAGTACAATCTGGAGATCACCGGTCACGAGCTGGACGAGATCCTGAACAAGAAGTCCGGCCTGCTGGGTGTTTCCGGCGTGTCCAGCGACAAGCGCGATGTCGAGGATGCCGCCATGAGCGGCAACAAACGCGCACAGCTGGCCAGCGACATGCTGAACTACCAGATCAAGAAGACCATTGGCAGCTACATTGCCGCGATGGGCGGCGTGGATGCCATCGTCTTCACCGGCGGCATCGGCGAGCACGACGCAGATTCCCGCGCGAAGATCTGTCATCACATGGATTGGCTGGGCATCCGCATCGACACCGACAAGAACCGCGACGCCCACAAGCAGAAGAAGGACGTCGTCGAGGTCACCGCGTGGGGTGCCCGTGTCCGCACCCTGATCATCGAGACGAACGAAGAGCTGATGATTGCCCGCGACACCAAGGAAGTCATCGAGAAGTAACTTACTTTTCTTGAAAGAAAAGTAAGCAAAAGAACTTTCAATATTTTTCACCGGGAACGGGTTATAGCGAGAGGCTGCAGCATGAGGTTTGACCTTGTGCGGCAGCCTCTTTTGTGGTATAATCGGCGGTAAGAGGTCGTATATTTGAATTTCAGGAGGTCACCCGTATGAACAGCAAGGTTTTAAAGGGCATTGCACTGCTTCTCTTTGGCATCCTGCTTTGCGCAGGCAGTGAGGAAATCAACGCCACGATTCTGTACAATTTTGGCGATTTCCCGTTTGCCGCGATAGGCGTCATTGTTGGTGCCGTGGGGCTGTATATGGTGTTTTCTGATAAGGCGGAGTAAGCAGCGCGGGCGGCATATATGCCGCCCCTACAATGCTTTTCCGCGCCGGTTTGTAGGGGCCGCACATGTGCGGCCCGCAGCTTTGCCTTTGCTGGGCGTTTGCGGTTAGGCTGCGGGCCGGGCATGCCCGGCCCCTACGGAGTTACGCAATTTAAAAAGGGAGCCTGCCGGTTCACGGCAGACTCCCCTTTTTGTGTTGATATATTGGAGTTCTTTTGCTTACTTTTCTTGCAAGAAAAGTAAGTTACTGCTGGGCGGCCTCGGCGCGCTTCTTGGCGATGGCGGCGATGGCGTCCTTGCGGGACAGGTTGATACGACCCTGCTGGTCGATGTCGGTCACCATGACGAAGATCGGGTCGCCGACGGCAACGACGTCCTCGACATGCTCGACGCGGTGGTCATCCAGCTTCGAGATATGGACAAGGCCTTCCTTGCCCGGCGCGATCTCAACAAACGCGCCAAAGTTCATCAGACGGGTCACGCGGCCTTTGTAGATAGCACCGATCTCCGGGTCTTCCACGATGGTCTTGATGGTCGCGATGGCGCGCTTCGCGTCGTCCTGATCGACGGCAGAGATGAAGACATGGCCGTCCTCCTCAATGTCGATCTTGCAGTTGAAGTTCGCGCACATTTCCTGAATGACCTTGCCGCCCTTGCCGATGACGTCCTTGATCTTGTCGACAGGGATCATCATGCTGAACATCTTGGGCGCGTACTTGGACAGCTCGGCGCGCGGCTCGGCGATGACGGGCTTGATGATCTGGTCGAGGATGTACAGGCGGCCTTTGCGGCACTTCTCCAGCGCTTCCTCGACGATCTCATAGGTCAGACCGTCGACCTTAATATCCATCTGGATGGCCGTGATACCGCGGCGGGTGCCGCCGACCTTAAAGTCCATATCGCCGTGGAAGTCCTCGACGCCCTGAATGTCCAGCATCGTCATCCAACGGCCGCCGTGCAGCGGGTCACCGTCGGTGATCAGGCCGCAGGAAATGCCCGCAACGGGTGCCTTGATGGGCACGCCCGCGTCCATCAGTGCCAGCGTGGAGCCGCAGATGGAGGCCTGCGAGGTCGAGCCGTTGGAGGACAGAACCTCGGAGACGCAGCGGATGGTGTAGGGGAACTCGGCCTGATCAGGCAGCACAGGGATGAGTGCGCGCTCGGCCAAGTTGCCGTGGCCGATCTCGCGGCGGCCGGGGCTGCGCGGTGCGCGCGCCTCGCCGACAGAGTACGGCGGGAAGTTGTAGTGGTGGATATAACGCTTGTAAGGCGTGTCGGACAGGTCATCCATCATCTGCGCGTCCTTGGTGGAGCCGAGGGTGCAGATGGTCAGCACCTGCGTCTGGCCGCGGGTGAACATGCCGGAGCCGTGGACGCGGGGCAGCAGGCCGACTTCAGCGGCCAGCGGGCGGATCTCGTTGATGCCGCGGCCATCGACGCGCTTGCCGTCCTCCAGCAGCCAGGTGCGGACGACCTTCTTCTGCAGCTTGTAGCTGATGAGGTCGAGGTCGGCGGCGGTCAGTTCAGGGTGCTCGGCGGCGATGGCGTCCATGATGGGCAGCATCGCAGCGTCGCGGACATTCTTGTCGTCGGTGTTCATCGCGGCCTTGACTTCGTCAAGGTGCTTCGCGTAGACGTCAGCCAGCAGCGCGTGGTCAAGCTCAACGGGGGTAAAGCTCTTCTTCGGCTTGCCGATCTCTGCCACAATGCCGTTGATGAAGGCGAGCATCTTCTTGATTTCCTCGTGGCCGGTGCGGATGGCCTTCATCATGGTCTCCTCGTCAACCTCGTTAGCGCCGGCTTCGATCATGACGATCTTTTCCTCGCTGGCGGCAAGGGTCAGGGAGAGATCGCTGTGCTCGCGCTGCTCCTTGGTGGGGTTCAGCACGATCTCGCCGTCGACCAGACCGACGAAGACGCCCGCGATGGGGCCGCCCCACGGAATGTCGGACATGGCGATGGCCAGCGACGCGCCGTTCATGCCGGAGATCTCGGCAGAGCAGTCGGGGTCAAGGCTCATGACAGTCATCGTGACGCAGACATCGTTGCGCATGTCCTTCGGGAACAGCGGGCGGATGGGGCGGTCAACGACGCGGGAGGAGAGGATGGCGTGCTCGCCGGGGCGGCCTTCGCGGCGCATAAAGCTGCCGGGGATGCGGCCGGCGGCGTAGAGTTTTTCCTCAAACTCAACGCTGAGGGGGAAGAAGTCGACGCCGTCGCGGGGCTTGTCGCTCATCGTGACGTTGCACAGCACGCAGGTCTCGCCGTAGCGGATCATGGCGCTGCCGTTGGACAGACCGCACATTTTGCCGGTCTCGACCACAAACGGGCGACCCGCAAAGGTCGTCTCGAACTTGCGGTAGTTGGGGAAGGTTTCCAGTCTGGATGCGAATTCGTAAGCCATAGGGATTCTCCTTCTTTGGTAGATTTTTACTTTCAGCCTCTCCCCTGCCCCGATCTTGTACAATAAAGCCAGCAGCCAGACCGTATTGTCTGGGTGCTCGATTTACTGCACAAAATGGCGGCGGGAAGGGCTGTAAAATACGCAGTGGGATTTTAGATATGCGCTGCCGGGAACGGGCACGGGCGGATATGAATCCACCCCTACGGATGGCGTTTCCCTTGAGGTGTAGGGACGGATTCTATATCCGCCCGCGGGGCGTCGAGGACGCCGCCCCCTACAGAATGCGGCACGCCGTAATATAAAAAAAGCAGGCAGAGTGCAAATGCACCCTGCCCGTTTTTGCGAAAATTACTTACGCAGACCCAGCTCAGCGATCAGGGCACGGTA
>CAKSUQ010000026.1 GCA_934502625.1 uncultured Gemmiger sp.
AAAGTTTTTTGAAGAAGTTTTCTTCAAAAAACGCGTACAAGCTGTAGGTATAGGCTTCAGCGGCTGTCGCCGCGGGGGATGCCCCGCGAGACAGCTTGATTATATTACCACAGCCCGCAACTCTTGTCAACAGGTTTTTTCGATTTTTTCGACAACTTTTGATCGTGATTTTTGGGCAGGGTGTATATGGGGGTACGGGGCGGAGAAGGGCACAAATTGTGGTGGCGGGGTCAAGCCCCCTCCCTACCGTATAAGAAAAAGGGAGCAGCTGATGCTGCTCCCGGTGGGTTTACTTTTTATGGTACATGCGGTCGTCTTCTTCGTAGGTCGGTTCGCAGGTCAGGTACATGCCCAGCTTTTTCAGGGTGTCGCTGTCGACGCTGGAGAGGATGACCGTGGAGTGCATATCGCAGCCCTTCAGGTTAGGGATCTGTTCCATAGCCTTGGCGGCGTACTCATTCTCGGAAACCGAGCTGGACAGCGCGATCAGAATCTCGTCGGTGTGCAGGCGGGGGTTCTTGCTGCCCAAGTAGTTCGTTTTCAGCGTTTGGATCGGCTCGATAGCATGCGCCGAGACAAGATCAATTTCCTGATCGATACCTGCCAGCTTTTTCAGCGCATTCAAGAGTGCCGAGGACGCCGCGCCCAGCAGAGGGCCGGTCTTGCCGGTGACGATCGTACCGTCAGACAGCTCGATGGCCGCCGCAGGCTTGCCGTCGGTCGCTTCGGACATAGCATGGGCGCGCTTTTCTACTTCGCGCTCACCCAGCGCGATGCCGGCCTGATTCATCAGCAGTTCCAGCTTGAAGCGCTCCTGCTTGACGATGCCGCTGACCTTCTGGTCGCAGAGGCACTTGAAATAGCGCCGCACGATCTCGTTCAGCGACGCTTCGCGGCAGACCTCATCATCGACGATACAATTGCCAGCCATGTTGACGCCCATATCCGTGGGCGAACGGTAAGGGCTCTTGCCCGCGATCAGCTCGAACATTGCATTGACGACCGGGAAAATCTCAACGTCGCGGTTGTAGTTGACCGTCGTCTCGCCGTAGGCTTCGAGATGGAACGGGTCGATCATATTGACGTCGTTCAAATCAGCAGTCGCGGCCTCATAGGCGAGGTTGACCGGGTGCTTCAGCGGCAGGTTCCAGATGGGGAAGGTCTCGAACTTGGCGTAGCCCGCCTTGACCCCGCGCTTGTACTCATGGTACAGCTGGGACAGGCAGACCGCCATCTTGCCGCTGCCGGGGCCGGGCGCGGTGATGACCACCAGCGGGCGCTCGGTCTCGATGTACTCGTTTTTGCCATAGCCATTGTCGCTGACGATGTTCGCCACATCGTTGGGGTAGCCGGGGATTTTGTAGTGGCGGAAGGTGCGGATGCCCAGCCCCTTGAGCTTCTGCTCGAAGGCGGTGACCTCCGGCGCGTCGGTGTACTTCGTCACGCAGACGCTGCCCACAAACAGGCCAACGCCCTGAAAGGCGTCGATCAGGCGCAGCACGTCGACATCGTAGGTGATGCCGTAGTCGCCGCGCATCTTGTTGGCAACGATGTCCTCGGCACTGATGACGATGACGACCTCGGCCTGCTCCTTCAGCTGCAAAAGCATCTGCAGCTTGGAGTCAGGCTGGAAGCCCGGCAGCACGCGGGACGCATGGTAATCGTCGAACAGCTTGCCGCCGAATTCCAGATACAGCTTGTTGTCGAACTGGGCGATACGCTCCCGGATATGGGCAGACTGCATCGCAAGGTATTTGTCGTTATCAAATCCGATTTTCATCTACATTCCCCTTTTTCCTGTCATAAAACCAATACGGATTAAGTATAGCATTTTTCGCAGCGGGGTGCAATGGCCTTTTGTGTGATTCGGCGCGCTTTCCTGGCCGGAGCAGGCCCTGCGCGCGAATATCATCGCGCAGGTCAGCCTTGCGCTGAACCGTATCTGGACAGAGTGGTACCCCAGCCGGGGCTACAGCTTCAACATCACGGGGTCGCCGGGGTACGATCAGGCCTACGTCAACGGACGCACGGTGTTCGCGGTCATGGAGAGGCTGACCGCCGAGCTGTTCAATACCTTCGTGCAGCGCAGCGGCGACGCCGAGCCGTATTTCACCGAATACTGCGACGGCAAGACCGTCACCTGCCCCGGCATGAAGCAGTGGGGCACGGTCGACCGCGCGAACGAGGGCATGAACGCGCTGCAAATCCTGCGGTACTACTACGGCAACCGCGTGCAGCTTGTCACGACCGACAACATCGCGGCCATCCCATCCAGCTATCCCGGCAGCCCGCTGCGGCGCGGCAGCACCGGCACGAATGTGCGCATCCTCCAAAAGCAGCTGTCCCGCATTTCGAAAGACTACCCGTCCTTCGGCAAGCCCTCCGTCACGGGGACGTTCGACGAGGCGACCGAGAGCAGCGTGAAGAAATTCCAGAAGCAGTTCGGCCTGACGGCGGACGGCATCGTCGGCAAGGCAACGTGGTACAAAATCAGCTATATCTACGTCAGCGTCAAAAACCTCGCCGAGCTGACAAGCGAGGGCGAGACCGCCGAGGGCACCCAGAGCGTGGGCGGCTGGCCGGGCACGGTGCTGCGGCGCGGGTCGACGGGCAGCAGCGTCGAACAGGTGCAGTTCTGGCTGTCGGATCTGGCGCAGTTTGATGCGTCGCTGCCCGGCGTGACCGTCGACGGCCGCTACGGCGCGACGACCGAGCGCGCGGTGCGGGCGTTCCAGCAAAAGCAGCACCTGACGGCGGACGGAGTCGTCGGGCAGACGACATGGAAGGCGCTGTACGCCGCGTGGGTCGACGCGCAGAGCGACCTTGGCGGCACGGCGTGGCCGGGGATGGTGCTGCGGCGCGGCGATACCGGGATGGAGGTGCGGCTCATCCAGTTCTGGCTGCGGCTGGCAGCGGACAACTACACCGCGCTGCGTACCGTGACGGTGGACGGCAAGTTCGGCGCGGCTACAGTCAGTGCCGTGCAGGCGTTCCAGACATTGTTCGGGCTGACGAGCGACGGCGCAGTCGGGCGCAGCACATGGAACAAGCTGAAGGAGGTCGGCCTCGCTGTGGCGAACCGCATCGTCGCGCAGAACGTCGCGCCGGGGCAGTTCACCGCCACGACCCGCGCGGGCAGCAGCGGCACCGCCGTGCGTGCGGTGCAGTATTACCTGCGGCGGCTGGCGGCCTACTACAGCGACGTACCGACCGTGACAGTGGACGGCAAGTTCGGCGCAGCGACGACCCGCGCCGTCAAGGCGTGGCAGGAGCACGCCGGGCTGACCGTCGACGGCGTCGTCGGGCGGCTGACATTCCAGAGCCTCTACGACGCGGCGCTGGCGCTGGACGCCAGCGGCCCCGTGGTGCGTACCGTCAGCCTGCCGACTCCGGACAAGGCGCTGCGCCCCGGCGACACCGGCGCGGAGGTGCTGCGGCTGAACCAGATGCTGCTGTTCTTAAGCCAGTGGATCCCGGAGATCAACTTCACGACCAACGCCGTCGGCAGCGACTTTGACCCGGAGCTGGAGATTGCCGTGCGCAGCGCGCAGCGGTATTTCGGGCTGAGCGAGACGGGCATCGTCACCGCCGCCGACTGGCTGACCTTCCGCGACGCTGCCGAGCAGCTGCTGGCCGCCAGCCCCGCCGGGGCAAGCCCGGAGCCGGGCGGCGTCTGGCCTGCCGGAGCGCTGGCGCTGGGCAGCGCGGGCGCTGCGGTCTTGCAGGTGCAGAAGTGGCTGAACGCCGTGGCCGCCGCCGACCAGACCGCGAATTTCGTGCCGGAGACCGGGCAGTTCGACGCCGCGACGCAGGCCGCGCTGGAAAGCTACCAGCTGACCGCCGGGCTGGAACCGCTGGGCGTCGTCGACGCCGACACATGGGAGAGCCTGCGCCTCGCCGCGCAGAGCCTTTGCCGCGAATGTCAGGAGGGATAACGCATGCCAAAGGTCTATGTTTACGATTCCTACGACAACAAATTTTTCCGCTATGATTTAAGCGAGAACGACCCTATGCCCTACAGCACCAACACAACACTGCGTGTGCGGGAGTTCCGCGGGTCAAGCAAGGCGAACGTCCTATGGACGACGACCGCCGCCATGGAGGCGTGGAACCTGACCCGCCGCACCTACGGCAGCGGCATCCCGGTGGGGTACGCGTTCAAGCGCATCTGGGAGGGTGGCCACGGCACGACGAGCCAGCACTACGCGGGTGTAGCGTTCGATGTCGGGCAGAGTACGACCGCTGCGAACCGCCGCAGAATTTACAACGCCGCCGCGCGAACCGGCGCGTGGGGCTATGTGGAGCCACTGTCGATGACACCGACATGGGTACACTTTGACCGGCGGTACGGCAAGCCCGCATGCCGCAACACGACAGCGGGCTACCCTACCCTGCGGCGCGGCAATCGCAGCACCTATGTGCTGATTTTGCAGGACGCGCTGAACGCGCTGGGGTATTCGACAAACACGCTGGACGGAATCTTCGGTCAGGCGACCGAAAGCGCGCTGAAAGCCTGCCAGCGGCGGTTCAGCCTGACAGCGGACGGTGTCTGCGGCTGCGCCAGCTGGAAAAAAATCACTGCGGCGACGGTGGGCATCGGCCGAACGGCGACGGTGATCGATGCATAAATCTTGCACAGCGGCGCAATGTGCCGTATAATGCAAAGTATACTATAATAAGGAAGTGTCACCCATGAATATGATGAAATTTCTACGCGGCCGCCGCACCTACCGCCGGTTCGAGCAGCGTCCCGTTGCGCCCGAAATTTTAACCGAGGCCGTCGACGCGGCGCGCATTGCCAGCTGCGGTGCAAACCGCCAGACCGTGCGCTATATCATCGTCGAGAGTGCCGACGCCGTGGCCGCCGTGCAGCCGCTGGTGCATTGGGCGGCGTATCTGCCGCCGGAGCAGGGTGCGCCGAAACCCGACGAGCTGCCCACCGCGTTCATCGCAATTTTGCAGGACGACAACCTGCCCGGCGCAAGCGATGTGGACGTCGGCCTTGCCTTGGGCAGCCTGACCGCCGCCGCATGGGCGCACGGCGTGGGCAGCTGCATCATGGGTGCGATCAACCGTCCCGCGCTAACGGAACTGCTGGCCTTGCCGGAGGGTGTGCGGCTGTGCTATATGGTAGCGCTGGGGTATCCCACCCACGAGAGCCATCTCGTGCCGATGCAGGACGGGGATGTGAAGTATTATCTCGACGACAACCGCGATTTCTGCGTGCCGAAGCGCGGGATGGAGGAAGTGTTGTTGAAGAAGATGTGATAGCGGTGTTGCATCTCGTTTCCGCTGCGTTGTAGGGGGCGGCGTCCTCGACGCCCCGTGAAACGTTGCGGCAGCGGGAACGCCCCACGGGCGCACACGCAGGTGCACCCCTACGTCCAACGGGATTGTGGATACGTTGTGGGAAGCGCAACCAAAAATGGGATATGACACCGTATCCGTTATTCGTAGGGCGGGGTGCCCTCACCCCGCCGGGGGACGTTGTGGCTGCCGCAACGTTCAACGGGCGGAGCAGAGCCCCGCCCCTACAGTCATATAAACAAAAAATCTCCGTCACCTACCCGGTGGCGGAGATTTTTGTTATACCTGTCTTACTTCAGCGAAGCCAAATATGCGGCATTCTGGTCCGCGATCTGCTTCTGGAAGGCGGCCACGGCGGCGGCATAGGCGGCCTCGCGCTTATCGGCGGCGGCCTGTGCCTCCTTCGCGGTGGCGTACTTCGGGGTGTCGTCCACAGTCTTGCCGGGGGCGACGGCGGCGATCGCGCCGCTGCCAACGTAACCCTTGACGCCCTTCGCGCTCACGACCTCGGTGGTCGTGTTGCCGCAGGTATCGCAGACGTAAACGTTGCCCTGACGCGTCCAGTTGTGGTAGCCGCACTTCTCGCAGGTGGTGTACTCGATGCCCCAAGTGCCGTTGGCGATGGCCTCGTCGATTTCCTTCTGCTGCTCGGTGCGGGTGTCGACGGTCACAGCAGGCTCGCTGCTCTTGGCAGCGTTCTGCAGCCACGGGGCGAGGGTGTTCTCCTCGGTCGTGACAGGGGCGGCGGGCTGTGCGGTGGGCGCGGGGGTCGGGGTGGCGGCGTCATCCGCAAAGACGGCGTACAGGTTCAAGGTGTAGTCACTCTCATCAACATGGATATGCCAGAACAGGTCATCGTAAGTAATTTTGACTTGCGGCGAATCCATGACAATGGAAAATTTGCCGTCCGCCGTGACCCACTCGGAAACCTTTTTGCCGTCAACCGTGGCGGGTGCCTCTGCCCAACCACCCTCATAGACAGCGTCGGTCTTGACGGCGGTGGTATCGGTATAGTAGTGGACATAAACCGTCTCACCGGAAATGGGCATAAAATAGGCACTGGTGTAGCGGCCATGCCCGAAATCATCATCCAGATCAACGCCCGGACACATCCAGTCATCCAGAGAATCGTAGGTCAACTGCTGACCGGGCATAAAGTGCTGACCGTTGCACATCCAGTAGGCATAGCCGTCGGGCAGGTCAGGGACGGTCAGGTAGCCGGTGTCATCCGGGGTGATGGACATTGTATCATAGCCATCGAAATTCAGTCGGTAGGTGTACAGATAGCTTAACGGCTTGCTGGACTTTGCAAACGCAGAGACGGGCAGGCTGACCGCAAGTGCCAGCGTACACATCACACCGGCAGCAACTTTTGTCAATTTTTTCATTCGTATACATTCCTTTCCGAGTTTATAAAGCATTGCTTTATTTGCCCTCATTATACCCCCCCCCCTGTCATTTTTTGTCAATGGGGTGGGCGGGGGTTCGTGGGCATGGAAAGGCATTTTCGGCAGATGGCACAAATTTTAAGGGGGATTTTTGCGGATTGGTGACAAAAAGGAGCCATTGCGGTAACAGGCACGCGGCACGGGCGCAGGAATATATCCCCCCACGCAAAAGGCTTCCCCCTTGAGGGGGAAGCTGGCACCGAAGGTGACTGATGAGGGGCGGGTGTGCTGATGTTGCCCGGTAAAGGGTTGCTGCGGAAGGTTCGCCCCTCATCCGGCGCTGCGCGCCACCTTCCCCCTGGGGGGGAAGGCTTTGGGGAGGGCGGCAGCCCACAAAAAACGCCCTCGCTGCGGATCGATGCAGCGAGGGCGTTCCTTATTACAATAGTATAATTACCCCAGAATCGCGAAGCTTTGGGCACCCAGCGACAGGGTGTCATTGACGATCTCGGCGGTGCCGATGGTATACGCGATGTGCAGGTCTTCGGCCAGTTCCAGCGGGATCTCTGCCGCGACGCCCGCCGGGTTGACGGCGCAGATCAGATCGCCGCGCTGCCAGACGAACGGGCGGTAGTCGCCCTTCGCCTTCGGCGCATACAAAACTTCAAACGGCGCGTCGGAGTCGAGGTCGGCGTGGGCGTGGCGGAAGGCCAGCAGGCTCTTGACCGTGTTCAACAGGCTGTCGGGGTCGGCCTGCTGGTCGGCCACCGTCGGGGCGTCGGCCGCCGTGTCCACCGGCAGGTACAGCATATCAGCCTCGGCGGTGGAGAAGCCGTGGTTGGCCGTGTCGTCCCACTGCATCGGCGTGCGGGAGCCCGTGCGGAAGTAGCCGCCCTCCTTGGTGGGCAGCGGCAGATAGCGCATACCGATCTCGTCACCGTAGTAGACGAAGGGTGCACCGGGCAGCGTGAAAATTGTCGCGTAGGCCAGCCGCAGCTCGTCAGTCGTCAGGCCCGCGGAGGGGCGGATCGTGTCATGGTTGCAGGTGATGAAGCACCACAGACCGTCCTTGTGGGTGGCCTTGTAGGCCGGCAGGTACTCGTCCAGGAATTTGTCAATGCCGGTGCCGGAGTCCTTGCAGAAGTACGCCTTGCCGATGTTGTGCGGGTTCGAGTCCATCGCACCGTCATAGTTGCGCATGAGCCAGCTGTAGCCGTTGCCCTGCCACTCGAGATAAAAGTCCATGTCAAAGCCGTTTTTCAGCGACATGCGCGGGCCGTTCCACTCGGCGACGAGCGCGGCCTCGGGGTATTCGACATCCAGCATATCCCGGATATTGCGCCAGATTTTGCAGGTGTGCTTTTTGTTCTTAGTGTCATTCTTTACAAGGCTCGACGCCATATCGACGCGGAAGCCGTCGCAGCCCATGTCCAGCCAGAATCGCATGACGTCCTTCATGGCCTCCACCGTTGCCACGCAGGCGGGGTCGTCGGTGGGCTTCTGCCACTTCTGGTTGATCTTTCCATAGCCGTAGTTCAGCGCAGGCTGGCACTTGAAGAAGTTCAGGATATACGTGCCGTTGCGTTCGGTCTCGCCGCCGATGAACGGCATCCCGTCGCCGGAGGCAAAGCAGGAGTCCGTCCAGATAAAGCGGTCGCTGTAGTCGTTGTGTTCGGGCTTGCAGCTCTCCCTGAACCAAGCGTGCTCCTCGCTGGTGTGGCCGGGCACGAGGTCGAACAGCACGTGCATCCCGCGGGCGTGCGCTGCCTCAAACAGTGCCTTGGCGTCGTCGTTCGTACCGTAGCGGGGGGCGATCTTTTTATAGTCGCGCACGTCGTAGCCCGCATCCTTGAACGGCGAGTCATAGCAGGGGTTGATCCAGAGGGCGTTGCAGCCAAGCTCCTTGATATAGTCGAGCTTGGCGATGATGCCCTGCAGGTCGCCGATACCGTCGCCGTTGGTATCGTAGAAGCTCTGGGGGTAAATTTCATAGAACACTGCGTCTTTGAGCCACTGCTTCATGGGGGTCTCCTTTTTTTCAGTATTATAAATAGGTAGGGGCGAACATTGTTCGCCCGTTGCAATTTTGCGGCAGCGGCAGTGCTTCCGGGCGGATATGGAATCCGCCCCTACGGTTGTAGGGGTCGGCGTCCTCGACAACCCGGAAATGCTGTGGCAGCCGATACATTCTGCGGGCGAACGCTGTTCGCCCCTACAGGGTTTCCCGCAGTTCTTGTCATGGAAACGATTCATCGGTTCTGCCTTTATACTAGCCCCTTCCCCCGTCTTTGTCAACGTCGCAAATGTGACAAAAGACGCCATAAATTTTCTACATTTTGCACCAAAAATCATCATATTGCCAAAATGTGAACATTACATTGACAAATTAAGAACATCGCGGTAAAGTAGGGGAACAAGCGATTGTAAAATCTAATAGGAAAGAGGGATTCATTCAAATGAATACGCTTGTGATCGTTCTGATTGCCGCGGTCGTTCTGGTATGTGCGTACGCCGGATATGGCCGTTGGCTCGCTAAGACTTGGGGTGTCGACCCCAACGCCAAAACTCCGGCTGTGCGGCTGGAGGATGGCAAGGACTACGTCCCCACGAACGGCTGGACGGTTTTCGCCCACCAGTTCTCCTCCATTGCAGGTGCCGGTCCTGTCACCGGTGCCATTCAGGCCGCTGCCTTCGGCTGGCTGCCTGTCCTGCTGTGGGTGCTGCTCGGCGGCGTCTTCTTCGGCGCTGTCACCGACTTCGGTGCCCTGTACGCTTCCGTCAAGAATGACGGCAAGTCCATGGGTCTGCTGATTGAAAAGTACATCGGCAAGACCGGCCGTAAGCTGTTCCTGCTGTTCTGCTGGCTGTTCTGCGGCATCGTCATCGCCGCCTTCGCCGACATGGTCGCCGGCACCTTCAACGCCTTCGACGCTGACGGTGCGCAGGTTGCCGCTGCCGCCACGAACGGCGCTGCCGGTATGGTCTCCATCATGTTCATGGTCTTCGCCGTCGTCTTTGGCCTGATCCAGAAGAAGTTCAACTTCTCCGGCTGGAAAGAGGCCGTCATCGGCATCGTCTTCATCGTGCTGTCCTTCGTCGTCGGCATGAACGCCCCCATCATTCTGGGCAAGGCCGGTTGGAGCTACATCACCTTCGTTTACATCTTCTTCGCGGCTGTTCTGCCCATGTGGCTGCTGAAACAGCCCCGTGACTACATGACGACCTTCATGTTCGGTGCGATGATCGCCGGTGCGGTCATCGGCCTGCTGGTCGCCCATCCCACGATGAACCTGCCCGTCTTCACCGGCTTCAACAACGAGAAGCTGGGCACCATGTTCCCCATCCTGTTCGTCACCGTCGCCTGCGGCGCGGTCTCCGGCTTCCACAGCCTCGTTTCCTCCGGCACTTCTTCCAAGACCGTTGAGAACGAGAAGGATATGCTGAAGGTCGGCTACGGCGCCATGGTGCTGGAGAGCCTGCTGGCTGTTCTGGCGCTCTGCGTTGCCGGTGCTGCCGCCGCTGCGGACGGCACCCCCGCCGAGGGCACCCCGTTCCAGATCTTCAGCCGCGGCGTCGCCGGTTTCTTTGAGATGTTCGGCGTGCCCGTTTCCATCGCGACCGTCTTCATGACGATGTGCGTTTCCGCACTGGCACTGACGAGCCTTGATGCCGTCGCCCGTATCGGCCGCATGAGCTTCCAGGAGCTGTTCAGCGTCGACGATATGGAGCACGCTGAGGGCTGGCGCAAGCTGTTCTGCAATGTCTACTTCTCCACCTTCATCACGCTGGCGTTCGGCTTCCTGCTGACGAAGATCGGCTATGCAAACATCTGGCCGCTGTTCGGCTCTGCCAACCAGCTGCTGAGCGCGCTGGTTCTGGCTACGCTGTGCGTCTTCCTGAAGGTCACCGGCCGCAACAACAAGATGCTGTTCCCGCCGCTGGTCATCATGCTCTGCGTCACCTTCACCGCGCTGGTGCAGCGCCTGATCGCAATGGTCAAGGCCATCTCCGCCGCTGCGTCCACCACCATCCCGGCCGGTGAGACCACCTGGGGCGCTGTCTTCATCGCCAACGGCCTGCAGCTCATCCTCGCGATCCTGCTGATCGTGCTGGGCTTGAACATCGTGTTCCACAGTGTCAAGAGTTACAAGAACAGTGAAAAGAACAGCGAGAAGGCCGCTGCTTAATCCAAACAGCACTTGACAAATATACCGTATTGAGGTAATATTTATTCAGCCGCAATGGCGCGGCATTACACTGCACCATTCGGCAGTCATAAGGCATTTGGCCTCGGTGATCCGCACAGTGGAACACCGAGGCTTTTTGCATGGATATGAGGGAAATTTATAAAGGCAAAGGAGACCCGAATCATGAAACTCAAGAATACGATCGCATTGACGATGGCCGCTGTGCTGGCCGCCGGCCTGACCGCCTGCGGCGGCAGCGCCGATACCGCCGCTGCTTCCACGGCGGAGTCTACCGCAGCCGACAGCACCGCCGAGGCGGCTGACGCCACCGCCGACGCCCCGGACGGCGACGGCGACCCCACCACCCTGACCGTCGCGATGGAGTGCGCCTACGCCCCCTACAACTGGACGCAGAGCGATGATTCCAACGGTGCTGTCGAGATCCGCGGCTCCAGCGACTATGCCTACGGCTACGACGTTATGATGGCGAAGAAGATCGGCGAAGCCCTCGGCCAGAAAGTTCAGATCGTCAAGCTGGACTGGGACAGCCTGATCCCCGCCGTCATGAGCGGCGACGTTGACTGCGTCATCGCCGGTCAGTCCATCACGGCCGAGCGCGCCGCGCAGGTCGACTTCACCGACCCGTACTACTACGCCACCATCGTCACCCTGACGAAGAAGGACAGTGCCTACGCCAACGCCGCCAGCGTGGCCGATCTGGCCGGTGCGACCGCCACGAGCCAGCTGGGCACCATCTGGTACGACACCTGCCTGCCGCAGATCGAGAATGCGAACATCCTGCCCGCGCAGGAGACCGCGCCCTCGATGCTGGTCGCGCTGAACAGCGGCGCGTGCGACATCGTCGTCACCGACCATCCCACCGGTCAGGCTGCCCTGACCGCCTACCCCGACCTGACGATGCTGGATTTCGGCGGCGGTGACAATGACTTTGCCGTCAGCGACGAGGATATCAACATCGGCATCTCGCTGAAGAAGGGCAACACCGCCCTGAAGGACGCCATCAACGAAGTGCTTGCCACGATGACGACCGACGACTACAACGCCATGATGAACGAGGCCATCAGCGTTCAGCCCCTGAGCGAGTAAGACCCGCCCGCCCCTGCCGCACTTGTACGGCAGGGGCTTCGGTGTTAAGAAACAGTAAAGGAGAATCCCCCCATGCAAGACTTTTTCGCAAACTGTGCCACAGTGCTGCAAAAGTACGGCTTCTCGTATCTGCGCGGCGCGGGCACGACCCTGCTGCTGGCGCTGGTTGGCACGTTTTTCGGCTGCCT
The DNA here is from genome assembly GCA_934502625.1 of uncultured Gemmiger sp. Taxonomy (GTDB): domain Bacteria; phylum Bacillota; class Clostridia; order Oscillospirales; family Ruminococcaceae; genus Gemmiger. The sequence goes on from CAKSUQ010000026.1 coordinate 12,178, forward strand.
GATCGGCTTTGCGGTCGGTGCCTTGCAGACCATCCCCATCGACAAGCAGCGTGACCCCGCGTGGAAGCGTGTGCTGCTGAAAATCCTGCACATCTTTCTGCGCTGTTATGTGGAGCTGTTCCGCGGCACGCCCATGATCGTGCAGGCCGTCTTCATCTACTACGGCCTTTTGCAGGTATTCGGCATCAAGATGGGCATGTGGCAGGCAGGCTTTTTCATCGTGTCGATCAACACCGGCGCGTATATGGCCGAGACCGTGCGCGGCGGCATCGTGTCCATCGACCCCGGCCAGACCGAGGGTGCGAAGGCCATCGGCATGAATCACTGGCAGACGATGCTGCACGTCATTCTGCCGCAGGCGCTGCGCAACATCATCCCGCAGATCGGCAACAACTTCATCATCAACATCAAGGATACCTCGGTGCTGAGCGTTATCTCGATCACCGACCTGTTCTTTGTCCACAAGAGCGTCGTCGGCGCACTGTACACCTATTTTGAGAGCGCGACGATCGTCATGGTCGTCTACCTGACGATGACGCTGTTCGCCAGCTATCTGCTGCGCCTGTGGGAGAAAGCGCTGGACGGCCCGCAGAACTACGACCTGAACACGACTGACTCGCTGGCCTACACGAGCGGCATGTACAATGCCCCCGACCCGCAGCACGAGTCCCAGAATCTGGATATGAAGGGAGGCGCAGCCCATGTCTGAGCCTGTTATCGAGGTGCGCCACCTCTCGAAGAGCTTCGGCACCCACGTTGTACTGCGCGACGTTGACTTCACCGTCAACGCGGGCGACGTCACCTGCATCATCGGCGCGTCCGGCAGCGGCAAGTCGACGCTGCTGCGCTGCATCAACCTGTTGGAAACGCCCACGAACGGCAAGGTGCTGTTCCACGGCAGCGACATCATGGCGAAGGGCAGCGACCCCTGCGCCTACCGCGCCAAGGTCGGCATGGTGTTCCAGAGCTTCAACCTCTTCAACAACATGACCGTGCTGGACAACTGCACGGCGGGTCTGCGCTATGTGCTGCATCAGGACAAGGAGACCGCGCAGAAGACCGCGCTGGAAAACCTTGAAAAGGTCGGCATGGCACCCTATATCCACGCCAAGCCCCGCCAGCTGTCCGGTGGCCAGAAGCAGCGCGTCGCGATTGCCCGCGCGCTGGCGATGCAGCCCGAAGTCCTTCTGTTCGACGAGCCGACGAGCGCCCTTGACCCGCAGATGGTCGGCGAGGTGCTGGCCGTCATGCGCCAGTTGGCGAAGGAGGGTCTGACGATGATCGTCGTCACGCACGAGATGGCCTTCGCCCGCGACGTGTCGAGCCACGTTGTCTACATGGCCGACGGCGTCATCTGCGAGGAGGGCACCCCCGCCGACATTTTCGAGCACCCGCAGAATCCGAAGACGGTGGAGTTTTTGAGCCGGTTCCGGCAGGAGTAACCCCGTAACATAAAATGACCGATGGTATTGTATACCATCGGTCATTTTTTATTGCAAAGGTACGTCTATCTCGTCGCCGATCGCGAAGCTGTAGATCGTCAGCTTTGTCACGGGGACGCTCAGCCGCTGGGCAAACGCGCGGCGGTAGAGCCGCAGCTGGGCGGCGTACTCATCCGCATAATACCCGGCGTCGCGGCTGCGGTCGGTCTTGTAGTCGAGAATTTCCGCGTGGTCGTCAAACACCAGCACCAAATCCGCAATGCCCTGCACAAGCACCTCGGCCTCGGCGGCACTCCCCTGCCCTGCGGCGGGGGTGACCTCAGCGGCGGGCAGCGCCGTGATGAACGGTTCTTCCCGCAGTACCTGCTTTGCCATGCGGATGCGCCGCCAGACCGCGCTGGCAAAGAACGGCCGCACGGCGTCAAGGTCGAGCTTATCCGCCAGCGCCGCGTCCAGCAGCTGCAAATCGGTCTGGCGTTTTACCTCGGCGTCAAGGTCGGGCGCAGCGCCGTCGAAGGGCACGCTCTGCATGAAGGCGTGGATGGCCGTGCCGCGCTCTGCGCCGGTCATGCCGGACTTCTGCAGGAATGCCGGGCGTTCCAGCAGCACCGGCTTTGCGGCATGCGCCACGGCGCTGACGCTGACCTTCGCGGGCACGGTTTCCAGCGCCGCGCGGGGGCTGTGCCACGCAAAACTCTCCCGCAGGCGGGCGACGGTCTCGGCGTCGGGCGTCGGCGGGGGCGGTGCGGCGGGCGTCTCCTCGGCCTCCGGCAGCGGCACCAAACGGATGCGCAGCGGCACCTGCGTCGGGCGATGATGCGGCAGAAAGCTCGTGTACTCCCACAGCGCATCGCTGTCCGGGTGAAGCAGCGCCGCCGTCAGCAGCCAGCCCGACCAGCTCGTCATGCTGCGCATCGACTCGGAGCCGGTGGACTCCGCCGCCGCGCAGAGGGCGGGCGTCTTCATAGCGGTTTCGGTTTTTTTCAGCGGCACGGTGATGATCAGCGCGTCCTGTGCGCGGGTCAGCGCGACGTACAACACCCGCATTTCCTCGCTGAGAGTCTCGGTGCGGATGGCCTGTGCCAGCGCCGCGTAGGGCAGTGTCTTGAACCGCTTCGCCGCGCGGGGCGCACGCAGCGTGACGCCGACGCCGAGGCGGCTGTGGGTCAGCACGGGGCGGGTGGCGTCGCTCTGGTTGAACTGGTGCGCCGTGTCTGCGACAAAGACGACGGGAAATTCCAGCCCCTTGGAGCGGTGTACCGTCATGATCGAAACACAGCCCGGCCGCGTCTGGCCGCCTGCGCTCTGCTTTAGTCCGCCGCTGCGGGCGGCGGCATCCATAGCGCGGACGAGCGCGGGCAGACCGGCGCGGCCTGCGCCCGCCGCCCACGCCGTGAAGCCGAGCAGATCCTCGCGGCAGCGTGCGCCGTCGGGCAGGGCGCTGACCGCGGCCAGATACCCCGTGCGCGCCAGCAGCTCCTCGATCAGTTCGTCCACCGGCAGGGTGCGGGCAAGGCGGCGGTACTCGGTCAGCGCGTCGGTAAAGGCCGCGAACCGCGCCTTCTCGTCGCCCAGCACCGCGCCGTACAAGCTGCCCTGCGGGCAGGCGCGGCGCAGCGCGACCAGATCATCTGCTGTGTAGGGGAACAGCGGGCTGAGCAGCACCGCCGCCAGCGGAATATCCTGCGCGGGGTTGTCGATGATGCGCAGCAGCGCCGCAAACGGGCGGATATGCGGCTCGTCCAGCATGTCTGTGTCTGAGTCGGCAAAAGCCGGGATGCCCGCTGTGCGCAGCGCACCCTCGTAGGCGGGGAAGCCCTTGCGCCCGCGCAGCAGGATGCAGAAATCGTCGTACCGGCAGGGGCGCACGCCCTCCTTGCCGCGCACGGGAAAGCCCTCGGCGACCATCTCGCGGATGCGCCGCGCGATGGCGGCGGCGTCGCCGTCCACGTCCGCACCGTCGATGACGTCGATCTCACACATGCCCTGATAGGCCGCGTTCTTGTCGCCCCCCACCACAAGGCGCTGGCCGTCGCCGTACTCGACGCCGCCCAAACCGGCGGAGAATACCGTCTCGAACAGGTAGTTGACGCCCGCGATGACACCCGGCGCACTGCGGAAATTCGCGTCCAGCGCCAGCGTGGCCGGGGTGGGCGCGGGCTGCGGGTGGGGCTTCCACTGTTGCTGCTTGCCCACAAAAATGCCGGGGTCAGCCAGCCGGAAGCGGTAGATGCTCTGCTTGACGTCGCCGACGAAGAACAGATTGTCCCCCTCCGGGTGCGCCAGCGCGAAGTAGATCGCGTCCTGCAGGGCGTTCGTGTCCTGATATTCGTCGACCAGCACGGCGGAATACCGCCCGCTGACCGTGCGGCAAAGCGGCGTGCGCACGTTGTTTTCGTCGACGAGCAGGTCGAGGGTCAGGTGCTCGTAATCGGCGTAATCCAGCACCTTTTCGGCGCATTTGGCCGCAAAGCAGCGGTCGGCAAAGTCCTGCGTCACCCGCACCAGCGCGGCGACCAGCGGCGCGGCGCGGCGGCGGTCGGCGTCAAATTCCGCGCCGGTGCAAAGCAGCGCGTCCTTCCGCAGGCTTTCCAGCTGCGTTTTTGCGCGTTTTCGCAGCTCGGACGCCGCCGAGGCAGCTTGGTTGGCATCCTTGCCGCCCTTGATGCGCCCGGCGCTGCGCCAGCCTGCCAGCGCCGTGTCCAGCGCGGCAAGGCTCTTGTCCCAGTCGTTTTGCGTTAAGTAGTAACAAAGATTCTCAACGCGGGCAGCATCGTCCTGCATGACAGCGGTGTAGGCCGCGTCGGCTTGCTCGTCCCGCGCGGCGATGGCGGCGCCGCTGTTCAGCAGCGTCTTCACGCCCTGCGCCCGCGCCAGCGCGATGCCCAGCAGCTCGCGCCCCCACGCCGTGTCCTGCGGCGGGGCGTCCTGCTGCCACATGGCGGCGAAGGCGTTCAGCGACGCGGCCGGGTGTGGCAGTGCGCGGGTAAAATGGTAGAGGTCGAGGATGGCGTCCCCGGCGGTGTTGTCGGTGCGGCCGCGGTCGTACAGGTCGGCAAAGGCGCAGAAATCGGCGTCGTTGTAGGCAGCTTCCAGCGTCGCGGCCAGCGTCTCCTGCTCGATGCGGGCGAGGTCAGCCTGCTCTGCTGTCTCAAAATCCGGCGGTATATCGAGCATGGCGAAATGCTGCTGCACAAAATGCAGGCAGAAGGCATCCACCGTGCCGATGGAGGCGCGCTGCAGCCGCAGCTGCTGGCGGCGCAGGTTGCGGTCGCCGGGGTTGGCGCGTACCTCCTGAGCAAGGCGGGTCGTAATGTCAGCGCGCAGCTTGGCCGCCGCCGCATTCGTGAAGGTCATGATAAGCAGGCTGTCGGCATCGACGGAGTACACCGGGTCGGTGATGAGGCCGACGACGCGCTCAACCAGAACGCGGGTCTTGCCGGAACCGGCCGCCGCCGAGACCAGCAGACTGCCGCCCCGCGCCGAGATCGCCGCCGCCTGCGCCGGGGTGAATTGAATTTTAGGTTGTTGTGGCATGGGTTCTCCTATCATTCCTCAAACGGGTCATCTTTAATATTGATCATCCGTTCGTGTTCGCCGTCGCGGTGGGCGCAGGCGGTGCGGAAATCGCAGTAGGCGCAGGGCGAACGTCCGCCGGTGCACAGCGGCTCGGCATCGATGCGGCCGCCGTACAAATTCTGCGCCATATCGATGAGAAGCCCGTCCAGATGGTCGCGGATGCGGCCGAGCTTTGCCTCGTCGGCCAGCACGCTTTTCGCCTTGAGCGGCTTGCCGGTCTTCTCGCTGAAGGACATCGGCACAAACTCGCCGGTGGCCTTCGTGTCCATGGCACGGTAGACGCTCTCATCATCCAGCAGCAGGCCGTTCATCGGGTAGCTGGGTGCGGGGTCAGCATCGTCGGTCAGCTCGCGGCGTTCGACGCTCTTCGGCGCGGGGTCGGCCAGCAGGTACTCGACGCCCGCAGCCGCCGCGCCGGGGAAGCGGTCGCCCGCGTTGCGTTCCAGCGTGAAAAGGTACAAAAGCATCTGACAGTCGAGGCCGCAGTAGACCTCTTTCAGCTTGAATTCCTTGCCACCGGTCTTGTAATCGACGACTCGCAGGTAGGTTTTGCCCTGTTTTTCCAGCGACATGGCGTCGACGCGGTCGACCGTGCCGACGATGCGCACCGTGTGGCCGCTGCCGTCGTCCAGCTCGACTGGGTCAATGCGGGGCGCGTCGGGGGCGTCGGCGTCGGGGCGGTCGTCGATACGCAGCTCGAACGCCACGGGCTGAAAGCCCGACTGGCGCAAATCGCGCTGGATAAAGCCCAGCAGCCCCACGAGGTTGCGCCGGATGCGGCCGATCAAATACTCCATCCGTACGGTCATGCCGGGCAGGTTTTCGGCCACATATTCGTCAACGAGTGCATTGACAAGCGACTCAATTTCCTCCGATTGCAGCTCTTTGAAGTCGGCGGCGCGGCGGCGCAGGGCGTTTTCCAGCACCCAATGGGTCAGCGTACCGCTGATATTCGGGGCGAGCTCGGCCTTCTGGCGCGGCGCAGCCTTGACGATATACTGTAAAAAATAGCCAAAGGGGCAGGTCCGGTACTTTTCAAACCGGGTCGGGCTGATGCGCAGCCCGCGCCCCAGCAGCTTTTCGAGGGCGGCGGTGTCGGTGACGCGCTGCTCTGCCCCCGCCGTTTCGGCGGCGCGGCGCACCGCCTCGTAGCCGGGGGCGGCCTGCGGGGCGGCGTCCAGCACGGCGCGCACAGCAGCGCCCGTCCTCTCCTGCCCCGGCTGCTGGCTTAGAATGCCCAGCATGTCCAGCGCGGCAGCGGGCGTCGCGGCCAGCTGCACTGCGTCGGGCGCGTAGGGCGGCACGGCCAGCAGGGTCAGCACCGGTACAAGGGCGGCGCTGGCAGGGGCGGTATCCTCGGCATGGGCGGCGGTCGGCCAGCTGAGCCAGAGGTACTTCCGCGCGACGGTCAGCGCCTTGTAAAAGCAGATGCCCTCGCGCAGGACTTTGTTTGCGAAGCAGTCGGGCAGCTCCGCGCCGTTTTCCATCATCACGTCGCGATCGGCGTGGGTCAGCAGTCCCTGGTCGCCGGGCGTCTGGGGGAACTCGCCCTCCAGCAGCCCCACGACGAAGACTGCGTCGGTCTCCGGCAGGCGCATGCGCCCCGCCGTCGTCACAATGACGCTGTCAAGGCTCTGCGGGATGTGCCCCATGTCGGTGGTGCGCAGCAGCAGGGTGAACAGCTCAGCGTAGTCTGCGGGGGTGATCTTCTCGCCGCCCAGCAGCCGCGCCAGCTGGTCGAGTAGACCCATGACGACGTTCCACTCCCGCAAAACTTCGTCGGCGTCGGGCAGGCGGCCTTGGGCGCGCAGCTGCGCGGCCAGCGCGTTGAGGGTTTCCTCCGCGCCGAGGGACTGCAAAAAGATGTAAATTTGTTTCGTCAGCGCGGCGGCGGGCGCACCGGCCGCCTTGGCAGCAAAATCCGCGATGCGCTGCACCAAAAACGCGCGGGCGACCTCCGCGTCGGCCAGTGTCCGCTTGTCCTGCTCGGTCTCGCGGCCGCTGTAGCCCGCCGCGCTGCGGGTGAAGGGGGTACGCCAGTCGGCGGCGGTCAGCTGCCACGTGTAGGCGTAGTTTTCCAGCGCACACTGCTGATCTTCCGGCAGGTTGACAAGGCCGGTTTTCAGCAGGCGCAGCACGCTGCGGCTCGACACGCCGCGCAAAAGATCCAGCGCCGCGTGGACGGCGCGGGCGGGGGCGGTGTTCTCCGGGGTCGTGGCCTCGTCGCAGAACAGCGGGATGCCCTGCAGGCGGAATTCGTACCGCAGCGGGGCAAGGTACTGGTCGGCGCTGCGGCAGATGACGGCCATCCGGCTGTAGGGCGTGCCCTGCCGCGCGCGGGCGGCGATCTCGGCGGCGACGGCCTTGGCCTCGGCCTGCCGTGTTGTTGCGGCGTGGTAGGTGATGGCCGGGTACGCAAGATCGACCGCCGCATCCGGCGTGTAGGCCGGGTCGGCCAGCAGCAGGTTCAGCTCGGCCAGCGCGGGGGCGTCCGCGTGGCGGCGGTCATCGGTCAGCACGACGGTGTGTGTCGGCACGTCGGCGTCCGCCGCCATGCGTTTCAGCGTATGTACAACGTTTTTTGCGCCGCTGAACAGTCCCATACCGCCGGTGGTGTCCTGCTCGCCATCGCAGCACAAGCAGACCGTCACGTCAGCCACCGGCAGCATGGCGGCCAGCAGCGCGCGCTTCGGCGCGTTGAAGGTGTCGAACTCGTCGATGTAGACTGCGCGCCCCGCAAAGAAGGCGGCGTCCAGCCGCTCGGCCGCGCGCTGCTGGCGGTCGCCGGGATCCATGGCGCTCTCGGCCAGCAACCCCTCGTAGGCGCTGTAGATCAGGGCAAGCTCGGATAGCTTTTCCCTGTCCGCACCGGGGGCGGCGGCGTACTTTGCCAGTGCTTCCGGCGTTACGCCGGCGCTTTTCAGTTCGCTGATCGTCTGGGCGGCCTTCTCGCAGAAGGCAGCGCTGCGGCGCTGGCGGCTGTAGTAGACGACCTTGTCCAGCAGCGAGTCCGCCGCGCGGCGCAGCAGCAGGGCGCGCCCGGCCTCGGTCAGGGTAGGCACCGCCGCCCCGCCGTAGCGGCGCAGCAGTGCCTCGGACAGCGAGGTGAAGGAGTAGCTTTCGACGTAGGCGGACAGGCTGTCCCCCAGTGTGCGGTAGAGCACGCCCTCGGTGGAGGAGGTAAACTGTTCCGGCACAATAAGAAGGCTGTGCTCCCCGCGTTCCGCGCGGGCGCGTAATGCAGAGAGCATCGTATACGATTTTCCGGACCCGGAGGGACCGAGGATGAGATTTAACATAGCAATATCCCTTTTGGGTATAAAAAGAAATAATAGATAAAAGATAAAAGATAATAAAATTGGTGGATCGCACCGATATGTGGTGCTCAAATTTTGTTTTTGCTCTGCGAGCAAAAACTCCACATTTTTTATTATCTATTATCTATTATCTTTTATCTATTTCAAATTTTTTATAAATTCTATCGCCGCTATCCGCACCTCAAATCTTCCAAACACCATCGCATTCTCCCCTTCCGTAGGGTACTCGGCGGTGGTGCCGGCGACGCAGAGGGCGGGATAGAGCACGCAGAACCAGTTGCGGCCTTGGGCGGTGCCCAGCTCGATGCGCAGAGCGGTGTACTCGCCTGCGGGCAGGGTGAAATTTTCGTACCGGCGCGCGGGGAACAGCCAGCGCTCCATCCGCACGGCGGCGGTCTGCGGGCTGTGGGCGGCGTGCAGCGCGGTATCGGCGGCCTGCTGCAAAGCGGGCAGGGCATATGTCAGCGCGTCGGCGGCTTGCTGCGGGGTCTCGGCCTCGCGCACGGCTTCTGGCAGCGCGGCCAATACCGCGTCCCGCACCCGCAATTTCAACAGCTGGTCGTCCAGCGTGTCACTGTTCGCCAGAATATGAAGCCGGATCGTATCGGCGCGCACCTGTGCCGCCGTGCGCTGCTGCCAGTCCGCAAAGGCGGTAAGTACGATCGTCAGCGCCAGCCCAAGGCCGACGCCCAGCTCCAGCACGCGGCGTGTGGTTTTCGTCATAGCAGTTCTCCCCTTTCAACCGAAGTATAGGCAGAAAGGGGAGAATGTAAACGCTTATTTTTTCGTGCCGAAGAGGCGGCGCACCGTCACGCGGGGACCGCCGTGGGTGGGCTTGCAGAGGTAGACCTGCTTGTAGCCCTTTTTCAGCGCGGCCATGGCGCTGCGGGCGGCGTTCTCGTCGTCAAAAATGCCGAACACCGCCGCGCCGCTGCCGGTCATCTGCGCCGTCACTGCGCCGTGTGCGCGCAGCGTGTCGCAGATGGCGGGCGTTTCCACCGCGCCGGAGCAATGCTCCAAGGCGTTGCCAGCCGCCGCGCAGACGCCGGGCAGGTCGTTTTGGCGGATGGCCTGCTCCTGCTTTTCGCAGTCGGGGTGCACAGGGCTGCCCATCGTGTCGTACCGGGCAAAGGCCTCCGGCGTCGAGACGCCGACGCTGGGCATCGCCACGACAAACCAGCAGTCCGGGCAGGGCGGCAGGGCTTTCATCAAATCGCCGACGCCGCGCACACGGCAGGTGCCGCCCAGCAGCGCGAACGGCACATCTGCACCGATACCCGCGCCAATGGCGCAAAGCTCGCTCATCGAGAGGTGTGCGCCGTACAGCTCGTTCAGGCCGACCAGCACGCCCGCAGCGTCGGCGCTGCCGCCCGCCATACCGGCGCGGACGGGCACCCGCTTGTAGATCGTCATATCGACGCCCGCCAGCAAACCCGTGTAGTCAAAGAACGCCAGCGCAGCCTTGATGGCGGTGTTTTTGTCGTTGACCGGCACAAAGCTGCCGGGCAGCGTCAGGGACAGCGTATGGCTGCGGCGCAGCGTGATTTTTTCGTACAGATCGATCGTCTGCATGACCATGTCAAGGTCATGGTAGCCGTTGGGCAGCGTGCCCACGACGTCCAGCGACAGGTTCAGCTTGGCCGGGGCCAGCACCGTTACCGAGCGGTATTGCATAGGGGTCACTCTCCGTTTTTAGTTTTGCGTCCAGCCGTGCTCGTTCAAAAATTCGCGGATGCGCTTCATGGCGGTCTGCAGATGGTCGACGCTGTAGGCGTAGCTGATGCGGGCATAGCCCTCGCCCGACGCGCCGAAGGCCGAGCCGGGGATGATGGCGACTTCCTTCTCGCGCAGCAGCTGCTCGCAGAATTCGCTGCTCGTCAGGCCGCTGATCTGGATCGACGGAAACACATAGAACGCGCCGCGCGGCTCAAAACAGGTCAGCCCCATATCGTTCAGCGATTTCACCACATAGCGGCGGCGGCGGTTGTACTCGTCGCGCATCATCTCGATCTGGTCGTCGCATTGGCGCAGCGCCGTGATGGCGGCGTACTGGCTCGTGGTCGGGGCGGACATGATGCAGCTCTGGTGGATCTTCGTCATGACCTTAATCAGTGGCGCGGGGCCTGCGGCGTAGCCCAGCCGCCAGCCCGTCATCGCGTAGGACTTCGAGAAGCCGTTTACGACGATGGTGCGCTCGGCCATGCCGGGCAGTGACGCGATGGACACATGCCGGTCAAGGCCGTAGGTCAGTTCGGAGTAAATCTCGTCCGACAGCACCAGCACGTTCGTCTCACGCAGGACGGCGGCGATCTTCTCCATCTCGGCGGCGCTCATGACCGCGCCGGTGGGGTTATTCGGGTACGGGAAGATCAGCAGCTTCGTCTTCGGCGTGATAGCCGCACGCAGCTGGTCGGCCGTCAGGCGGAACTGATCCTCGGCGCGGGTGGCGATGTGCACCGGCACGCCGCCGGTCAGCTGGGTGATCGGCTCGTAGCAGACAAAGCTGGGTTCAGGGATGATGACCTCGTCCCCCGGCTGGACAAGTGCGCGGATGGCAAGGTCGATGGCCTCACTGCCGCCGACCGTCACAAGGACGTTTTCCTCTTCATAATGCAGCTCAAAGCGGCGCTTCAGGTAGGCGCAGATCTCGTCGCGCAGCTCCTTCAGGCCGGAGTTGGCCGTGTACTTGGTGCGCCCCAGCTCCAGGCTGCGGATGCCCGCGTCGCGGACGCTCCACGGCGTTTTGAAGTCCGGCTCGCCGACGCCCAGCGAGATGCAGTGGGGCATATCGGCCGCCAGATCAAAGAACTTGCGTATGCCGGACGGGCGCATGGCCTTGGCGGCAGGGGCAAGCAGTTCATCGTAGTTTATCACAGGACGGTACACTCTCTTTCATCGGGTTCTTCGGCCAGATACAGGCGGCCGCCGCGCTTATACGGGCGCAGCACAAAGCTGGTGGCGGTGGAGAGCACGTCGTCCAGCGGGGAGAGGCGCTTTGCCACAAAGATGGCGATTTCTTGGAAGCTGCGCCCCTTGATGGTGACCTGCAGATCGTAGCTGCCACTCATCAGCAGCACGGTGTCGACCTCGTCAAACTGAGCGATCGTCATGCCGATGTCGTCGAAGCCGCGTGCCTTGTGCGGGGTAACGCGCAGCTCGATGACGGCCTCCACGAGGTTGACGCCGGCCTGCTCCCAGTCGACAAGGGTCTCATAGCCGCGGATGTAGCCCTTTTCGGCGGCCTCGTCCATCATGGCGGCGATTTCCTGCGGGGTCTTATCGAGCATCGCCGCGATGTCCTCGATCGGCATACGGGCGTTCTTTTCCAGAATACGAAGCAATTCTTCCATAATACGCACACCTCTCTTATGTAGATAGTGTCATTATAGCATATCTGTGGGGAGATTGCATCCCTGTTTATGGGATTTTTAGGCGGGCTTTTACCGCAAAAAACAGCACCCCCGTGCCATCGCGGCCGCAGGGGTGCTGTCGTTATCCTATTTTAGCCTTCCGCAGGGGCGTCCTCCACAGGGGCGGTTTCCTCGTCAGAGGCAGGTTCCTCCACCGGGATGCTCTCGGCGGTATCCAGCTGGTCGTTCTGCAGTGCGTCCACAGCACTGTCCGTTGGGGCGGGCGTCGGGGTGGCCTCGACCTTCATGTCACTGTCCTTCAGCGCGGTCAGGTACCACTGGCGGTTCTCGCCGCGGGTGAAGACGTAATCCATATACTTCGTCGGCTCGGTGGGCGCGGTCAGGTTCAGCTCGCCGGTGGAGCTATTGGACGAGGTGGGTACATAACCGACCGTGACGATGCGCCGGCCGTCCTTCTTGGTGATCTTTTCCACGGTGGGCGTGTACAGAGCGACCGAGCTGGTGACAGGCACCAGATAGGCCTGCTTTTCCTCGTCGTACTGGTAGACGAACTCCGACGTGCTGAACGAGCCCTCTTCAAACTGGTAGTCCGAGCCGAGCAGGTTCGAGATATAGGTGTCGATCTCCAGCGCAGGGATCAGCGCCGAGCCGGTGTCGGGGTCGCGCTCGTACTCGTCGAGGCTGCCGCCGCTGTTCTGCACCTGATAGACGGTGCCCCAGATGGCGGCCTGCTTGAAGACGCCGGAGTCGACGCTGCTGACGTCGTCGAAGGCGACGGGGTCGAGCATCACCATGCCGTACAGGCGGTCGCGGTAATCGTCGTACAGGCTGGACTGATCCAGCGCCGAGCGCACGAGGCCGACGACCCAGCTGAGCACGGTGAACAGGCCGATGAGCGCCAGCAGCAGCGCCGCACCGCCCACGACCTGCCGTGCCAGACGGCGGTTATTGCGGATATGTTCTTCTCTGTAGTTTGCCATTGTGGAAATGTTGCTCCTTTGGAGGATTGAAAAGCGGTGCGGCGGGGTGAGGGATCCCCCGCCCTACACCCCCATGGAAAGGGAATCGTAGGGCGGCATGCCCCCATGCCGCCGCAGGCAGCCTGTTTACTTATTCTTGTACATCTGCTCGTAATATTTCTGGTAGTCGCCGCTGGTGACGTGCGCCATCCAGTCGGGGTGTGCCAGATACCAGTCGATCGTCAGCACGATGCCCTTCTCGAACGGGGTCTCCGGGTACCAGCCCAGATCCTCCTTGATCTTCGTCGGGTCGATGCCGTAGCGGCGGTCGTGGCCAAGGCGGTCGGCAACGTGGGTGATCAGCTCCTCGCTGATGCCCTCGTCCTTCAGGCGGTCATGCAGCTGGGCGATGACGGTCTTGACGATGAAGATGTTCGGGCGCTCGTTGTGGCCGCCGACGTTGTAGACCTCGCCGTCCTTGCCGCCATTGGCGACCATATCGATAGCCTTGCAGTGATCCATGACGTACAGCCAGTCGCGGATCTGCATACCGTCGCCGTAAACCGGCAGCGTCTTGTGCTGCTTCGCGTTATTGATAAGCAGCGGGATCAGCTTCTCCGGGAACTGGTACGGGCCGTAGTTGTTGGAGCAGCGGGTAATGTTCATCGGCATACCGTAGGTATCGTGGAACGCCTTGACGAACATATCGGCGCTGGCCTTGGAGGCCGAGTAGGGGCTGTGGGGGCACAGCGGGGTCGTCTCCATGAAGTAGCCCTCTGCGCCCAGCGCACCGTAGACCTCATCGGTGGAAACCTGCAGGTACTTCTTGCCCTCTTTCCATGTCTTTGCGGCGGCATCATACCATGCGTCCTTGCAGCACTGCAGCAGATTCACGGTGCCCAGCACGTTGCTCTCGACGAAGATTTCGGGGTTCTTGATGCTGCGGTCAACGTGGCTCTCGGCCGCAAAGTTGATGACGTAGTCGGGGTCGTACTTCGCGATCAGGTCGGTGACAAGCGCCTTGTCGCAGATGTCGCCCTGCACAAAGATGTGACGGGCGTCATCCTCGATGTCCTGCAGGTTTTCAAGGTTGCCGGCGTAGGTCAGCTTGTCGAGGTTGACAAGGCGGATATCCTCGTACTTGTCCAGCATGTAGTGGACGAAGTTCGAGCCGATGAAACCGGCGCAGCCGGTGACGAGATAAGTCTTCATAGATTTAAAGTTCTCCATTCCAGTTTGCAAAAAAGTCCTTGAGGGCATCCTGCCAGTCGCGCATCTCGTCGCCGACGGTGCAGCGCAGCATACGGTTTTCCAGCGCACTCCACGCGGGGCGGCTGGCGCTGGCGGGGTTGGCAGCGGCGTACTCGGCGCTGGTGACGGGCTCGACCTTGCAGGCAAGGCCTGCGCCCTGCATGATGGCCGTGGCGAAATCACACCAGCTGCAGATGCCGTTGCCGGTGCAGTGGTAGACGCCGTAGTCGTGGCTGACGGCCAGCTTCAAAATATGATAGGCCAGATCGACGGCGTTCGTCGGGTTGCCCAGCTGGTCGTTGACGACGGTGATCTTGTCGTGGGTCTGCCCCAAGCGGATCATCGTCTTGACGAAGTTTTTACCGTAGTAGCTGTACAGCCACGCCGTGCGCACGATAAAGTGGCGGCGGCAGAAGCGCTCGACATACTGCTCGCCCAGCAGCTTCGTCTGGCCGTAGGCCGAGATCGGCGCGGGCACGGCGCACTCATCCAGCGGGATACCGCCGTTGGCCGTGCCGGGGAAGACGTAATCGGTCGAAATATGGATGAGCCGTGCGTTGACCTTCTCGCAGGCGAGCGCCAGATTGCGCGGGCCGATTGCGTTGACCTTGAACGCCGCGTCGCGGGCGGTCTCGCAGCCGTCCACGTTGGTGAAGGCGGCGCAGTTGATGACCGTATCCGGCTGATGGCGGCGGATGTAGTTGATGGTGGCCTCACGGTCGGTGATGTCCAGTTCGTCCACGTCCACCGGGATGACGGTAGCCTTGCGCAGACGCTCCGGCAATGCACCGAGGGCACAGCCCTCGTCGGCGAGCTGACGCTGCAGCTCGGTGCCCAGCTGCCCACGGCAGCCGGTAATCAAAATTTTCATGCTTACTCCCCTACTCTGATCAGTAAAGCAGCTTATCGTCGGCCACATTCTTCAGGTGCTGGCCGTAGGGGCTCTTGCCGTAGCGGGCGGCACTCTCCAGCAGCTTTTCCTTCGTGATCCAGCCGTACTTGTAGGCAATTTCCTCCGGCGCGGAGATCTTGATGCCCTGACGCTGCTCGACGGTCTGCACAAAGGTAGCCGCCTCGACGAGGGAATCCATCGTGCCGGTGTCGAGCCATGCGTACCCACGGCCGAGCAGCTGGACATCCAGCTTGCCCTCGTCGAGATACATCTGGTTCAGGGTGGTGATCTCCAGCTCGCCGCGGGCGCTGGGCTTGACCTGCTTCGCCATCTTGACGACGTCGCTGTTATAGAAGTACAGGCCGGTGACGGCGTAGTTGCTCTTGGGGTTGGCGGGCTTTTCCTCAATGTCGGTGGCGTGGCCGTCCTTGTCGAACGCGACGACGCC
>CAKSUQ010000027.1 GCA_934502625.1 uncultured Gemmiger sp.
GGCAAAATTGAAATTATCAACTCCAAGGTGGAAGCAACAAGCTATTATCCCGCTTTGTTTACCGAGGGCAATCTGACGGTTAACGGCGGCGAGGTAAAATGCACCTCTACTGCGGACGGCGCAATATGGACAAAAGGCGATATTCTGATCAAGGGCGGCGCCAAAGTAACCACTTACAGTGAATACCCCATGGGCGGTAACGGTACTTTTACCGTAGAAGAAGCAGAGATTGATGCAAAGAATACGAATGAGAATAATATCCCTGCAATTTTCGATGAATGTGTGCCTGTGATTGCCGATGGCTATCACCTGAACTATGCAAAAGCTGTAGACTCGGAAGGAACAGAAATTGATCTGCTTTCCAGCGGTACTCAGTACTTTGCACTTTATAAAAATGTTCATTTTATCACAAAGGCTGTCTATCCGGTTTCTTTCGTTGTAACGCCAGACGGTCTGACCAATGTTGTTGTTAAAGTGAATGGTCAGGAGGTTACCGGCTCTGTCAGCTTGGAAGCAGGAACTTACCCTGTTGAAGTAACAGCCGATAACTGCAAAGCATACACCGGCAATATAACGATCACCGCCGATGCGGCAACGCATACGCAGACGGTTGCAATGACTTATTTACCTGCCAACTACACTAAGGTCAACGAAGCCATTGCTAAGGCAAATGCACTGAACAAGGACAACTACAAGGATTTCTCTGCTGTAGAAGCTGCCGTCAATGTTGTTGTCAGTGACAAGAACATTACCGAGCAGAGCGAAGTGGATGCCATGGCAAAAGCTATCGAAGATGCCCTTGCTGCCCTGCAATACAAGGATGCCGACTACACTAAGGTCGACGCAGCCATCGCCAAGGCAAATGCTTTGAAGAAGGATGATTACAAAGACTTCTCCGCAGTAGAATCTGCTGTCAATGCCGTTGTCCGTGGTAAAAACATTACCGAGCAGGGCGAAGTGGATGCCATGGCAAAGGCTATCGAAGATGCCATTAACGCCCTGCAATACAAGGACGCTGGCAAGACCACACCGGCACCTGCCGCAACGGCCACTCCGGCACCTGCCGCAACGGCCGCACCGGCACCTGCCACAACAGCTGCACCGGCACCTGCTGCAACGGCCACTCCGGCACCTGCCGCAACGGCCACACCGGCACCTGCCGCACCTCAGTACACCATTCCGCAGACCGGCGACACAAGCAACCCTGCTTTGTTGGTTGTCCTTATGCTTGTCAGCGGTAGTGCAGCCATTGGAACAGCCGTTGTTGCCAGCAAGAGAAAGAACAACAGATAACTGAACAGCCCCCTCGCTCCATCTTCCGGGCAAAGCAAAAGCGCCGCAGCGATGTGGCGCTTTTCTATTGCCACAAAACAGCAAATAGCGGGCTTCCCCACCATAAGCGACAAATTAATGCAGCGCTTTGTATTTCAGGCAGATCACATCGTCAAAGTATTCATCGTACACATAGGTATACCAGAGATGGTTGCCAGTGCGCAGGTGTTGTTCGTTTTTATATAATCGTCCACAACCTTTTTCAGTTTAACTTCCGGCATGGGGATTGACTCTTTTTTATCCCAATACTGCTCTGCATCTTTATATTATTCGTGCGTCATTTGAAATACCTTCATTCAACGTCCGTTCTCAGTCATGCCCAAAGCCTCAAAATGATAGCGCGGTTTGCCCACGCTTCTTTTGCCATACTCGATAGCTTCTTTCGGGCAATAGCAAATACAGGCCATGCAATGCGTACAATTTGACCCCCAGACAGGTTTATCCTTATCCAGACGGATGTTATTCAATGGGCACAGCTGCACACATTTTCCACAGCCGATACAGGCATCGCTTACCGTAAAAGCATCTGCCTTGACGATTTTCTTGTAGAAAATGGGATTTACCGCACTGCTCATAAAGCGGTCATACCAATTATTCCGCGGTGCGGGAAATTCCATCCCATTACGGATACAGTCAATGATGCTTCGGATAGCGGGCTTTGCGTTCTCGACAATCTCTTTTGCTTCCTGCTTATCCGGTGCCGAGAACAAGGCAATATAATTTTCTGGCATAACGATTTGAGCCGTGCCCATGTAGGTAAGGGCTTTCTGTGCGGCAAGCTCCCGGTTGTATTTTGCTGCATTGCCGATCTCGCTGCCGCAATCCATCACGAACCAGATGCGCTTAGCGCCGACTAAATCCACTTTTTCAAGCCAGTCGGAAACAATATGCGGAATACGCCAAGCATAGGTGGGCGTGACCAATATTACATTTTCCTCTGTCTGAACAGACGAGGTGTCTCCCGCCTTGATGCGCTCATTAAGATCGAGGCAATCTGTTTCAAGCTCGGACGCGATACATTTTGCAATAAATTTGCTGTTGCCGGTGCCGGAATAGTACAGAACCATCTTCAATCTGCCTCCATATCTCCGCACAAACGATCCGTCACAAGTGCCTTGCAGCGCTCCCGGTGGGCAATATGCAGCGGATGATTTTGGAACGCTTGTAAGGCATCTGCATCCCGCAGTTCGGAATAGAACACGAGATCGTACTCCCCACCGGCAGTGTTCGCATTGATTTCTGCGCAGCGGAGACCGTCAATATGCCCAACCATTGTCGCAACGGATTTTTGCAGAAACGCCAGTGCCTCCGCTTCTTTGTGTTCTGCTTTAACAGTGTCAGTGTATTTCCAGAATAAAATGTGACGAATCATAGTCAAAGTCTCCTTATTGTGGCTGTAATATATACCAAGTTATCACATCTTACTTCGGTACTTGTCGTAAAATTCATTGCAAATACATTTGAATAATTTTGGATCATCTCGATAAAGATCATATGTTTGATAAAACAGCCTAGTTGCAATTTCGTATATTATAGCATACTTTCCCTGAAAAAGCACAAAAAGGGCGGAGATTCAAACTTGTTTGCGAAAAATCAAGCCGCAGCGTTGTGTTTTGAGAATCAAAAAAGCCACTGGTCCACATCAAAAGTGAACCAGTGGTTTTTTGTTATTTATTGGAATAGTTTCCTCTTTGCTTGCTCTGTAAGCAGGCGATGTTTTCTTTGTCATGCTGCGTACTCCTGCGGTTTTTTGATAGCACTTAAGTACCCCGATTTGACCCCAAAAATGTACCCAAAGGGCATTTTTGCGTAAAAAAAGCCCCTAACCACTGTAGTACAGCGATTAGGGGCTTGCTATGATTTATAGAGCGACCTTAACTGTCAGGTCTTTCCATTGCTTCGGCCAAAGCACGCAGCCACGCGAATTTCGGTAAGAACGAGCCTTATCGTAATCCGCATTTAATGTAAAACCCTACGTGACTTAAGCGCGGGGATTTTTGATGGCAGCCTGAGCAGCGGCCAGACGGGCGATGGGAACACGGTAGGGAGAGCAGCTGACGTAGTCCAGACCAACATTGTGGCAGAACTCAACGCTGCTGGGATCGCCGCCGTGCTCGCCACAGATGCCCAGACCCAGATTGGGGTTGGTCTCGCGGCCGTCGTGGGCAGCCATCTTGACCAGCTTGCCGACGCCGATCTGATCGAGGTGCTGGAACGGATCGCTCTCGTAGATCTTGTTATCGTAGTAAGCGGTCAGGAACTTGGCAGCATCGTCACGGCTGAAGCCGAAGGTCATCTGGGTCAAGTCGTTGGTGCCGAAGCTGAAGAAGTCAGCTTCCTTAGCGATCTCACCTGCAGTCAGGGCTGCACGGGGAATCTCGATCATGGTGCCGACCTCGTACTTCATGTCAACACCGGCAGCAGCGATCAGGGCATCAGCAGTCTTGACGATGACGTCCTTGACGTACTTCAGCTCCTTGACTTCGCCAACCAGAGGAACCATGATGTGCGGGGTGATCATCTTGCCAGTCTCGGCAGAAACCTTGATGGCAGCCTTGATGACAGCGTTGGTCTGCATCTCGGCGATCTCCGGGTAGGTGACGGCCAGACGGCAGCCACGGTGACCCATCATGGGGTTGAACTCGTGCAGGCTGACAACGACGTTGTTCAGCTCTTCGGTGGTCATGCCCATATCCTTTGCCAGAGCCTCGATGTCCTCGGCCTTGGTGGGCAGGAACTCATGCAGCGGCGGATCCAGATAACGGATGGTCATCGGACGGTCGCCCATGATGCGGTACATAGCGGTGAAGTCGGCCTCCTGGAACGGCTCGACCTTGGCCAGAGCGGTCTTGCGCTCTTCAACGGTACGGGCGCAGATCATCTCACGGACAGCCGCGATACGATCCTCGGCGAAGAACATGTGCTCGGTACGGCACAGACCGATGCCCTCAGCACCCATGTCAACGGCGTTCTGCGCGTCGCGCGGGTTGTCGGCGTTGGTCATGACCTTCATCTGACGGTTGGCGTCAGCCCAGCCCATGAAGCGCTTGAAGTTGGCGTTCTCGGTGGAAGCGACGGTCGCGATCTGACCCTCGTAGATGTTGCCGGTAGAGCCATCGATGCTCATCCAGTCACCCTCGTGGAAGGTGTGGCCGTTGATGGTGATGACCTTGGCGTCATAGTCGATAGCAACGGTGTTGTCGTTGCCGCAGCCGGAAACGCAGCAGGTGCCCATGCCGCGGGCGACGACAGCAGCGTGGCTGGTCATACCGCCGCGGACGGTCAGGATGCCCTGAGAAACCTGCATACCGACGATGTCCTCGGGAGAGGTCTCGAGGCGGACCAGAACGACCTTCTTCCAGGCATCGTCCTTGACCTTCTCCTCGGCGTCCTCAGCAGAGAAGACGACGCGGCCGCAGGCAGATCCCGGAGAAGCGGCCAGGCCCTTGCCGATAGCCTCGGCGGCCTTCAGGGCAGCGGCATCGAACTGCGGGTGCAGCAGGGTGTCGAGCTGCTTGGGCTCAACGCGCAGGACAGCGGTCTTTTCGTCGATAACGCCCTCGTCCACCAGGTCGCAGGCGATCTGCAGAGCAGCCTGGGCGGTACGCTTGCCGTTACGGGTCTGCAGCATGAAGAGCTTGCCATCCTCGATGGTGAACTCCATGTCCTGCATATCCTTGTAGTAGTTCTCGAGGCGGGTAGCGATCTCAACGAACTGATCGTAGACCTCGGGCATCTCCTCATGCAGCTTGCTGATGGGAGAAGGAGTACGGATACCGGCGACGACGTCCTCGCCCTGAGCGTTGATCAGGTACTCGCCCATCAGCTTCTTCTCGCCGGTGGCGGGGTTACGGGTGAAGGCAACGCCGGTGCCGGAACGCATGCCGGAGTTACCGAAGGCCATCTGCTGCACGTTGACAGCGGTGCCCCACTCGTAGGGGATCTCGTTCATCTTACGATAAACGTTGGCACGGGGGTTGTCCCAAGAACGGAAGACGGCCTTGACGGCACCGATCAGCTGCTCCTTGGGATCCTGCGGGAACTCTTCGCCCTGCTTCTCCAGATAGATCTGCTTGAACTCCTTGACGAGTTCCTTCAGGTCGTTGGCGTCCAGCTCAACGTCCTGCTTCACGCCCTTGCGCTCCTTCATGGCGTCGATGCGCTCCTCAAAGAAGCTCTTGCCCAGCTCCATGACGACGTCAGAGTACATCTGGATAAAGCGGCGATAGCAGTCGTAAGCGAAACGGGGGTTGTTGGTCTTCTTGGCCAGACCCTCGACAGCCTGATCGTTCAGGCCGAGGTTCAGGATGGTGTCCATCATGCCGGGCATAGACTGACGTGCGCCGGAACGGACGGAGACCAGCAGGGGGTTCTCGATAGAGCCGAAGGTCTTACCGGTCTGCTCTTCGAGGATGCCCATGTATTTGAAGATGTCCGCCTTGATCTCATCGTTGATCTCGCGGTTGTCTGCATAGTACTGGGTGCAGGCCTCAGTGGTGATGGTGAAGCCCTGCGGAACCGGCATGCCGGCGTGGGTCATCTCAGCCAGACCGGCGCCCTTACCACCCAGAGTATTCTTCATGGTGGTCTGGTCGCCGCCGAAGGCGTCATGACCCTCTTTGAACAGGTACAAGAATTTCTTGCTCATAGTTACCTCCCAAATTGGTGACGTGTTTGCATCACATAAATCATGTTTGCATAGTCCATTATAACAGACCAAAGGACAGATTTCCAGTAGATTGTTAAAAAAATGCTCAATGTTTTCGCCGAAAAGTAGACAAACTTTTCGGGTTTGCCTATTGCAATTTGCACAAAAATCGTGTAAATTATAATGGGCGGGAAGTTTGAAATGTTTTTTTGAACGACTCGTCTTTTGTTTTCTGCGCTGATTTGTGCAGCTGTCCCCGTGCGGAAGGGCGCCGTGCGCCTGTGGATTATTTACTGCTGCATTTTTTTGCGGCAAACGGCGTTTTTCGGCTTGCTAAAATGCGCCGAGTGATATACAATATAAAGGTATAGAGCCTTCCGCCGGGGCACTGCGCCCTGCGGCGGGCAAACTGTATATAAAGGAAGATGTTATTATGTCGACTGCGAAAGAAAATTTTGAAATGGCGCAGCAGCGCTACGCTGCCACGTTTGAGCGCCATCTGGACAACGGCGTAAACTTCATCAGCCGCGATGTCTATATCGAGCCGGAGGTCGCCATCGCCCCCGGTGCCACCATCCTGCCGGGCTGCATCCTGCGCGGCAAGACCGTCGTCGGCGCGGGCTGCGTCATCGGTCCCAACACCCTGCTGGAGGACACCGTCGTCGAGGCAGGCTCCACCGTCAACGCCAGCCAGTGCTATGAGAGCCACATC
Organism: uncultured Gemmiger sp.; assembly: GCA_934502625.1. Taxonomy (GTDB): domain Bacteria; phylum Bacillota; class Clostridia; order Oscillospirales; family Ruminococcaceae; genus Gemmiger. Next base: position 6,693 of record CAKSUQ010000027.1, read on the forward strand.
GGTGCGAACAACAAGATCGGCCCCTTCACCCACCTGCGCGTCGGCACCAAGACCGCCGAGGGCTGCCACTTGGGCGCCTACGTCGAGACGAAGAACGCCGATTTTGCCGAGGGCAACACCGTCAGCCACCTGACCTACATCGGCGACGCCACCGTGGGCAAATACTGCAACTTCGGCTGCGGCACCGTGACCTGCAACTATGACGGCGAGGGCAAGTTCCACACCACGATCGGCGACTATGTCTTCATCGGCTGCAACACGAACCTTGTCGCGCCGGTCACGGTGGGCGACCACGCCTTCACCGCCGCCGGTTCGACCATCGGCCACGACGTACCCGCCGGTGCCTTGAGCATCGAGCGCGCCAAGCAGACCGAGATCCAGGGCTGGAGCGAGAAGAAGCTGGAAAAGTACATCGCCAAGAAGCAGAAGTTGGAAGCGGAAAAGAAAAACAAGTAAGGATATATCATGTTTGGAATGACCTCCGGGGCGGACTGGCTGATTGCCGGGCTGGGCAACCCCGAACCGAAATACGACGGCACGCGGCATAACGCCGGGTTTGAAGCGCTGGACTATCTGGCCGCGCAATGGCACTGCGACATTGTAAAGGCCAAGTGGCAGGGGCTGTACGGCACGGCGCAGGTGGGCGATCACAAGGTCGTACTGCTGAAGCCGCTGACCTACATGAACCTGAGCGGCCAGAGCATCGCGCCTGCCGCGAACTTTTACAAGATCCCCGCCGACCACGTCATCGTGCTGTGTGACGACATCACGCAGGAGCCGGGGCATCTGCGCATCCGCCCCCACGGCTCGGCCGGCGGGCACAACGGGCTGAAGAGCATCATCGCCAGCTTCGGCACCGAGAATTTCAACCGTATCCGCATTGGCATCGGTGCAAAGCCGAACCCCCAGTATGATCTGGCCGCGTGGGTGCTGGGCAAGCTGCCCGCCGCCGATCGCAAGGCCATGACCGACCGCTACCCGGACATCGAGGACGCCTGCAAGCTGCTGATGGACGGCAACCTGCAATACGCCCAGAACAAGTTCAACCATTAAGGGGACGTTATCATGAGTGAAATCCGTAAAAAAGCCCTGATCCGCCTGCTTCTCTGCGCTGTGGCGCTTATCGCCTGCATCGTGTTCAGCGTGCTGCTGCTGACCGGCAAGTTCGACGGCAAGACCGGCGGTACCGCCGCTGACAGCACCGCCGCCAGCGACAGCGTGGATTCCGCTGCGTCCGACGCGCCTGTGTCCGGCGTGGACGACCCGACGGCTGACAGCTTCACCGCCGAGACCTCCGCGGAGGAAGCGCCGTCCGAGGAGCCGACCGCCGAGCCGGAGGCCACCCCGGAGCCGACCGCCGTGCCGCAGTTCGACGGCCTGAGTGTGCAGCCCACCACCATTTATAATGAAGGCGAGCAGCCCAGCTACACCGTCACGCCTGACAACAACCTGAACATGCGCTCCGGCCCCAGCACCGACTACGACGTGCTGGCAAAGATTCCCGCCTCCACCGGCGTGACCGCGCTGGGCGCAAATGAGGACGGCAGCTGGGTCGTTGTGAACTATGACGGCAAATACGGCTGGCTGAAAGCGGAGTTTTTGAACGGCTGATAATCTCTTTTCACCTTTCTACGTAGGGCGGGGTGACCCCACCCCGCCGCCATCTGCGGCGGCCTGAGGTCAGGCCGCCCTACGTTTGTGTTTTACAGCAGGTGCTTTCATGTTCAACGCACTTTTCACCAAAACAGACGAATATGCAAAACTGGCGCAGGCGCTCGGTTCTCCGGGGGCTTGCGCCTTATTTGGCATTCCCGGCGCGGGGCGGGCGCTCGTCTACGCCGCACTGGCGCGGGCGCTGGAGAAACCGCTCTGCATCGTGACCCCCGGCGAGGCCGAGGCCACCCGGTTCGCAGGTGACCTGAACGCGCTGGGCATGGCAGCTGCGGTGTTCCCGGCGCGCGACTATGTGCTGCGCCCCATCGAGGGCACGGCGCGCGAGTACGAGTATCGCCGTCTGAGCGTGCTGGGCGACCTTGTGGGCGGTCGGCTGCAGGCCGTCTGCGTGCCCGGCGAGGGACTGACCCAGTTCACGACGCCGCGCGCGGATTTCTGCGCCAATACCCGCAGCCTGCACCCCGGCGACACGCTGCCCCGCGCCGAGCTGACAGCGCTTTTGTACGGCGCGGGCTACACGCGGCGCGATCAGGTCGACGGCCCCGGCCAGTTTTCGATCCGCGGCGACATTGTGGACGTCTACGCCCCCGACATGAAGCAGCCCGCGCGTATGGAGTTTTGGGGCGACGAGATCGACACGATGCATTCCTTCGACCTTGCGACCCAGCGCCGCGACGAGCCGATTGAGAAAATCTACGTCTCCCCTTCCCGCGAGGTGCTCTTCGGCGTACCGGGCGACGCGGCGGCATTGATCCGTGCAGCGATCAAAAAAGTGCGCGGCAGGCGGCGCACGGCGCTGGAGGCCTGCACCGCCGCCGACCTTGCCCAGCTGGACGGCGGTGCAATGCCGGTCAACATGGACAAATATCTCACACTGCGCTATCCCGAACCCGCGACGATCCTCGACTATTTCGACGACCCGCTGCTGATTCTGGAGGAGCCGGCTTCTCTGCGGGAGGCCGAGCGCGCCACCGCCTACCGCCGTGGCGAGGAGCTTTCTGCCCTGCTGGAGGACGGCGTGCTGGCACCGGGGCTGGATAAGCTCTACGCCGAAAACGGCTGGCTATGGGCGCAGACGGCGACACATCGAACGCTGTGCGCCGAGAACTTTGCCCGCAGCATGCCCGATGTGCCGCTGAAAACCATCGTCAACGCGCCTGCCCACACGCTGCCCACTTGGGGCGGCGAGGTCGCGGCACTGTTGGAGGACGTCCAGCCGCTGTGCAGCGGCGGCGCGGCGGTCACGGTCATGGCCGGTACGTCCCGCGCAGCGACAGGTCTGGCCGCCGACCTGCGCGGGAAAGGGCTGCGCGTCACGACCGACGCCGACGCTGCGCCGTCTGCCGGGATGGTGCAGGTGCTGCCGGGGCAGCTTTCCGCCGGGTGCAGCCTGCCGTTTGCAAAGTACGCGCTGTTCACGGCGCGGGCGTTCGGCGTGAGCGGCACACAGAAAAAGAAGAAGCGCAATAAAGACGCACTGAACAGCCTGAGCGAAATTTCCGTCGGCGATCTCGTCGTACACCAGAACCACGGCATCGGCCGGTACGCGGGCATTCAGCGGATGGCCGTGCAGGGCGTCACGAAGGACTACCTGCGCATCGAGTACGACAAAAAAGACGTGCTGTATGTGCCGGTCACGCAGCTCGACCTGCTGTCGCGCTATACCGCGCCGGGCGACAGCGACAACGTGAAGCTGAGCCGCTTGGGCGGCAATGACTGGGCAAAGACCCGCAAGAAGGTCAAGGCCGCCACCGAACTGATGGCAAAGGAATTGATCGAGCTGTACGCCCGCCGCAAGCAGGCGCACGGCTATGCCTTCCCCGCCGACGACACGTGGCAGGGGGATTTCGAGCAGCGCTTCGCCTATGAGGAAACGCCTGACCAGCTGACCTGTGCGGCGGACATCAAGCACGATATGGAGGAGCCGTGGCCGATGGATCGGCTGCTCTGCGGCGACGTCGGCGTCGGCAAGACCGAGGTTGCGCTGCGGGCGGCGTTCAAGTGCGTCATGGGCGGCAAGCAGTGCGCCATCCTCGCACCTACGACGATTTTGGCGTGGCAGCACTTCAACACAGCGCTGACCCGGATGGAGTCCTTCCCCATCCGCATTGGGCTTTTGTCCCGCTACCGCACGCCGAAAGAGCAGAAGGAGACGTTGCGCGGGCTGAAGGACGGCACCGTGGACATTGTCGTCGGCACCCACCGGCTGCTGTCCAACGACGTGAAGTTCAAAGACCTCGGTCTTGTCATCATCGACGAGGAGCAGCGTTTCGGCGTTAAACACAAGGAAAAGCTCAAGGAAAACTTCATCGGTGTCGACATGCTGACCCTATCGGCGACGCCGATCCCCCGCACACTGAACATGGCGCTGTCGGGCATCCGCGATATGTCCACCATCGAGCAGCCGCCGTTTGAGCGGCAGCCCATCGAGACGTATGTCCTCGAATACGACGAGGGCATTGTGGCCGAGGCCATCCGCAAGGAGCTGGCGCGCGGCGGGCAGGTGTACTACCTGTACAACCGGGTCGACACCATCGAGGAATGCGCCGCCCGCATCGGCAAGCTGGTGCCGGGCGCGCGCATCGGCATCGCCCACGGCAAGATGACTGAGGAACAAATTTCGTCGGTGTGGCAGCAATTATTGGACAACGAGATCGACATTCTCGTCTGCACGACACTGATCGAGACGGGCGTTGACGTGCGCAACTGCAACACGCTGATCATTGAAAACGCCGACCGGATGGGGCTGTCGCAGCTGTACCAGATCCGCGGCCGTGTGGGGCGTTCCTCGCGCAAGGCGTATGCGTATTTCACCTTCACGCGCGATAAAGTGCTGACCAAGATCGCCGCCAAGCGGCTGTCCGCCATCCGGGAATTCACCTCGTTCGGGTCGGGCTTCCGCATTGCGATGCGCGACTTGCAGATCCGCGGCGCAGGCAGTCTGCTCGGCCACAGCCAGCACGGCCATATGGAGGCCGTCGGCTACGATTTGTACGTGAAGATGCTGGGGCAGGCCATCGCGGCGGCGCGCGGCGAAGTGCCCGCGCCCGACAAGAGCGACTGCCTTGTGGACATTACCGTCGACGCCTTCCTGCCGGAGGATTACATTCCCGATGCCGCCGGGCGCATTGAGGCATACAAGCGCATCGCGGCCATCGAGACGCCCGCCGACGCCGAGGATGTGCTGGACGAACTCATCGACCGGTACGGCAGCCCACCCAAGAGCGTGCAGGGGCTTGTGGATGTCTCGCTCGTGCGCGTGACCGCCGCACGGGTGGGCATCGCCGAGATCGTTCAGCGCGGCGATCAGCTGATTTTGTATTCCGACGTCGTCGGCCCGCGCCAGCTGGAAAAGGTCATGGAACAATACCCCCACCGTGTGCTGTATAACGCGCTGGGGCGGCCGTATTTCAGCCTGCGGGTACAGAAGGATGAAAACCCGCTGGTGCTGCTAAGAGATGTGGTGACGCTGCTGCCGGGCGCATAAAATCAATAGAAAAAGCACCTGTTGCAGCAAACAGGTGCTTTTTTAGTGTTATTTTACGGGTCAAGACATGGAAAGCTTCTTTGCTTACCTTCTTCTCGAAGAAAGTAAGTTACTCAAACACATTCTCCTCGACCTCGCACTCGACGTGATTCCCCTCCGCATCAAGCCCGCGCTTGTCCAGCGTGTAATGCACAAACTCCTGCGCCAGACCGTAGAGGGTCGCGAAGACCGGCACACCGACGACCATGCCGACGAGGCCGAACAGATCGCCGCCCACGACGATGGAGAACAAGATCCACAGTGCCGAAATGCCGACGGACGAGCCCAGAATCTTGGGGCCGATGAAGTTGCCGTCAAGCTGCTGGATCACCAAGATCAGCACGCAGAAGATGACTGCCTGAATCGGGTCAATCAACAGCAGGATAAAGATGCTGGGGATTGCACCGATGAAGGGACCGAACACCGGGATAATATTCGTAATACCGATGAATACGCTGATGAGGAGAGCAAAATCCAGCCGCAGGATCGTCATTGCCACAAAGGTGATGACGCCAATGATGGCCGAATCGATGATCTTGCCCACAAAGAAGCCCGTGAAATTCACGTTGGCATAGTGGCAGATGCGTAGCGTGTTGTCGGCCGCTTTTTCCGGCAGGAAGGCATGTGCCAGCGTGCGCAGCTGGTGCAGCAGGTGGTCTTTGTCCGCCAGCATGTAGATGCTGGCCGCAATCGAGGTGAAGATCGCCACAAAGTTCGACGCCACGCTGCCGATGCTTGCCACGATCTGCGGCATGGCGGCGGTCGCCATGCTGTAAATTTCGTTCACCATCGTCTCGGAATCGTCCAGCATTTTGGTGGCCGACGACAGGTCGACGCCGAAGCGCTCCTGAATCATAACCAGCATATCCTGTACGCTTTGTATGTAGCTGGGGAAGTTCGTAAACAGCATCACAACGCTGTTCACGATCTGCGGGATGACGAGCCACGCCAGCAGCACGATCAACAGCACTGCCACCGCATAGGCCATCAAAATAGCGAATCCGCGCGTGTTTTTCCGCTCCTTGAACAGCTTCGTATAGAAAAACTTCACCATCGGGTCAAGGATGTACGCGATGACGATGCCGCCCGCAAACGGCGACAGGATGCCGATAAACGCGCCGATCCTGCCGAAAAAGTACCCCAAATTGTTCATAATCAGGTAGAACGCAATACACGCGCCCACCACGCAGAACCAGTCCAGCATCGTTTCCGGCCGCCGCGACCAGATGTGCTTTTCGTTGTCGTTCAAATGCTCCGCCCCTTTTACATCTTAATAATAGCTCCTATTGTACGCTATGCGCCGCACCGCCGCAAGAGATAATTTGTTAATTTTTTTTCGGCTTTTCCGGCAAATTCTGTGCGGGCTCGCCGTCCTCGTCAATGCCGCGCGCCGTCAGCCCCGCGCAGACGGCCTGCTTCAGCAGGGCGGCGGCCACGGCCAGCGTCGGCACGCCCAGCACCATGCCGGGGATGCCGAACCACGCCCCGCCCACAACGATAGCCAGCAGCACCCCCAACCCCGGCAGGCCGGTCGCCCCGCCAAGGATGCGCGGCGCAATAAAGTTGCCGTCCACCTGCTGCACTACAAAGATGATGATGGCGAATTCTGCCGCTTTCCAGGGCATTTCCAGCAGCAGGATGATGAGCCCCGGCACCGCACCGAGGAACGGCCCCAGCACCGGGACAATGTTTGTCACGCCGACCAGCACGGCCAGCAGCGGCGCGTATTCCAGCCCGAAGATCGACATCAGCGCAAATGTTTCCCCGCCCACGAGCAGGGCGTCCACCAGCTGCCCGCCGATGTAGCCGCTGAAAATTTTGTTGGCAAGACGGCAGATTCCCAGCACACTGCCCGCGGCACGCGGCGGCAGCGCCGCGTGCAGACACGCCCGGGCCGCGCGGAGCAGCGCCTCCTTGCCGGAGAGCAGGTAGATGCTGGCGGCCAGTGCCACCACGGCGTTGCCCGCAGCCCCCGCCGCGCCGGAGACGAGATCCGCCGCCGCACGCGCCGCACTGCTGGACAAACCGCCGAACCAATTTTGCAGTGCCGTGCCCACCGTCTGCACAAGCTGCTCCACCGTGGCCGTATCGACGCCGAACGTATTTTGCACCCAGACCAGCAGGCCGCGGATGGTCTCCTCATACGCGCCGAGCCGCCCGGCAAAGGTCGTCACACTCTGCACGAGCTGCGGGACAACGAGCGCCACCAGCAGCGCCAGCACGCCGAAGAACAGCGCATAGCTGACCCCCAGCGCCCAGCCGCGCCGCCCGCCGAACACCTTTTGCGCAAAAAAGCGCGTAGGGATGTCCAGCACGTAGGCCAGCACCAGCCCCCAACCGAAGGGCGTCAGCAGCACGAGCAGCGCCCCGCACGCACGCAGCACCGCAGGCAGCTGCGCCGCCGCCGCGAAAACCAGCGCCACCCCCGCCGCCAACAGCAGCCAATCGCGCATAGTGCGGGGCGCGCGGTCGAAGAAGTTTTTCATGACATGTCCCTCCCCCTTTATGGTACACGGGCGGCCGCGCATATTTTACGGAAAGTTAGTGGTTGGCATGGGGTTTGTCCCGGCAATTTTCCCTATTTTTCTGCGATTTTACTTGACAATGCAACACTGTAATGTTAATCTATTCACAAGCCGATGCTTTGTAGGGAAATTTGTGTCCCTTGGCTGCTTTACCGCTTGCGCATACCGCGCTGCATCTGAAAGGAGTTCCGCCCATGTGGTTCCCTGTATGGTTTGACACGATCTTCTGGCTTGTCGCCCTCGTCGCGTTCATCGTGGTCGAGGCCGCCACCACCGCGCTTGTCTCGGTGTGGTTCGCAGTGGGCGCTGCGGCGGCGATGCTGTCCAGCTTTTTCAACATCGGGTTCGGCTGGCAGGCGCTGATCTTCGCCGTCGTTTCGGCCATCGCCCTCGCACTGATGGTGCCCAACCTCGCCGCCCGCCGGGGCAAGCACACAGCCCCCGTCACCAACGGCTCGCCGCTGACGATCGGCAAGCAGGGCGTCGTGCTGGTGGACATTGAGCCCGGTGCACTTGGCCGCGTGCGGGTCGACGGGCTGGACTGGCAGGCGCGCGCCGATACGCCGCTGACAAAGGATGCCCGCTGTCAGGTCGTCGCCGTCGACGGCGCTGTTCTCATCGTAGTCCCCGTGACCGCCAACGCGGCCACGCTCTAAAACCCAAAAGGAATAAGGAGGATACCCATGCTGTTACTTTTTGCCATCCTGCTCATCATCGTTCTGGTGGTGCTGGTGCGCTGCATCGTCATCGTGCCGCAGTCCAACGCCTATGTCACCGAGTGGCTCGGCGTCTATAAGGACACCTGGGGCGCAGGGCTGCACATCCGCACGCCGTTTGTTGAGCGCATCTCCCGCAAGGTCTCGCTGAAGGAGGAGGCCGCCGACTTCCCCCCGCAGCCCGTCATCACCCGCGACAACGTCACCATGATGATCGACACCGTCGTCTTCTTTCAGGTGTTCGACGCGAAGATGTACGCCTACGGCGTGAACCGCCCGATTCAGGCCATCGAGAACCTGTCCGCCACGACCCTGCGTGACATCATCGGCTCGATGACGCTGGACGAGACGCTGACGAGCCGTGACCTCATCAACACGAAGATCACCGCCAGCCTCGACGAGGCCACCGACCGCTGGGGCATCAAGGTCAACCGCGTTGAGCTTAAAAACATCGAGCCGCCGGTCGAGATCCGTCAGGCGATGGAGAAGCAGATGAAGGCCGACCGCGAGAAGCGCGCGTCCATCCTGCTGGCCGAAGGTGAGAAACAGGCCGCCATCACCCGCGCCGAGGGCGAAAAGGAATCCGCCATCCTGCGCGCCGAGGCCGTGAAGCAGCAGCGCATCCGCGAGGCCGAAGGTGAGGCCGAGGCGCTGCTGACCGTGCAGAAGGCGCAAGCCGATGCCATCCGCATGATCAACGAGGCGAACCCGAACCACAGCTATCTGGCGCTGCGCAGCATGGAGGCGATGGAGAAGGTCGCCGACGGCAAGGCCACGAAGCTGATCGTGCCCAGCGACATGCAGAACCTCGCCGCCACCGTTTCCGCCATCAAGGAAATCTCCGGCGAAGCGAAGTAATTTAGCAAGATGAATACCCCTCCCCCGCCCGCCTGTGGTATGATGCCATAGGTGGGCGGGGAGGGTTTTGTTTTTACCGTAATTGCCACTGTTTTCGGGTGGCCGTAGGGGCGCACCTGTGTGTGCGCCCGTTGAAGTTGGCGGCAACCGCAATGTTCCTGCGGGCGGATACGAGCATCCGCCCCTACAAATGGCAGATACGGTGTCACATCCCGTTTCTGCCGCGTTGTAGGGGGCGGCGTCCCCGACGCCCCGTGGAACGTTGCGGCAGCGGAAACGCCCCGCGGGCGCACACACAGGTGCGCCCCTACGTCCAACGGTATCGTGGATACGTTATGGGCAACTCAACCGTAGGGGCGGGCTCTGCTCCGCCCGGCAAGTTTGCGGCAGCGAGAACTTTCCGGCGCGTCGGGGACGCCTCCCCCTACGGCACAACGGAAATGGGACGCCATGCCGTACCCGCTATTCGTAGGGCGGGGTGCCCTCACCCCGCCGGAGAACGTTGCGGCTACCGCTCACGTCCACGGGCGGAGCAGAGCCCCGCCCCTACAGTCATATAAACAAAAAATCTCCGTCACCTACCCGGTGGCGGAGATTTTTGTTATACCTGTCTTACTTCAGCGAAGCCAGATATGCGGCGTTCTGTTCCGCGATCTGCTTCTGGAAGGCGGCCACGGCGGCGGCATACGCGGCCTCGCGCTTGTCGGCGGCGGCCTGTGCTTCCTTCGCGGTGGCATACTTCGGGGTGTCGTCCACGGTCTTGCCGGGGGCGACGGCGGCGATCGCGCCGCTGCCGACGTAGCCCTTGACGCCCTTCGCGCTCACAACCTCAGTCGTCGTGTTGCCGCAGGTGTCGCAGACGTAGACATTGCCCTGACGCGTCCAGTTGTGGTAGCCGCACTTCTGGCAGGTGGTGTACTCGATGCCCCACGTGCCGTTGGCGATGGCCTCGTCGATCTCCTTCTGCTGCTCGGTGCGGGTGTCGACGGTCACAGCGGGCTCGCTGCTCTGGCTCTGCAGCTGCGGGACGTAGGTCGTCGCGGCAGGGGCAGTGGGTTCCGGCGTGGTATCGGTGGACGCAGTCTTGCCGGAATAGTATTCATTGGCCACTTCATCCCAGCTCTTGCCCGAACCATTCCACGCATAGAAAATCAGGAACGCATCCCGCACATCATCGGGATACAATCCCGGAACAACCGCATATATATTGATTTCACTCTGCTTGTCAGCACCGTAGGTACTGAATCTCCAGTCTGTGCTGAGGTCTTCCTTCGTTATTGTACGTCCATTTCCAAGCGACGGACCGGCCGCATAGTACCACCACAGAACCTTTTGTCCGTTAACTTCTGTAGGCAATGTAATGGAGTTGACCCCGGTTGCGACGACTTCATTCGTTTTCTCTACATCGCAATAAGGTTCGTTCATATCGCCAACATCCAAGTTTACATGCTTTGCGGTAAAGTGTTCCAGATACGCTTCAGTAGCATACCAAACATGCAGCTTAAAGGTAACGTCGGTAGTCGGCTCCGGAGTCGGAGACGGCGTCGGATCAGACCCCGCCTCGAAAGTGACTTTGCAATAGTAACCCTTGTTGCCAGAAAGCCCCTTATTGTAATCTTTTCCAAAATATTTTTCGGCCATCTCATAGGTGAAGGTGTCGCCTGCATGCAGAATGCAGTTGTCGCACTTCCAGCACTCCTCGCCATAGTACACAGTAGGCACGGTCACAGAATCGCCCGGCTTGCTCAGGGTTTCACCAGAGGCACTATTGCTATCGAATTTAACATAGTAGCCCAAGAACGGCAATTCCGTCGCTTCCTCCGCAAACGCGGCGGCGGGGATGCAGACAGCCAGCATCAGTACACCGAGCAGGACTGCCAGCACGCGCGAAAGTTTCTTTTTCATCGTTTATACATTCCTTTCTATGATTTGGTAAGGCTTTGCCTTACCCTATTGATTTCCATTATACCCCCCCCCTGTCATTTTTTGTCAATGGGGTGGGCAGAGGTCGCGGCGGCAGTGCGGCATTTTCGGCAAAGGGCACAAATTCGCGCCGCGCGGGTGGGCAATACCGCACAAAATTTGCCCGCCTTGCCCCGCTGCCGCCGGATTTTTCCTTGCGTTTTCCACAAAAGCGGGGTATAATGTAGACAGATAAGTATGTCTTTTCGCACATACTAAAATTATTGAGCGAGGTGTATCAGTATGAAGGAACCTATGGTTATCACTATGGCGCGTGAGTACGCATCCGGCGGCAGCGAAATTGCACAGGCCGTCGCCGACAAGCTGGGCGTTCCCCTGTATAATAAGGAACTGATTACCCTTGCCGCCAAAAAAAGCGGCTTGACCGAGGAAGCCATCGCTGCCAGCGAGAACCAGCGCAGCGGCAGCCTGATCTACAGCCTGTACATGATGGGCAACACGATGCCCTTGGCCGATCAAGTCTACATCCTGCAAAGCAACGTTATCAAGGAGCTGGCCGCGCAAGGCCCCTGCGTCATCCTTGGCCGCTGCGGCGACTATGTCCTGCGCGAGCGCGAGAACGTGCTGCGTACCTTCGTCTATGCGCCGCTGGATGCCCGCATTGCCTTTGCCAAGAGCCGCCCCGACGCCAAGGACATGCCCGACCGCCTGTGGGAGACCCAGCTGGCGAAGCATGACCGCGCCCGCGCGAGCTATTACAACTACTACACCGAGAACCGCTGGGGCGAGGCCAAAAACTACGACCTGTGCCTGAACGCGACCCTCGGCCGCGAGGTCTGCGCCGACCTGATCGTGGCCGCCGCCAAGGCCATGCAGGAAGCCAATAAGTAAAGGAGCTGCCCCTATGCTGCGCTACGTCAAAAGCGGAACGATGCTGCTGAGCATCGCCTATATCGTCATCGGTATGCTGCTGCTCATCATGCCGGAAGCCAGCCTTTTGTGGATCTGCAACGCCTTCGGCGTCGTCGTGCTTGTCACGGGCATCGTCTGCCTGATCCAGTACGCCCGCATCCGCGGCACGGGCTTCACCGCGCCGTTCATGCTGGTGGGCGGCGTCATCACGGCGGGGCTGGGCATCTTCACGCTGGCAAAGCCGCAGGTCGTAGCCAGCTTTCTGCCGGTGGTGTTCGGCATCTTCATCGTCGTGGACGGTGTGAGCCGCGTCGGCACTGCCATTGACCTTGCCAAGCGCAAGGGGCAAAAGTGGTGGATGCTGCTGCTGCTCAGCATCGTTTCGGTCGGCTTGGGTGTGCTGTTGCTGCTGCACCCGTTTGACGCGGCGGTCAGCGTCGTCATGCTGTGCGGCATTCTGCTGATCGTCGAAGGTGCGCTGAATCTGGGCTGTGTTTTGTACGCCGCTATGGAACTGCGCACCCTTGACCGGATGGCAAACGCTGCCGTCAGCGCCGCCATGTCCGCCATCGGCGACGCCTTGGACGAAGCCGAAGCCGCCGAGAACGGCAGCATGTCCACCGACCCCGACACCGTCGTCTACGACGCCGAGAGCAAGGATGTGTCGGACGAGGAGTAAGTTTCCCCGTAGACACCGCGTAGGGGCGCATTCCATATGCGCCCGCAGCGTTGTGCCGCAGGCAGCCGGGCACGGGCGGATATAGAATCCGCCCCTACGGATTCGATGTGCCCTTATTTTGTTCCCCGCGCGAAGCATCGCGAGTTATTTTTAAAGGAGAGAACCCCTATCCATGTATGACCTTATCATCGTAGGCGCCGGCCCTGCCGGTATTTTCACCGCGCTGGAGCTGCTGCGCAAAAGCTGCAACCCCCACAAGATCCTGCTTGTCGAAAAGGGCAAGCCGGTCGAAAAGCGCCATTGCCCCAAGGACAAAACCGGCGTCTGCGTCAACTGCAAGCCGACCTGTGCCATCACCACCGGCTTTTCCGGTGCGGGCGCATTCTCGGACGGCAAGCTGTCGCTGTCCTATCAGGTCGGCGGCGAGCTGCCCGACTTGATTGGCGAGGATTTCGCGCAGGAGCTTATCGACTACACCGACAAAATCTATCTGGAATTCGGCGCTGACCCGAAGGTCGAGGGTGTCTACGAAGGCCCCGACATCAAGGGCATCCGCAAGCGCGCGATTCAGGCCGGTCTGCAGCTGGTCGACTGCCCCATCCGCCATCTGGGCACCGAGAAGGCGCAGCAGCTCTACTTGAACATCCAGAATTATCTGGCCGACGCGGGCGTCGAGATGCTGTTCAACACCGAGTGCGAGAACATCATCCTCGAAGATTCCATCTGCAAGGGCGTGCGCCTGCGCGAGAAGGACGGCTCCCGCGACGTGCTGGCAAAGCAGGTCGTCATTGCCACCGGCCGCCGTGGTGCGGATTGGCTGGAGAAGATCTGCGCTGAGCATAACATTGCCCACAAACCCGGCACCGTCGACATCGGCGTCCGCGTCGAGTGCCGCAACGAGATCATGGAGAAGATCAACCAAGTTCTCTACGAGGGCAAGCTGATCGGCTACCCTGCCCCGTGGCACAACAAGGTGCGCACCTTCTGCCAGAACCCCGGCGGCTTCGTCGCGCAGGAAAACTACGACAACGACTTGGCGGTCGTCAACGGCCACAGCTTCAAGGAGAAAAAGAGCAACAATACGAACTTGGCGATCCTTGTCAGCCACAACTTTACCGAGCCGTTCAACCAGCCCATTGCCTACGCGCAGAAGGTCGGCGAGCTGACGAACATGCTGGGTGCAGGGCACATTCTGGTGCAGCGCTACGGCGATATTCTGGACGGCAAGCGCACTTGGGCAAACGAACTGGCACGCACCAACGTCCGCCCGACGCTGAAGGATGCCGTGGCCGGTGACATCACCGCCGCCATGCCCTACCGCGCGATGGTGAACATCATCGAGTTTATCAAGATGATGGACGAGGTCGTGCCCGGCTTCGCCAGCCCCGAAACGCTGCTGTACAGCCCGGAGCTGAAGTTCTACTCCAACAAGGTCAAGATGGATACCGATTTGGAGACGAACATCGCGGGTCTGCACTGCTTGGGCGATTCCTCCGGCTGGACGCGCGGCCTGATGATGGCCTCCGTCATGGGCGTCCTGATGGGTCGCAAGCTGATGGAAAAGCACGGGTTCTAAGGGTACGAAGAGTACGGGTGTTCTTTTCTTATAAGAAAAGAACCAAAAGAATTTTAAACATAATCAAGGGGAGAGCGCCGGAAAATGGGTGCTCTCCCCTGTTTTTGTGCGGCGGAGACGTCGACGGGGCGTCGGAGGCTTCGCCCCCTACAACGCAAAAGGCTTCCCCTTCGGGGGAAGCTGTCACCGAAGGTGACTGATGAGGGGCAGCTGTGCCTTTATTGCCCTTCAAAAGAGTTTCTGCGGCAACTTCGCCCCTCATCCGGCGCTGCGCGCCACCTTCCCCCCTTCGGGGGAAGGCTTTTTACACAGAAAGCCCCGGCAATGTTTCCACATTGCCGGGGCTGATGTTTAAAACTTAGGACATGAACCGATCTTTCAGGTTCTTGAAGAAGTTCTTGCGCTTCTCGTAGTTTTCGTCCTTCAGGCTGTCCTCAAAGGCCTTCAGCGCCTCGCGCTGGGTGCGGTTCAGCTTTTTGGGAATTTCCACATCCACGATGACGTACTGGTCGCCGCGTCCACGGCCGTTCAGGTACTGGATACCCTGACCGCGCAGGCGGAACTTCGTGCCGCTCTGGGTGCCTTCGGGGATGCGCTGGGCGACCTTGCCGTCGACGGTGGGCACCTCGATCTCCGCGCCGAGCACGGCCTGCGAGTAGGTAATGGGCACACGGACATAAACGTCGTAGCCATCGCGCTCAAAGACCGCGTCAGCCTTGACCGTCACATGGACGATGACGTCGCCTGCGGGGCCGCCGTTCGTACCGGCATCACCCTGCCCGCGCAATGCGATGTTCTGGTCGTCGTCGATGCCCGCCGGGATCTTGACCTCCAGCGTCTTGCGGGCGCTGGTCTTGCCGGTGCCGCGGCAGGTCTTGCAGGGGTTCTTGATGATGGTGCCGCGGCCGCCGCAGTGCGGGCAGGGCTGCTGGCTCTGCATGACGCCGAAGGGCGTGCGCTGCTGGGTCACGACATAGCCGCGGCCGCCGCACTCGGTGCAGGTTTCCGGGCTGGAGCCGGGCGCGCAGCCGTTGCCGTTGCAGTCCGGGCAGGTCTGCTGACGGTTCAGCGTGACCTTCTTGGCACAGCCGTGGGCGGCCTCCTCAAAGGTCAGGATGACGTTGGCCTGAATATCATGTCCCTTGCGTGGGGCGTTGGGGTTGGCGCGGGACGAGCCGCCAAAACCGCCGAAGCCGCCGCCGAAAATATCGCCAAAAATGTCGCCCAGATCGACACCACCGGCACCGAAACCGCCGCCAAAGCCGCCACCGAAACCGCCGCCGGGCTGGCCGGCCCCATAGTTGGGATCGACCCCAGCGAATCCGAACTGGTCGTAGCGCTTGCGCTTCTCCGGGTCGGAAAGAACATCGTTGGCCTCGTTGACTTCCTTGAACTTTTCCTCGGCCTCTTTATCGCCGGGGTTCAGGTCGGGGTGGTACTTTTTGGCCAGCTTGCGGTAGGCGCTTTTGATTTCGGCATCGGTGGCGTTTTTGCCGATTCCCAGCACCTCGTAGTAATCACGTTTTTCTGCCATAGAATCTATCCCCTCTATTTATGGGTTGTGAAAAGGCTTCCCCTTGAGTGGAAGCTGTCCGCGCAGCGGACTGATGAGGTGGGAGCTTCCCGCGATTGCCCACAAACGGGCTGCCACGGGGGCGCCGCCCCTCATCCGACCTGCGGCCACCTTCTCCCCGCCGGGGGAAGGCTTTTTACTTTTTTCCTTATAACCCCCAACGGCCGCCGCCGGGGATGCCCAGCGGCGGCCTAATTATGGGTTACTGTTTACGATCAAACCTCGTGGAAGTCGGCGTCAACGGCACCGTCGTCCTTGGGCTGTGCGCCAGCATCATTGCCGGGCTGTGCGCCGGGCTGCTGACCCTGTGCCTGAGCGGCCTGCTGGTAGACCTTCTCGCTGATGGCGTAGAAAGCCTTCTGCAGCTCATCCTGCTTTGCCTTGATGTCGTCGATCGTGCCGGACTTCAAGGCTTCCTTCAGAGCAGAGAGCTTCGTCTCGACATCGCTCTTCTCCTCAGCGGAGACCTTGTCGCCGAACTCGCCCAGCGCCTTCTCGGTCTGGAAGACCATCTGGTCGGCGTTGTTGCGCACATCGACTTCCTCGCGGCGCTTCTTATCCTCGGCGGCATACTGCTCGGCGTCCTTGACAGCCTTGTCGATGTCGTCCTTGCTCATGTTGGTGGAAGCAGTGATCGTGATGCTCTGCTCCTTGCCGGTGCCCAGGTCCTTCGCGCTGACGTGCACGATACCGTTGGCATCAATATCGAAGGTGACCTCGATCTGCGGCACGCCGCGGGGCGCCGGAGCGATGCCGTCCAGATGGAAGGTTCCGAGGCTCTTGTTGTCGCGGGCAAACTCACGCTCGCCCTGCAGAACGTTGACCTCAACGCTGGGCTGGTTGTCAGCGGCAGTGGAGAAGATCTGGCTCTTCTTGGTGGGGATGGTGGTGTTGCGGTCAATGATCTTGGTGCAGACGCCGCCCAGGGTCTCAATGCCCAGGCTCAGCGGGGTAACGTCGAGCAGCAGCAGACCCTTGACGTCGCCCTGCAGAACGCCGCCCTGAATGGCAGCGCCGACAGCAACGCACTCGTCGGGGTTGATACCCTTGAACGGCTCGCAGCCCATTTCCTTCTTGACGGCGTCATAGACGGCGGGGATACGGGTGGAACCGCCAACCATCAGCACCTTGGCCAGATCGGAGGCCTTCAGGCCGGCGTCGGCCAGCGCCTTGCGGACGGGGGTCATGGTGCGCTCGACCAGATCAGCGGTCAGCTCGTTGAACTTCGCGCGGGTCAGGGTCATTTCCAGATGCTTTGCACCGTTGGCGTCTGCCGCGATGAAGGGCAGGTTGATGCTGGTAGTGGTGGCGCTGGACAGCTCGATCTTGGCCTTCTCAGCGGCTTCCTTCAGGCGCTGGGCAGCCATCTTGTCGTTGCGCAGATCGATGCCGTTCTCCTTCTTGAAGTCCTCGGCCATCCAGTCGATGATGCGCTGGTCGAAGTCGTCGCCGCCCAGATGGGTATCGCCGTTGGTGGACAGAACCTCGGTAACGCCGTCGCCCATCTCAATGATGGAGACGTCGAACGTGCCGCCGCCCAAGTCGTAAACCATGATCTTCTGGTCGGCTTCCTTATCGATGCCGTAGGCCAGAGAAGCGGCGGTGGGCTCGTTGATGATACGCTTGACGTTCAGGCCGGCGATGGTGCCCGCGTTCTTGGTGGCCTGACGCTGGCTGTCGTTGAAGTAGGCGGGGACGGTGATGACAGCCTCGGTGACGGGCTCACCCAGATACGCCTCGGCGTCCGCCTTCAGCTTGGACAGGATCATAGCGCTGATCTCTTCGGGGGTGTAGTCCTTGCCGCCGGCGTGGACCTTCTCGGCGGTGCCCATCTTACGCTTGATGGAGGAGATGGTGTTCTCCGGGTTGGTGATGGCCTGACGCTTTGCAACCTGACCGACCAGACGCTCACCGGTCTTGGTGAAGCCGACGACAGACGGGGTGGTGCGGGCGCCCTCGGCGTTCGCGATAACGACGGGCTCGCCGCCTTCCATAACGGCGACGCAGCTATTGGTAGTACCAAGGTCAATACCGATAATCTTGCTCATAATCAAAAACTCCCTTCAAAATTGCTTTGAATGCAGTGAAATTCTATTTTATATGGAAACGAGCTTTGCGGCTCGGTTCGCCTTACTCTGCGACGACGACCATCGCGTGACGGATGATCTTGTCGCCGATCTTGTAGCCCTTCTGGAAGACCTGCACGACGCTGCCGCTCTCCTGCCCTTCAGCGGCGGGAACCTGCTGGACGGCATTCATGAAGTTGGGGTCGAACGGCTTGTTCAGTGCGTCGATCTCGGTGATGTTCAGCGTCTCGAAAGCCTTGGCGGCCTTGTCGAGGGTCATCGTAACGCCCTTCTTGTAGTTCTCGTCGCTGCAGGCGGCGTTGGCGGCCATGTCCAGCGTGTCGAGGATGCTCAAAATCTGCGTTACCGCGTGGGAAACACCGTCGTTAAACTTCTGGTCGGCCTCGCGCTGGCTGCGCTTGCGGTAGTTCTCATACTCGGCCGCTGTGCGCAGCAGCTGGTTTTTCAGCTCATCGTTCTTCTTCTCGGCGGCTTCCAGCTTGGCCTGCAGGGCGGCGGTCTCGTGGTGGTGCTTGCCCGCGTGCTTTTCCTCGGTCTTCTCGGCCTTGGTTGCTTCGGGGGCGGCGTCCTGCGTTTCGGTCTCAGGCGTCTCGGCGGTCGTGGCCTCGGCGGCCTGCTTGGTTTCTTCTTCGTGGCTCATTGCGGGTCTCTCCTTCTGTGTTTATTGGCCCTGTCCGGCCATGCTCTGCCCCAGCTTAGCGGCAAAGTAGTCGAGGATCGGCAGCAGCCGCTGGTACTCCATGCGGGTCGAACCGATCAGCGCGACCGAGCCTGTCAGCCCGCCGCCCGCAAGATACCGCTTGCTGACGATGCAGGCACCCGGCATCGCCGGGTCAAGGTCGCATCCCAAGGTCGCCGTGATCCTGCTGCCTTCGGGGCGGATGAGCGCTGTCGCGGCCTCGTTGTCGGAGAAGATCTCCAACAGCGTGCCGAGATTCTGGCGGACGTCCGGCATCTTTGCCAGATACTGCGCACCCTCCAGACAAGCCTGCGGGCCTGTCGTGACGAGGGCGGCCGCCGCCATGACGACGGGGCTGAGCCGCTCGCCCGCTGCCAACACCATGCTGGCCAGCAGCATCGGCGTCAAATCCTGCGGGGCGACGAAGGTCAGCCCCCGGTTGAGCAGCTGGGCAAGCTCTGCGGCGTCATCGCGGGTCAGGCCGGTGTCAACGCGCGCCACGCGGGTGCGCACACCGCCCGCGCTGGTGACTGCCAGCACCGCGGCGGAGTAGCGGCCGACCTGCACGACCTCGAAGTGGGCGACGCACAGGTCAGGCGCTTCCGGCGTCGTGGCAGCAGCGGCGCAGCCGGTCAGATCGGCCAGACTGCGGGTCGCGGCGGGCACGAGCTTTTCCGGCTCGGCGTCCATCCCGGCGAAGAGGTCGTCGATGTGGCGGCGATCCTCGGCGGGCAGGGCGCAGGCCGACGGCGCGTCGATCAGGTGATCGAGGTAGTACCGGTAGCCTTGGGCGCTGGGCACGCGCCCCGCACTGGTGTGGGGCTGCTCCAGCAGGCCGAGCTTTGTCAGCGCGGCCATCTCGTTGCGCAGGGTGGCGCTGGACAGCGCCATGTCAAAGTAGTTTGCCAGCAGACCCGAACCGACCGGTTCGCCCCCGTTGGCGTACAGGGCAACAATAGCTTCCAGTATACGCTGCTTGCGCGCATCCATCGCCATGCTGCTCATCTCCTTTGGTTTGCTTTTTGGGGTTTGTTTAGCACTCTTTATCTCTGAGTGCTAAGATTATTATAATCCCGATTTGCAAACTGTCAAGGGTTTTTCCGAATTTTTTGTAAGTTTAACAGTTTCGTCACAATCAATTTGTGCAGCTTCCTTATTATATAAGTACGGGAGCACGGGCGGCCCCCACGGGCGGATATGGAATCCGCCCCTACGATTTGTGTTCGACCCCCGTAGGGGCGCATTCCATATGCGCCCGCAGGTCGTGATACGTGTTTGGGCGGGCTGTCCTTCTCACTCCTCCATCCACCGCGCCAGAAAATCGGCGGCGGTGGCGGCGGCGCGGACGGTCTCGGCATCGGGCACCTCGTCCCGCAGGCTGCCGGGCAGCAGGACGCCGCCCTCGATGTCGCCGTGCACCAAGATCGGCGCGGCGCACAGCACGCATTTGCTGCCTAACGGGACGCGTTCGCCGGGCTGCAGCGGCGCGCTGTACAGCTTGCGCCGTGCCAGAAGCCGGTCAAGCTCCGGGGTCAGCGGCTCGTGCAGCAGCTCGGCCTTGCCCGCCCCGGCAGCGGCCACGACCCGTTCGCGGTCGCAGACCAGCACCGCCCGCCGCAGCCGCCGCGCCAGCACATCGGCGTAGGCAGCGGCAGGCTCACCCATCTCGGCCAGCGGCGAATATTTTTTGAAGACCACTTCCCCGTCCGCCTCGGTGTAGATTTCCAGCGCGTCGCCGGTGCGGATGCGCTGGGTGCGGCGAATCTCCTTCGGAATAACGACCCGCCCCAGCTCGTCCCTTTATGTCAAGTAGGTGCAAAAAAATTTTACAAACTATCCGAAAAGCCTTTAATATCA
>CAKSUQ010000028.1 GCA_934502625.1 uncultured Gemmiger sp.
GCTCTGGAGCTGTGCTGCAAGACCGCTACCGCTAAGTTCGACGAGACCGTCGAGCTGCACGTCCGTCTGGGCGTTGATAGCCGCCACGCTGACCAGCAGGTTCGCGGCGCTGTCGTCCTGCCCAACGGCACCGGCAAGAACGTCCGCGTTATCGCCATCGCTAAGGGCGAAGCCGCCAAGGCCGCTGAGGCTGCCGGCGCACAGGAGGTCGGCGATGACGATCTGATCGCCAAGATCGCCGGCGGTTACCTCGACTTCGACGTTCTGGTTACCACCCCCGACATGATGGGTCGCGTTGGCCGTCTCGGTAAGGTTCTGGGTCCCCGTGGCCTGATGCCCAACCCGAAGGCCGGCACCGTTACCCCCGACGTCGGCAAGGCTGTTACCGACGCCAAGGCCGGTAAGATCGAGTACCGCCTCGACAAGCAGAACATCATCCATGTGCCCATCGGCAAGGCCTCTTTCGGCGCCGAGAAGCTGATGACCAACCTGGACACCGTCCTGGATGCCATCGCCAAGGCTAAGCCCGCCGCTGCCAAGGGCCAGTACTTCAAGAGCGCTACCGTCGCCACCACCATGGGCCCCGGCGTCCGCGTTGCTACCAACAAGTACGGCGTATAAGTTTTTTGGCTGACGCCAAAAAACTGCTTGACAAACGCACGAACTCGTGCTATACTAATTAAGCTGTTTTTGAGACAGCAGGTGCCGCAAGGCATAACGGGTTTTACCCACCTGCCGAGAAACGTGCGTTTGATTGCAATGCTTTCAAGCCCTTTCCCGGCGACGGGAAGGGGCTTTTTTCTGTATATCACATAAAAAGCCGCTTACCGAAACCAATCTGTAAGTGGAATGAGGTGAATTTCAAATGCCCAGTGCAAAGATTCTGGAAGCTAAGAAGGCTCTTGTTGCTGATCTGAACGAGAAGATCGTAGGCTCTCTGGCCGGCGTTGTCGTTGCTTACAACGGCATCAGCGTTGCTGACGACACCAAGCTGCGTAAGGAGCTGCGTGAGGCTGGCGTGCACTACATGGTCGTCAAGAACACCATGCTGCGTCTGGCTGTCAAGGGCACCCAGTACGAGGCTCTGGCCGAGTACTTCAAGGGTGACACGGCAATCGCGCTGTCCCCGGAGGATCCCGCTGCTGCTGCTCGCATCCTGTGCAAGTTTGCTGAGGCGGACAAGTCCAAGCGCTTCGTCGTCAAGGGTGGTTTCTGCGATGGTCAGGTCATGGATGCCGCTGGTATCAAGACCCTGTCTACCATGCCCAACCGCGAAGGCCTGCTCTCTATGCTGGCTGGCTCCCTCAACGGTATCGTTGGTGGTCTGGCTGTTGCCCTGCAGGGTATCGTCGACAAGCAGGACGAGACTGCTGCCTGATTTTAGGTCAAGCAGGTTGAGCGCACCGGCGCAGCGCTCTTTGAATAAAAACCGCGCCGCTTAAAACTATAAAATTTATGGAGGTAACTACCATGGCTTCTGAGAAGATCACTGCCATTGTCGAGTCTGTCAAGACTATGACTGTTCTGGAGCTGAAAGAGCTCGTTGACACCATCTGCGAGGAGTTCGGCGTTTCTGCTGTTGCTGCTGCCGCTCCCGCTGCCGCCGGCGCTGCTGCTCCCGCTGAGGAGGAGAAGACCGAGTTTGACGTCATCCTGGCTGACGTTGGCGCTAACAAGATGCAGGTCATCAAGACCGTTAAGGAGCTGACCGGTGCTTCCCTGATGGAGGCCAAGAAGCTGGTCGAGACCCCGAACGCCAAGCTGAAGGAGCAGGCTTCCAAGGCTGACGCTGAGGACATCCAGAAGAAGCTGGCTGAGGTCGGCGCTAAGGTCGAGCTGAAGTAATTTAGCTTTCCATAGCCTTCAACACCGTGTGGTTTAACACCACACGGTGTTTTTTGTTTTGAAAAGGCTTCCCCCGCGGGGGAAGCTGTCCGCGAAGCGGACTGATGAGGGGCAAACTTCCGGCTGCAACCCATTGCCAGGCGATTACGGCAGCTCTGCCCCTCATCCGGCGCTGCGCGCCACCTTCCCCCTCTGGGGAAGGCTTTTCCATCTTTGTACACCTTAACAAAAACTTCATCATATCTTTGTACATTCCCCCAAATTTGACCGTGTTGCGCGGAGCTTGCATTTCGTATAATAATAGTGTATCCTTTTTGTATCATCAGAATGGGAAAGTGAGGCTGTATATCCTTGGAGAACGAAAAGCCCAAAGGCAACGGCATGGAAAAACTCGCCACGTTTATCGTAGATAAGCGCAATCTATTTTTCCTTTTGTACATATTCGCGTTAATTTTCTGCGCCATCGCGACCGGCTGGGTCAAGGTCGAGAACGACATCACGACCTACCTGCCCGACACGACCGAGACGCGCCAAGGCCTGACCGTGATGAACGACAACTTCGTCACCTACGGCACGGCGAACGTCATGGTGTCGAACATCACCTACGACACTGCGCTCGAAATCCAAGAGCAGATCGAGGACATCGACGGCGTCACCACCGTCGACTTCGATGACACCGACGAGCATTACACAAATGCCTCGGCGCTGTTCAGCGTCAGCTTTGACGCCGAGGTCGGCGACGAGCGCGCCGAGAATGCCCTGCAGGAGATCCGCGACGATCTGGAAGGGAAGTACGACACCTCGATCTACTCCGAGGTCGGCTACGATTCCTCCAAGGATCTGCAAAGTGAAATGGTCGTCATCGTCATCATCGCGGCCATCATCATCGTCGTCGTGCTGACGCTGACCTCCCGCTCCTACGCCGAGGTGCCCGTCCTCATCATGACGTTCGGCGCAGCCGCGCTGCTGAACATGGGCACGAACTTCCTGTGCGGCACCATCAGCTTCATTTCCAACTCCGTCACGGTCATTCTACAGCTGGCGCTCGCCATCGACTACGCCATCATCCTGTGCCACCGCTTCAGCGATGAGCACGAGACACTGGGCACCCGCGAAGCCTGTATCGCCGCGCTTTCCAAGGCCATCCCGGAGATTTCCTCTTCCTCGCTGACGACCATCAGCGGTCTGGCCGCGCTGGCGTTCATGCACTTCGGCATCGGCCGCGATCTGGCGACGGTGCTGATCAAGGCCATCCTATTCAGTCTGCTCAGCGTCTTTACGCTGATGCCCGGCCTGCTGATGCTGTTCAGCAAGCTCATCGACAAGACCCGCCACAAAAACCTCGTTCCCCAGATCACCGCCGTCGGCAAGTTCGACGTCAGGACCCGCTTTGTCATCCCGCCGATCTTCGGTGTCGTCATCGTGGCGGCGGCCGTCTTCGCCAACCTGTGCCCCTACTGCTACACCTACACCGACCTTGTCACCGCCAAGCAGAGCGCGCGTCAGATTGCCTACCAGAACATCAAGAACACCTTCGGTTCCAGCAACATGGTGGCCGTCATCGTGCCGTCGGGGGACTATGAGTCCGAGGGCAAGATTTTGGACGAGTTGTCCGGCTGCGCCGAGGTCAAATCCACGATGGGTCTTGCCAATATCGAGGCGATGGACGGTTACGTGCTGACCGACGCTGTGACTCCGCGCCAGCTGGCCGAGATGGCAAACCTCGACTACGAGGTCGCGAAAGCCCTGTACGGTGCCTACGCCGTCGACCACGATGAGTACGGCCAGATCATCAACGGGCTGGACACCTACAAAGTGCCCATCTACGACATGTTCAAATTTCTGGAGCAGGAGATGCACGACGGCAACGTCACGCTTTCGGGCGATGTGCAAGACACGCTGGACGACCTGTTCGACCAGCTGGACGAGGCACAGAAGCAGCTGCAAAGCGAGGATTACAGCCGTCTGGTCGTCTACCTGAACCTGCCGGAGGAAACCGACGAGACCTTTGCCTTCGTCGATAAGATGCACGACATCATCGGCAAATACTACGACAGCGACTACTACGTCGTCGGCAACACCACCAGCGCCATGGACTTGTCCAGTTCCTTCGGCGAGGATAACCTGCTGATCAGCGTACTTTCCGCGCTGTTCGTCATCCTCGTTCTGCTGTTCACCTTCAAGTCCGCCGGTCTGCCGGTGCTGCTCATCATCGTCATTCAGGGCAGTATCTGGATCAACTTCTCGTTCCCGTACCTGCAGGGCGAGTCGCTCTACTTCCTCGGCTACCTGATCGTCAACTCCATCCAGATGGGCGCAAACATCGACTACGCCATCGTTATCTCCAGCCACTACACCGACCTGAAGAAGGTCATGCACCCGAAGGAGGCCATCGTCGCCGCACTGAACGAGTCCTTCCCGACCATCTTCACCTCCGGCTCCATTCTGGCGTCGGCGGGCA
The DNA here is from genome assembly GCA_934502625.1 of uncultured Gemmiger sp. Classification (GTDB taxonomy): domain Bacteria; phylum Bacillota; class Clostridia; order Oscillospirales; family Ruminococcaceae; genus Gemmiger. Next base: position 4,307 of record CAKSUQ010000028.1, read on the forward strand.
TCCTGATCAGCGTGCTGACGACGAACCCTGTCATCGCCGCCATCGGTACCTGCCTTGGCCGCGGCACCATCGTCTCGATGCTGCTCGTTTTGTTCGTCCTGCCGCAGATCCTTATCTTAGGCGACACCATCATCGAGCGCACCAGCTTTGAGATGAAGGGTGTTTCCGGCATGACACGCACGGCCAGCGGCACGATGCACGTCAACGGCCGCGTGCGCGGCTACATCAACGGCGTCGTCGATGCCGACATCAAGGGCGTGCTGCACGGCCAGTTCAGTGCCAACATTGCCACCGGCACCGAGTTCACCGTCGACAAGCCCGATATGTATCTGGCGGAGGAAAACGTCCACGAGTCCGAGGACGGCTCTACCCCCGATACGCCCCCAACACCTGACACCAACAACGACACCGCGAAAGGAGGCGACGCCGAATGAACCGCATTTCCCACCTGACGCGCCGCCTTTGGGCTGCGCTGCTGGCGCTCTGCCTGATGCTCGCCCTGACCCTGCCCGTCTTTGCGGAAGGGGAGAGCGGCACCGAAGAAAAAGAAAGCTACCACATCGGCACGGTGGACGAGCTTTTGCAGCTGGCCGATTCTTGCCGTCTGGACAGCTGGAGCGAAAACCGCACCATCTACCTTGACGCCGATCTGGAGCTGACCGGCAGCGATTTCGTCGGCATCCCCACCTTCAGCGGCGTGTTTGAAGGGCAGGGGCACGTCATCTCCGGCCTGAGCCTCGTCAGCGACGGCTCGGTCGTCGGCTTCTTCCGCTACGTGCAGGAGGGCGCAAACATCCGCGACCTCATCGTGCGCGGCCGCGCCATGCCCACCGGCAGCCGCTCCACTGTGGGCGGCATCGCGGGCAGCAATGCGGGCACGCTGCACAACTGCCGCTTCGAGGGCGTCGCCTCCGGCGCGTCGGTCGTCGGCGGCATCGCGGGCACGAACCTCGCCACCGGCGTCATCGAAAGCTGCACCACCACGGGCAGCGTCTACGGCGCGCACTTCATCGGCGGCATGGCCGGTGAAAACCACGGCGTCATCGCCAACTGCACGAATACCGCCAACGTCAACACGACGGTAGAGCAGAACGACGTCGACCTGTCCTCGCTGACACTGCACGACCTCATCGGCACCGAGAACGCCGCCGACATCACCGATATTGGCGGCATCGCCGGGCAGTCCGGCGGCGTTATCCGCGCCTGCATGAACCGCGGCACCGTGGGCTATCAGCACATGGGCTACAACGTCGGCGGCATCGCGGGCAGCCAGACCGGCTACATCGAGGGCTGCGTCAACTACGGCACCGTCTACGCCCGCAAGGAGGCCGGCGGCATCGTCGGCCAGATGGAGCCCAGCAGCACCCTGCAATACACGAAGGACACCCTGCAGGAGCTCAGCGACGAAATGACGACGCTGCAGTCCCTTGTCAACCGCGCCTGCGACGACGCCAGCGCCGCCAGCAGCAGCCTGTCCGGCCAGCTGTCCAGTCTGCAAAACAGCGTCACCAGCTCCCGCAATGCCATCGAGAACCTGCTCAAGCAGACCGAGGACGGCATCTCCATCGGCTCGCAGACGATTTCGACGGATTTGAGCCAGTTCAAGCAGAACATTAAGAACGCCAACATCCCCGATGGTTTCATCGGCGGCGGCGACAATAACGATACCAACAACGACAATTCCGATTCTGACCCGGACGACGGCACGCAGGCCATCGTGAATAACTACAGCAACGAGGCCACCAGTCAGCCGTCCATTGCGCCCATCGACCCGGACTACACTCTCTCGCCCAGCGAGGAGTCCGGCACCGATACGCCGGTCGAGGATACACCTGCCGTACAGAGCGAGGACGCCGCCCCTGCGGACGACGCCGAGCGCGAGGCACACGGCCAGCCCGACCCGGACGACAGCACCGGCGACAATGTGACCGACTACGACAACGCCACGAAGCAGGACGAAACCGACATCATCGACCCCGGCTACACCCTCATTTCCGATGAAAACATCGCCGACAATCTCCCCAGCTCGAAGGACGTGCTCAACGGCATCAGCGACGCGCTGCCCAACTCGGTGGACGTCGAGATCCCGAAGGTTGAACTGACGAATCGCGACGCCATCACGGCCAGCAAAAACGACCTGAGCAGCAACCTGACCGGCATGGGCGACATCGTCAGCAGCCTGAACTCCACCGCGCAGGGCAACTCCCAGACGCTGATCAACGACGTGCGCGCGATCTCGAACCAGATCAACAAGATCGGCCAGACGCTGTCCAACGCCAGCGAGAACGTGAACAAGAACGCCGACGATTTAGTCGACGACATCTCGGACGACGACACCGCCGACGACGTCGAGGCCAAGGTCACGAACTGCATCAACAGCGGCGTTGTCAACGCCGACCTGAACGCGGGCGGCATCGCGGGCGCGATGGCGCGCGAGAACGACCTCGATCCGGAGGACGATTACTCCACCGCAGGCAGCGAGTCGCTGAACTTCACCTTCAAGACCCGCGTCGTGGCGCGCGACTGCACGAACTACGGCACGGTCAGCGCCAAAAAGCAGAACGCGGGCGGCATCGTCGGCGACGCTGAGATGGGCTCGGTCATTGACTGCAAGGGCTTCGGCACCGTGGACGCCGAGGATGCGACCGCCGTCGGCGGCGTGGCGGGCGTCAGCAAGTCGACCATCCGCGAAAGCTACGCCAAGTGCCGCCTGTCCGGCGCAAAGCAGGTCGGCGGCATCGCGGGCAGCGGCGCAACCATCACCGACTGCCGCGCCATGGTCGTCATCGACGCGGGCAGCGAACAGCTGGGCGCGATTGCGGGCGTCGTGGACGACCCGCTGGACGGCAGCGTCAAGGGCAATACCTTCGTGGATGAGGGCGTCGCCGGTATCGACAGCGTCAGCTACGCCGATATTGCCGAGCCGCTGCCCTACGACAATTTCGCCGCGCAGGAGAACCTGCCCAGCGACTTTGCCAGCGTCTGCGTCCGCTTTGTCACCGATGAGGACTCGCTGGTGCAGCAGTATTACATCCCATATGGCAGCGATTTCCCGACTGACCAACTGCCGCCCGTCCCGAACCACGAAGGGCAGTACGGCAACTGGGAGGACATCGACCTGACGAACATGACCTTCGACGCGACGATCCACGCCGAGTACAGCGACATGAACACGGTGCGCCAGAGCCAAGCGAAGCGCGATGGCCGCCCCATCGTGCTGGTCGAGGGCAGCTTTGACACCACCGACGAGCTGATGCTGCACGAGATCGACGACGCGCCCACGGCGCTGGGCACGCTGGTCGAGGCGTGGGGGCTGGAGCTGCCCGCCGACACCGGCCACACGCTGCGCTACATGCCGCCGGAGACGACCGACAACACCGAGCTGTGGGTCAAGACCGACGCAGGCTGGCAGCAGGCCGCCACAAGCGTCGACGGCAGCTATCTGACCTGCACCGCCCCCGCAGGCACGACGGCCTTCGCCGCTGTGAAAGTCCCGGCCAGCAAAGTGCCGCTGTACGCCGCCATCGGCGGTGCCGCCGCCGCGCTGCTGCTGGTGATCCTGTTCGTGGTGCGCAAGCACAAGAATAAAAAGAAGAAATAATAGGTACCCATGTCCCCGCGGCCAACGCCGTGGGGATTTTTTTGTGCCGCCGGAGAACATTGCGGAAACACTGTGGGGAACAAATGCCGCCCCAATTCCGCGCAACTATGCGCAACAAACTGTCACCCCCCCCCCCCTGAAATTTGTGCATCCTGCACGAATCCTGCCTCCATCAAATGTACATCCCGCCAAAATTTGCGTCGGCGCATTGAAAAGTCCCGCATTTTATACTATAATTTCCATAATAAACCAACCGTCATAGGAGGGTGTTTTTGCTCTATTTGCGCAAGCCTTTGCGCGTTATGTCCTGTAACGGCTGGAAATCATAGAAAGGAACTTGAGGAAGATGCGCAAAACGAAACATAAAATTCTTTCGGGCGCGATGGCTCTGGCTATGGCAGCCAGTGTGCTGTCTTGGGCGCCCGTGCAGGCCTACGCCGAAGAGCCCGCCGCCGTGGTGACCTCGACCGAGGAAGCCCCCGAAGCAAGGGAGACGCCCGTGCCCAAAGCCCCGGAAGCCGAGACGACCCCTGCCCCCACCGAGCAAACGCCGGTCGAAACCGCCACCCCGAAGCCGACGACCGAACCCACGCCGGTGGGTTCGGCAGAGCCGGAAACCACCGCCGCACCGACCACCACGCCCGAAGTGACGGCAGAGCCGGAGGCTACCGCAGAACCCGAAGTGACTGCCATTCCTACCGAGACCCCCCCCCCATTTTGAAAATGAGCCTGTCAGCGAGGAAAATTCTGACACGCTGATCGTCACGGATTGGGAATGGGTGACCGACGATGAAAACATCGCCGAGAACAGCACCCTCGACCTGTCCGCCTCCGCCGACGATACCGCCAACGCGGACAACGGTATTGCGACCTGCAGCGCCGTGGTGCTCCCGACATCCGGCAGCTTTAATTTCGACTCGCTGGTTGCACAATTGCCAACGCAAGTCACGGTGCAGAAAAGTGACGGCACAACTGTGACGTTGAACATCAAAAATTGGGCAAGCGACGAATACAAGCAGAACGACGACGGCAGCTGGCCGCAGTATGGCAACTATCTTTTCACTGCCGAGTTGGAAGACGGCACACAGCTGGACGCCAACGCCAAAAAGCTGCAAATTCAGGTCTTTTTGGGGGACGAGCCGACGGCTGTCCCTGACAGGCTGGATATTGGCGACAACACCAGCAACGGCCTACCGAACTACGGCACACGTATTGTTATAGACCCGCATTGTGGGGATTCTATTGCCGATACCGATGTTAAAATTGAGTTCCGAATCAAGTACTCTGACCCGAATGAACGTGCGGTGTTGGAATGGTATCGATACAATAAAAACACTCATAAATATGAGCGAAAATACAAGTACACCTATTGGATAAACACTGCATTAGTATATTATCCCGGCAGTAATTTTAACGGTGTATATGATTTCCGCAAATTCTATAGCGATGCAGGGCCGTACAGTGAGAGCCCAGCTTACGCCTATGTATTCAATAGACCGATAACAGACTGGCAGTACGGCTGTTTTTCTATTCCAACCTATGAGACACACTATGATTCGTGGCTTGTTTCTCAAAACGACATACTGGTTCTTCGCCCTTCTACGAGCGGTACAAACAGCACCGTTCCTGATGCTGCTGGAGGAAATATCCAGTATGAAATCCGAAGCTATTTAAATAATCGCGGAACTCTTGAAAACGAAATCTATCCGCGTGATGCGACATTCGTTTCCACTTTTGAACTTAGTTCCGACACCGATAGCCGGAAAGACCCTCTCAGCGGTGCTCTTGACAACACCTACACTATATTACAAGACAGTACCGACCCCTATGGCAATACGACTGGTGTGCTTACACTGCCTTCCGACGAAGCAGGCAAAGTAAACACAATTCGCATTAAGCAGCGCATTATGGATGACAGCGAAAAGAGTAAGGAAGTTCAGTACAATGGTAATGGCATCCAAGTGCGCGGATCGTATGCTCGATCTGACAAAATTTTGCTACCTACCACATTAACGTCGAGTGACTTAAAGAACCTCGTGGTTATCCGTGCAGATGGAACTTCCACAGAAAACAACTTGTCTACAGAAAACGCTGCACATCTGCAAGTAGTTTTAGGTACGCCGGATAGACCCACAAATACCGCCTGGGGCGGACAGTTTGGCTATCGTGCAGCAATATATACTTATGATGAAGATTCTGGCACATATACATTCTGCCAACCGCCACTATGGGCATCGTATTCTCCTCAATACGATCGTGACCGCGGCTACTTCTACTACTATGAGCCGGATAAAGAGGATCTTAAGGCCATTGGATCCTCTAATGAACGTACTAGCGGGCCTTTAAATGCAGCCTGGGGCGTCCACATCGGCGCAGAAAACGATTTTCTTGCCTACTTACAGCCGGGGCAGGCAATCGTCATCTTCCCAACGCAAACAAAATACGAGTTTGATTACAAGGTTCAAATCGCCGACGAACGCGTGAATGATGGCAACGTCTTTGTTCTTGATTCCGTCACGGGCGGCGATAACAGTTCCACTTGGAATGAGGGCAGACGCAGCTACCGAAGCGGTCTCATCAGCAGTTACGGTGTCCCGGATTCTACAACCGGGCAAGAAATCGTATTGCATATCAGCAAGCAAAACAGCGATGCCTCAAAGAGCATCACCTTCAACAAGCTGACCGAGGGTCTACGCACGCTGAAAGTCAACCTGTTCGACTACACTGTACCCGACAACTGGCACAACCCTGCCGGTGGTGTGAACTCTGCACAGAGCGACGCGCAGCTGCGCTTCCTCTCTGACACGGACACAAACACCAACGACCCCCTTATCAACCAAATCCATCAGAGTGACCGCCGGATGCCCAGCACCGGCATTGTGGCCGATAAGCTGAGTTCTATCACCGACGAAAACGGCAACACACTATATAATCTGCTGCCAGACTTCAAGTTTACAACGCCGTTCAGCGTGAACCTGTTTGATTTGGAAGCGACAACCAAAACGCAGATTGCACCGGAAAGCGGCCTGTCTCTCGCCGCACTTAGCAGCGGCGATAGCGCACAAACATCGACCGCCCGCTACAAATTCACCTACCCCAACGTCAACTTCCAGTTCAAGTATGACGACAATACCGGGACGTACTCTTACGACAGCCATACGAACCATGCACAGTACGACCGCACCACAAATACGGTCTACGAGTACGATCACGCGCTTGGTATGGGCGGTCTTTACAACTACGGCAACTGGAGTAAGAAAGAAAACTACGTCATCGATTCTTGGGGCACACAGGCGGCGGGCTTCTACCCGTTTGATACCTATGTGAATATCAATGCCGATGGCACGGTTGAGGGAATCGGCGCGGACAAAGAAGGCAACACGACTTACGGCGACCGCAACCCCGGCTTTGATGCAGACAACAATTCCTACGGGTACTACTACAAGCCCGCTGTCAGCAACGACGGCACGACGCTGCTGCGCGCCGAGATGGAGCTGGATTACCACTTCGGCATGTCGATGGAACACCAGTTCACCGTGCCGTATGACGGCAAGGTCAAGGACAACGACATGGTGTTCAGCTTCAGCGGCGACGACGACATGTGGCTGTTCGTCGACGGCCGGCTTGTGCTTGACCTCGGCGGCATCCACGAGGCCGCGACCGGCACGATCAACTTTACGAAGGGCACATACAGCATCAACGGCGTCGAAAAGTCGCTGGACGACGTACTGCCCGATTACAGCGCCGCCACCTACGCCAAGAGCGGCGCATGGGCGGGCGGCACCGACCACAGCTTCCAGATGTTCTACTTGGAGCGCGGCGGCACGCTGTCGAATCTGTCCATTAGCTTCAACCTGCCCGACGAGGTCGTGCAGGCCACGAAGGTCTGGAACGACAACGGCCAGCCCGAAAAGCGTCAGGACGTGACGCTGTACTTGGAGCAGACCGCGAACGGCACGGATTGGGTCAAGACGGCAGGCAGCGAGCAGGTCATCGGCAAGACCGCCGACGGCGCCGCCCTGACCGTTGACTGGCTGATGCCGATGTACGACGAGACCGGCACGAAGCTGACCTACCGCGTGCGGGAGGCCGCGGGCGAAGGCTGCACGAGCGAGGTGTTCGTCAAGAGCAATGACGCATGGGTCAGCGAGACGGACGCGGGCTATGCCGACGCGCTGGCGGCGGGGCATGTGTTCCAAGTCGTGAATACGATCCCGAAGAAGGACACCCCGACCCCCAAGCCCAGCGAGACACCGAAGCCGGCCGCGCCGACGGCGACCCCCGCCCCGGCGAAGCCGAGCAACGGCAATACCACCAACAATAACAACAGCAGCAGCACCGCCACGCCCACGCCGACGGCAAAGCCGACGGAAGCCTCCAAGGCGACCGCCGCCCCGGCGGCGCAGGCAGCCACCACCGCGAAGATCCCGCAGACCAGCGATAATTTCCCGTTGGTCGGCGCAATCATCGGCATGATGGTCGGCGCGGCAGGCGCTGCATACGTTGGCACGAAGAAAAAACGGAAATAAAATAGCAAAATGAAATTCCCCCGCAGGCATCGAGCTTTGCGGGGGAATTTGCAGTTATGGCAAAGTTGCAGCGGCGGGGTGGGGGCACCCCGCCGTGCGCATAACGGTATGGTTGACTGTACGGCGGCATGCCCCCATGCCGCCGGGGTGTTCCCGGATGGGTCAACAATGCCCCACAAACGCCCCAAAAATTTTACGGCTGTCCTCATTCACGCGGAACGAAAATTCCGGGTGCCACTGCACCGCCCAGACGAATTTCTTGCCGGGCAGGCAGACGGCCTCGGTCAGGCCGTCCTCCGACACGGCCATCGCCTGCAAACCCGGCGCAAGGGTCTTGATAGCCTGATGGTGCAAACTGTTCACAGCCAGCACGTCCTTGCCCAGCAGCGTTTGCAGCGGGCTGCCTGCCACCAGCGTCACACCATGCACCGGCGCGTCATAGGGCGGTGTCTGGTGGTGGTTGGCCGGGGACGGGTGCTCGGTGGGCAAGTCCTGATACAGCGTGCCGCCGAGGTATGCGTTCAAAAACTGGATGCCCCGGCAGATGCCCAGCACCGGCTTGTCCGCCGCCAGCGCCATGCCCAGCAGCTGCTTTTCCATCGCGTCCCGCGCGGGGCTGGTCTCGCCGCATTGGGGCGAAGCCGCCGCACCGTACAGGGCAGGGGAGACGTCCTGCCCGCCGGTCAGCAGAAAGCCGTCGCAGGTGGCGGCCAGCTGGCGCAGCGCCTCGGCGTCGTCGGTCAGCGGCAGCATGACGGGCACACCGCCCGCCTGCTCCACGCCCTGCATGTAGCCGGGCAGCATCCAATAACTCTCCCGCGCCGCATCCACCAGCGGCACAATGCCAATCAACGGTTTTTTCACGTTTCTGCACCTCTCTATACAAAAAAACAGAGAAGCCCTGTGCGACTTCTCTGTCTGTTGTGCTGATTATACCGCGCCCGGCCGCAAAATGCAAGTCCTTACATCGGGGGGTGGCTGTTTTTGAACCGCTTGTCGGTGGGCAGCGTCGTGTATTTTTCGTACAGCTCCCGCAGCAGCACGGTACGGCGCACCATGCCGATAAAAACGTTGCGGTCGTCCACCACCGGCACGAAGTTCTGGTCGATGGCCGCTTTCAGCAGCGTGGGCATGTCGGTCGTGACTGTGACGGCCTTGTAATCGCGGCGGCGGGGGAAACTGGAAATGGGCACGTCCTCGCTGGCTTCAAGGTCGAGGCCGTGCAGGTTTTTCATCGCCCAGAGGATGTCACCCTCGGTGATGCTGCCGACGTACTCGCCGTTGCGCTTCAGCACGGGGATGGTCGCGTAGCGCTGGTTCGACCACTTTTCCAGCGTCTGCCGCAGGGTGAAATCCTCGTAAATGTACAGGACATCCTGCTTCGGCGTCAAAAAGAATAAAAGGTTCATGCTTTCAACTGCACTCCTTTGGTAAGGTTGTCATACTTCTGTAATCAGTATATACTCTTGCGCGGCAAACTTTGTGAATGGAATGTTAAATCCGCGTGGGAAAATAAATTTCTCTGAAATGCCCTGTTCAAGCGGGGAAAAATGGTGTATAATAGCTAATGATTCATATAGTGCAGCTGTGGCTTTAGTCATGGCTAACCCTGAAAAGGAGGATCGCAGATGATCACCAAGGTCAATCCCTATGGACATATTTCGCTGACCAACGACTATTTCTCCGGCTTGGTGGAGCAGGCCGCCAAGCAGTGCTATGGCATTGCCGCCATGGGGCAAGCCCCCGCCGAGAGCGTTGTGCGCAGCGCCCTGCGCACCGGCAGCCTGCCGCCGAAGGGCGTCACCGTCACGCAGGAGGGCGGCAAGCTGGTCATCGCCCTGCACATCAAGGTTGGGTTTGGTCTGAACATTTCGACTATCTCCCAGAGCATCAGCCACCGCGTCAAAGACGAAGTTGAACTTGCCACTGGCTTAAAGGTCGCCCGCATTGATGTGTACGTGGACGACGTCATTGCCGACTAAAGACTGTTTTTACCCAGAAAATATGAGGTGTAACGAAACCATGATTACTGGCCAGACCTTGCGCGACGCCATTCTTTCCGGCGCCAACAATATCGCCAATCAGCGCACCCGCGTGGATGAGCTGAACGTTTTCCCCGTGCCGGACGGCGACACCGGCACGAACATGAGCATGACCATCGGCGCTGCCCGCGCTGAGTTGGAAGCCATGCCCGACACCTGCACCGTGGCCGAGGCCAGCAAGACCGCTGCCTCCGCCATGCTGCGCGGTGCACGCGGTAACTCCGGCGTTATCACGAGCCTGCTGTTCCGCGGCTTCTCCAAAGCGCTGAAGGACAAGACCGAGGCTTCCGCCGCCGACATCGCCGCTGCTTTGCAGCAGGGCGTCGAAGGCGCGTACAAGGCTGTCATGAAGCCCACCGAGGGCACGATCCTGACCGTCACCCGTCTGGCCGCCGAGAAGGCTGCCACCTGCACCGAGCTGGACGTCCCCGCCATGTGGGATGCCACGCTGCAGGCCGGTCAGGCCGCGCTGGACGATACCCCCAACCTGCTGCCCGTGCTGAAAAAGGCCGGCGTCGTCGACGCCGGCGGTCAGGGCATCATGCTGATTTTTGAGGGCATGAAGCAGGTGTTCGACGGCGGCGAGATCGTCGCCAGCGCCGAGGTTGCCGCCAAGCCCAAGGTGTCCAGCGAGGCCGCAGGCAAGGGCGTCTTCACCGACGACCTGATGAAGGTCGAGGACATCAAGAACGGCTACTGCACCCAGTTCCTGCTGCACAAGGACGAGGGTGCCAGCGTTGCCCGTCTGCGCGCGTTTTTGGAGTCCAACGGCGATTCCGTCGTTGTCATCGAGGACGACGACGTCGCGAACTGCCATGTCCACACCTCCGACCCCGGCATGATGCTGAGCGAGGCCATCAAGTACGGCTACCTGACGAACTTCAAGATCGAGAACATGCACGAGCAGTTCCTCGCCCGCCAGAAGCAGGCTAAGGGTTTGGAGAAGCAGGCCGAGGCCGAGGAGAACAAGACGAGCGAGTTCACCTACGCCGCCGTCGACCCGGAGCGCGAGTACGGCTTTGTGGCTGTGGCCGCCGGTGAGGGCTTGAAGGCCGTGTTCGGCGATCTGGGCGTGGACGCTGTTGTCAGCGGCGGCCAGACGATGAACCCCTCCACCGAGGACATTCTGGCCGCGATCCAGAGCGTGCCCGCCAAGACGGTGCTCGTCCTGCCCAACAACAAGAACATCATCATGGCGTCGGAGCAGGCGCAGAAGCTGGCTGACCGCAAGGTCATCGTGTTGCCCACCCGCACCGTGCCGCAGGGCATGACCGCCATGCTGAACTTTGACCCCGACATGAAGCCGGAGGAGAACGCCGTCGCGATGATGCAGGCGGCCGACCGCGTCAGCACGGGTCTGATCACCTACGCCGCGCGCGACAGCGAGTTTGACGGCAAGCCCATCAAGAAGGGCGAGATCATGGCGCTGGAGAATGGCAAGATCGTCGCCACCGGCACCGACCTTGCCAAGATGACCTACCGTTTAGCGCGCTCGATGAAGAAGAAGGACACCCAGTTCATCACGGTCATTTCCGGCTGCGACGTCAGCGACGAGGACGCCGAGAAGACCACCGAGCTGGTGCGCGCCAAGTGCGGCAGCAGTGTCGAGGTCAGTCACATCAGCGGCGGCCAGCCCGTGTACTACTACATGATCTCTGTGGAGTAATCCGGACGTTATAACATTCAAAAGGCGAATTTGGGGAACGAACCGAGTTCGCCTTTTTTGGTATATTTGCAAAATTTTACCCATCCATTCTTCACGAAAGGAGGTCGCCTACTATGCCCACCATCAATGATTCCATCCAATACCTCAAGGGCGTTGGCCCGGCGTTTGCGAAAAAATTTGAAAAACTCGGCATCCGCACCATCCGCGACCTGCTTTTGTGCTACCCGCGCAAATACATCGACTACACCCAGCCCTACACCATCGTGGCCGCGCCCTACGACGTCGAATGCTGCGTCCGCGCCACCGTGCTGCAAAAGGAACCCGCGCGCCGCATCAAGGGCGGGCGGGTGCTGAACCGCGTGCTGGCCGCCGACGATTCCGGCATTCTGGCGCTGTCGTGGTTCAATGCGCCCTACGCCGCCGACAAGCTCGTGGTGGGGGAGAGCTACTATTTTGAAGGCCGCATCGGCGGCGCAATGACCCGGCGCGAGCTGCTGCACCCGCTGGTGCGCACCGAAACGCAGGTCGCGGCCTGCCCGTTTGTGGCCGTCTACCCCGGCACCGACGGCCTGCCCGCCAGCCGCCATGCGGCCTGCGCCCATACGGCACTCGCCTTTGTCGACGAGCTGGCCGACCCGCTGCCGCCCGAACTTCTGACCCGCTATCGTATGCCCACCAAGGCCGACGCCGTGCGGGGCATCCATGCGCCGCGCAGCAGCGAAGACCTTGCCGCCGCGCGCCGCCGCCTGATCTTTGAGGAGCTGTACCTTTTACAAATCGGCATCTTCCTGCTGCGCAGTCACGGTCGCCGCAAAACCAGCGCACCGATGCACCCGCGCGACCTCGCGCCGTTCTGGCGCAGCTTGCCGTACCCGCCCACCGGTGCGCAGAGGCGCTCGACTGAGGAGATCGTGGCCGATCTCTGCGGCGACATGCCGATGAACCGCCTTTTGCAGGGCGACGTCGGCAGCGGCAAAACGCTGGTGGCGGCGGCAGCCATCTGGTTCGCCGCGCAAAACGGCTGGCAAAGCGCGATGCTTGCGCCGACGGAAATTCTCGCCCGGCAGCATGCCGCAACGCTGGCCGACCGGCTGGAGCCCTTCGGCGTCAACGTCACGCTGCTGGTCGGCGGCATGAAGGCCAAAGAAAAACGCATCGCACTGGAGGCCATCGCCGACGGGCGGGCAAATTTGGTCGTAGGTACGCACGCCGTGCTGACCGACACCGTCGAATTCAAAAACCTCGGCCTTGCCATCGTGGACGAGCAGCACCGCTTCGGCGTGCGCCAGCGCGGCTTACTGGCGGGCAAGGCGCAAAGCCCGCACCTGCTTGTCATGAGCGCCACACCCATCCCGCGCACGCTGGGGCTGTTGATGTACGGCGACCTTGACGTCTCGGTGCTCGATGAGCTGCCGCCCGGCCGCAAGCCGATCAAAACATGGTTCATCACCGGCAAAAAGCGCCGCGACATGTACGGCTTTTTGGACAAGCAGATTGCAGCCGGGCATCAGGTGTACATCGTCTGCCCGGCCATCGAGGAAAACGAGGCCATGGGCGATTTGCAGGCCGTGACGACCTACTACACCGAGACGGCCTGCGCGCTGCTGCCCAACCGCCGCATCGGGCTTTTGCACGGCAAGATGAAGCCAAAAGAAAAAGACGACGTCATGTTGAAATTCAAGGCAGGCGAGCTGGACGTGCTCGTCTCGACGACGGTCATCGAGGTCGGCGTCGACGTGCCGAACGCGACGGTCATGGTGATCGAGAACGCCGAGCGGTTCGGCCTGTCGGCACTGCACCAGCTGCGCGGCCGCGTCGGGCGCGGTGCGGCGGATTCCTGCTGCATTCTGATTTCCGACAACGGCAACGAGTCGGTGAGGGAGCGGCTGCAATTCTTGTGCCGCACGTCGGACGGCTTCGCCGTGGCGAAGTATGATTTGGAGACGCGCGGCCCCGGCGATTTCTTCGGTTCGGCACAGCACGGTCTGCCGACGCTGCGGGTGGCCGATCTTGTGCAGGACACCCGCACGCTGCACGTAGCGCAGGACGAGGCCAAAGCGCTGCTAGCAAAAGACCCGAATCTCATCGACCCGGCACACCGGGCATTGTCGGACGAGGTGGAGCGGCTGTTCGAGACCGCCGGGACAATGAATTAGTGCTGCACTCTCTGTAGGGGTCGGGCATGCCCGACCCGCAGTTTTACGGTTGTCGCCCCTTTTCCGGTTGCGCTGTAGGGAGGGGTCTTGACCCCTCCGCGGCGGCCTGAGGGCAGGCCGCCCTACAATCTCCCGGAAAGTGCCGCCCCCTACAAGCGCGCACACCGCAAACTTTCTTTTTTATCCCTTTTATTTTCCCGCAAAGTTTGGTATACTGATAGGTAACTTTACAAAGGAATCCTATGCCTATGAAAAAATTCTGCGCGATTTTATTTTCCTTCGTGCTGGTATTGATGCTGGCGCTGCCTGTCGCGGCGGAAGGGGAGGGCGCTGCCCTCTCTGACAGTGCCCCCGCGCTGACCGCCCCGGCCGGGTATGTCGTCAACCTCGACACGAACATCGTCGTGTACGAGAAAAACAGCGAGACGCCGCTCTCCGCCGCCAGCCTGACAAAGCTGATGACGACGCTGCTGCTGCTGGAAAACTATCAGGATCAGCTCGACGCCATCTCCGTGACCGCGCCCAGCTATGTCTACGACCTGATCTGGGAGCAGAGCACGAACGCCTCCTCCGCCGACATCCGCCGGGGCGAGACCCAGAGCCTGCGCAACCTGCTGTACGCCATGCTGCTGCCCAGCGGCAACGAGGCCGCCTACATCGTGGCCGACTACATGAGCGGCGGCAGCATCGACAACTTCGTCGCCATGATGAACGACGAGGCCGCCGCCGTCGGCTGCACCGGCACGACCTTCGTCGACCCCTGCGGCCTGAACCCCAACAATGTCACAACGGCGCGGGACATGTACCTGATCCTGCGGGCGCTGACCTCCTACGACGTCTTTGCCACGGTCATCGGCACGTCCAGCTACGACATGGGCACGAACGACCGCTACACGACGCCCGGCACCTATATTATCCAGACCACCGACAAGCTGATCACCAGCAGCAGCTATCACCGCGACTACACCAAGGGCGGCAAGACCGGCAGTCTGGGCGAGTGGCAGAACTTCGCGGGCTGGCACAGTCAGGACGGCGAGAGCTACATCAGCGTACTGCTGAACGTACCGATGGACACCGACGCCGACGGCGGCCGCCCCGCGCTGCTGGAAACCGGCACATTGATGGATTGGGTGTTCGACACCTACACCATCGCCCCTGCGCTGGACACGACCCAGCCCATCACCGAGGTGCGGGTCGCCTACTCGACGCAAGCCGACACCGTCATGCTGTACCCGGCTGACAATATGATGACCCTGCTGCCCAAGGAGGGCGGCGCAGCCCTGACCGAGCAGGTCTTCAACGTGCCGGACGAGTTGGGCGCGCCCATCAAGCAGGGCGACATTGTGGGCACCGTCACACTGACGATCCAAGGCGACACCATCGGCACAGCTGACCTCATCGCGGGCAGCGACGTGGAGCGCAATCAGGTTTTGTACACGATTTCCCGCGTGAGCCTTTTTTTTTCAAGCACATATTTCAAAGTCGTCGTTATCCTGACGATGCTGGTCGTCGGCGCGTATCTGATCTTCGCCGTAGGCCGCATCCTGCGCATCTGGAGCAAGGAAGTCTGATTCTGTTATACGGCGGCGCTGCCGCCTGTACGCCCACCGGAACGCCCGATGAGCGGTAATACAATCCCACAGGAGGGTTTTTACCATGTTGGATGTAAAACGCAACCTTACCACTATGACCGATTTTTACGAGCTGACGATGTCGGCGGGCTATCTGGACGAGGGCTATGTCGACAAGATCGCCGTCTTTGATATGTTCTTCCGCCGTGTGCCGGACGGCGGCGGCTACGCCATCATGGCCGGTCTGCAGCAGTTCATCGATGCGGTCGACCATCTGAAATTCACCGACGAGGACATCGAATACCTGCGCTCGACGAAGGCGTTCGACGAGAAATTCCTCACCTACCTGAAGAATTTCCAGCTGCACTGCAACATCTGGGCGATTGAAGAGGGCATGCCCATCTTCCCGCAGGAGCCTATCGTCACCGTGGAAGGCCCCGCCATCGAGTGCCAGCTGCTGGAAACGCTGCTGCTTGTCACCTTCAATCACCAGTGCCTGATCGCCACCAAGGCGAACCGCATCGTGCGCTCCGCCGCCGGCCGCCCGGTCATGGAGTTCGGCGCACGCCGCGCCCAAGGCTACGACGCTGCCTACTTCGGCGCGCGCGCGTCCTACATCGGCGGCTGCGGCTCGACGTCCTGCGTCATGGCAGCGCGCGACTTCGGTATCCCGGCCTCCGGCACGATGGCACACAGCTGGGTGCAGATGTTCCCGACCGAGTACGACGCCTTCAAGAAATACGCCGAGATGTACCCCGACGCCTGCGTGCTGCTGGTGGACACCTACAACGTGCTGCGCCACGGTGTGCCCGACGCCATCAAGGTCTTTGACGAGGTGCTCAAGCCCATGGGCAAGCGCCCGAAGGGCATCCGCATCGACTCCGGCGATATTGCCTACCTGTCCAAGAAGGCTCGCAAGATGCTGGACGAGGCCGGTTACCCCGACTGCACGATCTGCGCGTCGAACTCTCTGGATGAGTACATTGTCCGCGACCTGATTTTGCAGGGTGCGCGGGTCGACAGCTTCGGCATCGGCGAGAACATGATTACCGCCAAGAGCGACCCCGTGTTCGGCGGCGTCTATAAGCTGGCCGCCGTCAAGGAGGACGACGGCAGCTACACCCCGAAGATGAAGCTGTCCGAGTCCGCCGAGAAGATGACGATTCCCTGCCTGAAAAAGGTCTGGCGTATCTACGATCAGGACGGCAAAGCCATGGCCGACCTCATCACGATGGCCGACGAGCAGGTCGAGACCCAGCACGGCATCACGCTGTTTGACCCCATCGAGACGTGGAAAGAGTGCACCTACGTCAACTGCACGGCGCGCTGCCTGTCCACCCCGATCTACGAGAACGGCAAGCGCGTCTACCAGTCGCCCGATCTGAACGACATCAAGAAGTTCTGCAAGGCGCAGGTCGGCACACTGTGGGACGAGGTCAAGCGCTTCGAGAACCCGCACCGCTACTACGTTGACCTGAGCCAGAAGCTGTGGGATACGAGAAGCTCCCTGCTGAAGAAGCTGTCGAAGTAATCCTTTGGCTTCCCCTTGGGGGGAAGCTGCCGCCCGCAGGCGGCTGATGAGGGGCGGATTTGCCTTGATTGCCCTTCAATGGGAAGCTACGGAGACGCCGCCCCTCATCCGTCTGCGGTCGGAGCCGCAGACACCTTCCCCCAAGGGGGAAGGCTTTCCCAGCCCAAAATTTTCCGTTAACCTTACAATTCGGTTACAATCATTTCCCCCTGCACATACTGTCTCCATACAGCTTGTGCAGGGGGAATTTGTATGCTGGATCACTTTTTTCTGTTTTTGCTGGGCGGCGGGGGCTATACTGCGCTGGAGCTGGCGTGGCGCGGCACGACCCACTGGACGATGTTCGCGGCGGGCGGGGCGTGCCTCTGCCTGCTGCAAACGCTGGCCGACCGGCCGCTGCCGCTGGCGGGGGCGGCTGCCGTCGGCGCGGCGGGGGTCAGCGGGCTGGAGCTGGCCGTTGGCGCGGCCTGCCGCAGCCTGCTGCACACCGAGGTCTGGGACTACGCCGACGAATGGGGGAATCTGGCCGGGCTTGTCTGCCCGCGCTACACGTTTTACTGGTTTTTACTCTGCGGATGGGTCATCTTCGTGCTGCGGGGCGTTGAAAGTACCGTTTATCACCCTCAAAAAGTGCCGTCCGAAGGTTGAAGTCCAAATTATCGTACTTTCCGTATGGTATAATAAAAACATACCAAACAGGAAAGGCGGTACACACCATGACCCAGCAGTTTCGTTACGTCGGCGGCCATATCGAGGTCTTCACCGAATCCGGCGAGTTTCTTTTCTCGGCCGACACCATGCAGGAGGCATGGGCAGAACTGTTCGCTTGACGCGCACACCCGCATCGCCATTATGTACACTATGCCGAAATTGTGGAAAATATACAAATAGATTTTGTAAGTTTGTACAAAATGCAGCTTGCAAAAGTCGCACCTTTCGCATATAATAAAGACAAAGGAAGGGAAGTGAAAGACCTCCCGGAATCGTTTGCCCTACATTACGAAAGGAGATGGGGTTGCAATGTTGAAGCTGCACACTTTAGCCGAATGGATGCATGGTTTCTTGGAGCCGGAGCGTCCCTACGGGCTGCCCGATGATGTTTACAATGACGTGATCCCGTCGGGCGTTCACAGTTACAATCGCAACGATCTGCTGTAAAACCTTCCACACCCCCGGTGCGGCCCGCAAGCCCCGCACCGGGGGTATTTTTTTGCAATAAAACGGCGCGGTGGGTCGTAGTATAGACAAAGCCTTCCACCCAGGGGGAAGCCTTTTGCCCCTTCACAAAACTTTTCCTTGTTTTTTTCGTCAAAACGCGGTATCCTATAATTAGAATATTATGCCTTTAAAAAAGGAGTCTTTTATGAAACTCATCACCTTTACCGTGCCGTGCTACAACTCGGCCGCCTATATGGATCACTGCATCGAAACCCTGCTCACCGCGGGCGAGGACGCCGAGATCATCCTCGTCGACGACGGCTCCAAGGACGACACCGGCAAGATCGCCGATTCCTACGCTGAAAAGTACCCCTCCATCGTCCGCGTCATCCATCAGGAGAACGGCGGCCACGGCGAGGGCGTCAATCAGGGCATCCGCAACGCCAGCGGCGTCTACTTCAAGGTCGTCGACTCTGACGACTGGCTGGACACCGACGCCCTGCAGCAGGTTCTGGCCGAGCTGCGCGCCCACCTCAACGACGAGCAGCCTCTCGACCTGATGATGGCGAACTATGTCTACGAGCACGTCGCCGACAACACCCGCAACATCGTCGACTACAAGGGCATCCTGCCCGAAGGCCGCGTCTTCCATTGGGACGAGATCGGCAAGTTCCCGCCGAACAAAAATATCCTGATGCACAGCGTCATCTACCGCACCGAGGTGCTGCGCCGCAGCGGCATGGAGCTGCCCAAGCACACCTTCTATGTGGACAACATCTTCGTCTACCAGCCGCTGCCGCAGGTCAAGACCATTTATTATATGAACCTTGACCTCTACCGCTACTTCATCGGCCGCGAGGATCAGAGCGTCAACGAGGCCAACATGATCAAGCGCGTCGACCAGCAGCTGCGCGTCACCCGCATCATGATGCAGGCCGTTGACGTCTATGCCCTGCCGCCGGAGCAGAACAAGCTGCGCGCCTATATGCTGAACTATTTCTCGATGATGATGGCGATTTCCAGCATCTTCCTGACGCTGGATGGCAGCAAGGAGGCACTGGAAAAGCGCAAGCAGCTGTGGGACGACCTGAAGGCGCACGACGGGCATCTCTACCGCCGCTGCCGCTTCTCGGTGGCCGAGGGCTGCAACCTGCCCGGCTGGCTGGGCAGCAAAATCAGCATCGGCGGCTACCGCATCGCCCAGAAGCTGTTCAAGTTCAACTAAAGGATTTTTATGCGTAATTACGATATTATTTTGTTTGATCTTGACGGCACGCTGACGGATTCCGCACCGGGCATTTTGAACTCGGTGCGCTATGCCTGCCGCAAGCTGGGGCTGGAAATGCCCAGCGAAGCGACGCTGCGCAAGTTTCTGGGACCGCCGCTGATCGAGTCCTTCCGCACGCTGCTGGGGCTGCACGGCGCCGACGCGGAGCGCGCCCTCGCCGCGTTCCGGGAGTATTTCCCGGTCACGGGCATCTTCGAAAACGAGGTCTACGACGGCGTGCCCGCGCTGCTGGCCGACCTGAAAGCCGCCGGGAAGACTGTGCTGCTGGCGACCAGCAAGCCGGAGGAATACGCCAAGCGCATCATGGAGCATTTTGATCTGGCGCAGTACTGCGACTTTATCTGCGGCGCAACGCTGGACGAGACCCGCACCGACAAGGCCGAGGTCATCGCCTACGCGCTGGCGACGGCGGGCATCACCGACAAGGCTGGCGTCGTCATGGTCGGAGACCGCGAGCATGATGTGCTGGGTGCTAAAAAGAACGGCCTGCCCTGCATCGGTGCTGTCTACGGCTACGGCACAGCCGAGGAGCTGACCGCCGCCGGGACCGCTGCTCTGGCCGACACAGTGGACGAGCTGCACAAGCTGCTGCTGGGATAAATCAAATGGGAGACAGCCCGCGCTGCCTCCCGTTTTTTATTGGTCCCGGTCGTTGTAGTAGAGATACCACCCGCGGAAGCCGTACCCGATGCCGAGAGCGCCCAGCACCAGCAGCATAGCCGCCTTGTCGGGCCAAAGCGGCATATTCCGGGTGCAGACCCAGACCACCGCCAATGCAAGGCATACAAGCATCGGCAGGCCGTAGTGCAGCAATCTCTGCACCCGCAGCCGCTTCGGGTCACTCTCCACCGCCAGCGCCGATGGATCGCACACCTCGCACCGCACCCGCAGGATCGGGATATTGCGCACATGACTCGCATACCGCACGGCCCTGTACTCGATGCCGTCCAGCATAAACCGCGGCGCCATGCCCTCGTGGGTGATGACGATCTCCTCGCCGCAGTTCGCCGCCCAGGCCAACAGCTCGGCGGTAAACTCCTGCGGGGTTGCAATGGCGGTGTCCGGCGTAAAGGTAAACTGCCGCTTATGCTCGGCAGCCGCCATTTTCCGGTAGTCCTGCACCCAGCCGGTAAACCAGCCGCCCGCCGGGGCAGGGGAGTCCATCCGCTCAAGGCAGCTGTCCACATCCAGCTCTGCCGCCGTTCGGTCACCGGCGGCCAGCTCCGTGCAGAAGGCGGCGGCCGCCGCCAGCTTTTGCTGCTCGGCCTCCAGCCGTTGCCGCTGGCGTTCGGCAGCCTCGGCCAGCGGCAGGGTGCCGTTCAGCACAGTGCCGATCTCCTCGACCGGCATATCCAGTGTGCGCAGCATCCGAATCAACTTCAGTGTGCGCACATCTGCCTGCGAATAGATGCGATACTCATTTTCAGGGTTGCGGGCAGGGGTCAGCAGCCCGGCCTGCTCATAATAGCGGATATTGCGGGCGGACACGCCCGATTGCTCCGCTGCCTGCTTGATGTTCATAACATCACGCTCCTTTCGCCTTCACCTTACACCCTGCACCCACTGGAAGGTCAATACTTTTTCATAAAATAACCATACCATATTTGTAAAATTTGTGCTATACTGTTTTCATATATCAGTGTAAAAGAGGGAAT
>CAKSUQ010000029.1 GCA_934502625.1 uncultured Gemmiger sp.
TCGCGGCCCTCGCGGAGCGCCCAGACGACGAGGCTCTGGCCGCGGCGCATGTCGCCGCAGGCAAACACCTTCGGGTCGGCGGTGGCGTACTTCACGTCCGCCACGGTGCCGCGCTTTGTGCGCTCGACGCCGAAGGCATCGGCTACATAGGGCTCGCAGCCAGTAAAGCCCGCCGCGATCAACACCAGATCACAGTCGACGGCGAACTCCTCGCCCGTGGGCACCATCTGGCGGCGGCCATCGACGACCTCGCTTTTCAGCTTGGCGATCAGTGCGCCGCAGACCTGCCCAGCCTCGTTCTTGTAGAACTCCTTCACCGTCGTCTGGTAGACGCGCGGGTCGCTGCCAAACTTGGCGATGGCCTCCTGCTGGCCGTAGTCGGTTTTCAGCACGCGCGGCCACTCCGGCCAATCGTTGCCGGGGGCACGGGTCGCGGGCGGGCAGGGCATCATTTCCAGCTGCAGTACGCTCTCGCAGCCCTGACGAATGGCCGTGCCGACGCAGTCGTTTCCGGTGTCGCCGCCGCCGATGACCAGCACCCGCTTGCCCGCAGCGGAAACGGCCTTGCCGTCCGCAAAGTTCGAGTCCAGCAGACTGCGGGTCACGCTCGTCAGGTAGTCGACGGCGAAGTAGATGCCCTGCGCGTCGCGGCCGGGGGCGGCGACGTCGCGCGCCTGCTTCGCGCCGCAGCAGAGCACCACGGCGTCGTAGCGGGCCTTCAGCTCCTCGGCGCTGACGGTATTGCCGACATCGGCGTTAAAGATGAACTCAATGCCCTCGTCCTGCAAAATCTTCACGCGGCGGTCGATGACCCACTTTTCCAGCTTCATATTCGGGATGCCGTACATCAAAAGGCCGCCCGCGCGGTCTTCGCGCTCATAGATCGTCACGCGGTGGCCGCGCTTGTTCAAAAGGTCAGCCACCGAAAGCCCCGCAGGTCCCGCGCCGATGACGGCCACGGTCTTGCCGGTGCGCGCCGGGGGCGGCACAGCGTGGATGGCACCGCTCTCGTAGCCGTATTCCACGATGGCGCGCTCGTTCTCCTTGACGGAGACCGGGTCGCCTGTGACGTTGCCGCAGGTGCAGGCCGCCTCGCACAGGGCAGGGCAGACCCGGCTGGTAAACTCCGGGTAGCGGTTCGTGGCAATCAGCCGGTGCACGGCTAAGTCCCACTTGCCTTGATAGACCAGATCGTTCCATTCGGGGATGAGGTTATTCAGCGGGCAGCCGCTGAACATGCCGCCCAGCTGGACGCCGCTCTGGCAGAAGGGAACGCCGCAGTCCATGCAGCGTGCGCCCTGTGCCTGCTGCTCGTCGGTGTGCAGCGGGATGTGGAACTCGTTAAAATTCTGGATGCGCTCCTCAGGCGGCAGCTCTAAACTGGTCTGCCGCGCGATCTCGATAAATCCTGTCGGTTTGCCCATGATACTCTGCCTCCCTTACTTTGCGTTTTTCATGGCGTAGAACGCCTCGATCTGTGCCTGCTCGCTGTCCTCGCCCTTTTCCTCCATCTGGGCGATGAGGCGCAGCATCTTGTCGTAGTCGTGGGGCAGGACTTTCTTGAACTTGGGCAGATACTCGCCGAAGTTGTCAAGAATTTCCTTGCCGCGCGGGCTTCCCGTCATCTCGACGTGCTCGCGGATCAGGTCTTTTAACAGCGATACATCGTACTTGTGCTCGACCGGCTCCAAACTTACCATGTCCTTGTTGACGCGCTGGTAGAAGTCCCAATCCTCGTCCAGAACGTAGGCGATGCCGCCGCTCATACCGGCGGCAAAGTTCTTGCCGGTCTTGCCGAGGACGACCACCGTGCCGCCGGTCATGTACTCGCAGCCATGGTCGCCGACGCCCTCAACGACGGCTACGCCGCCGGAGTTGCGCACGCAGAAGCGCTCGCCCGCGACGCCGTTGATGAACGCCTTGCCCCCCGTAGCGCCGTACAGTGCCACGTTGCCGATGACGATGTTGTCGCTGCGGTCAAAGGCGGCGTCCTTCGGCGGGTAGACGATGAGCTTGCCGCCCGAAAGCCCCTTGCCGAGGTAGTCGTTCGCGTCGCCGATCAGCTCCAGCGTCAGCCCCTTGGGGATGAACGCGCCGAAGCTCTGGCCGCCGTAGCCGTGGCAGACGACGTGGAAGGTGTCGTCCGGCAGGTCGTTGCCAAACTTGGCGGTGATTTCGCTGCCGAAGATCGTGCCGAAGGCGCGGTCGGTGTTGCCGACGTCCAGCGTCGCGGTGGCGGGCTTCGGCTCGGCGGAATCGAAGTTCTTCTTGAACTTCTTCATCAGCACCTTCATATCGGGCGTCTTTTCCAGCTGGAAGTTGTAGACGTCCTTCGCGTTGAAGTGTACGTTGGAGTTCTCCACCAGCGGGTTCTGCAAAAGCGCCGTCAAGTCCATCTCGCCGGCGCGGGAGCCTGCGGGCGCGGCCTTGACCTTCAGCAGGTCAGTGCGGCCGACCAGTTCGTCGACGGTGCGCACGCCCAGCTTTGCCATGTACTCGCGCAGGTCTTCGGCCATAAAGCGCATGAAGTTCATGATGTATTCGGGCTTGCCCTTGAAGCGCTTGCGCAGCTCCGGGTTCTGGGTGCAGATGCCCATGGGGCAGGTGTCGAGGTTGCAGACGCGCATCATGACGCAGCCCATGGCGACCAGCGGCCCTGTGCCGAAGCCAAATTCCTCGGCACCCAGCAGCGCGGCGATGGCGACGTCGCGGCCGCTCATCAGCTTGCTGTCGGCCTCGATGCGGACGCGGCTGCGCAGACCGTTCATGATCAGGCACTGGTGCGCCTCGGCGATGCCCAGCTCCCACGGCAGACCCGCGTTGTGGATGGAGTTGCGCGGCGCAGCGCCCGTGCCGCCGTCGAAGCCGGAAATCAGGATGACCTCCGCGCCGGCCTTCGCAACACCGGCGGCGATCGTGCCGACGCCGGCTTCGCTGACGAGCTTGACGTTGATGGCCGCCTTGCGGTTGGAGCACTTCAAATCGTAAATCAGCTGCGCCAGATCCTCGATCGAGTAAATATCGTGGTGGGGCGGGGGAGAGATCAAGCCGACGCCGGTGGTGGAGTTGCGGGTCTTGGCGACCCACGGGTAGACCTTGCCGCCGGGCAGCTGGCCGCCCTCGCCGGGCTTGGCACCCTGCGCCATCTTGATTTGAATTTCGCTGGCGGAGACGAGGTACTTGCTCGTCACGCCGAAGCGGGCAGACGCCACCTGCTTGATGGCGGAGTTGCGCTCGGTGCCGAAGCGGTCTTCGGCCTCGCCGCCCTCGCCGGTGTTGGATTTGCCTCCCAGACGGTTCATTGCAATCGCCATGCACTCGTGGGCTTCCTCAGACAGCGCGCCGTAGCTCATAGCGGCGGTCTTGAAGCGCTTCACGATGGAATCGACGCTCTCGACCTCGTCAAGGGGAACACCCTCGTCGGGGTAGTTGAAGTCCAGCAGGCTGCGCAGGTGCATCGCGTCGCCGTTCTCGTTGGCGGCAGCGGCGGTGTACTGCTTGAAGGTGTCGTAGCTGCCCGTCCAGCAGGCCTGTTGCAAAAGGTGGATGGTCTGCGGGTTGTAGAGGTGCTGCTCGGCAGCGGGGCCGCCGCGGAACTTGTGTGCGCCAAGGCTGGGCAGCTCGCGGTTGATGTCCAGCCCCAGCGGATCGAATGCCTCCTGATGGCGGGCTTCCAGATCCTTTTGGATGTCTTGAATTGTGATGCCGCCCACGCGGGAGACGGTGTTCGTGAAGTACTTGTCGACGACCTCCTTCGAGATGCCCAGCGCCTCAAAGATCTGGCTGCCCGCGTAGGACTGAATCGTGGAAATGCCCATCTTGGACGCGATCTTCACGATGCCTGCCAGCACGGCCTTGTTGTAGTCCTGCACGGCGGCGTAGTAGTCTTTGTCCAGCAGTCCGTCGGAAATCAGCTCGCCGATGGTCTCCTGCGCCAAGTACGGGTTGATGGCCGCCGCGCCGTAGCCCAGCAGCGTTGCAAAATCGTGGACAAGGCGGGGCTCGCCGCTTTCCAGAATCAGCGCCATGGCGGTGCGCTTGCGGGTGCGCACCAGATATTTGCTGACCGCGCCCACAGCCAGCAGGCTGGGAATGGCGACGTGGTACTCGTCAATGTCGCGGTCGGAGAGGATCAGGATATTCGCGCCGTCGCGGTAGGCACGGTCAACGTCGACAAACAGGCGGTCGATAGCCTTTTCGAGGTCGGTGTTCTTGTAGTAGCAGATGGACAGCGTCACAACCTTGAAGCCGGGCACGTCCATGGCCTTGATTTTCAAGAGGTCGGTCTCAGTCAGAATCGGGTTGTCGATCTTCAGCACCTTGCAGTTGTCGGCATCCTCTTCGAGCAGATTGCCCTGTGCGCCGACGTAGACGGTGGTCGAGGTGACGATCTTCTCGCGCAGTGCGTCGATGGGCGGGTTTGTGACCTGCGCGAACATCTGCTTGAAGTATTCGCTCAAAGACGGGCGTGTGTGGCTTAAAACGGCCAGCGGGGTATCCGAACCCATTGCCCCGGCGGGCTCGCCGCCGTTCTTCGCCATCGGTAGAATGATCGTAGATACGTCCTCATACCGGTAGCCGAAAGCCTTCTGCAGCTGGACAAGCTGCTCTTTTGTGTAGCCGGGCACCTTCTTGTTGGGCACCTTCAGGCTGGACAGGTTGACAAGGTTGCGGTCAAGCCACTCGCCGTAGGGCTGGCGGCTGGCGTAGTCAGCCTTCAGCTTTTCGTCATCGACCAGCTCGCCCTTGACGGTGTCGACCAGCAGCATCTTGCCGGGGCGCAGACGGTCTTTGCGCACGACCTCGTCGGCGGGGATGTCCAGCACGCCGACCTCGCTGGAAAGAATCAGGCGGCCGTCCTTCGTGATGTAGTAGCGGCTGGGGCGCAGGCCGTTGCGGTCAAGCACCGCGCCCATGACGTCGCCGTCGCTGAACAGGATGCTGGCGGGACCGTCCCACGGCTCCAGCATCGTGGCGTAATACTGGTAGAAATCCCGCTTTTTCGGATCCATCGACTTGTTGTTGTCCCACGGCTCCGGGATCGTCACCATGACGGCCAGCGGCAAGTCCATGCCGTTCATCACCATAAATTCCAGCGTGTTATCCAGCTGGGCAGAGTCGGAGCCGCCCTGATTGACGATGGGCAGGACCTTCGTCATATCGTCCTTTAGGTAGTTGGAGCCGATGGTTTCCTCGCGCGCGAGCATCGTGTCGACGTTGCCGCGGATGGTGTTGATTTCGCCGTTGTGCAGGATGAACCGGTTGGGGTGGGCGCGGTTCCAGCTGGGCGCGGTGTTCGTCGAGAAGCGGCTGTGTACCATGCCGATGGCGCTCTCGTAGTCGGCGTCCTGCAAATCAGGGTAGAACAGGCGCAGCTCCTTGACGAGGAACATACCTTTATATACAATGGTGCGGCTGGACAGGCTGCAGACATAGGTATCGGGGCTGGACTGCTCGAACACGCGGCGCGCGACATAGAGGCGGCGGTCAAAGGCGATACCGGTCTCGACGCGCTGCGGCTTGCCCACAAAGCCCTGCCAGATGCTCGGCATGCAGGCGACCGCCTTGTGGCCGAGCACTTCGGGGCAGGTGGGGACTTCGCGCCAGCCCAAAAACGGCAGCCCCTCTTTTTTGCAGACGATCTCAAACAGCTTTTTGGCCTGATTGCGCTTCAGCTCATCCTGCGGGAAAAAGAACATACCAATGCCATATTCCCGCTCTTTGCCAATTTCCAGCCCCAGCTCGGCTGCGGCCTTCTGAAAGAATTTGTCGCTGATTTGGGTCAAAATGCCGACGCCGTCGCCGGTTTTACCCTCGGCGTCCTTGCCGGCGCGGTGCTCCAGATGCTCGACGATCTGCAATGCGTCGTCGATGGTCTGGTGGGTCTTGCGCCCCTTGATGTCGACAACCGCGCCGATGCCGCAGTTGTCATGCTCGAACTGGGGGCTGTACAGCCCGGCCGGGGTCTTACGCTCGGTAAAGTTATCCATGCCTCGTGATCGCTCCTTCCCAGATGCCGGGGCGGGCAGCTACGCACATAACGCCGTGCGCCCCGGATAAACAAAAAAGACGTTCCCACGGGCATAAAAGCCCCTTGTGGGAACGTCTTTGTTCTTGTCTGCATCATAGCATAGAACCTGCCGCTTTACAATCCTAAAGCAGAAGATTCTTCGGAAATTAAGCGCGAAACCTTTGGAAATTTAATTGTAGATGATTAAACTTAAGAAAATTAAGCGTTAGGCATATTGTAGGGGGCGGCGTCCTCGACGCCCCGGAAGGTTCCCGCTGCCGCAAACTTGCCGGGCGGAGCAGAGCCCCGCCCCTACGGGTGCACTTCCCATAACGTATCCGTAATACCGCAGGACGTAGGGGCGCACCTGCGTGTGCGCCCGTGGGCGTGGCCAGTATCGCAACATAAATATCCCGCCGCCCACCAAAAAACCGCGCAGGGCACTTACCCTGCGCGGTAGATCTCACAAAAACTTACGCGGTCTTTTCCTCGTTCTGCTTTTTCAGCTCGGCGAGGATGTCGGCCAGCAGCTCCTCCTGCGTGGGGGCGGCGGGGGCAGCAGGATCTTCCTTGGCGGACTCCTCGTGCTTGCCCATCTCCATCAGCTTGTTCATGGCCTTGACGATGCAGAACAGCACGAACGCCATGATCAGGAAGTTGATGACGGCGGTGATGAACGCGCCGTACTTAAAGACCAGCTTGCCGTCGCCAAAGACATCCCACATCATGGCGTCAAAGTTGACCTTGCCCAGAATACCCAAAATCGGGCTGATGAGGTTGTCGGTCAGGGAGGTGACCAGCGTGGAGAATGCGCCGCCGATGATAACACCGATGGCCATGTCCATCATGTTGCCCTTCAGGGCGAAGGCTTTGAATTCCTCAAAGAACTTTTTCATAAGGTACCTCCTCAAAATTTAAAACGTCGATGCAGCGTCTTACTTTTTCAGCAGCTTTGCCACGGTCTGGGCCGCATTGTCCAGATAGTCGCCCGCGAACATCTCGATCATGCCCGCATCGGCCTCCTTGGCCAGCTCGGGGTCGATAGGCATCTTGGCCAGCACAGGCAGCTTGTATTTGTCGGCGATCTCGTCCACATGGCTGTCGCCAAAGACGTTGATGTGCTTGCCGCAGTCGGGGCAGACAGCGTAGCTCATGTTCTCGACCAGGCCGAGGATGGGCACATGCATCATCTGGGCCATCTGGACGGCCTTGCCGACGATCATGCCGACCAGCTCCTGCGGGCTGGACACGATGACGATGCCGTCCACCGGCAGCGTCTGGAACACGGTCAGCGGCACGTCGCCGGTGCCCGGGGGCATGTCAACGAACAGGAAATCAACGTCCCACACGACCTCCTGCCAGAACTGCTTGACCGCGCCCGCAATGACGGGGCCGCGCCAGACAACGGGGGCCTCGGGGTCGTCGAGCAGCAGGTTGATGCTCATGATTTCCACGCCGGTGCGGCTGGAAACCGGGTTGATGCTCTCGCCGTCGCCGGTGGCCGGGCCCTTCACGCCGAACAGGCGGGGGATGGACGGGCCGGTGATGTCGGCGTCCAGCACGCCGGCCTTAAAGCCAAGGCGGCGCATCGAGACAGCCAGCATGGCGCTGGTCATGCTTTTGCCGACGCCGCCCTTGCCGGAAACGACGCCGATGACTTTTTGGATACGGCTTCTTGCGTGCGGCGGCTCATGCTGCGGCGCGCGGTGATCGCAGTTGGACTTGCAGCTGCTGCAATCATGGTTACAGGCTTCGCTCATGGTATATTTGCTCCTTTAAAAATTGCTCTTTTTTCAGTTTACCAAAAATCACGCCGGAATGCAAGACACTGGTCAATTTAAAAGCATTTAAAAGCGGCCCCGTATTGCATCCCGCTCCCGCAAGGCATACCGCGCCGCCCACCCGCATACCCATCAGCAGGGGAAGGGGGCGGCGTATGAGCAAACGCAGAACGTACCTACACAATGCGGCGCTGCTCACCGGGTCGGGGCTGGTGCTGCGGGCGCTGGGCATGGGCTTCCGGGTCGTGCTGGCGGCGTATCTGGGCAGCGAGGGCATGGGGCTGTACCAACTGATTCTGGCGCTGTACATGGTGTTTGTCTCGTTTGCCACGGCGGGCATCAACGTGGCGTCGGCGCGGCTGGCGGCGCAAAGTCTGGCGCGGGGCAGCGGCATGGCCGAGACGCTGCGCGGGCTCTGCTTCACGGCGCTGGGCTTCGGCACGGCGGCCATGCTGGCGCAGAGCATCCTCGCCGCGCCCTGCGCGCGGTACCTGCTGCACGACGTCCGCGCCGAGAGCGCTCTGCTGATCTTAGCGCCCAGCCTGCCGTTCATGGCGGTGTCGGGGGCGGTGCGGGGGTGCTTCCTCGCCGCACGGCGGGTGCAGCCGAACATCACAGCGCAGCTCATCGAGCAGCTGGTGCGGATGGCCGTCGCCGTGGCAGGGCTGCGGGCGCTGGCGCAGTGGGGCGCGGGGTACGGCTGCGCCGCCGTGCTGCTGGGCAACACAGTCAGCGAGGGCGTCTCCTGCGGCATCATGCTGGCGTTTGCCGCCCGCACGCCGGAATTTCGCGCCCGCCCCGACGCGCCGCTGCACCCCTACACCCGCAAGGAACTGTACGACATCCTGTGGCCGGTCGAGGGCAGCCGCATGCTGGCAAGCGCACTGCAGGCCGCCGAGAGCAGCCTGATCCCCTGCACGCTGACGCTGTACACCGGCAGCCGCGCCGAGGCGATGGCGCAGTACGGCAGCCTGAAGGGCATGGCGCTGCCGCTGTTGTTTTTCCCGTTTTCGGTGTTGGGGGCGCTGTCCGGCCTGCTGATGCCGGAGATCACCCGCGCCCACACGCGGGGCGACCTGCCCGCGATGCGGCGGCTGATCTTCACGATGCTGCGCTTGACGGGAGCGTTCTCGCTGGCGGCAGGGGTGGGGTTTGTGGTGTTCGGTGCGCCGCTGGCGCAGCTGGTCTACCGCGACGCCGACGTCGGCCGGATGGTGCAGGTGCTGGGCTTTGTCGCGCCGTTCATGTATCTGGAAAGCATGGTGGACGGCGTTCTGAAGGGCTTAGGAGAGCAATTGGCAACATTCCGTTATTCGCTGCTGGATTCGGCGTTCCGGATCGCCGCAATCTGTCTGATCGTGCCGCAGTACGGTATGGCGGGATTTTTAGGGGTGATGGTGGGGTCAAACTTATTGACGTTTGCGTTGAATATGAGGAGGATGATGGAGAAGATAAAAGATAATAGATAAAAGATAATAAAAAAGGTGGAGTTTTCTCCTTTCAGTCGAAAACAAAAAGAACGCTACTGCATTTTGTTTTCGACCAACGGGAGAAAACCCACCAAATTTTTTATCTCTTATCTTTTATCTATTATCTTATAAGGTCTCTCCACTCACCAGCCCGTTCCACAGCCTATAGTACACTCCCTGCTTCGCCAGCAGCGCTTCGTGGCTGCCCTCCTCCTCGATGCCGTCCTTGCCTAAAACGAGGATGCGGTCGGCGTTCTTGATGGTCGTCAGGCGGTGGGCAATCGTCAGCGTTGTGCGCCCCTTTGCCAGCTTGTCAAGGCTCTGGCCGACGAGGATCTCGCTCTCGTTGTCCAGCGCGCTCGTCGCCTCATCCAGCAGCAGAATGCGCGGGTTTTTCAAAAATACGCGGGCAATCGCCAAGCGCTGCTTCTGCCCGCCGGAGAGCTTGACCCCGCGCTCGCCGACGTAGGTGTCGTAGCCGTCCTTCAGTGCGCGGACGAAGGCATCCGCACCCGCCAGCTTGGCGGCCTCCTCAATTTCCGCGCGGGTCGCGCCGGGGCGGCCGTAGGCGATGTTGTCCGCCACCGTGCCGCTGAACAGGTAGACATCCTGCTGCACCACGCCGATGGCCTCGCGCAGACTATGCAGTGTCACGCCGCGCACATCCTGCCCGTCGATCAGAATTTTGCCGCCCGTCACATCGTAGAAGCGGGGGATGAGATTGCACAGCGTCGTTTTGCCACCGCCGGACGGCCCCACCAGCGCGACGTTCTCGCCGGGGCAGATGTGCAGGTCGACGTGGCGCAGGACTTTATTGTGGTCGTCGGGGTACTCGAAGCTGACATCCTCAAAGTCGATGCCGCCGTCCGTGACTTCCAGCGGCTTCGCGTCGGGCGCATCGGCGATGGCGATGGGGGTGTCCATGATCTCGGCAAAGCGTTCGATGCCGGTCATGCCGCGCTGGAACTGCTCGGCAAATTCGACGATGCGGCGGATCGTTGCAATCAGCGTAGATACGTACAAGACGTAGGCGACCAGATCGCCTGCGCTGATGGCACCGTAGACCAGCGACAGCCCGCCCGCCAGAATGACAACAAAGTACATCAGGCCGTCAAAAAGCCGCGTCGAGGTGTTGAACGCCGCCATGGCATGATAGCCCAGTGTCTTGATTTTCTCAAACTCGCGGTTCCTATGCTTGAACTTTTCGCGCTCCAGATCCTCCGCCGCAAACGCCTTGACGACCCGCTGGCCGAGCAGACTGTCCTCAATCGTCGCGTTCAGCTCGCCGATCTGGAACCGCTGCTGGCGGAACCGCTCCCGCAGTTTGTGGTTGAGTTTGACCGACACGGCGCCCATCAGCGGCACGCAGGCGAAGACGACGAGGGTCAGCGGCACGTTGGCCTGACACAAAATGACGAAGGACGCCGCAATCTTGATGCCCGCAATAAAAAATTCCTCCGGGCAGTGGTGGGCGAACTCGGTCACATCGAACAGGTCGTTCGTGATGCGCCCCATGATCTGCCCGACCTTCGTGTTGTTGTAATAGGTGTGGTCGAGCCGCAGCAGGTGGTCGAAGGCGTCGCGGCGCATGTCGGTCTCGATGTGTACGCCCATGATGTGCCCGATGCCGGACATGAAGTAGCTGGCCGCGCCGTCAATGACGCGCAGCACAAAGTAGAGCGCCGCCATTTTCAGCACAGCGTCGACGGTCAGGGCGGCGGCGCTGACGGTGTTCGTCAGGGTGCGCATGATGGTGGGCAGCGCAATATCGCAGAGCGTCGTCAGCGCGGCGCAGAACAGATCAAACGCCAGCACACCGCGGTATTTGAACATATAGGGCAGAAAACGGCGAATCAGCGCACTGTTTTTCGGGCGCTGTGCGGTGGAATTGGACATGGGTACCTCTTTCTTTTGCATTCTAAATCGCGACTATAAAAATTTGCTGCTCGGTAGGGGCGGGGCATGCCCCGCCCGCAACATTATCCGTGCCGCTGCGGCTGTGGGATGGCTGAGGGTCGGGCATGCCCGACCCCTACAGCGCGGCAACCCGCTTATTCCGTCGAAGTCTCCTCCGATGCGGGCGCTTCGGGGACGGGCGTCTCGGCGGCGGGGACTTCCGTGGGGGCTTGGGTGGGGGTATCGGTCGGCGCTGCCGTGGGCGGTACTTCCGTTGGCGCGGCGGTGGGCGGTGGGGTCTCGACGGGCGCGGCAACGCGCGCCAGCTCAGCGTTGCAGACGGTGCAGCGGGTCACAAGGTCGCTGCCCTCCAGCTGGGCATTGCCGGGCGTGTGGGGTAGGAAAGACAGTTCCTCCTGCACCTGCTCGCCGCAGCCCGTGCAGGTGTAAACGCGGACGCCGGAGGATGTGCAGGTCGGCTCCTGCGTGATGACGCCGCCGTCGTAGGTGTGCTGATGGGCGGAGGCGTCGCTGCGGGTCGCGCCGCAGCCCTCGCGGCGGCAGGTGTAGACGATCTGCCCGTCGCGCTGCTCGCCCTCGTTCCAGTCATGGCCGAGGGCGGGAATCTCTTTTTCGATCGTGTCGTGGCAGATCGAGCAGATATACTTGGCCGAGCCAGCGGTCTCGCAGGTCGGCGCAACGCGGCCGTCCTCGCTCTCGACGTAGTTGTGTTCGTGCTCGGCGGCGGTGAAATGCGCCGTCAGCACGACGCCGCCCGCGTCGGCGTTCTGCGGCATCGTGAAGGCGATCGACGCGCTGCTGTAGCTGCCGCCGCAGCTGGCTGTCCACCCGGCGAAGGTGTAGCCCTCGTTCGGTACGGCGGTCACGGCGGCAGAGGTCGCGCCCTTCTTGACAAGCTGGCTCGTCGTGCCGGACAGCGTGCCGCCGCTCTCGGCGACAAATTCCAGCGGCACCTTCGCACCGCGCACGGCGATGGGGTCTTTCGTGATCAGGTTCGCGGGCACGCCGTCGGGCTGGGGAATGTCGCCCAGCGGCTGCGGGCGGCGATCTTCGGCAATATAGGCGTGGGTGCGCACATATTGGAAGTAGGCCGTCACCGCCGTCTGGGACAGATGCACGCCGTCCGACAGGGTGTAGTCCTTCTTCGCCCAGCCGGTCGCGTCGTCGCGCAGCACCTCGGCACTGTTCAGGAATTTGTAGCCGTTCTCCTCGCACATCGTGACGAGGGCGGCGTTGTAGGCGTCGACCTGCGTCATCGTCAGGTTTGTGTTTTCACGCTGGTAGTCCAGCGGGGGGATGGCGCTGACGATGATGTCGGCATACGGCCACGCGGTCTGGATGGCCTGAATGCCCTTCAGATAGCTGGCGATGTACTTTGTCGCGTCGGTGGATGAGCCGCCGAGGTTGTTCGTGCCGTAGCAGATGATGATGCGCTTGGGCTTGAGCATCGCGACGGAATCCGGCACGGTGTGGGTCGCGGACGAGCCTTTGAATTTTTCGCATTGTAACGTTGTAATGGCGTCAACGCCCATGCTGACGACGCCGATGTTGTTGTCCAGCGTTGTGAACGCCTTGCCGCTCTCGTCGGCGTACATTGTGTAGCGCGCCGTGTTCGAGTCCCCGATGAACAGCGTCTCATCAAGATAGCTGCGTCCCGCATCGGCGGTTTCGGGCAGCACGGTGCCAACCTCGGCGGCCTGCGTGGACGCAGCGGTGGGCGCGGGTGTGGCAGCCATCTCAGACGTGGCCGTCTCCGCCGTGGCGGGCGGGGTGGTATCGGGCTGCGCCGGGCGGGTCACGGCCACGCCGACGGCAATGAGTACAGCGGCCAGCACTGCAGCGCCGCCGCCCAAGATCGCCCACTGGCGCTTTGTGAGCGCGGAAAAGTCCGGCAGGCGGGGAAGGTTCATCACGGGACACTCCTTTAATTTTTAATAGGAACTACCGCTATGATACACCATTTTGCCAAGCGGTGCAAACGAAAACAGCAGGTTTTACAAATATATCGAAAAACGATAAAAAATACTTGCGAAACGATATTCCCTGTGGTATACTGACAGCATCATAACGGGAGGCGATACCATGAAACCATTGTGGGATGACCGAAAAAGCATACTTCTGACACGCACCGTCGTGGCACTGGCCTTTGTGGGCAGCGTTGTCATGACGCTCTGCGGTCCGCGGCTGACGAACTGGATGGTATGGGCGCACGCGCTGCCGCCGCGCACCGAGCCTGTGCTGCTGGGGCTGGGCTATGTCTGCGCGGTGTTCGCGCTTGTCATGCTGGGCACGCTGTACAAGTTTTTGCGCCGCATCGAGGCGGGGGACATCTTTGTGGCGGCCAACGTGGCGGCTCTGCGGCGTATCAGCTGGTGCTGCGTCGGCGCGGCGGTGGTCTGCCTGCCTGCAGGTGTGGGTATCTATCTGCCGTTTGCGTTTCTGGCGGTGGCGGCAGCGTTTATGGCGCTGATCGTCCGTGTGCTGAAAAACGCGTTTGAACAGGCCGTCCGGATGAAGGACGAGCTGGACTTAACGATTTAAGGGGGCGGCACGATGCCCATTGTAGTGAATCTGGATGTGATGATGGCGCGCCGCCACAAAGGCGCGGGCGAGCTGGCCGAGGAGATCGGCATCACCCCGGCGAACTTGTCGATTTTGAAGAACAACAAGGCCAAAGCCGTGCGGTTTTCGACCTTGGAAGCGCTGTGCAAGGCCTTGGACTGCCAACCGGGGGATTTGTTGGAGTATGTGGAGGAGGAAAAATAAATGCTGTACGCGGTTTTGATGTACCCTTTAGCTTACCTCTACATCCGCGGGGTCGCGTTCCCGGTGGAATACCCTGCCTGGGGGATACCGGTTTTTGCCGTGCTGTTTCTCCTGTACACCGAGCTTGCCGCCCGCCGCGCCGGGCGCACGGCTGCGAAAGAAACGCCTGTCTGGGTGGGGTGCTGGCTGGCGCTGTCGGTGGCGCTGCCGTTGTTCGGCTATCAGCCGGAGCCGCTGGGGGTCTGGCAGGGGATGGTCTGGCACCTCTATGCCGTCTGGTACGTGCTGGCGCGCTGCGGGATGCTGGCGCAGGGGCGCAGCGGCAGTCTGGTGCTGCTCGACGCGCTGGCTGGACTGCTCCGCCTGCCGTTCGGCAATTTTTTCCTGCGCATTATCGAAGTTTTCAAGGCGCTGCGCGGCGGTCTGCACGGGCGCGGCCGGGTGCGCGGGCTGCTGCGCGCCCTCGCCACAGCGGTGCTGACGCTGGCCGTCTGCGGTGCGGCGTGGGGGCTGCTCTCGGCGGCGGACGCCAACTTTGCCGCATTGGGGCAGGGCGTGGCAGACTGGTGGAATACTCTTTTGAACAACGTACGTTTTGTCGATACAGCAATGTATTTTGTGCTCTCGCTGCCGGTGGGCGCGTGGCTGTACGGGCTGGTGTTCGGCGCGCTGCGCCGCACCGAGCCGCCCACGACAGCCGCCCAATGCACGGCGGCACTGGAGAAATGCCGCATCCTGCCGGGCATGACGGCCATCGTTGTGGTGGCGGCGCTCTGCGGTGTCTATGCGCTGTTCTTCGCCGTGCAGGCAGGGGAGTGGTTCGCCGCTGCACCCTTGGGGCTGAGCGCCCCGGATGCCGCCGCCTTCGCAGTGGACGGCTTTTGGGAGCTATTAAAGATCCTGCTGCTGGACTTCACGGTGCTGGCGGCGGTGCATTTCCTTGGCCGCGTGCCATTGCCAAAGGCACTGGCGGCAGTGTTCTGCGGCTTCGGCCTTGCCTTTGCGGCGCTGGCCGGGGCGAAGCTCGTCACCTACATGGATTTGTACGGCCTGACGCCCCGACGGGTCGTGGCCGGGTGGTTCTTGGGTGTGCTGACGGTCTGGGCGGTGCTGGTGCTGGTGCGGGTGTTCCGGCGCATCCCGGTGGCGCATATCGCGATTCTGGTGTTGGCCGTCAGCTTCGCGGTGCTGTCCTGCGTGAACATGAAACAGCGCATCATCGACGCAAATTTGGCGCGCGTCGAGGCTGGGGTGGATGAGGAACCCGATTGGGGTGTGCTGTGGGAATGCGGGTATGAGGAAAACTGAATCATAGGGGGGGATAAATCCCTCCCCTACAAACAAAGGAGCACTGAGCGGTAAAACTCAGTGCTCCTTTTGTATTACACTTTCTTAAATCCCGCGCTCTGCATGAAACGCACAAACGCTTCTTGCCCGGCGGCGTCCTGCTTGAAAACGCCCGCGTTCTCCAAAACATGACTGAACACGGTGCCAATTTCCGCCTTCACGGCCTTGTTGGCGTCCTGCGGCTTCATGTGGGTGCCGTACTTCGCAATCAGCTCGTCGATCCAGTCGGCATGCACGGCCAGCGTGTCGCCGGGCTCGCGGCTCGTGTTCGGGCGCTGCCCGGCCAGAATCTCCGCGATCTGCGCGCCCTGATCCTTCAGGCGGGCGGGCAAAATCGCCAGACCCATGACCTCGATGAGGCCGATATTTTCCTTTTTGATATTGTGGTATTCCTTATGCGGGTGGAAGATACCGTCGGGATATTCGTCGCTGGTACGGTTGTTGCGCAGCGCCAGATCGAGGATGAACCCGTCCGTCTCGTCGTAGTGCAAAATCGGCGTCACGGTGTTGTGCGGCGTGCCGTCGGTCTCGGCCAGAATGCCGACGCTCTCGTCGCTGTAGGCGCGCCATGCGCTCAGGATGTTGTTTGCCACGATCTGCATCTGCTGGCTGCTGCGGCCAACCAGACGCACGGCGGAAACAGGCCAGTTCAGGATGCCCGCCTTGACGCCGGGATAGCGAATATCCGTCATAGGCACGGCAATATCGGCCTTCTGCATCGGGAAGACATACCGCCCGCCCTGAAAGTGGCTGTGGCTCAGGATGCTGCCGCCGACGATGGGCAGATCAGCGTTGGAGCCGCAGGTGTAATGCGGGAACTGCGCGACGAAGTCGAAAATCTCGGCCAGCGTCTGCTTGTTCATCTCCATGGGCTTGTGCTGATCATGCAGCATGATGCAATGTTCATGGAAGTAGGCGTAGGGGCTGTACTGCAGGTAGAACTGCTCCCCTGCAAGCGTGATGGGCACGATGCGGTGGGTCTGCCGCGCGGGGAAGTTGATGCGCCCAGCGTAGCCAATGTTCTCCTTGCAAAGCATGCAGGCGGGGTAGCCGGCCTTGGGCTGCAGGCGCTCCAGCGCGATGGTTTTGGGGTCTTTTTCGGGCTTCGTCAGGTTGATGGTGATCTCCAGCTCACCGTAGGGGGTGGCGGTGTTCCACTGGATGTTTTTGGCAATCTGCGCGGTGCGGATGTAGTTCGTGTCGACGCAGAGCTGATAGAACCAGTCGGTCGCGGCCTTGGCGCCGCGCTTGAGGTAGAGCTTGTGGAACTTTTTGCAGACCTCGCTCTCGCGGGGCATCAGCGCGCCCATGAGGCGGGTCTCGAAGTTGATGCGGTACTGGTTCACCGCACCGTCCAGCAGCCCCTTCTGGGCAGCCAGCTCGACCATTTCGTCCAGCAGGGCGGCGGGGGTCTCCGGGTTTTCCTTCGGGGGCTTGGCCTCGCTGGGGGCGGCCAGCGCCAGCAGGTCAAGCAGAGTGTTGCGCGCTACCAGAATGTCGAGGTCTTTGATGAGCTTGTGCTTGCGGCCAAAGCGCAGCAGACGCTCCACGTCCAGCGCCAGACGTGCGTCGCGCTGCTCCGGCGTCAGGGTCGAAATGTCCAATTCATTCTTTGCCATGATTACCCTCCTGTAGCGATGATTGCGGTGTGTTGCTTGTGTTGTATTAACCATACCGCCTTTTGCCTCAGCTTTCCATAGCGTTGTGTGTCAGCCTTTTGCAATTTTCAACCAAAAGCCCACGCACAGCCGCCGCAATTTTGTCTCTATTGTCATTGTCGCATGTCGGCGGGGGATTGTCAACAAAAAATCCCCTGCCGCAAAAACGGCAGGGGAAACGAAAAAATTATTTCTTCAGGTCGCTGAACAGGTGCTTCTGATACACACCGTCGGCCACCAGCTTGGCAAAGCTGTCGATGACGGTCTGCTTGTCCTCGGCGTAGGTGACGCCGAACCACTTGTCGTGGGTGGGCAGCACTTTGACGCTGACCTTGTCGGCGTGCAGCAGCTCGTCGATGTAGATGGGCAGCAGGTACTCGGCCTTCAGCGGGTTAGCGGGGGCGGTCTTCTCGAAGAACTCGACGAAGCCCGCGTCCAGCAGGTCGACGAACTCCGGCGTCAGCGCCCACATATTCATCGAGACAAGGCTGTTGATGTCGATGCTCTTGCCGCCTGCGGCTGCGCCGTCGGCGGTCTTTTCGATGCCGCTGGTCTCCAGCACGCCGGTCAGGTAGTGGGCGTCGTTCATCTGGCAGATGCCGCGGGTGACTGCGCCGTTATCGCTCAGGGTGTTTTTCAGCACGAAGCCCGCCATGGCGAGGTCGCCCGGCTTGTCCGGGGTGTAGCCCTGCAAAAAGTCATGCAGCCGGACGAAAGCCTCCTTGCCGTAGTAGTCATCGGCGTTGATGACGGCGAACGGCTCCTTGAGGATGCCCTTGCAGGCCAGCACGGCCTGACCGGTGCCCCAGGGCTTCGTGCGGCCTTCCGGCACGGCATAGCCCTGCGGCACATTCTCCAGCGCCTGAAACGCGTAGTCGATCTCGACGCCCAGCTCGGCGCAGATCTTCTCGATGCGGTCGCCGATGGCCTCCTTGAAGGCGTCCTCGATATCGTGGCGGATGATAAAGACGATCTTGTCGAAGCCGGCCTCGATGGCATCATGGATGGAATAATCCATGATGATCTCGCCGTTGGGGCCGACAGCCGCCAGCTGCTTGATGCCGCCGCCGAAGCGGGAGCCAATGCCGGCTGCCATGATTACCAGAGCAGTTTTCATAATTTTCCTCCTAAATTACACCGTTGGTGTGTTGGTTCGTTGTTTTGTAGGGGGCGGCGTCCTCGACGCCCCGCACAGCTTAATACCCCGCCATCGACAGGGCGTACTGCACAAGACCCGGCCCTGCCAGATTGATGACCAGCGCGTTGAGCAGCAGCATGACCGCGAAATACAGCAGCGCCGCCCACAGGTTCGTGCCGCCGTGCTGTACCAGCGCGTCGGTGCGGGCTTCGCCCTCCGGGTAGTCAGCGTAAATCTTATCGATGCTCTTTTTGGACTCGCGGCGGTACCACGAGATTGCAAACAGCCCCATGACGACGTTCACCGCCCACGAGGCGATGACGCAGATGTCGGAGACCGTCGGCAGCCAGCCCAGCGGCAGATTGCCGAAAAGCGACGGGTTGAAGGTGGAGATCAGCAGCAGGAAATAGGGCACCCGCAGCAAAATCGTCAGCAGGGTCATCAGCAGACCCTCGCGCCACATTTTGCGGTAGAACAGGTACGCGGGGCCAAAGAGGAACGCCGACAGGCTGACGGCGACCTTTTGCTTCGTCATGCTCATGCGGAAAAACTGCATGAGGTAGAACATCGGGCTGCGGCCGACAAAGGCCGCCCAGTCCTTCGCCTTGATGCCGTCGATCGTGTCCTCCGGCCCCAGCTCGCGGCGGTAGATGCCGCCGTCCGCCGTCGCGCCGTAGGCGTCGATGCGCGGCTCCTGCTTGGGCGCGTTTTCGGGGTCACGGGCATAGATGGGGGTGGTATCGTCGGGCTTGGCGTCCCCGGCGGGGGCGTCTTTCGGCAGGGGACAGCCGCAGTGGCTGCACCGCACCGCACCCGGCGTGTTGTGTGTGCCGCAGTTGGGGCAGGTGGCCTCGTGCGCAGCTTTTTCGGCTTCGGGGCCGACCTCCGGCTGCCACTCAAACCCGGCGGCATGCTCAGAGCGGTGCATACACGCGCCGACCTTCTGCCAGCAGGCGCGGTGATAGGGCGTGCCGCAGTCCGGGCATACGACGATGTCGTCGGCGTCGGTGAACGCCTGCTCGCAGACAGGGCAGTGGTTTCCTGTATAACGTGTCATGTGGTGAATCCTCGTTCTTCTTTCAGTAACATAAAGCCATTATACCGCATCAAATGGATAAATGCAAAGAAAACATAAAAACTTTACAAGATAAATGAATTTACACGGATTCGCGCCTGCCCCTCTTTACAACGCGCACGAATTCGCTTATAATGGTACTATGTAATTTTATGCCAACTTATGTGATGAGGGATACCATATATGATTACCATTGACGAACTGAAATCCAACCTCGGCGGCATGCAGACCGCCGTGGACGACCTGCGCGACGCGCTGTCCATCGAGGCCAGTGAGAAGCGACTTGCCGAGTTGGAGCACCAGATGACGATGCCCGGCTTCTATGACGATCAGGCGCGCAGCCAGAAGGTCATCAGCGAGATGGGCGAGGTGAAAAACAAGCTGGAGCGCTTCGGCAAGCTGTCGACCCAGTACGAGGAGGCCGCGACCCTGCTGGAAATGATCGAGGAGGAGAACGACCCCTCCCTCGCCGCCGAGGGCGAGGAGGCCGTCGAGGCCGTGCAGAAGGCCATCGACGAGCTGCAGCTCATGACGATGCTCAACGGTGAGTACGACCACAACAACGCCATCCTGACCTTCCACGCCGGTACCGGCGGCACCGAGGCGCAGGACTGGGCGGAAATGCTTTACCGTATGTACACCCGCTGGGCGGAGGCGCACGGCTACAGCGTCGAGGTGCTCGACGTGCTGGACGGCGACGAGGCGGGCATCAAGTCTGCCTCGATGATGGTGAAGGGCGCGAACGCCTACGGCATGCTCAAGAGCGAGCACGGCGTCCACCGCCTTGTCCGCATCAGCCCGTTTGATGCCAACGCCCGCCGCCAGACCAGCTTTTCCAGCCTCGAAGTCATGCCTGAGCTGGACAACAACATCAATATTGAAATCAACCCCGCCGATATCGAGATGCAGGTCTACCGTTCCTCCGGCGCGGGCGGCCAGCACATCAACAAGACGTCGTCCGCCGTCCGCCTGATCCACAAGCCCACCGGCATCGTGACGAGCTGCCAGACCCAGCGCAGCCAGCTGCAGAACCGCGAGTACGCCATGGAAATGATGAAGGCCAAGCTGTACCAAATCGCATTGCAGCAGCACAAAGACAAGATCGACGACATCAAGGGCGTGCAGAACGAGATCGCGTGGGGGCATCAGATCCGCAGCTATGTCTTTATGCCCTACACGCTCGTCAAGGACAACCGCACCGGCTACGAGAGCAGCAACGTGCAGGCCGTCATGGACGGCGATCTGGACGGCTTCATCTACGCCTACCTGAAAGCGGCCTCCCGCGGCGAGCTGAAGGAAGACTGATATGAACGACCGCTTCATCCGGCTGTCCATCTCGATGGCACGGCTGCAAAAGGTCATCCAGCGCATCAAGACCAGCGGCATGAGCCGCATCGAGCTGAAAGCCGGGCACACGCTGGTGCTGTGCCAGCTGGCCGCTGCGCCCGAAGGCTGGCATTTCTCCGAGCTGACCGAGCGGTGTGACCTTGACCCGGCGATGATCTCCCGCGTACTGGCGGACTTAGTCCGCAGCGGGCTGGTGGAAAAGCGCGGCAAGCCCGGCAAATACAACGCCCTCTACCTGCTGACCGACGAGGGGCGCGACCGCGCCGCCCGCGTGGCCGCCGTGGTGCGCGACGTGGAGCGCCGCGCCGACGAGGGGATAGACCCCGCCGATCTGGCGACGTTCTACAAGGTGCTCGATCAGCTGACGAAGAACCTCGAAGCCGTCGACGCCGACCCGGCGGAGGCATTCGAGCCGCTGGAAAACTGACAACCATATATAGACAAAACCGCCCGACTGCCCCAAAATGCAGCCGGGCACTTGTTTTGTTCATAGTTGGTGAGTATACTTGCCATAATAAAGCGATGTGGATCGTTTATGCTGTAGGGGCCGGGCATGCCCGGCCCGCAGCCGAACGGCAAACGCGCAATCGCGGGAAAGCCGCGGGCCGCACATGTGCGGCCCCTACAACCCACCCAATTCCACCCGAAAGGAGCCCCATCATGCCATCCATCACCGGGCTGACGACCGCCGAGGTCGAGGCGCGCCGCGCGGCGGGGCAGACGAACCAGCCGCCCGCGTCCCAGACCAAAACCACCGGCGAGATCGTGCGGGACAATGTCTGCACCTACTTCAACCTTGTTTTTCTGGTACTGGCCGTCATGCTGGCGCTCGTGCGCTCGTGGCTGAACATGGGCTTCCTCGGCATCGTGTTCTGGAACACCCTCATCGGCATCGTGCAGCAGCTGCGCGCCAAAAAGACCATTGATAAGCTGACCCTCGTCTCGGTGCGGAAAGTCCGCTGCCTGCGGGATGGCCAGTGGTGCGGGGTGCTGTCTGACGACCTTGTCAAGGACGATGTCGTCGAGCTCCGCGCAGGCGATCAGATCGTCGCGGACGCCGTCGTGCTGGATGGAAGCGCGCAGGCGAACGAATCCCTCATCACCGGCGAGGCGCGCGCCATCCCGAAGGAGCCGGGCGCAGCGCTGAAATCCGGCAGCTTCCTGATGGCGGGGTGCTGCGTGGCGCGCCTGACCCGCGTCGGAACCGAGAGCTACGCCAGCCGCCTGACCGCCGCCGCACAGGCCGACGGCCACAAGGTCGCGCGGGGCGAGATGATGCGCAGCCTCGATAAATTGATAAAATTCATCGGTATAGCGCTTGTCCCCATCGGCGCAGTGCTGGTCTGGAAGCAGCATTGGATGCTGAAGCTCTCGATGAAGGAGACTGTCGACGCCACCGTCGCGGCGCTGATCGGCATGATCCCGGAGGGGCTGTACCTGTTGACGAGCGTTGCGCTGGCTGTGAGCATGGTGCGCCTTGCCCGCCGCAAGGTGCTGACCCGCGACATGAACTGCATCGAGACGCTTGCGCGGGTGGACGTCCTCTGCGTCGATAAGACCGGCACCATCACTGAGAGCGCCATGCAGGCCGATGAACCGCTGCCGCTGGCCG
The DNA here is from genome assembly GCA_934502625.1 of uncultured Gemmiger sp. Classification (GTDB taxonomy): domain Bacteria; phylum Bacillota; class Clostridia; order Oscillospirales; family Ruminococcaceae; genus Gemmiger. The sequence continues at coordinate 22,121 of CAKSUQ010000029.1, forward strand.
AAAATATACCGCTGGACGACATTTTACAGGACTTCTACGCGGGCGAAGAGCCCGACAACGACACCGGCCGCGCCCTGACCGCGCGGTTCGGGCAGGGGGGCGCAAAGTGGTTTGCGGTGCGCAGCATCCCCTTCAACACGGCGTACAAGTACAGCGCCAAGGATTTTGGCGCGCAGGGCTGTTACGTCGTCGGCGCGCCGGACGTGCTGGCCGGGGCGCGGGCAGGGGAGTTCGCGGACAAGCTGACCCCGCTGCTGGCCGAGGGCCGCCGCGTGCTGCTGCTGGCAAAATACAACGCTGCACTGCCAAATCCGCCCGCTGCGCTCGACGCCGCGCAGCTGGAATTACTCGCGCTGCTGCCGGTGCAGAACCGCATCCGTGCGAGTGCGCCCAAGACATTCCGCTATTTTGCCAAGCAGGGCGTGGCCGTGAAGGTCATTTCGGGCGACGACCCGCAGGCCGTCAGCCATGTGGCCACCACTGCGGGCATCGACGGGGCGGAGCGCTGGGTCGACGCCGCGACGCTGCGGGATGAAAAAGCGCTGGCCGACGCGGCCGAGCGCTGCACAGTGTTTGGCCGCGTGACGCCAGAGCAAAAGCGTCAGCTCGTCCACGCGCTGCAAAAGCACGGGCACACGGTCGCTATGACCGGCGACGGCGTAAACGACGTGTTGGCGTTAAAAGATGCCGACTGCGGTATTGCCATGGCGTCGGGCGCACAGGCGGCCAGCCAAGTCGCGCAGCTGGTGCTGCTGGATTCGGACTTCGCCGCGCTGCCCAGCGTCGTGGCCGAGGGGCGTCGGGTCATCAACAACATCCAGCGGTCGGCATCGCTGTTTTTGGTGAAAAATATTTTCTCGTTTTTGCTCAGCATCGTGGCGCTGGCGCTGCCGCTGGCCTACCCGTTCCAGCCGCTGCAATTGTCGCTGGTGACGTTTGCGACGATCGGCGCGCCCGCGTTCCTGCTGGCGCTGGAGCCGAACCACGAGGTCGTGCGCGGCAAATTCATGCGCAATGTCCTGCGTGCGGCGCTGCCCGGCGGGCTGACGGATTTCCTGCTCGTTTTCTGCGCGCAAGGCTTCGGCTATGCATTTGACATCCCGTCCGACATGGTCGGCACGATCTGCACCTTTGTGATTTTGTGCGTAGGCTTGCAGGTTTTGTGGGGTGTCTGCATCCCGTTCACGCCGCTGCACTGGGCGATCTGGGGCGGCATGACGGTGGTGGGCATCGGCGGCGCACTGCTGCTGGCGCGCTGGCTACCGCTGGTGCGGCTGGATTTAGGCGGGGTGCTGGTTTTGGTCGTACTGCTCGCCCTGAGTGCCCCCACACTGGCGGGGCTGGCGTTTCTGGGCGACCGGCTGCACAGCATCGGCAACGATTGGAAAAACAAAAAGAAACGGGAACACGTATAAAACAAGCCCGTCCGCAGCCACGCGGACGGGCTTGCTTTACTTTTCCAGCGCTTCCTCGATCTCCGGCAGGTCTTCCTTGATGAACATGAAGCACAGGCTGACCGCCAGCAACCCGCAGGACAGCCAGATCGTCTTTTCGCCAAAGATGCCGACACACTGCGCGCCGACGCCCGCGCCCAGCGCGAACACGAAAATGACGCCAAAATAGTGCAGCGCCTTCCAGAATAATTTTTTGTCGTGGGTATGCCCGAAACCGACCAGCGAATCCATGCCGCTGCGCAGGTTGCCGATGCACATCGTGCTGGCGAACGGGTAGCCGTGCACCTTGCGGAACGCCTGCACCTGCATCGCGCAGGCAAACGACACCAGCGCGTTTGCACCGATGTCCCACGTGGCGGGGAAGAAGCCCACCGCGAACAGCAGTACGATCTCAGCTAACACGACCAGCTGCCGCCAGTGTACGCGCTTGGCCTCGCGCCAGCGCAGGCGGATGCACTCCGCCGCCGCCACACCCAGCGCAAAGGACAGCACCGGGATAAAATAGTGGGCGAACCGGGCAAAATCGCCCTCGAACAGGCTCTGGCTCATCAGGACGATGTTGCCAGTCTGCGCGTTGGCGAACACCTTGCCGCGCCCGATGTAGGTGTACGCGTCCTGCAGCCCGCCCGACGCCGACAGGAACATGACGGTGCGGAACGCCTCGGACATCTGGCCGCGGTGATGCAAAAGTGAATTGGACATACTTCTCGACCCCTCATAAGCTTGCTTGCCCCCTGTCAGGGGGAGGCAAAAAAGATTATAGCGCGCCGCACCATCCCTGTAAAGCTTGCAGCGACAGTTGCGGCGTTTTGTACCAAAGTAACGCCACAAAACGGAGAAAGATTTTATACAAAGTGCAGAAATTTGTATAGGGGTATTACATAAGCGGAAAAAATGCGGTATACTGGCTCCACTTTCCAACGCAGTGAGACAACAGCCGCAGGGCGTCGCAACGAGTTGAGCGACACCCTGCGGCTGTTTTTGTTTT
>CAKSUQ010000030.1 GCA_934502625.1 uncultured Gemmiger sp.
GTAGCTCATCTGGTAGAGCGCCACCTTGCCAAGGTGGAGGTAGCGAGTTCGAGCCTCGTCGGCCGCTCCAAACAAAGCCCCCGGTTGAAACGTAAGTTTCAACCGGGGGCCTTTCTCGTTATACACGAAATTCCCGGCAAAGGCTGCACTCCCCTTGCTGTTTATATAAATCTTACATTATTAAAGAAAGAAGGCCATTCCCAATGAGCATCATTATCGGCATCGACCACGGCTACTACGCCATCAAGACGGCGCACTGCTCGTTCCCGGCAGGGCTGACAAGCTACGGTGAACACGAACCCTACACCCGGCAAGGTCTTTTAGAACTTGCCGGGTGCTTTTTTGTTTGTGGTATCGGGCGGCAGCCTATCCAGCGCGACAAGACCGTGAACGATAACTATTACCTACTGGTGCTGGCGGCCATCGCAAAAGAAACTCAGCAGCGAGGTTTGCCGCCTGAATGTTCGGTGCGAATCGAGGCGGGGTTGCCCCTGACCAGCTTTGGGCGCGACAAGCCGAAGTTCCGGGATTACCTGTTCCGCACCCGGCAGCCTGTGCATTATAGATACAGCCGGATTGAGGTGAAGCGAGGATACGAAATCAAGCTGGTGCTGGACGCGAACTATCGACAGTTCCTTGACGGCAAGATAGACTATGGTGTTGGGTATCTGATTGAGAAAACAGACATCCGGCATAGAAAGGTAGCCGGACAGATGAAAAAGATGACTGCATAAACTATTGACTTCACGTTTCGCAAGAATTTCCCCGCATATTGCGCAAAAAATATTTTTGGCGGGCTGTGCAACTACCATATATAGTAGTTGCACGGCTTGCTCTTTTTGCTTGTGGTATGATATAATGACTGCATAAAAGCCAAGAGGGTGATTGTATGAGCGAAAACGAGCAGCTTCAGCTGTTTGAAGATCAACCGATTCGCACCGCGTGGGATGAGAATGCGGAGGAATGGTATTTCTCCATTGTGGATGTAATAACCGTTTTGACAGACAGCAAAAACCCAGCTGCATACTGGCGCAAGCTTAAGCAGCGTTTGAAAGCCGAGGGAAATGAAAGCGTGACAAATTGTCACGGGTTAAAATTAAAAGGAGTGGATGGAAAGAGACGTCTTACTGATGTTGCAACTACCGAGCAGCTTTTGCGCTTGATTCAGGCCATTCCATCCCCTAAGGCAGAGCCCATGAAAATGTGGCTGGCACAGGTTGGCCGGGAGCGCATAGAGGAAACTCTCGACCCGGAATTGATTGCCGAACGCCTTGTTGAAACTTATGAGCGCAAGGGCTACACGCGGGAGTGGATCAATCAACGCCTACAGGCCATTTCTGCCCGGAAAGAACTCACCGATGAATGGAAAGACCGGGGCATCGAGAAAAGCACCGATTTTGCTATCCTGACGGATGAGATTACCCGTGCGTGGAGCGGCATGAGTACCCGGCAGTATAAAACTCTAAAAGGCCTGAAAAAGGAAAGCCTGCGGGACAACATGAGCACCCTGGAACTCGCCCTAAACATGCTTGCCGAAGCCGCTACCACTGAAATTTCCAAACAGCAAAAGCCCAGCGGCCTTGCAGAAAACCGCAGTGTGGCCCGTGCTGGCGGTGCAGCGGCAAAGGCCGCTCGTGAAAGCGTGGAAGAGTCCACGGGTAAGCCGGTTATCACATCACAGAATGCTGCACAACTGAATCATGTGGTGACGCAGATGATAGAAGATAGCTCGGAAGATGCAAAAGCGGTGAATGAAATGGATAATTCATCCATTCAAGAATGAATTTTGATTTCCTTGTAGGGCATTGATAAAGTTACTCGCTTGATGCTCGATAGCTATGATAGATATGAATACTTTATGCAAGGAGTGATCCAAATTGAATTTGTCCATGTGCCCGTTGTGCGGAAAAACAAAAGATGCCCAATGTCATATAACCAACAAAGGCGATAATGGATATATAGCCTTTCATTGTGAAACATATAATGCAGAGTATATGTTGTCAGATGCCCTCTCAGATGCATACTTTAAACGTGATGAGGATTCTTGCATTAAGGGGAATGAAGAAGTAGATAGGCTTTTGAATCTTGCAGTAGAATATATTTTGCGCAGAAAAAACGAGACAGAAGTATTACGCTTTTCTTTATCTGAAAATCATCAAGACAATGCCCGCACCATAAATCTGGGGGAAAGACTTGAAACATATCCGATAGAAGTTGTTGACGTAGCTGCGAGAGCGCTTGAAAATTTAGGTATACAATACCCCAAATACGGAGAATCGTTGTATATAAGTCCTAAACTTAAACGACTGGTATTTGAAAACCCGAATGATAGAGATATTGCCGGAACAATGCATTTGCTTTTCGATTTTGGTTATCTGACAAGGACAAATGTCGAAACTTATGAGATTTCCGCAACCGGATGGCAAAAAATAGACGAACTTCATCGGAAGAACAGCGCTGTGAAGCAGGCATTTATAGCAATGTCTTTCGGAAGTGAAACTAAAGAAATACGGGAGACTTTCCGTAAGGCAATTGAAGCAAGCGGCTATAATGCACGCATTATCGACGAGAAGGAGCATAACAATCAAATTTTGCCCGAAATATTATATGAAATCAAGCGAAGCAAATTTGTCGTAGTGGATGTTACTTATCCTAATAATGGCGCGTATTATGAGGCAGGATACGCACAAGGATTGGAAAAGGAAGTCATCATTTGTTGTAGGAAAGACATTCTCGATGATCCGAAAAAGAAGCCGCACTTTGATATTGCGCAGAAGTCAATGGTTGTTTGGGAAACTATAGAAGATTTGGAAAAGCGGTTGAAGCGAAGAATAGAATCAACGGTTCACTAAAATGGAAAAATCGTATTCCGAGTAGAGCACCTTATCTCCGTGCCGTCCGTTAGAGCACCTGACTGTTAATCAGGGTGTCGTCCGTTCAAGTCGGACTGGGGCAGCCATTAGCCTTGAAGCGTATGCTTCAAGGCTTTTTTGTATAAAGCCTCGCCGCCAGTCTTCTCCGCCGGGTCATCCACGGGATCTCCTGCTGATTGGCATAATGTAGTGTACCGCAAACGCAGCTATGCGTCAAAGGAGAGCTTTCGCGCCTAATTTTGGCCGATTTCCCTATTCTGTGTCAATTTCTTTCGCTGCCCTCTTGCAATCCCTATAAAAATAGTATAGTATAGTTCGGTAGAGCAAAACTATCTGGGCAGGGCAAGTGCGCCCTGACGCCCGGTTATACCACTTGGAGGTGTTTTTTCCATGAGCAGTCCGCTGCTGGAAGTCAAAGATTTACAGGTCGTCGTCGGCGAGGAAAACAAGATCCTTCTCGACGGATTGAACCTGACGGTGAACGCAGGCGAGACCCATGTTCTGATGGGGCACAACGGTGCCGGCAAGTCCACCCTGATGAGCGCCCTGATGGGCGACCCCCGTTATACCATTACCCGCGGCCAGATCATCTTCCGCGGGCAGGACATCACCCACGAGACCGCGGACGTCCGCGCCCGCGCAGGTATGTTCCTCTCGTTCCAGACGCCGGAGGAGATCCCCGGCATCACGCTGGAGAGTTTCCTGCGCACCGCCGCCGGCGCTGTGACCGGCAAGCCCGTCAAGGTCATGAAGTTCCGCCGCGAGATGGCGCAGCAGATGGAAGCCCTGAACATGGATCCCGCCTACGCCGACCGCTATCTGAACGTCGGCTTTTCCGGCGGCGAGAAGAAAAAGGCCGAGATTCTGCAGCTGCTGATGCTTAAGCCCGCCCTCGCCCTGCTGGACGAGACGGACTCCGGCCTCGACGTCGACGCCGTCAAGACCGTCGCCAGCGGCATCAAGGCGTATCACAACGCTGACAACGCCCTCATCATCATCACCCACAACGCCAAGATCCTCGAAGGTCTGCAGGTCGATTACGTGCATGTGCTGGACGACGCCCGCATCGTGCGCACCGGCGACGGCAGCCTCGTCAACGAGATCATTGAGGAAGGCTTCACCGCCCTGAAGGAGGACGACGCAAAATGAGAGCCTTCGAGACTGAAAAGACCGACGTCGCCGAGGTCGACCGCAGCGTCTATGATATTAAAGACAAGGTCAACGCGGCGTTTGAGGTCAACTCCGGCCTGACGTCCGAGATCGTCGAGAAAATTTCGGAGGAAAAGCATGACCCCGAATGGATGCGCATTTTCCGCCTGAAAGCGCTGGAGACCTACAACAAAATGTCCATTCCCAACTGGGGGCCGTCCCTCGAAGGGTTGGACATGAGCAACATTGTCACCTATGTGCGCCCCAATACCGAGATGCGCGGCAAGTGGAGCGACGTGCCCGACGACATCAAGAACACGTTTGAGCGTCTGGGCATCCCGCAGGCCGAGCGTTCGAGTCTCGCGGGCGTCGGCGCGCAGTACGACTCTGAGGTCGTCTACCACAACGTCAAGGCCGAGGTCGCGGCGCAGGGCGTCGTCTACACCGATATGGAGAGCGCACTGACCGGCCCCTATGCCGAGATGGTGCGCAAGCACTTCATGCGGCTGGTGCCCCCCACCGACCACAAGTTCGCAGCGCTGCACGGCGCTGTGTGGAGCGGCGGTTCCTTCGTCTACGTCCCGGCGGGCGTACACGTGGAGATCCCGCTGCAGTCCTACTTCCGCCTGAACGCCCCCGGCGCAGGCCAGTTTGAGCACACCCTCATCATCGTGGACAAGGGCGCATACCTGCACTTCATCGAGGGCTGCTCTGCCCCGAAGTACAACGTCGCGAACCTGCACGCAGGCTGCGTGGAGATTTATGTCGGCGAGAACGCCCGCGTGCGGTATTCGACCATTGAGAACTGGTCGAAGAACATGTACAACCTGAACACCAAGCGCGCCAAGGTCGAAAAGGGCGGCACGATCGAGTGGGTCTCCGGCTCGTTCGGCTCCCACACGGGCTGCCTGTACCCGATGAGCATTCTGCAGGGCGAAGGCTCCCACATGGAGTTCACCGGCATCACCTTTGCGGGTGCGGGGCAAGACCTCGACACCGGCGCGAAGGTCGTCCACGCCGCGCCCCACACCACAAGCCATATCTCGACGAAGAGCATTGCCCGTGACGGCGGCGTGTCGAACTTCCGCTCGTCGGTCGTCGTCATGCCGAACGCTGCGGGCAGCAAGTCCAGCGTCAGCTGCGAATCGCTGATGCTGGACGACCGCAGCCGCTCTGACACGATCCCGGCCATGGACATCCGCTGCGATGCCGTAGACGTGGGCCACGAGGCCAAGATCGGCCGCATCAGCGAGGAGGCTATCTTCTACCTGATGAGCCGCGGCATGACCGAGGAGGACGCCCGCGCCCTGATCGTCGGCGGCTTCGCCGAGCCCATCGCCAAGGAACTGCCGCTGGAGTATGCGGTGGAGATGAATAATCTGATTCATCTGGAGATGAAGGGAAGCATCGGGTAAAGATAAAAGATAATAGATAAAAGATAAAAATTATGGTGGAGTTTTTGCCAAAGGCAAAAACAAAATTTTATGTGTGCTTCAGCACACATTCCACATTTTTTATTATCTATTATCTTTTATCTCTTATCTTACAACTGCTAATAAGGTGATATTGCTATGACAACTACAATGAACCGCCTGCCGGTTGCCACTTGGAACCCGCTGGGCGTGAATTATGCACCGGCATCAGCGGCGCTGCCCGATCTGCCCGCCGAGGGCTGGGCGCAGGCCGAGGCGCTGTCCCCTGCCCTGCCCGCCGGTGTGACCGCCGCCGCTGATTTCGGCGATTTCGCCGCCAGCGGCATGGGCGCCGAGACCGACGCTTGGCTGGCAGACAACGCCAACCTCGTGAACCATCTGGCCGCCGCAGGCAAGGCCGACACCCCCGTCGTCTTTGAGACGGCGCTGGACGCCGCCCACCCCCATGCGCTGACCTATCTCACTATCGACGCCGCCGAGGGCAGCGAGCTGACCATCGTGCAGGTCGTGCGCGGCGACGCCGAGAACGGCGTTTCCGCCAACCTGACCCGCATCCGCGCCGCCGAAAACGCCCATGTAACCTTGGTGCAGGTACAGCTGCTGGGCAACAACGCCCGCCGCTGGAATGCCGTCGCCATCGAGGAGGCCAAGTCCGCCCGCGTTGAGCATGTCCGCATCGAGCTGGGCGGCTGCGTCGTCGCCTGCGGTGCGCGCGCCGTGCTCGACCACAACAAGTGCGAATACGACCTCGACGCCGTCTACTTCGGCCACGGCGAGGACGTGCTGGACTTCAACGATGTCTCCGTCCACACCGGCAAGGATACCTTGTGCGAGATGCACACCGCCGGTGTGCTGACCGGCCACGCCGACAAAATTCTGCGCGGTACGGTGGATTTTCAGCACGGTGCAAAGCGCGGTGTCGGCCACGAGAGCGAGGACGTGCTGTTGTTCAGCCCCGACGCCCGCAACCGTACCGCCCCCCTCATCCTCTGCGGTGAGGAGGAAGTCGAAGGTCAGCACGCTGCCAGCGTGGGTCGTCTCGACGAGAACAAGCTGTACTATCTGCGCTCCCGCGGCCTGAGTGAGGCGCAGGCGCGCCGCCTGATGGTGGACGCCCGCTTTGCCCCGGCCATCGACAAGATCCCGCTGGAAGCGCTGCAGGACGAAGTACGTGAAAATGTTGCAGGGAGGCTGAACGATGAACTGGACGGCTGATTTTCCGATTCTGGCTGCCGACGAAAACGGCAAGCGCCTTGTCTATCTGGACAGCGCCGCCACGACCCAGCACCCCACGCAGGTTCTGAACGCGGTGGTCGACTACTATACTAAAGAGAACGCAAACCCCCACCGCGGCGTCTACGAGCTGGCCATGCGCGCCACCGACGCCCACGAGGGCGCGCGCCACACCGTCGCGCAGTTCTTTGGCGCCGAGGACGACGAGATCGTCTTCACCCAGAACACGACCGAGTCGCTGAACCTCGTTGCCTACAGCTACGGCATGAATTTCCTGCATGAGGGCGATGAGATCGTGATCTCCGTGGCCGAGCATCACTCCAACATGGTGCCGTGGCAGCGCGTGGCGAAGGCCACCGGCGCGAAGCTCGTCTACCTGTACCCCGGCGAGAACGGCCGCCTGACGACCGAGGAGCTGGACAAAAAGATCACCGCGAAGACGAAGGTCGTCGCCGTGGCGATGGTCTCGAACGTCTTGGGTCTGCGCGCGCCGGTCGAGGAAATCGTCAAGCGTGCCCACGCCGTCGGTGCCGTTGTTGTGCTGGACTGCGCCCAGAGCGCGCCCCACACCCCTGTCGACGTCAAGAAGCTCGACGTGGACTTCGCGGCCTGCTCTGCCCACAAGCTGTATGCCCCCATGGGCGTCGGTGCGCTGTACGCCCGCGCCGAGCTGCTGGAAAAAATGCCGCCCTTCCTGAGCGGCGGCGACATGATCGCTGCCGTGCACGAGCAGACCGCCACATGGGCGGACGGCCCGCGCAAGTTTGAGGCCGGCACCCGCAACGTCGGTGGCGAGGTCGGCTTTGCCGCTGCCATCGACTACATGAAGGGCATCGGCTGGCAGGCCATGGAGGAGCACGAGCACATGCTGCTTGACCGTATGCTGACCGGTATGCGCGCAATGCCGTGGCTGACCGTCTACGGCGAGCCCGTGGCCGACGGCCGCTACGGCGTCGTCAGCTTCAACGTCAACGAGGTACACCCCCACGACGTCGCGACGATCCTTGACGCGGGCGGCGTGGCTGTGCGCGCCGGACATCACTGCGCCCAGCCCTTGATGGAGTATCTGGGCATCGGCAGCTGCTGCCGCGCCAGCGTGGCGATCTACAACACCCCGGAGGACGTGGACGCCCTGCTGGAAAATCTTGAAAATGTCAGAAAGGTGATGGGCCTGTGAACCTGAACGAATTGTATACCCAGATCATTACCGAGAACAGCCGCAGCAAGGAGAACCGCCACCCCGTTGAGGGCGCGACCCACAGCTTAGAGGGCGTGAACCCCAGCTGCGGCGACGACATCACATTGCAGCTGCGCGTGAAGGACGGACAGATCGAGGACGCCGGTTTCATCGGCAGCGGCTGCGCCATCTCGCAGGCGTCGGCTTCCCTGATGATCGACCTTGTGAAAGGCCGCACCGTCGAGGATGCGCACCGTCTCATCAGCCTGTATTTCCAGATGATCAAGGGCAAGATCACCCCGGAGGAGCTGGACGACCTCGAAGACGTCGCCGCCCTGCAGGGCATCGCCCATGTCCCCGCCCGCGTCAAGTGCGCCGTGCTTGCCTGGCATACGCTGGAGGAAGCGCTGGACGGTGAAGGGAAAGTCGGCGGGAAGGTTACGACCGAGGATAAAGAGTAAACCCACACATCGACACGCAGCAGAGTTTTGCACTTTGCTGCGTGTTTTTGTTTGCTGATATGTAGGGGCGGGGCTCTGCCCCGCCCGTGCCCGTTTGCGCCATGGCAAACTTCACGGGCGCATATCGAATGCGCCCCTACGGTTGTAGGGGTCGGCGTCCTCGACGACCCGCCAGCATGGTGGCTGCGTCAACTTACCGGGCGGAGCAGAGCCCCGCCCCTACGTTTTGCTGAATATTTTCCCTGTCTACTTTTCTTTTCCCCACATCTGTGGTACAATACATAAATATATAAGCTAAAATCCAGTGATTGTGCCTATAGAGAGAAAGGGAATTTTACCATGTGTGGTTTTGTTGGCTTTACCGGTCTGCGTGAGCAGCGCGAGGCGATCCTGCACAGGATGGCCGACCGCATCATCCACCGCGGCCCCGATATGGAAGGGTATCACATCAGCGGCGACGACCCGCGCAGCGCCATTGCGCTGGGCTTCCGCCGCCTGAGCATCATCGATCTGGCCGCAGGCAAGCAGCCGATGTACAACGAGGACGGCACCGTCGTCTGCGTGTTCAACGGCGAGATTTACAACTTCATGGATCTGCGCACCGAGCTGCAGGCCAAGGGGCATGTCTTCAAGACCCATTGCGACACCGAAGTCATCATTCATGGCTACGAGGAGTACGGCACAAAGCTGGCCGGGATGCTGCGCGGCATGTTCGCCTTCGTCGTGTGGGACACCAAGACGAACGAAATGTACGGTGCGCGGGATATTTTCGGCATAAAGCCGTTCTATTACACCCAGACCGACGCGGGTGAGCTGCTGTTCGGCAGTGAGATCAAGAGCCTGCTGGAGCACCCCGGCTTCCGCCGCGAGGTCAACGCCGAGGCGCTGCGCCCCTACCTGACCTTCCAGTACAGCGCCATGAACGAGACCTTCTTCAAGGGCACCTACAAGCTGCCCCCGGCACACTGGTTCACCTTCAAGGACGGCCAGATGCACATTGAGCGCTACTGGGACGCCGATTTCCGCCATCCCACCACACTTTCCTACGAGGCTGCCGCCGATGAGATCGACGCCCGCGTGCGTGAGAGCGTCGCCGCCCACCGCATCAGCGATGTCAAGGTCGGCTCGTTCCTGTCCGGCGGTGTCGATTCCAGCTATATCACAGCCTGCCTGATGCCCGACGAGACCTTCTCGGTCGGCTTTGCCAGCCCCGACGGCACCCACAAGTTCGACGAGACAACCGAGGCGGGCGAACTTAGCCAGAAACTCGGCATCAAGAACTACCGCGAGATGCTGACGAAGGAGCAGTGCCTCGACGCGTTCGCGGACATCCAGTACCACATGGACGAGCCGCAGTCCAACCCGTCCAGCGTGCCGCTCTACTTCCTGTGCCAACTGGCGCGCCAGCACGTCACGGTCGTGCTCTCCGGCGAGGGCGCTGATGAGATCTACGCCGGCTACGAGTGGTACGCCGACACCCCGCTGATGCAGAAGTACAAGCACATCCCCGCGCCGTTGCGCCACTTGGCAAGCGATGTCAGCCAGCAGCTGCCCTACTTCAAGGGGCACGACTTCATCATCAAGGGCAGCGGCCGCCCGGAGGATTGGTTCATCGGGCAGGCGCACGTCTTTGAGGAGAAGGATGCCTACGACATCCTGAAGCCGAAGTACCGCGTCGGCCCCACCGCCCGCGAGGTCGCCGCGCCGATCTACGACCGCGTGAAAGACCTCTCCGAGCTGGAAAAGAAGCAGTACCTCGATTTGAACCTTTGGCTGCCCGGCGATATTCTGCTGAAGGCCGACAAGATGAGCATGGCGCACAGTCTGGAGCTGCGCGTGCCCTACCTCGACCGCGAGGTTCTGCGCGAGGCGCAGACCTACCCCGACAGCTATAAGCTGCGCGGCGACACGAAGGCCGTGCTGCGCACCGCCGCCAACAAGACGCTGCCCGACGCATGGGCGAACCGCACGAAGAAAGGCTTCCCGGTGCCGATCGCCAAGTGGCTGGAAGACCCGGAATTTTCTGCCAAGGTGCGCAAGAGCTTCACGAGCGACGTCGCGGCGGAGTATTTCGACCAAGACAAGCTGGTCGCCATGCTGGCCGACCCCAAGCACGAGCGCCGCAAGATCTGGACTGCCTACACCTTCCTGACGTGGCATGAGCAGTTCTTTGAGAAGTTTGATGCGTAAATCATACGTGCCTTCCCCCTAGGGGGAAGGTGGCCGAGGCTCCGACCGAGGCCGGATGAGGGGCGGCGCGCCCGGCGCAACCCGTTCGCAGGTGGCTGCGGCAAGTCCGCCCCTCATCAGTCCGCTACGCGGACAGCTCCCCCCCAGGGGGAAGCCTATTTTATAAAATCGGAGATGTTCCCAATGTCTGATATTATCCCTGTCTTTCTTGGCGCAGACCTGAACTGCTACAACTTTGCCCGTGCGTTCCACGAGGCCTACGGCGTCGAGAGCTATGCCTATGGCCGCTACCCGATGGCGCCGACGAAGTATTCCAAGATCATCCACTTCACCACCGTGCCCGATATGGACAACGAGGACACGATGCTGCGCATTTTGCACGACTTTGCGGCACAGCATAAGGGCAAGCGGCTCTACCTGTTCGGCTGCACCGACGACTACGCCGCCATGATCATCCGCCGCAAGGCCGAGCTGACCGAGTATATCGCCCCCGGCCCCGCCGCCGACCTGTACGGCTCGATCCAGAAAAAGGCCGAGTTCTACGAGGTGTGCGAGAAGTTCGGCATCCCCTACCCAGACTCGAAGATTTTGACCGCGCCCGTCGACGCCGCCGAGCTGACCGAAGAAAAGCTCGGCTTTGGCTATCCCATCATCGTCAAGCCGTCGTCCAGCGTCGACTACTGGAAGCACCCGTTCGACACGATGAAGAAGGTTTACACCGCCGCCACCCCCGCCGAGGCCGCCGAGATCGTCAAGACGATCTATGCCAGCGGCTACCCTGACCGGATGGTGCTGCAGAAGATGGTGCCGGGCGGCGACGACCACATGCGCGTGCTGACGGCTTTCTCTGACGAGAACGGCAAGGTGCGCGCCATGTGCCTCGGTCACACGATGGTCGAGGAACATACCCCGCACGGTCTCGGCAACCACGCCGCCATCGTCAGTGAGGACACGACCTCCCTGCCGCTGGTGGAAAATATCCGCCAGATGCTTGAAGCCTGCCACTACACAGGCTTCTCAAACTTTGACATCAAGTACAGCGGCATCCCCGGCGACTACCGCGTGTTCGAGATCAACCTGCGCCAAGGCCGCAGCAACTACTATGTGACCGCCACCGGCATGAACATTGCCAAGCTGGTCGTGGAAAAGTGGAACGACGGCGGCACTGACTGCGTGCTGAACAAGAACGAGGTGTTCTGGCATCATGTGCCCGCGCAGGTGGCCTTCACCTACACCGAGGACAAAGACCTCGTCGCCCGCGCCAAAACGCTGAAAGCCGAGGGCAAGGAAGCCTGCAGCCTGCTGTACAAGCCCGACCTTATGTGGAATCCCGTGCGCTACGCCTGCGTGCTGGAACAGCTGCGGCGGCAGTTCAAGAAGTTTAAGACGTATTATCCGGTGAAAAAATAAGGCCTTCCCCTGAGGGGGAAGCTGTCACCGAAGGTGACTGATGAGGGGCAGACCTGCCGTAACAACCCATTCACGGGCAATCGCGGGCACGCCGCCCCTCATCCGGCCTCGGTCGGAGCCTCGGCCACCTTCCCCCGTTGGGGGAAGGCTTTTAAGAAGGATGTTTTTCATGAAATTAAACGACCTTGTCCAACATATCTCCCACACCGGCACGTCCGACACTGACATTACCGCGATTACCTATGACTCCCGCAAGGCTGCGGCCGGGTCGCTGTTCGTCTGCTTAGTCGGCGCGTGGCTGGACGGCCACACCTACGCCGCAAGCGCCTATCAAAACGGCTGCCGCGCCTTCCTCGTCGAGCATACGCTCGACCTGCCCGCCGACGCTGTGCAGATCATCACTGATGACACCCGCGCGGCGCTGGCCGTCATCGGCGCGGACTTCTACGGCAACCCCGCCGACGAGCTGCACCTCATCGGTATCACCGGTACCAAGGGCAAGACGACGACCGCCCTGCTGACCGCCGCCATCATGACCGAGGCCGGGCTGCCCTGCGCCTACATCGGCTCCAACGGTGTCGACATTGCGGGCGTACACGAGGCCACCGCCAACACGACGCCAGAAAGCCTTGAGCTGCACCGCCTGTTCCGCAAAATGCTGGACGCGGGCGTCCACCACTGCGTGCTGGAGGTCAGCAGTCAAGCGCTGCGCCACCACCGCGTTGACGGTGTGCCGTTTGAGGTCGTGGCCTTCACGAACCTGTCCGAGGATCATATCGGCCCCGGCGAGCACCCGGATTTCGAGGATTACAAGTGCGCCAAGCGCCGCTTGTTCGCCGAATATGACGCCCGCACGATGGTTTATAATGTAGACGACCCCTACAGCGACTTCATGCGTGAGGGCTTCAGGGGACAACAGGTCAGCTTCGGTATTGAGAACGCCGCCGACTACCGCGCCGAAAATCTCGCGCAGTACCGCAGCCAGACCGCGCTCGGCGTCGATTTTGACTGCCGGCACGCGGGCGCGGCGACCCATGTTGAGGTCATGTCCCCCGGCGCGTTCAGCGCGTCGGATGCGCTGTGCGCCATCGCACTGTGCGGTGCGTTCGGCGTGACGCCCGCACAGGCTGCCGCGACGCTGGCGCACACCCCCGTGCAGGGGCGCTTTGAGGTCGTCGAGGGTCTGCCCGGCCGCACCTTCATCGTCGACTACAGCCACAACGGCCTTGCGCTGACGAGCGCGCTGAAAACGCTGCGCGCCTATCATCCGCACCGCCTGATCTGTGTTTTCGGCTCGGTCGGCGGCCGCACGCAGGTGCGCCGCAAGGAGCTGGCCGACGCGTCCAGCGCCTACGCCGATTACAGCATCATCACCAGCGACAACCCCGACAGCGAGCCGCCGGAGGATGTCATTTGCGACATTGCCGGGCATATGGCCGACGGTGCGCCCTACACCTGCATCACCGACCGCCGCGAGGCAATCTACACCGCAGTCAAGATGGCCGAAGACGGCGACATCGTCCTGTTTGCAGGCAAGGGTCACGAGGATTACCAGCTCATCAACGGCAAAAAAGAACATTTCGTCGAGCGGGAGATCATCAAAGAAGCCTGCGCGGCGTTGAGGAAGTAAAAAATACCCTTGATTCAGTTTTGAATCAAGGGTATTTTTTTACGCCCCCGCCCGCGGCACAAACAATGCGGCGGCTAGGTAAACAAAATACAATGCCATGCACGCCCCGCCCTGCCAGCGCTTGAGCTTATGCTTACACAGCGGCGGCAGCAGCAATATCAGCGCCATTGCAGCGCAGACCGGCACCTCGTAGCTGCGGAACTGCGCTCCGACGGGCAGCCGATGGCGGTACATCAGGCTGGAGATCGGCAGCGCAAGCGTCAGGTTCAGGATCGCGCTGTTCAGCAGCTGGATGGGCAGCGAGTCGGGCGGGTAGTAGCGGCAGCGGATCGAGAACCGCTTCCACACCGAGCCGAAGGGGTGTTCCAGCGCCTCGGTCAGCAGGGGGATACAGAATCCAAAGCTGATGAGCGACGCCGCCCACAGCGCCTGTATCGTGCCCGTAAGGTTTGCCATCGTCGTGGCGCTGTAGACGAGCGCCAGCGCGCCCGCCGCCAGCAGCGCCAGCCCGCCGACGACGCCCGCCAGATTCTTCAGCGAGTTTCCGACGCTCATGACCGGGAATGCCATCGTGTGCGCGGTGTAGCCGTACTCCTGCGCGGCAAGACGCGGGCTGGGCGTCGATTCAGACGTCGACACGGCCTCGATCGTCTCGCCAAAGGTAAAGTTGTGCTGGAACACAATGCTCATCAAAATGAACAGCACGAACAGCAGCATCAGCAGCCCCGTGCCGGTGTAGCTCAGCGAGCCGTCCCGCACAAAGACCGCCAACACGCCGCAGGCCGCCAACAGCAGCAGGCATTTGCGGCAGAACTCGCTGCGGTCAGCCACGGCGGCATGGCGGCGGTTCAGCAGACAGACGGCCAGCGCCAGCCCCAGATTCGTGACCGCGCCCGCCAGCGCCGTACCGACGGCCAGACCTGTGACCCCCATGCCGGCTGCGAGGAAGGCCAGCGTCAGCTGCGGCAGCGCCAGACAGAACGGCGCGACCGTGCCGCCCACGACCCACATGGGCAGCCCCAGCAGGGCGCAGCACCAAGTGGTGCACCGCCCCGCCAACCGACTGCCCACCGCCGTGAGGATCAGGCCGAGGGTGTAGATCAATAATGTTGCAAGTAAAATCGACATATGCAAAATCCGTAGGGGCGCACATTGTGCGCCCGGCAGCGCAGCGGCTGCCGCAAAGTTTCTGCGGGCGAACACTGTTCGCCCCTACCGCTTATACAAAAAAGCGGCATCGCCGGGATGCCGCTTCTTTTTGTCTTAGTACGCTACGCCCCAGACGACCATCTTCTGCGCGGGCTTGCCGCAGACCGGGCAGACATCGCTCAGGTGCTCCTGCGCGAAGGGCATGCAGCGGCTGGACAGACCAGCATCGGCCTTCATGGCTTCCTCGCAGGCCAAATCGCCGCACCACATCGTCTTGATGAAACCGGTGTGCTCCTTGGCGATCTGCTTGACCTCGTCCATTGTGGTAGCGCTGTAGGTGCGGTTTTCGCGGTTCTGCAGAGCGCGCTCGTACAGATCCTTCGCCAGCGCGTCCATCGCGGCGGGGATAGCCGTAGCCAGATCCTCGAACTTGACGAACTGCTTCTCGCGGGTATCGCGGCGCACCAGCACGCACTGGCCGTTCTCGATGTCGCGGGGGCCGACCTCCAGACGCACGGGCACACCCTTCATCTCCCACTGGGCAAACTTCCAGCCGGGCTGCTTGTCGCTGTCGTCCAGCTTGACGCGGGCATACTGGCCGATCTCGGCGGCCAGCTCGCGGCACTTGTCCAGCACGCCGGGCTTGTGGGCAGCCACGGGCACGATCACGACCTGAATGGGCGCGATGGCCGGGGGCAGGATCAGGCCGTCGTCGTCGCCGTGGGTCATGATGATGGCGCCGATCAGGCGGGTGGATGCGCCCCAGGAGGTCTGGAACGGATACTGCAGGGTGTTGTCGCGGCCCGTGAAGGTCACGTCATAGGCGCGGCTGAACTTGTCACCGAAGTAGTGGCTCGTGCCGCTCTGCAGGGCCTTGCCGTCCTTCATCATCGCCTCGATGGTGTAGGTCGCCTCGGCACCGGCAAACTTCTCCTTGTCGGTCTTGCGGCCCTTGACAACGGGGATGCACAGGTCGTGCTCGGCAAAATCGGCGTAGCAGTTCAGCTGCTGCTCGGTCTCGGCCTTGGCCTCCTCGGCGGTCTCGTGGATGGTGTGACCCTCCTGCCACCAGAACTCGCGGGTGCGCAGGAACGGGCGGGTGGATTTCTCCCAGCGGACGACGCTGCACCACTGGTTGTACAGCATGGGCAGGTCGCGGTAGGAGTGCAGCACATGGCTGAAATGGTCGCAGAACATCGTCTCGCTGGTGGGGCGCACCGCAAGGCGCTCCTCCAGCGGGTCGCTGCCGCCGGCGGTGACCCAGGCGACCTCGGGCGCAAAGCCGTTGACCAGCTCGCCCTCCTTCTTCAGCAGGCTCTCGGGGATGAGCACGGGCATGGCCACGTTCTCATGGCCGGTGGCCTTGAAGCGGGCGTCCAGATTTTTCTGGATGTTCTCCCAGATGGCGTAGCCATAGGGGCGCAGCACAACAAAGCCCTTGACGCTGGAATACTCGACCAGCTCGGCCTTGGTGCAGATGTCGGTGTACCACTGGGCGAAGTCGACCTCCTGTGCGGTGATCGCCTCGACCATTTTTTTCTTATCGTTTGCCATTTCTCTTTTCCTCACACTTTGTAAAACCGGGGGCTGGCGCTCAGATACGCTCCTCCAGATAGTTGACCACATCACCGACGGTGTGGAAGTTCTCGATGTCCTCATCGGGGATCTCAACGCCGAACTCGTCGGACAAGGTGGTGATCATATCAATAACGTCAAGGCTGTCTGCGCCGAAATCGTTGACAATGTCGCTGTCGGGGGTAATCTTTTCAGGCTCGACCTCAAGCTGGTCGGCCAGATAGTCACGGATGCGGCTGAAAACTTCGGAATCCATAATTTAACTCCTTTATAAACACAGATATACATTTAATATATAGCGTATCTGCGGGTGAATGTCAAGGGGGTAAGTGTTAAATTTTATGCAAGCGGCATAGGATTTGCGGGGAGGTGGGCAAGTGAAGCTGAATTTTACCAAAATGCAGGGCGCGGGCAACGATTATATCTACATCGACTGCCGCGCCGCGGGGCTGCCGCCCGATGCCGCCGCGTGGGCGGTGCAGCTGTCGCGGCGGCATTTTTCGGTGGGTGCGGACGGGGTGATCTACCTCTGTCCCCCGCTGCGGGCCGACGGCGACGCGGCCATGCGGATGTTCAACGCCGACGGCAGCGAGGGGGCCATGTGCGGCAACGGTGTGCGCTGCGCGGCGGAATTTTTATACACCCACGGCGTGCGGCGGGACTGTATCCGCATTGACACGCCCTCTGCCGGGCAGCGGGTGCTGCACCGGGTCGGGGACGGGCTGTGGCAGGTCGAGATGGGGCGCTTTACGGCAGCACCGGACGCCGTGGGGGCCGTGGGGCTGGGCAGCGGGCCGCTGCTGGATGTACCGCTCTGCGCAGGCGGGCGCGCGTGGCGGGTACACTGCGTAGCCGTGGGCAACCCGCACTGCGTACTCTTTACGCACGAGCCGCCGCCCGCCGGGGCAGAGCTGGCCGCCTGGGGCCGCGCGCTGGAGCACCACCCGGCGTTCCCGGGCGGCATCAACGTGGAGTTTGCCCAGCCCATCAGCCCCACCGGGCTGGCTGTGACGGTGTGGGAGCGCGGCAGCGGGGCCACGCTGGCCTGCGGGACCGGGGCCTGCGCCGTGGCCGCGGCGGCGGTGCTGACAGGCCGCTGCCCGCGCGGCGCGCCGATTTTAGTACAGCTGCCGGGCGGCACGCTGGAGGTGTGTGTGCAGCGGGACGACACCGTGCTTTTGACCGGCGACGCCGCAGCAACATTTAGCGGAACCGCTTTGATTCAGCCTTGCAAAGCACCGCGCGGTGTGGTATGATATAAACAATAACAATTTGAACAGTATTTCAGTCTGGAAGGGGGCTTTGCCCATGAACATTCACGAATCCGCAGAGGACTATCTGGAAAAAATTCTGATGCTGCAGGAGCAGAAGGGTTCTGTGCGCTCCATCGACATAGCCGTTGCGATGGGATTCTCCAAGCCGAGTGTCAGTGTGGCGATGAAAAATCTGCGTGAGAACGGGTATATTTCGATGGACCCGGACGGTTTCATCAAGTTGGAGCAGCCCGGCATGGAAATTGCCCAGCGCATCTATGGCCGTCACCGCAAGCTGACCGCTTTCTTTGTGGCGCTGGGCGTCGACCCGGAGGTCGCCGCGAAGGACGCCTGCAAGGTCGAGCACGACCTGAGCGAGGAGACCTACAGCAAGATGATCGCCTTTGCGGAAAAGGCAGAAAAAAAGCTGTAATTTGGCGATTACGAAAAGGAACGCCCCGAAGGCAATGATGCTTTCGGGGTGTTTGTTATTTTCGGAAATACATCGTAGGGGCGGATTCCATATCCGCCTGTGGAACGCTGCGGCAGCGGGAACGTCCTGCGGCGGGGTGAGGTCACCCCGCCCTACACACACGTTGCCGTTAACAATACACGCCTATACACCAAAAGGGGCGAGCCCAAGCAAGGCTCGCCCCTTTACGCATCTTACAAAATCAATACAGCGGCTTGCTCTCCGGCTCCTGCGCGGGCTCGGTCGGCTCGGCTGCGGGGGCAGCGGCGGGCTGACGGCGCGCGGCGGCGACCTCCTGATGGAAGGTCACGGGGTTCGCATGGTAGTGCTTCTCGATCTCGGCGTCGTAGCCGATCATCGCATCGGGATAGGTGCTCTGCATCTGGCGCAGGATCTCCTGCGCCTCGTCCTCGTTCTTGACGGGGATGTCATGGCAGGCATGCTTCTCGGTCGCGCCGTAGACGCGCACCATCATCTCCTTGCCGACGGTCAGGATGCCGTACATCTTGTGGCGCACGGTGTACTGGTACGCCCAGACCACGTCGTCACCGGCCAGCACCCAGGAATCGCGGCCGTGGACGTACATCAGCCAGCTGCGGCTCATGCGCACCTTGCCGTCCTGCATCGTGTCCTCGTAGAAACGGTCGAGCGCCTGCTCGGTGCCTTCCGGGTCAGCGGTGGCGGCGATATAGCGGCGGATCTGCTTCTGGAAGCCGCCTGTCAGGGAGCGGACGACAAACCAAATCAGCAGTGCCAGCACCAGCAGCATCACAATGCCCATAAAGCCCAGCACAAAGGTATCGCTGCCGTCGATCTCGTCATCGGTCAGCACCAGCGGCAGGAAGGTGCAGCCGTCCTCCAGACCGATGTCGTCATAGCTGAAACCGGCGTCGATGAAGTAGTCCTCCCACAACTGCTTGGTCTCATCGTCCATCCGCTTCAGGGTGCCGCGCACGGTCACGTAAGAGCCGTCCCACTCGTAGCTGCCATCTTCGTCGTCCAGCATGCGCGCGGTGTCGTCGACGACCGCCTCGGCGTCGTCGATTTTGGACGCGGGCACTTCCAGACCAATGTAAATGGTTGCATCCGGCGTGTTGATGGGCATAATGTACTCACGTGCGGAGACTTCATCGCGCTTGCCGCTCTCGCTGCGGACGGTTTCAGCGTAGTAGTCGATCAGGGTATCGACATCCATCGTGATATATTGCCCCTGCAGGGAGAGGATGTCCTCGTGGTCGTCCAGCGGCTCAAAGTAGGCGGGACCGGCCAGCATCTTGACGATGCCGGGGCCAAACACCACGCCGAGGGCGGCCGTGACGATGCCCAGCACAATGATGCACCACAAATTGCCGAGCAGGGTTTTCTTTTTCAGGGATTCCAGCATTTTGTTTCCTCCATTCTTTTTGTTAGGGGTTCACAATAAGTGTAACAGATTGTTCATATACTGTCAACCGGTTGCGCGCATTTGCGCAAAATGCTTTGATGATTTTGAAAGAATGTATACCACGCTGTATGGTTGAATCTCTGCAATTTGTTGAAATTGTCAATTGGGTGGGCATCCCCCGCCGCAGCTTTGCGGCAGAGAGCGGCTTCCGGGGCATTGCTGTGTATTCCTCCCCCACACCGTAGGGGCGGGGTTCTACTCCGCCCGCAGAATTTTGCGGCGAGGGTGGTGTTTCCCAAAGGCGGACATTTACAACGCACAACAAGCGCCCCTTCCGGTTTGACCGGAAGGGGCGCTTGTTAGTTAATAGGCTTGATCTGCGCCGTACACAGCCTGCTCGTGGGTGAAGCCCTCGTATTCAAGCTGTTCGATCAGGCTGCTCTTGGAGAAAGGCATAGATTTCAGGTATTCTTCGGCCTTTCTTACTGCTTGCTCACTCCAATGCGCACCGCAATTATCCACCGCATAGGTTGCTTCCTCTGTGCTGTATCCCTCATATTCCAACTGCTCTCTGAGACCAGTATAGGAAAATGCCATCGCGTTAAGGTAACTGTTCGCTTGTGCCAGAGCATTTTTCTTACCCTCTGACACATATTCAGTGCTCGTTTCCGCCTTCTGCGTATTGCTAGTCGACTTTGGTATACTTGCTGTTCCAGTTACCTCGCCTTCTTTTTTGGGCTCCAGAATGAAAAGTGTATTCATATCTGAAGTAATCATAATGTCTCCAGCATATTGGCTTAAATCGCTTCTATATCCAATAATGGTAACCGTTGTATCTCCAGCTTTATATACCTTATCGTTCTGGTCTGATGTACCATCATAGCTCCAGGTAAATGATGTTGTGCCATTCTCCGCCGTAATCAGTTTTCCTGTGTGGTCGCTCTTGAACTCTGCCTCAAGTTCCCCCGCATCCATGGTACTCGACTTTTTCTCGTCCAGAATAAAAATTCTAACTGCGCTCCACGTACCAACAAGAGCTTTATCTTCCTCGCTTAAAGGCTGTGCCGTTTCCTTTGCATCCGATGTTGATACTTCTGTTACTGTGCTTTCCGCCTTATCCGGCTTAATCAGATTTGATATGCCAGAATACACCCTCAACGACAAAAGCACAATCAGAATCCAAAACCAAACTCTCTTATAAATTGGTTTCTTGTTCTTCGCACCGCACTTCGGGCAGCGCTTTGCGTTTTTCGCAATCGTCGCGCCGCAGGTCTTGCACAGCTTCAAATTATTCTTCATGCCGCAGTGGGGGCACTTTTTCTCCTTGGGTTCAAACGCATTTCCGCAGCGCGGGCAGACTAGCTTGCCCAACTGTGTTTCCGGGGCAGTCGTGCCCTCCCCTTCCGGTTGCTGTGCCTGCTGTGCGCCTGTACCCGCAGGCGGAACGGACTGTGCGCTTTCGCCGCCCGGCTGTGCGGCGGCGCTTTCTTCCTCGACGTTTTGCTTGTTTAACTCGTCCATGTTTTTCTTCTCCCCGTTGTCAGATGCAACAGTTTCCGATTTCTATTTTAGATAAATTTTATCTAAAAGTCAATAGATAAATTCTATCTAGCATATCCTTTTAGTAAAAAGGAAGGCAGGTAGATACATCATGGAAAACCGCGTCCGGGAACTACGCGAGGACAACGACTACACACAGCAATACGTCGCCGATAAAATCGGCATCACGCAGCGCAAATACAGTTACATCGAAACCGGCACACAGCAGCTTACCGCCGAAATCCTCGTTGAACTTTCCACACTTTACAACGTCAGTGTGGATTATCTGCTCAAGCAGACGGACACGCCGCAGCGTTACCCCGCGCCCCACCGCCGCAAATAAAACAAAACCCCGCCCCTTCCGGTTTGACCGGAGGGGGCGGGGTTCAGCTATTTAATTCGCAGTTAAGCTACTCGCAGATTACAGCTCAGCGAAGTACTTAATGGTGCGGACCATCTGAGAGGTGTAGCTGTTCTCGTTGTCGTACCAAGAAACGACCTGAACCTGATAGGTGTCGTCGTCGATCTTAGCGACCATGGTCTGGGTAGCGTCGAACAAGGAGCCGTACTTCATGCCGATAACGTCAGAAGAAACGATGGGATCCTCGTTGTAGCCGAAGCTCTGGGAAGCAGCAGCCTTCATAGCGGCGTTGATGGCTTCCTTGGTGACGTCCTTGCCCTTGACAACGGCGACCAGAATGGTGGTGGAGCCGGTGGGGACGGGAACACGCTGAGCAGAGCCGATCAGCTTGCCGTTCAGCTCAGGGATGACGAGGCCGATGGCCTTGGCAGCGCCGGTGGAGTTAGGAACGATGTTCTGGGCACCAGCACGAGCGCGGCGCAGGTCGCCCTTGCGCTGCGGGCCGTCGAGGATCATCTGGTCGCCGGTGTAAGCATGAACGGTGGTCATGATGCCGGAGACGATGGGGAAGGCCTTGTTCAGGGT
>CAKSUQ010000031.1 GCA_934502625.1 uncultured Gemmiger sp.
AGCGGCAAATTAGACATTTTTCTTCAGCATTTATTTTGATGTACGCGGTTTTTATTATTTACATGACCGTGTGATTGACGCTAGTATGCGTATTATTTGATTTTTATTGAATTCACATCAAGATTTGCGGGGAAAGTGTACCCTTACGCCCGGATAGAACAGAGAAAATATATAAAGAGCCCGGAGGGCCTTACCAAATCGGTAAGGTTCTCCGGGCTCTTTTTTCTCCCCGGAAAGTGTATTAAAAAGGGTTACGCGAAACAACAAAAAAGGAGATAAGCAAATGGCAAAAAGAAGTGTTCATTATGCCCGCGGACCGCCAAAGTGAATCAGAACTGATTCACTATCTTGGATCAAAACCGAAAAAGTGAATCAAATCTGATTCACTCCTACATCCCGCCTAAACGCGCCCTGTGTGGGGCAGATGCTCCGTATCGCACACGGACGCGAGGAACGCCCTAAAACCGCCGTTTGGCGCGTTTGTGGGGCTGTGGGGCGGCGTGAGCCGTACAACTTAACATTAGAGAGTAAAACTTACTACACACAAAATTACGATACTATGAGATAATGGATGTATGCTAAAACAAGAAAGGATGATGTGAATGACTACCACAAGATTACCGAAAACTATTACCGCCGGCGCACTGCTTGCAACGCCGATTCCGCCCGTAAAATGGATCATTCCCGGCCTATTACCTGCAGGGCTGGCAATCTTTGCCGGTCCCAGCAAAGCAGGTAAAAGCTGGCTGACGCTGTGGCTCTGCTTACAGATTTCACAGGGAAAGTCCGTGTGGGGGCGCGAAATAGAACCGAGAACCGTGCTTTATTTCTCGCTGGAAGATACACTGGGTCGTCTGCAAGAACGCCTTTACCAACTTGTCGATGCAGAAGAAGACCCGGAACGCCTCATTTTGCAGACGGAAAGTCACGGAATTGGGCAGGGATTGGAGGAACAAATCGTCAGTTTCATCCATACTTACCCAGATATTAGTCTCATCGTCATCGACACCTTGCAAAAGGTACGAAAAGGCGACCAGAATGGTAGTATGTATGCCAATGACTATAAGGATATTGGTGCGTTAAAAGAACTTGCCGACAAGTACGGCATCTGCATCCTGCTGGTGCATCATCTTCGCAAACAATCATCGTCAGACCCCTACGACCAAATCTCCGGTTCAACGGGCATTATGGGTGTAGCGGATACGACATGGCTCATGCATCGTCAGCGCATGAGTAAAACCGCGACAATTCGTGTAATTGGACGCGATATGGACGAGAAAATGCTGCATACCCGGGAAGAAAACTGCGTTTGGACGTTGGATGAGGAAGAAACCGCAGAGGAACAGGCAATGAAAGCGATTCCTGACTACCTTTGGAAAGTTGCAGACTACATTGACTCGGTTGGAAAATGGCAGGGTACAGCCTCGGAATTGCTTGTTGCAGCGAATATTTCTGATGTAAAACCTAACCAGTTCACCCGGAAGATGGCGCACTATGCCCGTGATGTGTTCGGCCCTCGCGGTATCGAGTATAAGTACACCCGCACGGAGCAAAAACGTCTGTTTGAATTCTTCCATGACGATGATGACGGTGATGACGATGATATTGATATATCCCAACTGTCGGGATGGGGTATCCCACAAACATCGTCATCATCGTCAGCATCGTCATTAAGGTCGCTTGAGAGAAGCAAGCATGGGCGAAGTGTTGCCACAGGGCAACCCGCCGAAAAGCCTACGGGGACAACCCCGAACTCCTGTGAGGCTGCGAGCGCATGAGAAAGCGCAGTATCGGAATCGACGTCCGCGTCACTGTCACTGAAAAGAAAAAGGTGACGATGTTGGCAAGAAAGTGCGGCTTGTCACTCTCAGAGTATTTACGCCAGCGGGCGCTGGGATATGAGCCGGGCGTACACCCGCCCAAGGAGGTATTTGATGTGTTGGATAAATTGGATGAAATTGCAGAAAGCTGTCAACCGAGTGCAGGCGCTAAAATTACAGCCTGTGCAGATGAGATAAGGGACCTGCTCATTGGCGGTAACTAAGATCTGGGCAATCAAGGACAGCTTACAGCGCGTCCTTGATTATGCCGCCAATCCGAACAAGACCGAATACGATGCCCTTGCCCAAACGCTGCACTATGCAGAGAACGATGCCAAGACCAAGCTGAACGAGAGCGCCCAGCTCGTCACCGGCATCCATTGCAGGGCAGACCATGCGTGGGAAGATATGCGGGCTGTACAGGAACGCTTTGGTAAAACAGACGGTGTGGTGGCGCTCCACGCCTACCAGAGTTTCCGCGAAGGAGAGGTCACCCCGGAGCAGTGCCACGAGATCGGCGTGGCGCTCGCCCGCAAAGTTTGGGGCAAGCGGTTCCAAGTGCTGGTCGCTACCCACATGAATACAGATAACCTGCACAACCACTTCGTTATCAATTCCGTGTCCTATGTGGACGGCAAGAAATACGAGCAGCGCCGCAGCCAGTATGCCGAGTTTCGGGCGGCATCCGACAAGATGTGCCGGGAGTACGGCTTGTCGGTAGTGGAGCAGCCCAAGGCCAAGGAACCGGCAAGGTATGCCCGGATGCGGGAGGCCATCGACCAAGCCTGTGAGGACGCCAGCACCGCAGAGGACTTTCACAGGGCACTGTATCGGCAGGGGTATATTTTCGGCAGTGACCCTAACCGAAAGTACGCAACCATCCGGGCGCGGGATGGCAGCAGAGCGGTTCGTCTTTATAGGCTGGGAGAAGAATACGATCTCGCAGCTATAGACGACAGGCTTCGCGGGAACTACCTGCTGTACGGGCCAAGGCTGTATGAGTTGAAGCACCCGCCCCAGCAGTACACGCCAAAGAGGTATCGCCCAAAAAAACAACTACGCAGGGAAAAGCATCCTGGAAATTTTCTTTGATGTGTTCTTTGGCGAGTCCCAGATGCACCGCTTGTACCTATGCTACTGTTATCAGCTGGGCATCCTGCCTAAGAAGCAACAGCCGCGCATCAACCGCCCGGAACTGGAACGCATCTGGAAAGATACAGAGCGAATCCTTGCTGAGCACGCTTTCGTTCACGACCACAAATTCCCATCTGTACAGGCAATCGAGGATTACCGCAAGGGTTTGTCCCAGCAGATAGAAACTCTTGCCGTGCAGAGGGCAGAAATTGCCAAGCAAATGCGTAGAAAGGATGCTCCACCAGAACTGGCTGACCACCGTGCGGTACTAACCTGCAAAATTGCCGAACTCCGCAAAGAGGACAAAATTGCGGAAGGAGCAATCAAACGTATCCAACGGACTCGAGAATCAAATCGCATTGACCGTGAAAACCAAGAACAACATACAAATCACACTCGCCGTCGAGATCGTTCTCGGCAGCGCTGACAAGGAGGTACAATGGCTTACATCAAGAAAAAGTCCGAACGGAAATTCAAAATCACTGTCTGCAACGGCTATAAGGTCAACGGGCAAAAGCGAATGAAAGCCCAGACCATTACTGTGCCGTCATCCGTACCCAAGCGCGGCATCCAGCAATATGTCATGGCCGAGGCTGAGCGCATCGAGAAGAAGTTCAAGTATGGCGTAGAAGAAAGCGACCAGACCCACTTTGAGCAGTACGCCGAAAATTGGCTCAAACGGCAGGAACCGTTCTTTAAGGCTACCACTTATGCAGGGTACAAACGCAATCTGGATACGGTTTACCCTCTGATTGGCGGTATTCCGCTTGCGAAACTCCTCCCTATGACGCTTGAAGAAATGTGCGAGGAACTCCGTAAGCGACCCGGTAGGGGCGGAAATTGCATCAAGGAAACGACTGTGCAGAAATATTTGGAAACCGTTTCCTCGGTGCTGGAAGATGCCAAGAAAAATGACATCATTCCGTTCAATCCGGCACACCGTGTAAGGAAGAAGCATTTTGAGAAGGAGGTGCAGCATATTCCGCAGAAATATGAAATGGGTAAACTGATGAGGGCGATTCAGAACGAACCGATTCTGTATCGGGCGTACTACACGCTGGCAATTACGACCGGATTGCGGCGTGGGGAACTGTGCGCCCTGCAATGGAGGGACATAACCGGTGCTTGTGAACTGACCGTCCGCCGTTCCCGCAGCTGCGCATCCGGGCAGATTGTTGAGAGCAACACTAAGAGCCACCGGGAACGAATTGTAACCATTCCGCTGGGGCTATGGGAACTTTTGATGGCGCTGCGACAGCAGCAGGTGCTGCATAGCGGTGTTCCGGACAGAAAACAGCCAATTTTTACTGACCCCGACGGTCATGTGCCGCACCCGGACACTTTTACCCGACGTTTGCGTAAGCTATATAAGCAATGCGGATTGTCTGAGAATTACCACCTGCACACCCTGCGGCATTTCTACGCAACCTATCTGCTGCAGGAAGGCACCAGCAAACAGGTGGCGGCATCCCTGCTGGGTCATGCGGATACGGCATTCTTGGAGCGCACCTACTGCCACCCGCAGGACGTGGCGAAGCGTCAGGCGGCAAACCTGATGCAAGATCTGCTGAACAACCAAAATCCGTGCTATGTTGCATTTATGAAAAATAAGAATAGAAAAGCCAAGAAAGCAGGCTAAATAACCAGCGGCACCGTCAGAGATGGCGGTGCCGTTTTTGTCAGTAATAGGTAGATTTTAGGGCGAAAGATTGTTGGGTGTGGTGATAGCTTTCTGTCGCAGTTGTCGGTATGCTTTGTAGTACCGCAGGTCAATAAAATAACACTAAGGAGCGTGTAAAATATGGCATCTATCAGAAAACGCGGCAGTAACAGTTACTTGATTGTAGTATCCCGTGGGTATGACTACGAGGGAAACCGACTGAAATCTGTACAGAAAACGGTCAAGCCGCCCAAGGAGTACACACCGAAACAAGCGGAAAAGTGGGTAAAGGAGCAGGCGATTCTGTTTGAACGAGAGGTACAGCATACGCCGGATCCCATCAATCGAAGCATTACGCTGGCAAAGTACATTGAGCATTGGCTTGCAGATATTGGACCTAAGAAACTTGCCGATTCCACATTCCGACGTGATGAACAAGACATCCGCAGAATCCTGCCAGCGTTGGGCAACTATAAACTGACCGATTTGCGTAAAGAGGTTATCCGTGATTTTTACGAAGAAATGCGGCACACACCGCGTCTGGACGGCAGAGGAAATCTATCCGAGAAGTCGGTTGAAGGATTACACAACACACTGTGCGGCATCCTGTCGGCGGCTGTGGACGAGGGATATCTTACTCACAATCCTGCATGGAGATGTTATAAGCCCAAAGGAAAAAAGAAAGAACGCCCTGTGGCCGATGAGGAAACCGTCAAAAAGCTAATTACTGCCTTTGAAGGTCAGAGCATGAAATACGAAACCTATTTCAAGCTGGTGCTGGCTACGGGGTTGCGCCGAGGTGAGGCCTGTGGGCTGAGGTGGAGTGATATTAACTGGCGGAAGCGGACGATTCATGTGCAGCGTGGTGTTGTGAAATTGAGCCACCAAGAATCAATTACGAAAGACCCTAAGACGACCAGCGGTGACCGCATGGTGTATTTGAGTAAAGGAATGTGCCAACTACTCAAAGCATGGCGCAAGGAGTGCGAATGGGACAGGCAGCAGACCGCGAACGAAACTGTATCTGAAGATGACTACTTATTCCGCCAACCTAACGGCAAGCCGATGAATCCCTGCACATTTACCTATAGGTTCAAGCTGATTCTGAAAGCTAACAACTTGCCGCTGGATTTGAATGTGCATAGCTTACGGCACACGAACGCCAGCCTGCTGATTGCACAGGGAGTGGACGTGCGCACCGTGGCTAGTCTGCTGGGTCACGCACAGGCAAGCACAACGCTGGATGTTTATGCCCATGCGTTTGACAAGAACAAGCGCAAGGCACAAGAGAAACTCGGAAAGGCGATTGGATTATGATGAGAAAAATTAAGCTGATCCGCGCGAACAAGAGTATCTTATTGAAATCACTTGCACCTTATTATTACCGTGAAAGGGCGCTTGGGCATAGCACACAGGAGTCGGGAAGATTGATACTAAAAATCAATTCTCTCCCAGCCGATAAAAGAGCAAGTTTCTCAACAGACGAAATCCGCCTTATGCGAACCGCCATAAATCAGCTGAGAAATGAACGGTTGGCAAAAGGGCAGTACACCGATGCTGCGGATGATATGCTGTTGAAATTATTTTGAAAATCAAATTTGAACAAAAGCAAAAACCTCATTGCAAAAGTACATTGCAATGAGGTTTTTAAGTGCGCCCGACTGGATTCGAACCAGCGGCCTTTGGAGTCGGAGTCCAACGCGCTATCCATCTGCGCCACGAGCGCTTATGTATGAAAAACGCCGTTACAGCGTATTTCAATCTTGTAAAGTAGTCGATTTCCAATAGTGGTCAATTCGTGGTCTGACTACCGTTGACCACCGCGTTTTTGCGTGCGTAAATCACGCTGTATCGAGCAAAAACAAGCCTAAAACCCGCCCTGTCGCAGTTGTCGGAGAACTACGACAGGACGGTATAGACCGACGTTGAAACGTGAATTTTGTTGGTTCTGCACAGTTGGACCCAAAATAAGAAAAAGCCTATTGTGGGTTGTCACAACAGGCTTTTGGGATGTTTTGCGATGCCTCTGCACAGTAGTGGTCAAATGGTGGTCAGCTTTTCAAGAAAAAACGCAAAGCTGATGAAAGTTTTCACCCGGAGCAATGGCTGACAACTTCTAAATTCTTTGGTGGGTCACACTTGCTCCACCCGGACGAGAAATTTCAGGGTGCAGTCCTCTTTTAACGTATACTTGAACTCTGGCATGACGCCCGGGCCGCATGCGCCTGTGCCGATGCCCTGCTGGAACGCTTGAATCGTCACATACGTCCCGGTGCGGGCCTCGTCCCCGCGGTGCTTCATGTCCAGCAGGGCGCGGTCGGTGTAGGGCTTGACGGCAAGCTCAAACGGCTTGTCCACGGCCTCAAACACAATGCGGGTCTTGCTGTCGGAAACGGACGCCAAAGTGCAGTCCATGCGGTTGCCGCTCTCCTGCGGGCACAGGTTCGGCTCGGTCATGTCGGCGACGGTGCAGTCCACCGCGCGGATGGGGAACTGATCCTTCATATCGCAGTAACTCTCCCCGCAGCGACCGACATAGTGGACGGCGTCAAAAAGCGCGTCGAGGCGGAAGCATTTGCCGAAGCGCGGGATTTCCCGCGTGCCGAACTCGTGATGCAGCACGCTTGTCACCAGCACGCCGCGGTCGGTGCCTTGGTAGGTGTCCGTGACTGTGCAGCTGCCGCGGCGGTTGCGGAGTTTTGTCACGACCTGCCAGCCGTCGGCGACGGCCTGCGAGGAAACGATTTCCTCGCTTTGGTGGGCGTAGGGGGTCATCAGGTTGCGGAACATGAAGTCGACGTCGTTGTCGGTGGGCGCGCGGTACAAGAGTGTCCCTTCGTCGGCCCCGGCCAACAGCACCGCGCCGCCGCGGCGGCAGACAAGGCGGCCACTTTCGACCGTGGCGTCCCCGGGCAGCGGTTTGACGGCGGGGGCGGGGGCGACCGTCTGCGCCAATACAAGCTGCTCCTCCGACACGGCTTGCCCGGTCACGGTGTCGGTCACCTCGACCGTGACGGCCAGCAGACCGTCCACTGCGCTGCCGAGCGGCACGGTGACGGTTCCCTTCGTCAGCGGTGCGGTCTGCGGCGTCAAAATCGTCTCGCTGCCGTCGTTCCAGCGGAAGGTCAGATTGTAGCGCCCGACGGAGAAGGCCGTCGTGTTGAAAATCTCGAACTGCTCGCCGCCCAAATGAGCCACACGGATGGGCCGATAGATGAACCGCATGAGTTTGGCACCCGTGGACGGTGTGCGGTCGGGGTAGAACAGGCCGTCGACGCAGAAATTGCCGTCGTGCTCCCACTCGCCGTGGTCACCGCCGTAGGTGTAGCTGCCGTCGTCGTGCAGCACGGCGTGGTCGACCATCTCCCACACACAGCCGCCTATCAGGCTGTCATAGCGGTAAATTTCCTGCCAGTACGCCTCGGTGTTGCCGGGGCCGACGCCCATCGCGTGGGCGTACTCGCACATGAAATAGGGGCGATCGTTCAGCCGCGCCAGCCTGCGGCGCTTCTCGCCCACATCGTGTACCATCTGCACGCTCGGGTACATTTCGCTGCCCACATCGTAGGATTGGCGCTTGCAGTGGACAGCGCTCTCGTAGTGTACGGGCAGGGGAGAGTGCTGCTTGAGATAGGCGTACATCGCGTCGGTGTTGTGAAAGCCGCCCGCCTCGTTGCCAAGGCTCCACATGATAACGGACGTGTTGCCGTGGATCTTGTCGCGCTGATAGAGCCGCGTGATGCGGTCCATGTAGTGGCTTTCCCACTTGGGGTCGTTGCTGATGGAGTTGTACGTCGGCGGCAGCTGCATCGCAAACGTGCCGTGCGTTTCGAGGTCGTTCTCATCCACAAGGTAGATGCCCAGTTCATCCGCCAGCTCGAGCAGCAGCGGGTCGGGCGGGTAGTGCGACGTGCGCACCGTGTCGATGTTGAACCGCTTGCAGACGAGCAGGTCGCGCTCGATGTCGTCGGGGGACATCGTGTAGCCGTTTTTGGCGTCGGTGTCGTGGTGGTTGACGCCCTTGAGCTTAACTTTCTGCCCGTTCAGCAGGAACACATCGCCCTTGATCTCGACGGTGCGGAAGCCGATGTGCTCCTTGACGCAGGAGGTCGCCGTCTCGTAGTACATATCGTACAGCGTCGGGGCCTCGGCGTTCCACTCGGTCACGCCGGGGCAGTTGAACACAGCCTGCGCCTTGCCGTTCTCGGCGCGCACGGTCTGCGTCAGCTCCAAGCCGTGGCCGCGCACGGTGAACGTCACATCGGTGTCGGAGAGCATTTCCGCGGTCATCGTCAGCGCATAGCCGTCTGCGGTTTTCTCGGTTTTGGCGTCAATGTCCCACAAATCGGTCGGTTCCTCGGTACGCAGCAGTACATCGCGGAAAATGCCGTTGTTGCGGAACATATCCTGCCCTTCCAGATACGTGCCGTTGCACCAGCGGTGCACGACGACGACCAGTTCGTTTTGACCCGTTTTCAGCTTGCCCGTCAGGTCAAACTCGGCTGTATTGTGCGCCCCCTCGGAATAGCCGATGAAAAAGCCGTTGACATACAGGTCCATACAGCTCGCCACGCCCAAAAATGAGATAACGCGGCGCTTGTCGGTGTCGACAACATCCACAAAGCGGCGGTAGACGCCCACAAAGTTGTACTCCTCGCCGGGGTCCTTCCACCGCGGGCGGATACCCGTATCGCACCCGAGCCACGAGAATACGCGCCCGACTTTGCCCGTGGTGGGGATGACGGGCGGCTTGTAGGGGAACTGATAGCGGATGTTGACATAGAACGGGCGGTCGTACCCGCGGAACTGCCAGCAGGACGGCACATCGAGCTTGTCAAACGTGACGGCGTCGGTGTCAAAGGAAACGGGCAGCTCGGCGGAGCGCGGGTAGAATTTGAAATCCCATTCGCCGTTCAGGCACTGCACCTTCGGCGACGCGTAGCGCTTTTGCTTGGGCGTCACGACGTCCGCGGCGGCGCGGCCGGGGTAGGGGATAAAGTAGCTGCGCGCAGGCAGCTTGTTGACCGCGAACGTGGAAAAATCACAGTAGTTCGTTGTGTTCAGTTGGTACTTCATTGTGTATCACCTTTTTTGCGTTGGGCAATGGCCGCTTGCTCGGCGGGCAGATCCTTCTCGACCGTCCACAGGAAGACAAGCATGGCGCACAGTGCGTAGGCGGCAGTCTCGACCCAGACGTAGCTGACCGAGATGGCTGTGCGCACGGCGGCGGTCTGGCCCAGTGTGTTCAGCGCCACATCGGCGCTCTGGTCATAGCCGCTCGCGTTCAAAATGCCGCTGAAAATCGCATTGCAGACGGGCGTGGCGGCGACCATCAGCGCACTGTAGACCGACATCGTCAGCCCATCGGTGCGGATGCCGCTTGTGTATTCGATGTGGTCGATGACATCGGCCAGCATCGCCAGAATCAGGTAGCAGGCAGGGGCGGAGCCAAGGCATTTCAGTGCGATGCCGATGGCGACGGGCACAATGTTGCTGCCGCCCAGCCCCGCAATGATGCCGCCCGCGACGCCGACGGCCATACCTACAAGGCAGGTCAGCCGCTTGCCGAACTTGTTGGCCAACGGCACCACAAACACCGCGGCAATCGCCATCGGGATGGCGCCCAGCACGGCCAGCAGTGACTGAGACATGCCCCATGCGTCGCCGAGGCTTGCCGTGTTAAAGAAGCTGTTGTCCAGCACCCATTGGCAGAAAAACGTCATGGAGCCGTTCTTCATCGCGCCGCCCCACTGGAACGCCACATAGAAGAGCATTGCAAGCCACCAGTACTTTTCACTCGTGACGGCCTTGACCTGCTCGGCCAGCGAGGCGGCGGGCTTTGCGGTGGCTTGGGTCGTGTCGGCGATTTCTTCGGTGACGCGCTCCCGCGTGAAGCGGAATTGCAGCAGGATGGTCAGCGCTGTGAAGAGTGCCACGGCCAGCATGGCGACGAACCAGAGGTGCTGATCTTCTTTCAGTGCCATCGAGACGAGCGTTGGGAAAATCATCGATCCGACGCCCATCACGCCGAGGCTGGCAATGTTCGTCAGCGAGGCCAGCGTCGACCGCTGTGCACAATTGCGGGTGGAGACGGGCACGAGCGTGGAGTTGGCCGTGTTGTAGATCGGGAAGCCCACGGCGTAGTACGCGTTGTAGGCAATTGCGATCCAGACCATCTTGGTGGTGCGGTCCTCAAACGGGACGATAAACATTAAAACGCTCGCAACCGAGAGCGTCAGCGCCGAAAGCAGGATCCAAGGTCGCGCCTTGCCTGCCAGTGTGCGGGTGCGCTCGATCAACTGACCGACGATGAGGTTCGCCGCCACAATCAAAATCGTAGAGAGAAGCTGCAGCGTCGTCAAAAAGCCGAGGTCGAGCTTCAAGACGTTCGTCAGGTAGTTTTGCAGCTGGCTTGTAAAAATGCCCGACGCCAGCAGCGCGCCGAAGGGGCCGATGAGGTAGCCGAACAGCATCTCCGGCGGGCGGACATCCTCCGACCGAACCTGCGAGCGCAGGAGCGGGCTGCTCCAAAGCCCTTTTTTATCTTGACTCATAGGGAAGTTCCTTTCCTTTTATAAAGCGCTTGAAGAATTCGCATTCCTCCGCGTTGCAGGCCTGCGCCGCAGGGGAGCGGACGTTGCAGTGGAAAACATGCTGTAATTTTTGCGCATTGTCGCCGTAGCAGCGGTAAACATAAGGCACACCGTGCGCGTCCAACTCCGCGGTCATCAGCGGGGTCTGCGCCCGTAAAAAGTCGGCATTGGCGGTCATGACAAAGCAGGGTGGGTAGTTTTCCGTCACATGGGCCGTCACGTCTAGGGCGTGCAGCTCTGCGGGCGTGCCGCTGTGGGGCAGAATGTCGGGCAGCAGGTGGTTGATAAGTTCCTTCTGCGCGGGGTCAATACGGTACTGCCCGCAGTTCAGCGCAAGGGCCGTCGGCACAAAGCCACGCGGCGGGGTCACGGGAATATCCGGCGCGTTTTCATCGGCGCACCGCGCCGCGTACAGGCCCAGTATGTTGGCCCCGGCCGAATCCCCGACCGCGAACACATGCCGCGTGTCGAAATGATACTCCACCGCGTGGGCGAGCACCCAGCGAAACACCGCGTCGGTGTCCTGCAAGGCGGCGGGGAACTTGTGCCGCGGGGCCAGCCGATAGGAGAAGTTCACGACCGCGAACCCTTTAGCGGCAAGGCTCATGCAGTAGGGGCGGTACAAGTTTTTATCGCCGTACACCCAGCCGCCGCCGTGTACACTGACGATGACGGGCAGCAGCGAACTGCCCGCACATTCGGGGCGGTAGACGTCCAAGGCCTGCCACCGCGGGTCAGGGCCGTAGGCAAGGTCGTCATAGTGCGCAATGCCCGCCGGGTCATGCAGACCGCGGTCGCGCATCGTGTCACTGATTTTGAAGGAGGCCCGCAGGGCAAAACTGTACAGGGACATACGCTCACTCCTTGCAGGCAATGCGGCAAGTGCCTATGTGGGTGCCGCCGGCGGCGGTCAGCTCGACGGTGTCGACGTCCGCGTCGGCGCGGATGACGGCCAGTGCCTCACCAAAATAGGTGTCGGTCGTGTCGGTCAGGTAACCGCGCTCACTGTAGGTGCAGGCGCTGCCCAAGCCCAGCAGCGTGCCGCCGTGCACCGTGACCGTAACGGCCCCGCGCTCCAGTGGCTTCACCGTGCCGTTTGCGTCGGTGTATTGCAGGCGGATGAACGCGAGCCCGCCGGGGCGCACGGTCTCGGCCTCGGGTACGGCGCGCAGCTCGGTGGCGGCGTCGGCGGTGCGCAGGGCCGTGCGACCAAGCTCGTTTCCGGCGGCGTCGTAGCTGACAGCCTCCAGCGTGCCGTCGTGGTAGGTGCAGGGAATGCGCACGACACAGTCGTTTTTCGGTGCGGCCTTGCCCACGGTCTGGCCGTTGAGCTTTAACTCGACGCGGGCCGCGCGGGCATGGATCTCGACCATTGCGGGCTCACCGTCACAGCCATGCCAGCTCCAACTGGGGATGGCATGGGACATCCGCCACGCGGAGGGAGAGTGCTTTTCTTTCGTGTGGTTCACGGGCCAAACGGCCAGCAGCGGGCCTTTTTCAAGGTCCAGCGCCACGCGGGTGTACAGGGCCTCGCCCTGCGTCTGCCCGGTCAGGTCGATACGGCCCGCCCCGGCGGCGATCCACCCCGGCCCGTGGGAGAAATCGGGCACATAGTCGGGGTACTCCCACGCGCCGATACCCACCTCGCCGAGGTAGTCCATGCCCGCCCAGACAAAGTCGCCCAACAGGCGTGGCTCGCGCTTGGCAAGTTCGTAGAAGCGGTAGGCGTCGCTGCAGAACGTTTCACTGCCCACAATCAGGCGGTGCGGGTATTTTTTCAGGTCGAGCTCATAGCGGTTGATACCGTAATTATACCCCGCCGCGTCCATGCTGGCAAACGCGTCTTTCGTTTTCCAATCGCACGGGGGCAAAGACGCGCCCCATTTCATGAAGTCCGCGCCCAACAGACCCGCCAGATTGTTGAAAAACTCGCTACCGACAGCCTTTTTCTTGGGGGCAGCCTTGCCCGCGGCGGCGCGTTTGGCGGCCGCCTTGGCCTCTTTCTCGGCCTTGCTGTCGCTGTAGACGCCAAAGCCCATCGAGGACAGGAAGTTGAAGAAAATGTTCACGCCGCAGGTCACGGGGCGCGTGCCGTCCAAATGGTGCAGGGCTTCGGTCATCTGCTTGGTCAATTCAATGCCGCGGGGCTGGGCCGTCTCGGCTACTTCGTTGCCGATGGAGTACATAATGACCGACGGGTGGCTGTAGTCCTTGCGGACAAGTGCCGCCAAGTCCTGCGGCCACTGCTCGGGCAGATAGCCCGCATAGTCGTACTGCGTCTTGTGGATATACCACATGTCGGCGTACTCGTCCATGACAAGCATACCCAGTCGGTCGCAGGCGTCCAAGAACGCCTTGGAGCAGGGGTTGTGCGCACAGCGCACGGCGTTGTAGCCCACCTTTTGCAGCAGCCGCACCTTGCGCTCCTCGGCCTCGGGGTAGCAGCAGGCGCCCAAAACACCGTGATCGTGGTGGACGCACGCGCCCAGCAGAAGAATCCGTTTGCCGTTGAGCAACAGCCCGTCATCGCCCCAAGAGAGCGTGCGTACGCCGAACGTCGTCTCGGCACAGTCATCGCCAAAGGCGGCGCGGCAGCGGTAGAGCGCGGGGGATTCGGGGCTCCACAATTTGGCGTTGGGGACCGTGACGCGCGCCACAGCCTTGCCGTCGGACTGCGCCTGCGCCGTCGCAACAACGCGGCCGCCGTCCAAGATGGCAATCGAGACCGCGCCGGCATCACTCGTCTGTACGGTCACTTCGACCTCGGCAGGGGAGAGGCCGAGCGTGCGCACTTGCACGCCGTCGGGCAGGATGTGCCGCGCGGGGGCCGTCCACAGCGTGACGGGGCGGTAGATGCCCGCGCCCGAGTACCAGCGGGAGTTGGGTTGGTCGGCATTGCGGGCAATGATTTCCAAAACGTTATCTTCACAACATTTTATACGATTTGTCATATCGGCGTAAAAGCCGCTGTAGCCGTAGGGGCAGGCGGCGATTTTCTCGCCGTTCAGGTGTACCTCGGCGTTGTGGTAGACGCCTTCAAATTCCAGCACCAAGCATTGGGCCGCCTGCGCGGCATCGGGGGTAAAGTGCTTTTCGTACAGGTAGTCGTACCCCGTAAACCAACCTGTGTTCGTGCCGCCCGCCGCGGTTTGGGTGCGCTCCTCGGCCAGCATGGCGTCGTGGGGCAGGGTGACGGGCGTGCCGGGGGCGGGGGTGCCCAAGTGGCGGCAGGTCCAGCCGGTGTTGAAATCGGTTGCTTTCATGTTTGTTTGCCTCTCAATAAATCAGGAAAAGCCGCCCGGGGACTTGCGCGCCCCGGACGGCCTGTAAGTACGGAGCTTTACTGCAACTTACTTACTTTTCTGTGCAAAGTTCGTGATGACGGCCGTGACGATGGCGACGAGATTCAGGATAGCCATCGTGATGTTCATGCCGGACAACTCGGGCATGCCGACCATCTTGATGCCGTTGAACGCCTCGGCGATGTTCCAGATGCCGTCGGACAGGACGGCCATCATGGCGTAGGCCAGCAGCGCGGCGGCGATAATGCCGGTAAAATCGGTCCAGACCTTCTCACCGAAGAGGAGAGAGACCTCGCAAAGGGCGGCGACGCCCAAGGCGACGGGGACCAGACTGTTGACCACGCCGCCGCGGGAGCCGTAGATGAGTACGACGACCAGCGTCACGACGGTCAGGATCAGGGTCAACGCGGCGGTATAGAAACCAAACGCTTTGTTTTTCACAGTGCTCGCTCCTTTCTTACTGTTTCTTGGCCTTCTTCTTGGTCTTGCTGACAACGAGCAGGACAAAGAACACGGCGGTCAGGATAGCGGTGATGATGATCTCGGCAGAGATGGCGGTCTGCCAGTACGGGGTGACGTGCTCAATGACGGAGTTGGAGGCCGTGCCGTTGGTGACGACCGAGCGGCTGATGGCGTACTCCCAGCTGATGGCAGCTTCGGTCAACAGCTCCAGCAGGTGGCCGTCGTCGGTGTCCTTGGCTTTCTGCAAAATCCACTGGCCGTGGCCGCCGACGCCGTCCAAGCACCATTCCTGCGTGCCTGCGTCGAGAACTTCGGCTGCGTGGTTCTTATATCCGCCGTCGACATACTCGTCAAAGCAGGGCGCGGCGTCGGTATCGATCGCACCGTTCCAGCCCCACTCGCTGCGCAGGACCGTGGTGTTCAGGGCGTA
This sequence comes from uncultured Gemmiger sp., assembly GCA_934502625.1. Lineage (GTDB taxonomy): Bacteria > Bacillota > Clostridia > Oscillospirales > Ruminococcaceae > Gemmiger. The sequence continues at coordinate 15,402 of CAKSUQ010000031.1, forward strand.
GCTGGCGGAGTACCACTTCAGGCCCAGACGCTCGAAGGACTGCATCAGGCCGCCCGCGTTCGCCACGCGGATGCTGCCCTCAAAGGCTTTCAGGCTGCCCTCGCGGAAGGCCTGTTCGTTGAAGAAGCAGACAAGACCCTCGCGGTAGAATTCCTGATCGTTGCCGACAAAGTGCTTGGGGCCGGCGTGAGAACCGGTCTGCTCCATCGCTTCGGTCTCGACAGCACCGGCAAGGTAGTTCAGGATCGGGCACTCGGACATGTACTCAAAGTTACGGCCGCCGAACGGGGTGCGGTGCAGGTCGTTGCCGAGGTTGTAGTTGATCATGTAGCCGGACCACATGCCGTCCTCACCCATCATGGTGCCGCGGCCTGCGTACAGATCGGTATTGAAGGTGCCTGCCAGAATGACGTTGGAGCAGTAGCGGGTCGTAACGGGGTTGACCTGCTCGCCGTTGAACTCAACGGTCAGCGGGTAGGTGCCGCCGACGCTGTCGCAGCCGTCGCCGACCGCAAAGGCGGGGCTCAGGTCACCGACGGCGGGACTCTGGAAGCTCTCGGCCGTGGCGTTGGGCAAATCCTCGGGCTGGAGCTGGTAGACAAACTTCAGCCAAGTCTCATGGTCGGACAGGGGAACGTCCTTCATCATTGCAAGGTTCAAACCGGAGTCAACGCCGAAGTTGGCGGCGACTTCCGCATAGCTCGGGGCGTTCTCGGGCTTCTCGTACCATTCGCCCGTCAGAACATTCATCATCTCGGGCGTGGCGGACACGGTGGTCTGCTCGACCGGGTAGGTGCCTTCCCAATCGCTGCGGGACAGGTAGGTGCCTGCGCCGTTGATCCAGTAGTTCAGGTCGGCATCGGCAAACTGGTTGGAGACGATCGCGCCGTTCTCGCCGGTGCGGTACTTGTTGTCGTCAAAGCTCTGCTTGAAGGTATAGGTCTTGTCGGCAGCGCCGTCGGCGGTCATGCCGTTGTCGGCGGTGTAGCCCTCGGCGGCCAAGACGTTGTTCAATGCGTCATGGGCATCCTCGCCGATGGCCAGATAGTAGCCGCCGTCGGACAGGATGTAGCCGCCCGCGCCGTCATGGGCGGTGGTGTCGTAGCTGGCCAGCAGGTACTTGTCCACGGTGATCGTCACGGTCTCGGACGCACCGGGGGCCAGCTCCTGCGTCTTGCCGAAGCCTGCCAACTGGATAGCGGACTTCTCAACGCCGTGCTGCTTCTCGTAATCGCCGTAGGGGGTCTGCGCATAGAGCTGCACAACGGACTTGCCCGCCACATCGCCCGTGTTCGTCACGGTGACTTTCGCGGTGATTTCGTCATCGCCCACATCCACGCTGTCCAGTTTCTGGTCAAACGTCGTGTAGGACAGGCCGTAGCCGAACGGGTACTGGACCTCATCGGCGTAGTTCCAAGCGGATGCACCTGCCAGCGCGCCGACGGGGGCGGTGGCGTTGCCCTGCCCCATGACGGCATCGGCGTAGCGCGTCTCATAGTAGCGGTAGCCGATGTAGATGCCCTCGGCTTGGAAGGACATGTACTCGGCGTTCTCGTCCTCGCCGATCGTGGCGTTGATTTCATCCACGTTATCAAACTGCGGTGTGCGCGTGCCGGAGTTCACAACGGCGGGCGCGGACAGAGAGTCGGTGGCGTAGGTGTCGGTCAGGTGGCCGGACGGGTTGACGTCGCCCTTCAGGATCTCGGCCACGCCCGTGAAGCCCTGATGGCCCGGGTAGCCGATGAACAGAATAGAGTCGGCGTAGGGGATGATGTCCTGCACCTCCATCTGATAGGGGCTGTTCAACAGGACGATGACCTTGTCAAAGTCCTTGCGGACGAGTTCGAGCAACTCGCGCTCGTTCTCGTGCAGGGCCAGACCGCTGATGGTGGAGCCGTCAGTGTCGACGTCGTCCATCAGAATGTCCTTACCTTCGGCGCCCTCACGGGCAAACACGACGATGGCGGCATCCTTATAGTCATTGGCCCACGTGCCGGACAGTGCTTCATAGAAAGCGCTGTTCTCCTCAGTGTTGGTAGCCGTGCCGGTGACGGAGTAGCCACCGCCGAACTGCGGGGTGGGACCCTGTCCGCGGGTGGCCGTGCCTGCAGCAATGCCGTCCCAAAGCTGGGGGTTCACCTCAAAGCCTTCGGCTTCCAGTGCGGTTTTCAGATCGATGGAGTTCAGCGCGCCGTTCGTGACCTTGTTGCCGGCGGAGTTCGCCTGATAGGCGGGGTCCACGGCGGCATGGCCGAACACGGAAATGCGGGTGGCGTTCGTCAGGGGCAGGGTGTTGTTCTCGTTGCGCAGCAGGGCCGCGCCCTCACGCATCTCGTTGACGTTCTGCTCCAGCGCGGCGGCAATGGCGGCTGCCTGTGCGTTGGGGTCGTCAAAATCGCCGAATTGGCTCTTGAAGTAGGTCGTGTCGCCGACTTCGCCGGTCTGGACGACCTTGGTGGTCGTGGTACCCAGCGCCGTGTTGATGTAGTTGGCGTTGGCCGCGGCAAGGTTCTGGCCGATCAGGCCGACCACGAGCAAAGCTGCGGATGTAGAGGTAAGACCTGACCAGAGTTTGGATCTTTTCATCTGTTTTTCTCCTTCTCTTTATTTCCCGCTCAACCTTGGGCGGGTTCGTTGTATACACTATACCATGGAGCGCGGGGGCGTGCGCATTTTTTCCCCGAATGCACGGCTTTATTTCGTAAGTGATGCAAAAATTACAAAAGAATTGCATCACTGCAAACGGGAACTGGCAATATGCACAAAGAAGCACTATCACATTTGTACAGCCTGCGCAGAACGCGCCGCTTTATGCCCCACTGCGCAAAAAGACGAAAACAGCGGATTGAAATTTTACGGGGCGCTGTGCTATACTGATAGCAGCAATCTAACGGGAGGTTCTGTATGGTACGCATCAAAATACTGGAAGATGACTCGGCGGACCGAGACACGCTCATCGACTGCCTGCGCCGCTATGAGCGGGAGCAGGGGCAGAGCTTTTCCATCACGGCCTACGATAATCCGTCCGATTTTATGGACGATTACCATATGGACACCGACCTGATTTTTATGGATATTGAGCTGCCCGGCATGAACGGCATCGAGACCGCGCGCCAGCTGCGCGCCGCAGACCCCGTGGCCGCGCTGGTGTTCATCACGAACATGGAGCAATACGCCATCAACGGGTACGAGGTCGACGCCCTCGATTTTGTCATCAAGCCCATCAACTATTTCCGCTTCTCGTCCATGATGCTGCGCGCCCTGCGCAACCTGCCCGTGCGTGACGAGAAGGAAGTGATTCTGCAGGCCGCGGGCACGATCCACCGCCTGCGCATCTCGCAGATCTACTATGTCGAGATTCAGGATCATCTGCTGTTGTATCACACCGACCAAGGCCGCATTGAGGCGTGGGGCAAGCTGTCCGACGTCGAGGCCGAGCTGGACGCCTACAATTTTGCGCGGTGCAGCAGCGCGCATCTTGTCAATATGCAGCACATCATGTCGGTGACCAAGACCGAGGTCATCGTCGGCAGTACGAAGCTGCCCATCAGCCAGCGCAGGCGCAAGGCATTCACCGACCGCGTCATCGCCTACCTGAACAAGACCTCTTGAAAGCGGGTGATTTTGTGCTGTCTCTTGCGTTTATCCGCCGCTTCCTTTTTATTGTAAAGTTCTGGGACATCTTTATGGCGTTCCTATTGGCGACGGTGCCGTTTATCTTCCGCTGCAATCGCCGCCCGCATTTTGTGCGGCGGGCGGTTATCTGCCTTGTGCCGATACGCCTGCTCTGCCTGCTGTTCGCCTACACCTACGGCGGAAACATCGGCGTGGAGGCATTCTACTCCGGCATTTTGATAACGATGATGATTTGCGGCCTGCTGTACTGCTTTGAGGAAAGGCTCTCCAATGTGCTGTTCTATTTCAGTGCGGGCTTTGCGACGTGGTATATCTCCGACCGTTTGTTTTTGGTCGTCGCGTCCATCTGCCGCCTGAACAGCAGCCTTGTGCCCTATTTTGTCGAGCGCACACCCTCGCACATCTTGCTGTATATCAGCTGTTTCTGCGTCGTGTATCTGTTTATCTATTTTACCGTCGGCAAAAAGATGCACGCGCTGGGCGACAGCGAGATCCCGATGCAGAACGCGCTGCTGTTCCTGCTGCTGGACAGTATGCTGACGCCGATTTTCTATTTCGAGAGCGGCGCGATTTCCCAGCATAACCTGTTCTTTTATAACCTGCTGAACGTCGGCGAGATTATTTTCTACATATTTATGCTGCTTTTGCAGGTGCAGATGCTGGCCGCTGCCAAGGATCGCTTGGAAATCGGCACAATGAAAAAGCTCTGGGCCGAGGAGCAGAAGCAGTATCAGCTCGTCAAGGAAAACATCGACGCCATCAACATCAAATGCCACGATTTGAAGCATCAGATCCGCAACCTGCGCACGACGGGGCAGGTCGACCCCGCGTATTTGGACGATTTGGAAAAGTCGGTGTCCATCTACAACAGCGCCGTGCGCACCGGCAACGAGACGCTGGACATCGTCCTGACCGACAAGCGTCTGCACTGCGCGACGCACGAGATCCAGTTCACCTGCATCGCCGACGGCGGCGGCGTCGCGTTTATGGAGACGATAGATATTTTCTCGCTGTTCGGCAATATTCTGGACAACGCCATCGAGTGCGAGAGCAATCTGCCGCCCGACACGCGGTTCATCCATCTCTCGGTGCGCACGGTCAACCGCATGCTGACCATCCACGTCGAGAACCACTTTGAGGATTCGCTGCAATTCAGGGATGGACTGCCCGTCACGACGAAAGCCGACAAGGACTCCCACGGCTACGGCATGATGAGCGTGCGTCATATCGTCGAAAAATACAACGGCAGCTTCTCGATTTCGACGCAGGATAAGCTGTTCCAGATTGATATTGTTATGCCGATACCTGAAAAGTAAGCTGGAACCCCCGACTAAGCCGGGGGGGGGGTGAGTAAGCCCTAGAAAGGCTTCATACCGGCACGCATCTCAAGATGTGCCGAAAATCTGCCACTTACATCACTTGCGCTGTTGCCCACAAGTGGGCAAATCCACATTATAGTGAATCCGATTTTTAATCAATGTTCGCTTCACGCATTGCCTTAATGCTAAAGCTTTTTTACTCTCTTCGGCAAAGCTTTTGAATTTAAAATGAGTCCACGTATACTCTGCAGCGATATTCGAGTACCGGAGTTAGAATATCCTATTTATACAAAAATGGGTGCAGGCGGCGGTGTGCTTATTCCTGAATTCGAGTCGATTACAGCAACGGTGGCTGACAGTGTGTCAGAGGAAATTGATGATAGATGTGTGTGGTGCTTTGAATGATGAGCAGGCATTGCTGATGAAATCCATCATAGGCGGATTGTCGCCTTGAATTGTGAACGCCTCATGAATAATTAGCACTTACCATTGACAGACTGCTAATTGCAAGCGTATACTAAACTTACAGATTTATTCTGTACCAGCACCTTTACAACTGAATACACAGCATAACAGGTACTTTACTCTCTCGGTGGGGCGCACAGCAAGGTCAAGGCAGACCCCAACCCACAGCAGGGAGAGAACATAATGATACTCCAGATGCCCCACAGCTTCAGATGGGGTGACCGCGCAGGGGTTGGAATCAGTAAGATCCTTGCAGAGTCAGTGTACGGTCGTTGCCAGCGGCTTGCCTGTTATGTTCCCATGTCTGGGGGCGAGCGGCAAATTAGACATTTTTCTTCAGCATTTATTTTGATGTACACGGTTTCTTTTATTATTTACATAACCGTGCGATTAACGCTATTATGCGCATTATTTGTTTTTTATTGAATTTACATCAAGATTTGCGGGGAAAGTGTATCCTTACGCCCGGATAGAACAGAGATAATATATAAGAGCCCGGAGGGCCTTACCAAATCGGTAAGGTTCTCCGGGCTCTTTTTTCTCCCCCGGAAAGTGTATTCAAGAGG
>CAKSUQ010000032.1 GCA_934502625.1 uncultured Gemmiger sp.
AATATAAAGCTGCCCACGGTAAAGACCCATGTGAGCCATGTTTTAGAAAAACTGGATGTAAAGCGGCGCAGCGAAGCAAAAACCGCAGCCAAAAAGCTGTGGCTTATTTCCAACCACTGATGCCAAACGGAGGAAAACCTGATGAAAAAACGTATATTGAGCCTGTTTCTGGCGCTTACCCTCTGCCTGACCCTGACCCCCACCGGGGCGCTGGCAGAGGAATCGCTGCCGGAACAAACGGTCGTTGCAACGCAGGAGACGGAAACCCCGACACCTGCGCCGCAAAAAGAGGAACCGCTGCCGGAACAAACGGTCGCTGCAACGCAGGAGACGGAAACCCCGACACCTGCGCCGCAAAAAGAGGAATCGCTGCCGGAACAAACGGTCGTTGCAACGCAGGAGACGGAAACCCCGACACCTGTGCCGCAAAAAGAGGAACCGACCGCCCCTGCGGAAAACGGCGCGGATGAGAATGCCTCGCCCGCAAGCCCCGACGAAAAACCGACAGAGAATACGCCTGCGGCTGCCGAAAAAAATCCCGCAGACGAAGGACCCGGCAAAGAACCCGCTGCTGCAATGGGGAAAGACGAATCGAAAGCAGACGGCAGCCCGTCTGACGACGATGCGGCCAAGGTTCAGAACCGGCTTGTCATGGCCGCTGCCGCCGAGCCGGGCGAACCGACCATGATGGGGCAAAACAACCTCCTTGCCCTTGCCGATGAAGAGCAGAACGCCGCAGAGGGTGAGAATGGCGAAGCGGGCGGCACACCATGCGACCACAACGGCACAAACGGCTTTGACATCAACGCCCTGACCTGCCCCGACTGCGGCGCACCCGCAGTCGCGCAGACGGCCCTGACAGGTGTCTCGGGCAACCCGTGGCGGAACTTTGCCAACCTGCAGGACGCCCTTGACGCAACGAGAGACGGCGGCTCCACGCTTCGGCTGCTGGCCAACGTGACCGGTGATTATACCATCGACGGCACGCAGACCACGGGAATTAGCCTGGGTGATTATGTGATTGACGGCACGGTAACCATTAAAGCCGCCACAGACAAATACAACAGCGTATCCTTCTCCAGCAACAGAAGCAATATCAGCATTACGAAGATGATCGCCGAAAAAGGCGCGAACATATATTCCACCGAGCAGGATACCGAAGAAGGTACCTTTAACGCTATCATCGGCACGCTGGAGCTGGCGGATACTACAAATTGGGCGGATATTCTCTATGTGCCCGAGCAGTATGGCTATAAGCAGTACACGGAGTATCCCAACCTGACAGAGTATAAGTGGTACGCCCCGGCGGAGGTCGAGGCCGCGGCACTGACCAACGTCGTCGTCAAGCGGCTGCCCATCACCTCCAAGACCCTGAATCTAAAGGTCGATGGCAAGAACATTAACAGAAGCTCCGTGGAGCGCGGCACGACCGTCCAGCTCTGCGCCGGCTGCAATACGAAGGGCGCGACGGTGGAGTTCTCCATCCTGAAGGAGGGCGAAACAACGCCCATCACGCTGTCGGGCAACGATGTGCAATATACGACAGTCGGCACCGGCACCACCAAATTCTACGTCGCAGAGTACACCTTTAACGATGTCGGCAGCTACACGATTTCCTTCACCGCCACCAAGGACGGCTATACGGTGCAGAGCAACGCAAGGCCGCTGACCGTCACCAAGCCGAACCTCAGCAAGGCCGAGATCACCTTCCGCAGCAGCAACGAAAGCGCCTATGAGCCTTACAACGCAACCACTAGCGCGCCGCCCTATACCGTAACATACAACGGCAAAGAGCTGACAGAGGACGTTGACTACACCGTCACCGGTGATTCTTCCGAAAAAGGCGCAGGAAAAACCTGCACACTGACCATTAAAGCGGTCGAAGACGGCGAGTACACTGGAAAAAAGACTGCCCAATGGAAAATTGTTCCGCACAAGGTAAAGGTCTCGGTCGGGGACGTTATAAAGGCTTACGACGGCACAACAGCTCTGCCCGACGGCAAAATCTCGCTTGTGAGCGCGGGTTCCGCCTTCACGCTGGACGGTCAGAGACTTCCGCTGACGGCGGGCAACGGCTACGAGCTGACCGACGCCAAGTATGATTCCGCCAACGCAAGCGAAACAGAAAAGAACATCTCCTTCACCGTCAAGCTGACAGATACGAACTATACCTTTGAAGACGGCACGAAGGAAAAGGCCTTTACGCTGAACGGCGCGGAACTGGAGGATAAGGCCTTCAAGATCAATCAGGCCTCTGTGAAATCGCCGGGTGAGATTACGCAGTATGTTTACAACGACGCGGCGAAGACCTACACGCTCAATCTGGCCTCGCTCCGGCCGCAGTTGACGCCCCCCTGCGAATACGGCACTACCCAGTATCAAGGGTGCAATTACGAATTTACGGATGGCGCCTACCTCGTCGGCACCGACGCTATATCCGTGTCAAAGGAGGGCATTCTGACCCTGCGCACCGTGGCCGTGCACTCCTCAGATGTTAACCAGCAAATCGGCACGATAACCGTCCCGGTTGTGACCACGAACTATCAGAAGTTCGAGTTTACCATCAATGTCGTCATTGGCGAAAAAATCTGGCTCGATCAATCGGGCGTTACCGTTACCGCGACGGACATCACCTACGGCCAGACGCTGGCAGACAGCACGCTCACAGCCACGGGTTCGATGATCTGCCCCCACACGAAGAAAGCGATTCCGGGCACGTTCGCGTGGACGAACAAAGACTTCAAGCCTGACGCAAGCGACAGCTATGAAGCCGAATGGACGTTCACCCCGGCTGCGGGCTACGAGGAATATGCAACTGCGACCGGAACTGTGACCATCAAGGTGAACAAGGCTACCCCCACCTTCACCGCTCCCACGGCGCAGGAAAATCTGACCTATACCGGACAGGAGCAGGCGCTGATTACTGCGGGCAGCACGCAGGATGGCACGATGAAGTACCGTCTGGGCGAGAGCGGCGAGTTCGTTGACAGTATCCCCAACGGAAAGGATGCCGGGACCTACACCGTCTACTATAAGGTCGTGGGTGACGAGAACCACAATGATACGGAAGTGCAGTTCGTTTCCGTGACCATCGACCCGCTGCCGATCAGCCTTCTCTCTGTTTCGTCAATCTCCAAGGCCTACGACGGCAGTGCAGATGTCGCGCTTACTGCGGACAAGCTGACGTTCTTCAGCACGACGGCGAAGGCCATGAATATTAAACTTCCCAATACGGCGCTCTCCTTCTCGGAGGCCAAATTTACCAAGCAGCAGGCGGACGGGAGTTATCTGCCCTCGCCGGAGGTCGGAGGCGGAAAGGCGCTTTCCTTCACCATGACGCTCACAAGCAATAACTATGTGTTTGAAGGTAAGTCGGAAGGTACCGTCAGCAACGTTTTCGCGACCGATGAAGTGAACCGGTTCACCATCACCAAGGCGGCCGCGCCCATGATGCAGCCCATAGAGCTGACCGTTATCAACGGGCTGGCAAAGACTTACTTGGTCAATCTTCCCGCGCTGCCGACGCTGGGCGATAATTGTAAGTACGGCTCCATCAAATATGAGGCCTGCAACTTCAATCTGATTGGAGAGGGCGGCTACGCAAATTCGACGGCAACGATCACATCAAACGATGAGTTCCAGTTGGCTGTCCCGGCTGTCGAATCTCAGACCGAAGGTTCCGTCGGAACCGTAGACGTCAAGATCACCACGGACAACTATCAGGACATGTTCCTGACCGTTGAAGTCATCGCGAAGAACAAGATCGTTCCCGTGCTGGACGGCAAGATCACCGCAACGCCAATCACCTTTGGCCAGATCCTGCGCGTCAGCACCATTACTGGCACGATGAAAGACGACGGCAAGACGGTCGAAGGCACCTTCGAGTGGACGGATCCTAGTACCAAGCCCGACAAAGCCGGCGACTATCAGGCTGAGTGGACATTCACCCCGGCGGAGGGCTATGAGGAATACGCGACTGCGACCGGAACTGTGACCATCAAGGTGGACAAGGCTGATCCCGCCTTCACCGCTCCCACGGCGCAGGAAAATCTGACCTATACCGGACAGGAGCAGGCGCTGATTACTGCGGGCAGCGTGACGGACTATAGCACCATGCAGTACAGCCTGACCGAGAACGGCACATACAGCCAGGACATCCCTACCGGCACCGATGCCGGAGCATATACCGTGTGGTATCGGGTGATTGGCGATGCAAACCACAACGATACCGCACCCGCCAGCGTGGCGGTCAGCATTGGGAAGAAGCCGCTGACGATCACCGGGGTAACGGCTGCGTCCAAGCCTTATGATGGCACGACAAACGCGGACATCTCCAGCGTGACCTTCGACAACGTGACCTTGAACCGAGGCACAGACTACAACGTGACCGCCAGCTTTGACGATGCCAGTGTGGGCAACCGCAAGAACATCACTGCCACAGTGACCTTGATGGATCAGGCCGCGAAGAATTACTTCCTGGAGCAGAGCAGCTTCACGACCACTGCCAGCATCACCAAGGCCGCTGCACCTACAAATATCCAGTCCGGCACGCTGACCATCACCAATGGTCTGCACAAGACCTATTCCTTTGACCTCTCAACGCTGCTGCCGAAGCTGACTGCTCCCTGTGACTACGGCACGATCACCTATGACAAGAAGGTTGATACCAATCTGGGCGTTGGCTCCTTTATTACCCTTGTAAACGGCAAGACCGGTGAGCTGACACTGGAAGCAAACAGAAGCGGCACGGACGAAGGACAATTCGGCACGATTACGGTTACAATCTCCACGAGCAACTATGAGAACATCACTCTGACTGTCAATGTCAGCGCGGTGAACCAAATCACCCCCGTGCCGGAGGACGGCACAATCACCGCAACGCCGATTACCTACGGCAACAAGCTGAGCACGAGCACCATCACGGGCACGATGCAAGACCCCACCACGCGGGAAGAGGTCACCGGCACGTTTACATGGGTCACACCTGCCGTGAAGCTCAACGCGGGCAGCTATGAAGCCGAATGGACGTTTACCCCCGATAAGTCCTACGGTGGAAAATACACGACGTACACCGACACTGCAACCGTTAAGGTCACCCCCAGGGAGATTACTGTGAGCATCACGCCCAACGGCGGTATTTACGGCGAGACCATTACCCCTGCCACCGTTACGGCAAACGATGTTGTGGGCGAGGATGCCCCGGAAATCACGCTGACCTACACCGGCACAGCCAACGATGGCACCGAGTACACCGGCACCACGCTGCCTACCAAGGCCGGTACTTACACTGTCACGGCCACCACCACCGACCACAACTATACGCTTGACCCCGATACCACCACCGCCGACTTCACCATCGAGCCGAAGTCCATCAAGGGCGCAAAAGTTGTGCTGGGCAAGGGCCTTACCGCCAACGGCGCGGAACAGACCCAAACGGTCGAGAAAGTCCTGCTGGACGGCAAAGAGCTCCCCGCAGACTCCTACACCGTGGCGGACAACACCGCCACTGCCCCCGGCAGCCACACACTGACCATCACCGCCAAGGGCAACTATACCGGCACTGTTAAACAGACCTACGTGATTATCCCCGCCAAGGCGGAGGATGCCCCCGGTGCGGAGATCGCGATCGGCAGCGGCAAGGTGAAAGTGGTTGTCAAGTCTGAGGGCGCTGTACCGCCTGCTGCCCTGCTGACCGACAAAGCCGAATTGCTTGCCATGTTGGTGGACAGCGGCGACATTACCGCCGATGAACTGGCACAGATTGCCGACGGCGCAAGCGTGGACATTGTGCTGACCGTGAAAGAGGCCAATGTCCCCGATGAAGTCAAAACTGCGATGGCACAGGCCGCCAAGGGCTGCACCATCGGGCACTATCTCGACATCAGTCTGTTCAAGTACATGACGGTAAACGGCAAACAGCAGGATGGTGTTGCCCTGCGCACGACCAAGAACGCATTGACGATCTCTGTTGTAGTGCCGGACGCGCTTATCAATACGAACAGCGCGGTCAACCGCACCTACTGCATTGTGCGCAACCATGAAGGCACGATTACTGTGCTGGATGCCGCGTTTGACGCAGCCGGCAAGACGCTGACCTTTAAGACCGACCGCTTCTCTATCTACGCGATCGCCTATAAGGACACCGCCGTGCCGGGCAGCGGCAGCAATCCGAGCAGCAACAACAGTTCAAACGACAGCGAAACCAAGAAGAACGAAGTTGCTGCTCCCACACCGGCCCCCACCCCCGCAAGCACTTCAAAGCCGTCCACCGTGACGGCAATGCCGCAAACGGGCGATACCTCCAACCCCACGCTGTACGTCGTGCTTCTGGTGGCATCCCTGCTCGGACTTGCAGTTGTATTTGTCTGCAAGAAAAGAAACGATAAGTAATCGGTTATAAAGACAATTACCTGCTCATGTCGAATCCTGACATCGGTGTTGCAACGATTGCCGCTGAAGCAGGTCACGCCCAGCCGAGCACGACTTTAATGATCTACACCCAGCAATACAAAAAACGCCGGAAGTCGATACGCAATCAGTTGAGCCGTGAATTGTACGAAAAATAAAGAATCGCAGCCGTGTTATCTTAGAAAATAACACGGCTGCGATTCTTTTTTATGGGCCGTGAGGGATTCGAACCCCCACTCAAGCGGTTATGAGCCGCCGGCTTTAACCGTTAAGCTAACGGCCCGCACGGGTGTATCCCTTATTATAGCAGAAAAAATTCCGCTTGCCAAGGGTGTGCGGGTCAAAATGCGAGAAAATTGAGAAAAAACCGGGGCACCCTGCGTCATATCCGGCACACGGCTTTTGTGGGTGGACGCCATGGCAAACGTCTTCTTACTCTTTTACAATATTTCGCACCCAGACGCCCTTTTTCACCAGCACAAAGCCGATGGCACACTTGATGATGTCCATGCCGTTGACGAATAGGTAAATCACGACGATGTTCAGCCCCGTGAAGCGGGACAGGCAGTAGGCCATCGGCACCGAGACGACCCACGTGAAGCAGCTGTCAAACAGGAAGGTGATGAAGGTCTTGCCGCCGGAACGCAGCGTAAAATACTCGCAGGTCGCGAAGCCGTACAGCGGCATACAGAGCGCCGCCATGCGGATCAGCTCGGTCGCCAGCAGGCGGATGGATTCCTCGGTGTTGTAGATGCGCGGGATGAAGGGCGCGCAGACCGCCAGCGCCGTGCCCATGACGACGCAGCTGGCAAGGCTCAGGGTGAGCATCCGCCACGCGGTGCGGCGCGCGCCGGTCAGCCGGTCGGCGCCAAGCTCCTGCCCGACGACGATGGCCGTGGCGTTGCCCAAAGACAGAAAAACCTCGTTGAAGATCTGTGCGATCGTGTTGCAGATGTTCAGCGCGGCGACGGCCTGAATGCCGCGCACCGAGTAGCACTGCAGCAGCACGGCCTGCCCGGAGCCCCACATCATCTCATTGACAAGCAGCGGCATCGAGCGGATAAAGATGCTTTTCACCAGCGTGCGGGGGATGGCAAAGCTGCGGTAAACGCCCTGCAAAAACGGGTAGCGCTCCGTGCTGCGGTGCGCGCCGACCACAACGATGCCCAGCTCGACAAAGCGGGACAGCACCGTCGCAATGGCCGCGCCCGCAACACCGAGGCGGGGGAAGGGGCCAAGGCCGAAAATCAGCAGCGCATTGAAGACAAAGTTGACGACCATCGCCAGCATACTGGCCTTCATCGGCAGCACGGTCTGGCCGCTCTCGCGCAGGGTGCCCGCGTAGCACTGCGTCAGCCCGAAGGGAATCAGCCCGACGAGCATGATGCGCAGATACCCCTGCGCGTAGCCCAGCGTTGCAGCGGCGTCGGCGGGGGAGGTATCGGCCGAGATATACGCCTCGATCAGCGGTGTGCCCGCTGCCAGAAACAGCACGATGGCCGCCGCCGTGATGGCGGTGGACACCAGCAGCTTGAAGCGGAAGGTGTGGCGCACGCCTTCCATATCGCCGCGCCCGTAGAACTGCGCGCCGAAGATGCCCGCGCCTGACGTGCTGCCCCAGATGGCAAGATTGTAGACAAACAGCAGCTGCCCTACGACGGCGACGCCGCTCATCGGCAGCGTGCCGACCTGGCCGACCATGACGTTGTCGAGCAGGGCGACGACGTTCGTCAGGGTGTTCTGTACGATGATGGGCAGCACCACCATCAGCACATGCCGGTAAAACGCGCGGTCGCCCAGCAGGCATTCCCGCAGCGTCAGGTTTTCGTTCTTTTCCATGATTTCTCCTCTTTTTAGACTATTGTGTCTATTATACGGGGACAGGGTCTGGGTGTCAATCGGATTATTCTTACAAAAAATGCGCACAAAATCGCAGAAAAAAGCCCCCGTAACGGGGGCTTCGGGTCATTTCTTCGGGCGGGGGATGTGCACCTCCGGGATGGCGACGTTGTCGTACTCGATGGGCTTGTGCTTTTCGGGGGCGGGCGGCGCGTCCTCATGCGGGACTTTGCCGGTGTGTACCTCCGGCAGGGCAACATCGTCATTGTGGACGCGATAGCGCTTTTTCAGGTATTCGCGCAGCTTGCGGAACATGATGAAAACCTCCTGCGTTCAAAGAAAATTGATGAAGAACGTGATGACAAGGCTGTTCAAAAAATCGGCGAACAGGCTGCCCACCAAAGGTATCAGCAGATACGCCTTGACCGAGGGGGCGTACCGCTCGCACAGTGCCTGCATGTTCGCCATGGCGTTGGGCGTTGCGCCCATGCCGAAGCCGCAGACGCCCGCCGCAATGACGGCGGCGTCGTAGTCACGCCCCATCAGATTGAAGATGACAAAATACGCAAAGACGAAGATCAGCAGCGTCTGCCCGGCCAGCAAAATCAGCAGCGGCAGTGCCAGCGCGGCCAGCTGCCACAGCTTCAGCGTGATCATCGCAATGCCAAGGAACAGCGACAGGCTGATACCGCCGATGTCGTTGATCTCGCCCATGTGGGTCGTGAATTTGTGGGTGAATTCGCCGATGTTGCGCATGCAGGCGGCGGCGATCATCGCGCCGATGTAGACGGGGAAGGTCATGCCGGTCATCGCCAGCGCCTTCGAGATGAACGTCCCGATGCCGATGGCGATGATCAGCTGGAACACGGCGGCGGGGTACATGCTGGTGTGGCGTTCATGTTTGATTTCTTCTTCGACCAGCAGGCTGTCATCCTCCGGCACGACGGTGTCCAGCAGCTTGTAACGCTCGATGAGCATGCGGCCGGTGGGACCGCCGATGACACTGCCCG
Organism: uncultured Gemmiger sp.; assembly: GCA_934502625.1. Lineage (GTDB taxonomy): Bacteria > Bacillota > Clostridia > Oscillospirales > Ruminococcaceae > Gemmiger. The sequence goes on from CAKSUQ010000032.1 coordinate 9,258, forward strand.
CGATCAGGCCGTAGGTGGCGGCGGCGGTGCAGAGGGTCGTTGCGCCCGCCACGCCGAAGTCCTCCAGCACGGGGCCGAAAGCACCCGCCGTGCCGTGGCCGCCGACCATCGGGATCGAGCCGGTGCACAGGCCGATGAGCGGCGAGACGTTGAGCACGTTCGCCAGCCCGACGGCGAGGAAGTTCTGCGACAAAATCAGCGCAATGACAAGTCCCAGAAACAAAAGCAGCGCCTTGCCGCCGCTTTTCAGCACCTTGAGGTTGGCCTGAAAGCCGACCGAGGTGAAAAAGAACACCATGCAGACTTCTTTTAAAATGTCGTCAAATTCAAACTCGGCGATGCCGGTCACATAGCAGATGCAGGTGAAAATGGCGAACAGCACGCCGCCGATGACCGGCGCGGGGATGCAGAATTTTTCGAGGAAATGGATGCGGCTGCGCAGAAATTTGCCCAGCATCAGCACACAGACCGCCGCAAAAAGAGTCTGGTACATATCCAGCGAGATGATCATTCGTCAGCCTCCTCCTCCCGTGCGGATTCGGGGCTGGCGGGGGTGATGCCCTGTGCCGTGTAGTAGGCCGCTGCGCCGGTGTGGTAGGGGACGACACGCTGCGCCGCAGCGTCGGCGGGGTCAGCCGCCAGCGTGACCGGCAGGCCGCTTTGCACGGCGTCGATGTTTTTGAAATAGTTGGCGGTCAGCGCCTGCACGGTGTCGTCCGGCAGGGCGTTCGACGCCAGCAGCAGTGCCTGCACGCCGACTGTCCGGACGTCGGCGTCCTGCCCGGTGTACGTCCCGGCGGGGACGATGCAGGCGTGGTAGGCCGGGTAGGCGGCCAGCAGCCGCTCGCCGACGCCCTCGTCGACGGGCAGCAGCCGGATGCCGACATCGGCGGCAAGCCCTTCCAGCACGTCGGCCTGCAGACCGGCGGTGACGAACATCGCGTCGATACTGCCGTCCGTCAGCTGGGCGGCGGCGTCGGTGTAGTTCAGGTTGACGGTGTGGACAAGCCACTGGTTCAGGCCGCAGGCGGCCAGCACCTGATCGGCGTTCTGCTCGGTGCCGGATTCCTCCTCGCCGACGCTGACGGTCTTGCCCTGCAGCTGCTCCAGCGCGGTGATGTCGGAATCCGCCCGCACGACGACCTGTACAGGCTCCTCGTACAGGGCGGCCACGGCGCTGAAGGTGCGCTCGGTGCTCTCGTGGGTGAAGATGCCCGTGCCATAGTAGGCGTCCTGTGCCATGTCGGACTGAGCAACAGCCAATTGCAGGTAGCCGCCTGCCAGCAGCCGCAGGTTCGCGGCGGAGCCCGCCGTCTGCTTGACCTCGATATTGCTCTGCTTAGCGGCCAGCGCAGTGCTGAACTGGTGGTAGACGCCGCCCTCGGCCGCCGCGCCCAGCCGCAGACGGGTGGCAGCGCACCCGGCCAGCAGCACCGCCGCAGCCAGCGTGACAGCGCAGAATTTTGTGAGCTTTTTCAATTGCGAGCCTCTCTTATTTTGGGTGAAAACCTCCGTAGGGGCGCATTCTATATGCGCCCGTGGAAGGATGCGCGAGCCGGGCGGATATGGAATCCGCCCCTACAAGGCACTGCTTATTTTCCCACAATATCCCAATGCTTATCGTTGTGGTTCAGCACCTCGCAGCCGGTCTCGGTGACAAGCACCAGATCCTCGACGCGGACGCCAAACTCGCCGGGCAGGTAGACGCCCGGCTCAATGGAGAAGATCATGCCCGGCTTCACCGCGGCGGCATTCGCACTGCTGACGTCGCCCTTCTCGTGGTCGGTCTGGCCGATGAAATGGCCTAAACGGTGGTTGAAATATTCGCCGTACCCGGCCTCGGTGATGAGGTCGCGGGCGGCGGCGTCCAGCTCACACAGCCGCACACCGGGCTTGATAAGCGCCTCGGCGGCCTCGTTTGCGCGGCGGACAAGGTCATGCACGGCGGCCTGTTTCTCGGTCGGCTGGCCGCAGAACCAGGTGCGGGTCATGTCGCTGCAATAGCGGTCTTTCACGCAGCCCATGTCGAACAGGACGCAGTCGCCCTCCTTCAGCACGGTGTCGTCCGGCTCGTGGTGCGGGTCAGCGGCGTTCGCCCCGAAGGAGACGATCGTCGTGAAGCTCGGCCCCTCGCAGCCGTGGGCGCGGAACTGTGCGTCGATAAACTCGGCGACCTCGCGCTCGGTCATGCCGACCTTGACATAGTGCTTCGCGGCCTCGTTGACGGCGTCGTTGATGCGGGACGCCTCGCGCATGAGGCGCTGCTCCTCGTCGTCCTTGCAGGCGCGGCAGTCGTCGACGCAGTCGCTTGCCAGCACGACCTTCATGGCGGGGTGGGTCTCCATCAGCGGGATCAGGAACTTGGCCGGCCACTCCTTGTCGATGCCCAGCGGCTTGTCGGCGTCGACGACGGCGGCAATCTGCGCCACGGGCATGTCGGTGTCGGTGTGCCAGACAGCCTTGCAGGGCGGGTTCGACACATTGAACAGCTTGTTCAAAAACAGCACGGGCTCGCCCTCGGTGGGCAGGTAGAGCGCCAACAGCCGCTCATACGGCTCGACGGCGACGCCGGTCAGATACCAGACGCTTTTGGGGTCACACACGATCATCTGGGTCAGTCCCTGTGCGCACAGTGCGGCACGGACACGTTCAATACGCTGCATTTTCATGGTTTGTTACGTCCTTTCATTTTTCTTTCCCCCTTATAATAGGTAGCGCACAGGGTTTTGTCAACAAAAATGCCCCCTATGGGGGCAAAAACTTTGCCTTCCCCCGCGGGGAAAGCCTTTTGGGGCGTGCGCCGTGGTGCAAAATGGGCGTCGGGACGAGGCAGCTGCCCCGACCCTCGTGAAAATTTCCGTCGAGCACCATCGGGTGAATTTGCAGTGGAAGCATCGGAAATGCCCGTCCCTTTTTAAAAAGACTTGACAGCGGATTTTTACTATCTTATACTGTATGATACAAGTTAAACCCCGGTTTAAGTCAAGCGCTTGGCCGGAAATTCCCGGAGGAAACTATGGCATATACGATCGGTGAGATGGCAAAACGGCTGGGCGTCCCGGCGTCCACGCTGCGCTATTATGATAAGGAAGGGCTGTTGCCTTTTGTTGAGCGCTCGGCGGGCGGCATCCGCGTGTTTCAGGAGTCGGACTTCGAGTGGCTGCGCATCATCGAATGTCTGAAAAAGACCGGTATGTCTATCAAGAACATCCGCGAGTATATCGAGCTTGCCCGTCAGGGCGACGGCACGATCGACCGGCGGCTGGAGCTGTTCCACCAGCAGCGCAAGGTCTTGCAGGCACAGATGGCCGAGCTGCAGCAGACGATGGACACCCTCGACTACAAGTGCTGGTTCTACGAGACCGCCCGTCAGCGCGGCACGACGAAGGGCGTAAGCGACCTGCCCGATGACCAGCTGCCCGAAGCCCTGCGCCCCGTGCGCGAACGGCTCAAGCATGTTGTCGGTGCGCAGACCGATGATTTCACCTGAAGCACCGGCAAAACAGACAAACAAATCGCCAACTTTTTGTAAGGTTGGCTTTTTTTGTGCCAAAACGTGAAAAATCTGCGTTTTGCAAAACGGGCGCTGTGCTTTTTATTACAACACTGCCCGAAAAAATTCTGCTGCCGCCGCAAGATGTTGTGCTGCATCGAACAAAAGGCCGCAAGCCGCCGCGAAAAAATCCCGCCGGGCACAAAATTCCTTGTTAAACACGACACAATTCTCCAGCAAAAAGAAGAATTGCGCATTGACACCGCCCGCCGCGTGTGGGACAATGGCGGTAACAAACAAAACGCAAAAGGAGTGGTGACTATGCCCCCCGAACTTCGCTGGCTGAGCGACCCGACCGTCTTCGCTGTGAACCGGCTGGACGCCCATTCCGACCATGTCTGCTACCGCAGCGCTGCCGAGGCTGCGGCAGGTCGACCTCTGGGGGGGGCGGACGTTGAGGACGCCTACCACGTCAGCGGCGAGGGGAACCACAGCGTAGCGTTCCGTGTACTACTGTAAAAGGCCTTCCCCCTCAGGCGAAGCCTTTAGAAGTAAGGAGAACACCCATGTTAGAAGAACTCAAACAGCAGGTCTACGAGGCCAACATGCAGCTGCCCCGGCGGGGGCTCGTGACCTATACTTGGGGCAATGTGTCGGGCATCGACCGGGAGAAGGGACTGTTCGTCATCAAGCCCTCCGGCGTGGAATACGACGACCTGACGCCGGAAATGCTTGTCGTGCTGGATCTGGACGGCAATAAGGTCGAGGGCGACCTCAACCCCAGCAGTGACACGAAGACCCATCTCGAACTGTACAAGGCGTTCCCGCAGCTGGGCGGCATCGTGCATACCCACTCGACCCACGCGGTCGCCTTCGCGCAGGCGCGGCGCGACCTGCCCGCCTTCGGCACGACCCACGCCGATTATTTCTACGGCGCAGTGCCCTGCACGCGGGAGCTGACGCCCGAAGAGATCGACGAGGACTACGAGAAAAACACCGGCAAAGTCATCATCGAGACATTTAAAAAGCGAGGCATCGACCCGGCTTACGTGCCCGGCGTACTCTGCGCCAGCCACGGCCCCTTCACATGGGGGCGTGACGCTTCGCAGGCCGTCTACCACGCCGCTGTGCTGGAGGAGGTCGCGAAAATGGCGATCCTGACCCTGACCGTCGACCCTGCCGCTCAGCCCGCGCCCCAGCATGTGCTGGACAAGCATTTCCTGCGCAAGCACGGCCCCGACGCCTACTACGGGCAGAAATAAACGCCCCGCCAAGACCGCCCTTTCCGGGCGGTCTTTTCATTGTTGTAACGGGGACGCCGACCCCTACGACGCGGCGGCAACCACAGCGTTCCACGGCGGCATGGGGGCATGCCGCCCTACATAGGACTTTCCGGTTGTGCGTAGGGCGGGGTGACCTCACCCCGCCGCAAATTGCCGCGCACTGTCCGGGTTGTCGCCCCCCTTACAGCAACGGACTAAACAACCGCAACACGCACTGCCAGCCGCGCAGAGCCAGGCTGCGGCGGGCGGCGTACTCCTGCGTGACCTCGCGGCAGACGGGGAACAGCGCATCAAAATCCCGCCGCACATCGTCGACGGCACGGCAGCCCGTGAACCAACAGGCGTTCTCAAAATGCAGATACAAGCTGCGGAAATCAAAATTGATCGTGCCTACGACGGCCTCGCGCCCGTCGGCCACGCACTGCTTCGCGTGGATGAACCCCGGCGTGTACTCATAAATCCGCACACCGCTCTTTGCCAGCGCGGCGTAATAGCTGCGCGTCACCGAGAAGACCGTCTTTTTGTCGGGAATGCCGGGCGTGATGATCCGCACGTCGACGCCGCTGGCGGCGGCCAGCGTCAGGGCGCGCTGCATCTCGTCGCTCAAAATCAAATAGGGCGTCGTGATGTAGACATACTCCCGTGCGCTGCGGATGAGGTTCAGATAGACATTCTCGCCGACCGGCAGATCATCCAGCGGGTTGTCGGCATAGGGCACGACCAGCCCGCTCTCCCGCGCAGTGTAGTCGACGGCGGGCAGGTACGGCTCAATTTCGATCGGTTCCTTCTGCGTCGCGCCCCACAGTTCGAGGAAAATCAGCGTCAGGCCGCGCACGGCGTCGCCCTCCAGCCGGATGCCGGTGTCCTTCCACTGGCCGTAGGGGTGGGTGCGGTTGAAGTACTCCTCGGCGAGGTTGTAACCGCCCGTGAAGCCGACGCGGCCATCCACGACGGTGATCTTGCGGTGGTCGCGGTTATTCATGAAGACGTTCAGAATCGGGATGACCGGGTTGAACATCCGGCACTGGATGCCCCGCGCTTCCAGCTTTTTGACAAAGGCGCTGCTGATAAACCCAATGCTGCCTACGTCGTCGTAGAACACACGCACCTCGACACCGTGGGCGGCGCGCTCGGCCAGAATGTCCTCGATCTCCTGCCATGCCGAAGCGTCCTCGATGGCGTGATATTCCATAAAAATGAATTTTTCGGCGCTGCGCAGTGCAATTTTCTGCGCCTCCAGCGCTTCGCAGGTGTCGCCGTAGAAGGTCACGTCGGTGTTGGCGTAGGCCGGGTAACCGGCGCTGGCGAGATACTGCGCATGATTTTTCGCCGTGCGGCTGGCACAGGGCAGGGCAGCGGCCTTTTCCAACGCCGGGACATGGCAGGGGCGCAGCCGGGCAAGATTCTCGTCAAAACGCTTGCGAATGCTGCGCACCGCGCCGGTGCGGCCAAACAAAAAGTAGATCGTCAGCCCGAACACCGGGAAAACCAGAATCAGGATGATCCATGAAATTTTATACGCTGCGTTGATATGCAGCCCGTATATACGCAGCGTAATTATAAACGCCAGCACCGACGTCGCCACCGAGATGGCGGTGGAGTAGTTGTTCAGCCGCAGCGCCAGCCAGCACAGCCACAGCACCTGCAGCAGCACGCCGACGCCGGTAATCAGCATCCGGCTGACACTGTTGGGGATAGCTTCGCGTTTTTCTTCGGTCGTATTCATGCGGTATACCGCCTTTTCTTGTAGAATCTACAGCACAGTATAGCACATTTTGCCGCCCGTTACCAGCGCTTGCGCACCGATTTGGTACAGGAGGGGGATTTTGCGCGGTAAAAGGCTGCGATCTTAAACTTTACTTTATGTTTCAACCCCTTGCAAAAGCGGGCGAACTGTGCTACAATTCCATAGCATACCGTTTTGGTGGGAAATCTGCCCGCCCCGCTTTATATAAAAGGAGAGAGAACGCTTCATGTCCGAACGCCTTATAGGGATCCTCGTCGATTCCTTTGGTAAAATCCTGCTGCCCGGCCTGACGGTCACGATCCCGCTGACGCTGATTTCCTTTGCGCTGGCGCTCTGCATCGCGGTCGCGGTGGCGCTGGTGCAGTTTGCCCATGTGCCGGTCTTGCAGCGCATCGCCCGGTTTTACATCTGGGTCATCCGTGGCACGCCGGTGCTGGTGCAGCTGTTCGTCGTGTTTTACGGTCTGCCCGGCGTCGGCATCCTCATCGAGCCGTTCCCCGCGGCGGTGCTGGTCTTTTCCATCAACGAGGGCGCCTACTGCGCCGAGACGATCCGCGCCGCGCTGGAAGCTGTGCCGCGCGGCCAGATGGAGGCCGGGCAGTGCGTCGGCATGAGCTACTTACAGATCATCCGTCGCATCATCCTGCCGCAGGCGCTGCGCACGGCGTTCCCCACGCTGGCAAGCTCGCTGATCGCAATGATCAAGGATACCTCGCTGGCAGCCAACATCACCGTGACCGAAATGCTGATGACGACCCAGCGCATTGTCGCGCGCACCTATGAGCCGCTGGCGCTGTACTTGGAGGTCGGCCTCATCTACCTGTTGTTCTGCACGGTGCTGACCCGCCTGCAGGCGGTGGGCGAGCGCTATCTCAACAGCCGCGGCGCGCAAAGGAGTTGAAGCTATGCTGCAAATCAGAAATCTGCGCAAATCCTTCGGGGACTTGCAGGTGCTCAAGGGCGTCGACCTCGACGTGGACAAGGGCGACGTCGTTGCGATCCTAGGCTCCAGCGGCAGTGGAAAAACAACGATGCTGCGCTGCTTGAACTTTTTGGAGAAGGCCGACGAGGGCACAATGCTGTTTGATGACCGGCGCGTCGAGCTGAACCGCGTCACCCATGGCGAGGCCAACGCCCTGCGCCGCCGCACGGGCTTTGTGTTCCAGAGCTACAACCTTTTCGCAAACAAGACCGCCCTGCAAAACGTGACCGAGGGGCTCATCGTCGCCCGCAAGATGCCCCGCCAGCAGGCTGAAGAGATCGCCCACGCCGCGCTGGTCGAGGTCGGCATGGACGACCGCTGCAGCCATTATCCCATCCAGCTTTCGGGCGGGCAGCAGCAGCGCGTCGCCATCGCCCGCGCCATCGCCGCCGACCCGGAGATCATCTATTTCGACGAGCCGACGTCCGCCCTTGACCCGGAGCTGACCGGCGAAGTGCTGGCCGTCATGCGCAAGCTGGCCGAGGAAGGCCGCACGATGCTGGTCGTGACGCACGAGATGGACTTTGCCCGCCATGTGGCGAACCGCGTCGTCTTTATGGATCAGGGCGTCATCGTCGAGCAGAACACCGCCGAGGCGTTCTTCACGAACCCGACGCAGCCCCGCACCCAAGAATTTTTACAGAACTACAAACAGAGGAGCCTGGTATAATGAAGCAGCTTACGAAACTGACCGCGCTGACCCTGACCGCTGCGCTGGCCGTGGGGCTGACTGCCTGCGGCAGTACCGCCGACACCACCGCCGCCGAGAGCACGGCGGACACCGCCGGTACCGAGACGACCGAGACCGCAGGCGGCGACCTGCTGAGCGAGATTCAGGCCAAGGGCACCATCACCGTCGCGATGGAGGGAACCTGGGCACCTTGGACGTACCACGACGAGGACGATAACCTCGTCGGCTACGACGTCGAGGTCGCCACGAAGATCGCCGAGAAGCTGGGTGTCGAGCCGCAGTTCATCGAGGGCGAGTGGGACGGCCTGCTGGCCGGTCTCGACGCCGGCCGCTACGACATTATGGTGAACGGCGTCGACATCACGCCGGAGCGCGCCGAGAAATACGATTTCTCGACCCCCTACGCCTTCAACCGCACCGCCGTCATCACGACGAAGGACAACGACAGCATCAACACGCTGGAAGACCTGAACGGCAAGAACACCGCAAACACGATCTCCAGCACCTACGCCCAGCTGGCCGAGCAGTACGGCGCGACCGTGACCGGCGTCGACGACCTGAACCAGACGTTTGAGCTGCTGCTTAGCGGTCGTATCGACGCGACGCTGAACGCCGAGATGACCTACTATGACTACATGAAGGAGCATCCCGACGCGAACGCAAAGATCGCTGTGCTGACCGACGACGCCAACGAGGTCGCCATCCCGATGCGCAAGGGCGACGAGACCGCCACCCTGCGCACCGCCATCGACGCCGCCATCGACGAACTGCGCGCCGACGGCACCCTGAAGGAACTGAGCGAGAAGTACTTCGGGACTGACATTTCCAGCGAGAGTTAAAAAAAGCGGGCGAGCGCATTTGCGACGATTTGCCTTCCCCCAAGGGGAAAGCCTTTTCTAAGCGGCATATCTTCGGATATGCCGCTTCAGTTTGTCAAAGAACTCTCCCCCAAAAGCCTTCGCAACCGCGAAGGCTTTTGGGGGAGAGTTCTTTGACAAACTGGCATGTGCACTCATCATCGGGTGCATATGCTTTTTTTACATCTTCTTCATCTTCCCGTCGGCATCCAGCATCACGGCCGAGCCTTCCTCGATGCCGAGCGCTCGCAGCTCAGCATCGGGGTAGGGGAGGACGCGGTGGACACCGTCGGGGCTTTTCAATACAACGTCGCAGAGCAGCGGCTGGTCGGCGGGCAACTCCTCACAGCCGTACATCTGCTCGTCAATACGCAAAACTTTGTAGATCATATGGCGGTCATCCTCTCAAAAAACGTGCCGCCAACCGAGAACGCGTCCGGCGGGTCAAGCAGGATGGCCGCCGTGCGGATGACGATGTCGTTCAGGTACAGATGCCCGCCCGGCACCGGGATGCTGAAGGAACTGAGCACGACGTTCATCGCCATCAGCACCGCAGTCATCGTCAGCCACAGCACGGGCTTTTTCTGGTACAGTGTGTTGTTCATTTTCCTATATCCCCTCTCAAATACTGGGTCGATTGCATTATACACGATGTACTGCACCCATCACAGCGCCAATTTGTATCTATTTTATGGAGCCAGCCGCCGCGCCGCCCAAAATTGCAAATAGCAGGTTGCACAAAGCAAACCGGCCTTACCTTGTGCGGATTGCACAACGATTTTCCGACCAAAATCCGAAGAATTACAGATTATGCTTCCAAAACGACAGGTTATGCAGATTTTGCGCCAAAAAAGGGGAAAGTATGCTACAATATAGCCAACATAACGAGAGCGCACTCGAATGTATTAGGAAAACTACTGCAAGGAGAAAATCATGGAAACACCAAAGAAATTGAAAATGAACGCAAAGAAGTTTAGGCTCATTACCGTTCCCATTATGGCATTCTTCCTGATTTTTGCGTTGGTACTATCGCTTGTCACAAATTATTTTACCCCGTCGCTGAACGCTTTCTTGGGAAAGGGCGCGCGCAAGGCGACTACACCCTCCGGCACATCCGGCTGGGATACCGATTATTATGACATTACCAGTGCAAATTCCGAAGAGGCTTTGCAGAACAGTCTGAAAACCTCCGAGAATATTGCAGACGAGGGCATTGTCCTTCTAAAGAACAACGGCTTGCTCCCGCTGACTGCGGACACTGCGGTTACGCCGTTCGGTTATGACTATCTGAACCCGATGATGAGCGGCTCCGGCTCCGGCAGTGCTGATACCACCGCTGATTATGTCTACACGGCGGAAAAGGGCATCAACGAAGCGTTCAGCAATGTAAACAGCGCAAGCGTTGACGCTATGAAAAACGGAACGGTGCATGAAACCACGCCTGCTGCGGCTTCCGGCGAGGGCGGTGCAACGGCGTTTCTGGGGTCTTCTACGATTTTGAACGAGTACCCGGCAGAAACCTACAACGGCATTGAGGACAGCTGCAAGGGCACGGTCGGCATCGTCTTCCTTGGCCGCGCAGGCGGTGAGGGCGGCGACCTGTATACGCAGGCGTATGACGACGGTACACCGCACCAGCTGGCGCTTACCGACACCGAGCGCGGCGTGCTGGACTTTGCTAAGAAAAACTGCGACGGCGTTGTCGTCGTGCTGAACTCCTGCAACACGATGCAGGTAGGCGAACTGGAAGACGACCCCAATATTGACGCTGTCATCACGATGTGCACCCCCGGTGCTGTCGGTTTCAAGAGTCTGGGCAAGATTCTGAACGGCACGGTGAACCCCTCCGGCAAGACGGTCGATACCTTTGCAGCAGACTGCACGCTGACCCCGACGTACGTGAACTTCAATAAGGGCGACGGCGAAACCAGCTACACAAACACGAGTTACACCCGTGACATATGGCTTTCCAAGTTCAAGGGCGGCCCTGAGTTCGAGGCGCGTTTCCGCGAGTATGAGGAAGGCGTTTACATGGGCTACCGTTGGTACGAGACCGCCGCAGATATGGACTACTTCACTTCTGATAA
>CAKSUQ010000033.1 GCA_934502625.1 uncultured Gemmiger sp.
TAGGGGTCGGGCATGCCCGACCCGGAGGTGAACGGTAATCGCACCGTCACCGGGTAACCTGCGGGCGGGGCATGCCCTGCCCCTACCGCGCGGCGGAATATTCACGTGGGCAATACCGGCCACGCTCCCGCAGGCAGCGCGTTACATTATCGCCGCCCCGTAGGGGTCGGGCATGCCCGACCCGGAGGTGAACGGTAATCGCACCGTCACCGGGTAACCTGCGGGCGGGGCATGCCCCGCCCCTACCGCGCGGCAATCTATTTTCTCCAAATTACAACTTTTTATCTTCCCCCTCTTGCATTTCTACAACCGCTATGCTATAATGTCAACAACCATTAGTGGTTAAATTACACACTTTCAAGGAGGTTCTATGGAGAAAAACACATCATCCGCACCCAAACCCCGCCTCGATACCGACGAGTTCGGCATCTGGCTTGACTGGCAGCGCGAAAACCCTGACCGGCTGCTGGGCAGCATGACCTATCTCTACTGCGTCGACGGCTGCCGCCCCGACGAGGTCACCCAGCGCTTTGCCATGGTCGAGGCCGCCGCGCAAAAGGCCGGCATCACGCCGGAGCGCATCGCCCAGTGGCACAAGCTGTTCGGCGATTTGTGGGAGGACGACCCCGACGTTTTCCGCGACGGGGTCTTCCAGATCGAGCGCAGCAACCTCGCCAAGCCGACGGTGCTGCAGCTCATGTCCGAGGTCATCCCCCACAAGGCCGAGTACCTCATCGCGCCCTACCTGCCCAAAGGCATGCTGACCGTGCTGGGCGGCGTGTCCGGCGTGGGCAAAACGTGGCTGGCGCTGCACTGGGCGGCGCAGGTCAGCCGCCGGTTCCGGGTGGACGAGCCGGGCGCGGTCTACTATTTCACGCAGGAGAACGACCCCTGCATCGTGCTGCAGCCGCGCTTGCAGGCGCTGGGGGCGGAGCTTTCGCGCGTCGCCATCCAGAAATTCACCACCGACTCCCCCACCCTGACCCTCGACGACGAGCGGTTGGAGCTGGCCGCCCACGTCATTCCGCCGCGCCTTGTCATCTTCGACCCCATCCAAAGCTACCTCGGCGCGGGGGTCGAGATGAACAAGGCCAACGAGGTGCGCCCGATCCTGGACTGGCTGGGGCGGTTCGCGCAGCGGTACAACTGCGCGGTGGTGCTTGTCAGCCACATGGCAAAGCCCGGCGCGAACAACTCCGACGCGCTTGACCGCCTGCTGGGGTCAAGCGACTTCCGCAACGCGGCGCGCAGTATTATTATTGTAGGCCGCGACCCCGCCGAGCCGGAGGTGCGGGTGTTCGCCCACGCGAAAAATTCCCTCGGCCAGCCCGGCGCAAGCCAGCGCTACCGCGTCAGCAATCGCGGCGTCGAGATGCTGGGCGAATGCGAGCTGGACTACAACGAGATCATCCGCGTCGGCGGGAAAACGGCAGGCAGACCGGCCACGAGCCTGAACGCGGCCGTGGAGGCGCTGCGCGCACTGTTGGAGCCGAAGGGGTGGGCGACGTATGAGGAAATTGAACGAATGAGTAAAGAGAACGGGATTTCCAAGCGGACATTGAGCCGCGCAGCAGAAGAACTTTGTCTTAAGCACGTGCGCGCCGGGCGGGCAGGCACACGGCAGGACTGGTGGCTTCTGCCGACCACCTCACAGCAGATGGTTTGCGGATAAGATGCCAAAATAGCCTATTATTACATGGTATTTTGGCATTATATCTTTTTTTGACTCTATTTGTAATAAGATAGTGGCGATTTTATAGGATGCCAAAATTATATTTGTAATAGAGGGAATTTGGCATCTAACCCGTAGGGGCGGGGCTCTGCTCCGCCCGCGCAGCCTTCCGGCAGGCAGCGCATCCCATTACCGCCACCCACGTAGGGGTCGGGCATGCCCGACCCGCAGCTGTCCGGCAGGAGTGCAATAACGGTTTGTGTTGAGGGCGAGGCATGCCTCGCCCCTACCGGGCGGCGGAATCCTCGCGTTGCAACACTGGCAACGTCCACGGGACGCATATATGCGTCCCCTACAAACCGCCCGTGCCCCATTGCGTTTTCCCCGCAAATCCCCTATAATCATGGTAAAACCCCACACAAAAGGAGAAACACCTATGAAAATCGCAGTCGCATACGATAACGGGATGGTCGGCCAGCACTTCGGCCACTGCCCCCAATTCAAACTCTACACCGTCGACGGCGGCATGATCATGGACACCGCCGTCATCCCCACCGAGGGCAGCGGCCACAGCGCCGTCACGGCGTTTTTGCAGCGCAACGGCGTGAACACGGCCCTCTGCGGCAGCATCGGCGCGGGGGCGCAGGCGGCGCTTTCGGCGGCGGGCATCCGGCTGTATGCCGGGGTCGTCGGCAATGCCGACCAAGCCGTACTGGCGCTGCTGGCGGGCAAGCTGACCCACGACCCCGGCGCTGTCAACGCGCACCACTGCGGCGGCCACTGCCACTAAATCCATAGAATTTCATGATGTATGCAACATCAGCAAAGTCACAAGGCAGCATTTTTTCTTTACAGATCATAATGTATCATGCTATAATAAAAACGTTTGCTGCAATGAATATCGCCAAATTTGCAATAAAGGGAGCGTACTGAGTGGACACAGGTGCAGTCTTTACTGAAATCAGAAATAAATTTCACAACGGATACTATAACACCGAGGAATCGCTTCTGGTCAACGGGGATTCATTAGAACTCATAAAGAAAATCCCCGATCATAGTATCGCACTAATTTTAACCGATCCACCCTATCACTCTACCCAAAAGCGTAACATTATTGGAGACACCCGCTTTTCAAAAGATTCTGATTATATCAGCTGGATGAGGCAATATGCGATAGAATGGAAAAGGGTTTTGAAGCATAATGGCAGTGTTTTTTGTTTCTGCTCTTCCCCTATGTCTGCGCAACTGCAGGTAATGTTTTCAGCTTATTTTAATGTATTGTCTGAAATCATTTGGACAAAGCCTAACGCGCCCGGATATGATGGCTGGAAGCAAAAAATGAGGAAAGAATCTCTTCGTCAATGGTACCCTCATTCAGAACGCATTCTTTTCCTTGAAAATGCTGCCGAGGGAAATTTGTATAAGAGTTATTTTGGCGGGCAGCTTACCGCATGGCGAAAAAGCGTTAATATGTCAACCATTAAGCTCGCAGAGTTGACCGGTGCCTATGGAAAAGTCAACCACGGTGGGGCAGTTGCAAACTGGGAAGCTGGAAGAAACATTCCAAGCCGGGAACAGTTTGAAAAACTTAAGGCGACCCTTACAGCAGCTGGTGTTCCGGATATTCCCGATTTCGAGGACATTATACGGCCTTTTAATGTAAACAAAAATATTGAGTTTACAGACGTATGGGATTTTGAAAACGTCCGGCAATATAAGGGAAAGCACCCTGCCGAAAAACCTGTAGCCTTGTTAGAGCATGCAATAAATGCAACCACCTATAACGGAGATATCGTTTTGGACTGCTTTGCCGGTTCTGCTTCAACTGGCATAGCTTCTATGAACTTGGGTCGAAAATGTGTCCTGTTTGAAATTGACCCAAAATGGTGTTGCTACGGAGAAAACCGCCTTACGCAAAACAGAGCTGCAGAAACCGCCAACTAAAAAAGAGCTGCGCAAATGCACAGCTCTTTTTTAGTTTAAATAGCCCTCTTCCTTATTTTTTTCGATAACTTCCTGCATCCAATTCAGTGTGGGATAAATACCGGAATCCTTTACTACTACATTACAGAAATGGCATCCCCACCCCAGATTATATTGGCGATGATTAAAGGCTCCGTATTTTAGCTCTTCTATATGAAACAGGTTTACCTGCGTAACCGTGAGATCCGGAACTTCTCTTCCCTCTGGTTGCGCTAAACGATTGAGAAATTCTTCGCCGGATAACTCTCTTAAGCAAAGCGGGCAAATTGTATGATTCTGGCTATTAATAATCCTCTTTTCCTGCAATTTCTCATAATTGAGCAATCCATGTTCTTGCGCCTCTTGCAAGGTCATACGCTTTCGCAATTCAGCGTTTTCACGGCTCATTCCATTCTTCTCCATGGATTCAACCGCATCCGTACACAGCCAGAAAATAGCCTCTAACTGTAATTTACACTCGTCAATCGTTTGTTTGGACGCATACTCATACAGCCGAATACCTGCCCCCTTGGGAGACTGTGTGGCATAACCCAAATTGACTTTCTGCGCACGTTCTTCATCCATAGATGTATTGGCAGGCACCCGCGCAACATATTGTCCCTCTAAGGGTGCAGTTCTGCTATTGGCATATGCCCACCCATAGCGGTATGGACTATATTTCTCCCAATCTGCACGTGTTTCGTAAAAAACAAGCGCATTATCCCCCAAAAACAGCCCAAATCCTTCAAGATATTCTTCCGGCTTTTTAACCGAGAAGAAATCTTCTGGAGCAATTAACACTATGTATCCATGTTCAAATTGATCAGATATCTTTCTTAATTCCGGATCTGCCTGCCACTGATGAAAAGGGATCAGCACCGTATTGCTGCGCGAAACTCTATTTTGGAAAATAACGTCATCATCAGCGCCTCGTGTTTGCCCTGTTTTGCTTAGTTTTCTTTCAAGTAACTTTGGCAATTTAGGTTTTCTTGTCCGTGGCATTTGTCTCCTCCTCCAGAAATAATTTATATGTTTCAATATCCAGTGCATCTGCAATGCGTTGGATATTCTCAAGAGAAATACTGCGCCGATAACATTCAATTGCGCTGATATAGGTGCGATGCATTCCACATTTATCTGCAAATGCTTCTTGCGACAATCCCATTGCTTTTCGATATCTTTTCAGATTGTCTCCAAACACTTTAATGATATTCATGGTTGCATCCCCCCATGTTTTATAATATAATCTACTTGAATACAGAAAGTCTACATACAATAAGTATCCAGACATTGTAATCTAATATGTTAGGAGATTGTATCATGACAATTGCGGAACGCGCCGTGCCGACGTTGGGTGCTCTTTATAATAAGGGGGCGCGCGATGATTTTCACCTACGGCGAGACCGAGCTTAGCTACCTGCGCGGCAAGGACAAGCGTCTGGCCGAGGTCATCGACCGCGTCGGGCCCATCGAGCGCACGGTGGACGACGACCTGTTTTCGGCGGTGGTACATCATATTATCGGCCAGCAGATTTCCACAAAGGCGCAGGCGACCATCTGGCAGCGGATGCAGGATGCCCTCGGCACGGTAAACGCCGAGACGATCTTGGCCGCCGGTGTGCCCAATTTGCAGGCGCTGGGCATGACGTTCCGCAAGGCGGAGTACATCACGGATTTCGCCGAGAAAGTCCACGCAGGTACGTTTGATTTGGACGGCATATGGCAAAAAAGCGACGCCGATGCCATCCGCGAGCTGACCGCGTTGAAGGGCATCGGCGTCTGGACGGCCGAGATGATTTTGTTGTTCTGCATGCAGCGGCCGGACGTTTTCAGCTACGACGACCTCGCCATCCAGCGCGGCCTGCGGATGGTGTACCATCACCGCCGCATCGACCGCAAATTGTTCGAGAAATACCGCCGCCGGTTCAGCCCGTATTGCAGCGTCGCCAGTTTGTATTTGTGGGCGGTAGCAGGCGGCGCGGTGGAAGGGATGCGGGATTATGGGACGGCGCGGCAAAAGCCTTACCCCCGCATCTGCCCCTTCACCTTTTCCAGCCGCGTCAACGCCTCGTTCAGCGTCGCGTCCTTCTTCGCGAAATGGAAGCGGATCAGGTGGTTCACCGGCTCGCGGAAGAAGCTCGACCCCGGCACCGCGCCGACGCTGACCTTCGCGGCCAGCTCCTCGCAGAAGCGCAGGTCGCTGTCGTAACCGAACTCCGAAATGTCCATCATCACGTAGTACGCGCCCTGCGGCACGTTGTGGGCAAGCCCCAAGTCGTCCAGTCCCTTGCAGAATAAATCACGCTTATGCGTATATTTTGCAAGCAAATCCTCATAGTACTCCTGCCCAAACCGCAAGCCGGGCAGGATCGCCTCCTGCAAGGGCGCGGCGGCGCCCACCGTCAAAAAGTCGTGGACCTTCTTCGCGCGGTCGATGATGGGCGCGGGCGCGATGACGTACCCCAGCCGCCAGCCGGTGACGGAATACGTTTTCGACAGCGACGAGCAGGAGATCGTGCGCTCCCACATATCGGGCAGCGCGGCAAAATAGGTGTGGGTGTGCGGCGCGTAGACGATGTGCTCGTACACCTCGTCGGTGATGACGTAGACGTCGTACTTTTTTGCCAGTGCAGCGATGATTTCCAGCTCGGCGCGGGTGAAAACCTTGCCGCAGGGGTTCGACGGGTTGCACAAGATCAGCGCCTTGGGGTGCTGGCGGAAGGCGTCCTCCAGCACTTCGGGGTCAAAATTAAATTCCGGCGGCACCAGCGGCACGTAGATCGGCTCTGCGCCGGAAAGTATCGTATCAGCGCCGTAATTTTCGTAAAACGGCGAGAAGATGACGACCTTGTCGCCGGGGTTCGTCACGGTCATCATGGCGGTCATCATCGCCTCGGTGCTGCCGCAGGTCACGACGATCTCGCTGTTGGGGTCGATGGTGCGCCCCATGTACCGCGCCTGCTTCGCGGCCAGCGCCTCGCGGAAGTTCTGTGCGCCCCACGTGATCGAGTACTGGTGGAAGTCCTCGTGCGCGACCTCGGCCAGACGGTCGAGGATGGCGCGCGGCGGGTCGAAATCCGGGAACCCCTGCGAGAGGTTCACCGCGCCGTACCGGTTGGAAATGCGGGTCATGCGGCGGATGACGGAATCGGTAAAACCGGCCGTGCGGTCGGACAATGGCTGCATAGGTACTACTCCCCTTCTGGTAAATTTGGTTTAGTCTTATTGTACAGCGCGGCGGCGGATTGTCAAGGGTGCGGCGCGGCGAAGTTCTGCGGATTCCGAAAAAGGCAACGATGAAGCAACGTCACAATGGCCGGGCGGCGCGGCACCCCCGCAAAAATTTGACACCGCAACAAATTCGGGCTATAATACCTTTTACATCTTACTATAAAATGTACGGGAGAAACACATGGAAGCTGCCGAAAAAATTGCCGTCGTCACCGATACCTGCTGCGATCTGCCCCGCGAGGTGTTCAAGCAATACCCGATCTTCTCGGTGCCGCTCGTCGTGAGCTGCGGCACCGAAAGCTACCGCGACAACATCGACATCACCGTCGAGGAGGTCTACGCCCGCCAGAAGGCCGAGGACTTCAAGACCAGCCTGCCCCGCCCGCAGGACATCGAGGACGTCTACACCGCCCTTGCGCGGCAGGGCTACACCCACGTCATCGTGCTGATGATCGCCGGGTGCCTGTCCAGCGCGAACAACCTCATGCGCATCTCCGCCGAGGAGCACCCGGAGCTGACCGTGCGCATCTTCGACAGCAAGAGCGCCAGCATCGGCCTCGGTGCGCTGGCCGTGCAGACCGCGCGGTTCGCGGCGCAGGGCATGGCGTTCGACGACCTCTGCGCCCGGATGCCGCAGCTCATCGACGACACCGTCGTCTGGTTCTCCCTCGACACGCTGGAATATTTACAGCGCGGCGGGCGCATCGGCCGCGCCACGGCGCTGGCGGGCAGCCTTTTGCAGATTAAGCCGGTGCTGACCTTCGACCGCAGGGACGGCATGATCTCGACCGTCGCCAAGGTGCGCGGGCGGCGCGGCGTCCAGCCGAAGCTGCTGGAGCTGGCGCAGGCGCTCGTTGCCAGCCGCCCCGGCGCAGCGTACAACCTCGTCGTCTGCGACGGCAACGTGCCGGAGGAGGGCGCGGCGCTGGAGAAGGCGCTTGTCCGTGCGCTGCCCGACGCGCAGAGCGTGCTGCACGGCCAGATCGACGCGACCCTCGCGGTGCATCTGGGGCCGAACCTGCTGGGCGTCGGCGTGCAGTTTATTTGAAAAAGGAGGCCGCCCCCATGCGCGAAATTGCGGATTCCATCGTGGCATCGGCCATCCGCGCCGTGCTGCCGGACGAGGCCGTGCGCCGTGCGCTGGCTGATTTTTGCCCGCAGGGACGTGTTTTTCTCGTTGCCGTCGGCAAGGCCGCGTGGCAGATGGCGCACACGGCAGCGGCGACCCTTGGCGCGGTGGACGGCGGCATCGTCATCACGAAATACGGCCACTGCCGGGGCGACATCCCCGGCGTGCGCTGCTTGGAAGCCGGGCATCCCGTGCCGGACGAGAACAGCTTTGCCGCCACGCAGGCCGCGCTTGACCTCGTGGCCGGGCTGCGCGCGACCGACACCGTGCTGTTTTTGCTGTCCGGCGGCGGCAGTGCGCTGTTTGAAAAGCCGCTGCTGCCCGGCGCGGAGCTGCAGGATATCACGACGCAGTTGCTGGCCTGCGGGGCAGATATAGTCGAAATCAACACGATACGCAAGCGGCTTTCTGCCGTAAAAGGCGGCCGGTTTGCGCTGGCCTGCGCCCCGGCGCAGGTGTATGCCGTCGTGCTCAGCGACGTGCTGGGCGACCCGCTGGACATGATCGCCAGCGGCCCCGCCTGCGCCGATTCCTCGACCTGTGCGCAGGCGGCTGCCATCGCCGAAAAGTACCGGCTGCGCCTCTCCCCTGCCGCATCCGCGCTGCTGCGGCAGGAGACGCCGAAGCAGCTTTCCAACGTTACCACGCAGATCACCGGCAGTGTGCGCGAGCTTTGCCGCGCGGCGGCCAACGCCTGCCGGGCGCAAGGCTACGAGCCGGTGCTGCTGACCGACCGCCTCGACTGCGAGGCGCGGGAGGCCGGGCGGTTCCTCGGCGCGATCGTTCGCAGCCACGCGGGCAGCGGGCGGAAGCTGGCGTTCATCGCGGGCGGCGAGACCGTCGTCCACCTGACCGGCAAGGGGCTGGGCGGCCGCAATCAGGAGCTTGCCCTCGCCGCTGCCCCCGCGCTGGCGGGGCTGGAAAATTGCTGTGTTTTCTCCCTCGGCAGCGACGGCACGGACGGTCCCACCGACGCCGCAGGCGGCTGCGTGGATGGTGCTACCCTCGCCGCGCTGACCGCCGCAGGGTATGACGTCGCGGGAACGCTGGCCGATAATGACGCCTACCATGCCCTGCAGGCAGTGGGCGGGTTGATCCGCACCGGCGCGACCGGCACGAATGTGAATGATGTGGCGGTGGGGTTGGTGGAATGAGGGACAGTTGGAGGTAACGGGAACGATCCTTCAAAATCCGCCGCCCTGTAGGGGTCGGGCATGCCCGACCCGCGGCTGTACGGAAAATGCGCTTTTACGGGCAACCTGCGGGCGGGGCATGCCCCGCCCCTACCGGGTGGTGATCCATGCACCCCGCAACGCCATCAACGCCCCACGGGAGGCATGAATGCCTCCCCATATAACCTCCTAACAAAAACAAACCAGCCCGAAGCTGCCACTCCGCAGCTTCGGGCTGATCTTTTTCTTATGGTGCGGCCTCGCGGAAGATCTCATCGTTGAGCAGCATCCCCGGAATGATTTTACGATATGTATAAGTTACCTTACCATTTACGATTCGTAATCCCTCCGGATTGTTCCGGGTGATCGCATCCAGCGTTGCGGCGTCCGCCTCGCTGAGGCGGATCGAGATCTGGCTCGTGCTGCTCTTCGCCTTGTTGCGGTTGCTGGGGATCATCTCGACGCCGACGCGGCTCAGGGCGTAGCGGCGGCAGCCCGCGCTCTCCCCTGCCCTGCGCGCGGCCTCGCACTGGCCGTGCAGGATCTCGGCGATCAGCGTGGCTACCTTTTTGTCCGACCACGCCGCGTAGCGCTCCAGCACGTCGTACAGCTCCGGCAGCAGCCGGATGACGATTTTCACCTTCGCCCTCATCACAGCGTACTCTGGATGTCTTGCCGGATGGCGTCGGCAAGATCGATCAGCTCGTCAAGGTTCTGCAGGTAGGCCTCGCGCTCCTCGACACTGCGGGCGGACAGGATGCTGCGCCCGCCGTCCGCGCGCAGCGCCTTCGCCAGCCGCCGGAGCTTCTTCGTGACTGCGGGCACCTGCTCGCCGATCACGACACTATCACGTCCGTAGGTGGTTTTTTCCTTCTTCGGCGCGGGCGTCGGCTTTTTGCAAAGCTCCTCCACCGCTTTTTTTGCCGCTGAAAGAATGTCGGTTCTCTGGGCAAGGTCACTGCTGTCCAGCACGTCCCGCAGGCTTTCGGCCAGCTGCTTTTTCGCCTTCTCGCGCTGCGCCTGCGGCTCGATCGTCTCGGCAAGGGTGAACGCCTCGGCCGCGAGCTTCTGCTCGGCGACGGTCAGGTTCACATAGCTCTCGGCGAGGGTGCGGGTGATGCACCCGCCGTCCAGCAGCGCCTTCAGCTCCGGCGTCAGGTTTTTCTCGATGGACAGTCCTTTATCGATGGTGCGCGGCTTCATCGGGCTCAGCTCTTTCAGCTGCTTTTTTGCCTCCTGCTCGGTCATGTTGAAGGGCGGCTTCTGCAGGTTCTCGACGAAGCGCACCGTTGCCTTTCGGGCAATTTTCTCGTTGCCGAAGCCGCCGCGCACCATCAGGTTCGCGGTGTCGAGGTAGACGACCTTCTCGTTTTCGGTCAGCCCCTCCAGCTTGATGCAGTACGGGCGATTCCAGTCCGGCGCGTTCTCGTCCGTCGGGTAGCTGCGCACGAGGTAGGACAGCGCCCGGAAGCGGCGCTCGCCGGAGAGCAGCTCGTACTTGCCCTTGTTCTCGCCGTCCTCGCACTTGCAGACCACGAGGTTGTGCAGCAGGCCGACCATCCGGATATTGTCGGCCAGCTTGACGACCTCCTCGTCGGTGTCGTCGGTGCGGTACAGCTCGTTGTCCGGGTTGGCAACGATCATATTCAGATCAAGGCGTTCCGGCTCGACGTCGTTGACCCGCTTCACGATGGTCTGCGCGGTGATGCGGTTCTGCGCCTCGTCCATCGCCTCTGTGCGCGCGGCGGATTTCTTTTTCAGTTTATCCAGTCTGCCCATGCTGCGTTACGCCTCCTTCCCGATTTTTTCGAGAATTTCATCGCAAAGGCTCATATATTCGGCTGCGGCCTTGTTGACGCCGGTCTCCTTGCGCTTTTTCGCGCCTGCGGTCTTCTTTTTGTCCGACACGTTGAAGATCGCAGGCCCCATGATCTCGCCCTCGACGATGGCCTGATTGTTGCTGATGGTGCTCTTGAAGAACTTCGTCTCGTCGATGCCGAAATGCTTGTAGAGCGCATTGTCGGCGATCTTCTCGTTGAGGTTGTCCTGCAGCCATTCGTTCATGGCGACGCGGTTTTTCACCATGCTCAGCACGATGCCCAGCACGCTGATCTCGGTGTCGGCCGCCTTTTCCAGCTCGAAAAACAGCCGCAGCATCTCGCCCAAGCCCTGCAAGCTGTAGTAGGTGCTGTGGATCGGCACCAGCACGGCGTCGCTGGCGTACAGGGCGTTCTGCACCAGCAGCCCTTGGTTCGGCGGCGTGTCGATGAGGATGATGTCGTAGTTTTCGGCGATCTCGCACAGGCAGAGCGCCAGCATCTCGTACTTGTTGATGGTGCCGTTGGACGCCGTTGCGGACATCTCGATCAATCCCGGCACCAGCGGTGTATTCGCGTTGGCGGGGATGATGTCGATGTTTTCGTACTGCGTATGTGAGACATAGTTGGCCGCGTCCGCAATATCGTGGGCGTGGATCATGTCGTAGACGCCCTTTTTCGCAAAGTGCCCGGTGGAAACGGAGTATTCCGTCGCCGTGCTCGTCAGATCGCCCTGCTGGTCGGTATCCACGACGAGGACTTTTTTCCCGCGCTTCGCCATGCAGGCCGCAAGGTTGATCGTCAGCGTCGTTTTGCCGACGCCGCCCTTTTGCATACAAACTGTAATGCAATATGCCATATGTACCCAGCCTTTCTGAGCAGCTTTGCTGTCGTTGATTCATCGTTGCCGTTTATCATGTGATAGGATTGTGCCTCATGCTATCATTATACCGTTCCCAGCCGGTGCTGTCAATAACTGCGGCGGGGTTTTGTCGTTGATTCATCGTTGCCGCTTATCATATACCGGCAAGCAAAAGGAACAGCGGGGCAGAACCGCTGCTTTGGTTCTGCCCCGCTGGGTGTTGTTCGTTCATCGTTGCCTTTATGTTTCATTGAATACCGACATGTCGATCTTGAAGGTTCGGTATCCGTCCAGTCTATCGGAAAATTCCTTGCCGTTCATGACCGTCGCCGCCGACCTTTCGATAATATCGTTGTAGACCACCACGCGGTAATACTGAGCCGACTTTTTTTCAGCAGAAACTCTCAGCAGCTCGGTAAAGCGCATGCACATGCCCAGCACCCAGTATTTCAGGCTGCCGTTGTCCTGAATGATGCGGTTCAGCGCTTCCAGTGCTTCCTCGGCTTGGTCTTTCTTTTTCTGGTTCGTCAGCAGCTTGGATGTGTAGGTCAAAATGTCCGCTATGACGTTCTTTTCATTGGAAACCAACTTTTTTTCATAAGAAAAATATTCGATCCGGCTTTCCAGCTCGTGCCGCGCCATGACGTAGGTCATCTGCAGGATCTCGTCCGGCAGCAGCGCCGAGGCGCTCTGCGCGGCGGTAAAACCGACATTTTTTCTTTTTGTTTTGCGCGGTTTCTTCGCGACCTCACCGTCCGGCCCCGCGTTGGCATCATGGAAGGCGCGGACCTTCTTCATCTCGTCCTTGGTCTTGTACTTGATGAAGAAGTAGAGGTACTCGTATTTGCGGGTGCCCTTCAGGCGCACGGGGATGTACTCGACCCACAAGTCCGTCATCTCGTTGATCTCTTTTTTGGCGGGCTTCAGAACATGCTTGTCAAAGTCGTAGTAGGTGGGATATTTTTCGTTCAGCGTTTTTTCGCGGCTATATTTCGTCGGTTCTTCGCTGTTTTTCTTCTTGCCGCGGCCGCGCTCCTCCGGCGTCGGTACGGAGAGCAAACTGCGCAGCTCATCGCATTTGAAGCGCTTGTACTTGTAGCCCTTGAGCTCCGCGCGCATATCCGGGAATTTGCGCAGGATCTCCTCGGTCACCGGCTCGAAAACCAGCCCGTTGTTGTAGCCGTAATTGCGGCTGCCATTGTCGTAGGAGAGGATGATCTCGTAGACGCGCATGCTGTAGGTCGACCGCATCATCAGCAAATATTCGATCGAATACGACGTGTAATTGCTGGTGAGCTGGGCGACCTGCGGCCACAGATCGCGGTTGAAGCGGATGCTGATGGTTTTTTCCCGCGTGTCGACGACGGTGCCGCGGTCGAGCCACGACATGCTCTTGTACCGCCCGTCCGGCAGCACGACCCAGAAATCGCGGCGCTCCAGACTCTGCACGGTGTCCTTCAGGTAGTTGATGTAGCCGGGATCAAGCGCATTGACGCCGGTCAGCTTTGAAAATTCCGAGAAGGTCAGGTTGTAGGTTTTTGACGGGTCTTTGTCCTTTTTTTGGTCGATTTTGGACAGCAGCATAAACAGGATCTTCTGCTCGGTGCGGGGCAGGGAATACTTGGTCTTCTGGATCAAGTCGTTAGACTTTGTAACAAAAGAGCCGAAAGCGTTTTTCTCGTCACTTACCGAAAGCGCGGCCTGCTCGCGGCCGATCACTTCGCCGGTGACGGTTTCCACGTCGTCGTTCTCGATTGCTTTTGACGGTTGATTTTTTTTCATAGCGTATCCATACCGATCAGAAAATGGGCTTTTCCTTCTCAGCAAGTCCTTTCGTTCGGGTTTGCTGTGCATTTAGGTACAAAATCCACACACTACCACTTATACTTATAATAGCGTTCCGATAGATTTTTGTCAATGACGATTCTTTTTTCTTTTCTATTTACTTACTTATATATTATATTTTATCTTTTTATTTATATATAGTAGAAACAGACTTTCTTTCCTGTAAAAACCGACTTATTTTCATGCGGGAACCGACTTAGTTTCACGGGAAACCCGACTTTTCTTCATCGGATAACCGACATAGTTTCATAAAAGTGAGCTGAAAGAAAGTCGGTTTTGGGGGGGAAAGAAAGTTGGTTTGCAGGAGAGGGCAGTAGGAAAGAAAAACATTTTTTATGAAAATAAGTCGGTTTGGGAGGGGAGTCTTGTGCCATGCGGAGGATGCGCAGCGGGCAGAATTTTTTTTGAAAGAAAGTCGGCTTTGCGGGAAGGGAACAGGCATGCGGGGGCTGCAGGGGCGCACAGTGTGCGCCTGTGCCCGTTTTCCGTGTGGGGAACCTTCCCGGAAAAGCGCGGCAGTGGTTTGGGCTGCGGGCAAACAAGGTTCGCCCCGACAGCGGCGGGAAAAGGGTGGCTTAAAGGGAAACCGACTTTGTTTCTGAGGGAAAAATAAAATCTATATTTCAAAAATAGAACGATACATGGACAAAAACTTGCAGAGAAAGATACAAAAGCGAAAGGATAAACCAACTTTCTTTCAAAGAAAAAACGGGAAGCTGCCGACACTTTGCTTTACGATTCGTATATTTTAAATAAAATAATACAGATCGCGCTTGAAAAGCAGGGCAAAACCGGCGGTAAACGGATAGGGGAGTGGTGCGCAGCTGCCCGGATGGGAGGGCAGGCAAGTGGAAGTGCTGCAGGGGCAGTCTTTTATAGGGAAGAAAGGCAGGATTTTTTTGTGAAAATAAGTCGGTTTGACTGCCGAACAGCGGTAAATACCCCATAAGAGAAATACAAAACGGATAATAAGAACACAAATAAACAAATTGGAATATATAACGCGAAAAAGGCAACGATGAAGCAACGACACGCCTGATCGCCGATTTCTCCGGCAGCCCGCCGTATGCGTTCTGCTGTTGTAAAGGAAAAGCCGCAGCGGGCAAAATCCGCTGCGGCTTTTTGTTTTATGGGGGGACTGCCGGGAGGCTCCGCCCGCAGAGCCACAGCACTACGGGATGGAAAAACACGCCATCGACCCGGAAGGGCTGCGGCTGCCCCCAAAAATCACGCTCCAAACACCTTGGTATAATCGGCCTTGAATTTCTCGATGCCGGCATCGGTCAGGGGGTGGTGCAGCATCTGCTCGATGACCTTGTAGAGCACCGTGGCAATGTCCGCACCGGCCAGCGCACAGTCCGTCACATGGATGGGATTGCGCACGCTGGCGGCGATGATCTGCGTCTCGATGTCGGGGTAGTTCAGGAACATATCGTGAATGGTCTCCACCAGCTCGATGCCCGGCCGGCCGATGTCATCCAGCCGCCCAAAGAACGGGCTGACGTAGGCAGCGCCCGCGCGGGCGGCCAGCAGCGCCTGATTCGCGCTGAAAATCAGCGTGCAGTTCGTGGGGATGCCCATGTCGTTGGCCTTGCGGATCTCGTCCACGTTGGCGGTATCAATGTAGAATTTCATGGGGGATGGTGCAGGGTTAAGAATCTTCCACCAAACCGGGAAAATTCCGAACAATCCAAAGCAGACAGAGGCAACAAACGTTGCTTTCGTAGGAATCGACAAAAAAGG
>CAKSUQ010000034.1 GCA_934502625.1 uncultured Gemmiger sp.
TTGTAGCCTGCCGCTGATACCGTCTGGATTGTGCTTTTCCTTTCTTTTTGTTCCCTTTAATTAGCCATGAACTGCTTGATGCCCTGAGACTTGGCGCCGGGGTTGTCGTTGCCGTAGCCTTCCATGAGGTTGACCACTCCCCACACCGCGAGACCGGCACCGAGGGCGATAACGAGCGTCTGAAGAACCGTGACAGCCTGATTGATGAAAGCCATAGATTTTCCTCCTTGATTTGAAAAAGATTGGTTGTGTATTTTTGAAAATGGGCATAAAAAAAGAAGCCCCGTCGCTGTTCTGCTTTGGGATGAGCCATCAGGCTTTACCCACTGCGCAGTGCAGCGACGGGGCTTTAATCCGCTTCGACCTCGCCCATATCATAGAGGTCAAATGTGTCATTGGGCTTGACTACCAGCTTGTGCTGCCGGTACTTCTCGATGTCAAAGGCGTTCCGCTTATCATAGTCGGAGAGCTGCCGGTATTTGGGATGCTTCGTAATGTCGTATTTGTTACTGAGAAAAGGTCTCACGCCTCGAAGCTGCAAAATACACTTAGCTCCGTCCATGACGGCGATCTCATCCTGAGACATCAGTTCCTTGCCGGTCTTCTGATAATTCAAGCCGTAGGAGTTGTTGTTGGAACGGGTTTCTGAGGTGTTGTAAAGGTCGATTGTCTCCTTGCCCAGCACCTCGCTGATTTCCTTGAGCGTGGATTTCTCCTTGCCGCCAAGGAAAAGTGTGCAGTCGCAGTTGCCTGTGATGGTGTCCGCCGCATCCTTGTAGATGGTCTTGAGCTGAGACTGGGACTGCAAGATGATTGACGCCGAGATTTCCCGGCTTCGGATGGTTGCGATGAGCTTATCAAACTTCGGGATTTGACCGATGTTCGCAAACTCATCCAGCAGACAGCGCACATGAACGGGAAGCCGTCCGTTGTAAACGTCATCTGCTTTATCGCACAAAAGGTTGAAGAGCTGGGAATACATGATCGCCACGACGAAATTGAAGGTGTCATCGGTATCGGAAATGATGACGAACAGTGCCGTCTTCCGGTCTCCGATGGTGTCCAGCTCCATCTCATCGTAGCTCATCAGCTCCCGCAGCTCTGCGATGTCGAAGGGCGCAAGCCTTGCGCCGCAGGAAATCAGGATCGACTTTGCGGTTTTGCCAGCTGCCAGCTTGTATTTGCGGTATTGCTTGACCGCAAAGTGATCCGGGTCACGGGCTTCCAGCTCATCGAACATGATGTCAACGGGGTTTTTGAAGGTTTCATCGTCTTCTCTGGCTTCCGAGGCATTGATCATCTCAAGGAGCGTCGTGAAGTTTTTCTCCTGTTCCGGTGCCTCATACCAGATATAGCCGATGAGGGCTGTGTAGTACAGCTTCTCCGCCTTCACCCAGAAATCCTCGCCGGACTTATCGCCATCTCCCTTCGTGTTGACGATAATTGTATTGACCAGCTTGAGGATGTCCTTCTCTGAGCGGATATAGCTGAACGGGTTGTAGTGCATGGATTTCCGGAAGTTGATGGTGTTCAGCGACTTGATGACGTAGCCGCCCTTTTCGAGCATCCTGCCGCACTCTACCAGCACCGTACCCTTCGGGTCAGTGACCACATAGGAGCTGTGCATCTGCATCAGATTTGGCTTTACAAAAAACCTTGTCTTGCCGGAGCCGGAACCGCCGATGACAAGAATATTCTTGTTTCGAGCGTACTTCGGCTGTTTCGGACGGCTGTTCATGGTCAGGAACTCCGTCTGCGTCAGAATGACATTGTTGGAAAACTCCGGGTCCATGTACGGCTTGATGTCCTCCGGCTTACCCCAGCGGGCAGAGCCGTACTCTTCGCCCTTCCGGAACTTCTTGCGGTTCTTACCCTTGACGTAAACTGCCAGCTTGAGCAACACGCCAGCCGACAGACCGATGAGCAGATCAACGGGATGAAAGCTGGGAAACGGATTTGCAAAGGCTGTGCCGAACACGGCAAAACCGTTTGTCAGCTTGTCGATGAACGCTGTGCCGGGTGCAAGGCGGAACACAGCGGCGATCTTATCCGCAAAGTAAAAGGCAAAGACATACGGGAGGTTCAGAAGAATGAGCTTCTTCACATCGGACTTGTTCACAGCTCCACACCCCGATCCTTGGTCTTGACCTTGACTTTCTCTTTGTGCTGCGCCTTGCTCTGGGCTTTCTCCTGATCCAGCTTGTGCCGGATAGACGGCTGTTCCTTCTGCTTGACCGTCTTGGCGGAGAACTCCTTGAAGGCGGCGGTCATGACATCAACGTCCCGTCCCTTGAAGAAGACAAGATAGCTGGGCGGCTCAACGGAAACGTCCTTCTTGAGCGCAAAGTCCAGACCGTATTTGCTGGCAGTACGCTCAAAGGACTTGATGTTGCCGTCCGTCACTTCGATGTTGGAGATGGCGGCGTTCTGGCTCATCAGATGCTTGATGGACTGCTTGCCGCGATAGGTTTTGGGCTGCTGCATCTGCTTCTGTGCCTTTTCAATCTCCTGAACGAACTTGTCCAGCGCCTTTTTCAGCACCTCGGCAGAGATTTTGCCGCCCTTGATCATGATTGCAACAACTTTGGTGTTGACTTCATCCTGCATTGCAGTGATACCTCCTTTCCTTGGAATGATTGCGGGGATGCTGCCTCAGCTAAGGCGGCACACCTCGAAGATGGATGATTTTCATTTGCGCTGTCCTCCTTTCTGCCGAGTTATCTGTATTTTCCGAACAGGCTTTGCTTTTCGGAAAAAGCGTCCAGATCGTCAATGATGAAGAGATCGCTGCGCCAGCGTCCCGGCCACACTGCAAGGATTTTGCTGACGCCAGCCTGTGCATTTATGTAGGCAGAACGCTTTTCGCCAACCGTGGATAACTGGGTAACAGCTCCGTCAGGCGAAACTTCCATGTAGCAGACCTGACCGCTGCTATACGGGAAACAACCGGTTTCTTTTGCACTTCTCATGTTTTTCCTTTCCGAGCATTGCTCAAACAGCGTTTATGCTGCAATCGTATTTATGTAATTATTGGGAGGACTTGTCCTGCCCGTAAAGATCATGGTTGACCAGAGCGGAGTAGTAATTGTCTATCGTAACAGGCGCATTGTAGAGTGCCGTCAGGAGATATGCTCTGATGTTCCGAATGTCAGATGGGTTCTTTGCCATTGAGTCGATCACATACTCGATGTGGCTGTCATTCAATTTGAGATACCGGGATTTAATTACAGCCACGGGAATATCTTCACCGTTGATGCGAATTGTCTCCGCGCAGGAGCAAACCACATCCAAGATAATGTCTACAATTTCTTGAAGCCGATCACGGTCATAGTGATAATTTCTGAGCAAGTAGTCGAAGCCGATGTTCTCTTTAATCAGCTCTTCGTATTCGCTTCGCTCATCCGTCCCATCCATCCTATCAAGATTGATAGATGGATAGTTTATAGAGTCCGTATTTGATTCTTCTGTGATTTCTTCATTCGTATTTAATAGCGTGGGCTTTACCGTTGACGCATTCCTCGATGACGGATTGTCCGTTGTCGGCTTTTCCGATGACGGTGAACCCGTTGATGGAGAAGACCGCTGCGGACGCTCATAAACCGTGTACTCGCATTTCGCAAATCGACCTCTCTTGTCATAAAGCTGCCGCCTGACAACGTAGCCGTGATCTTCAAGGTTTTTGAGCGCCGCTCTGGTGGAATCCAGACCATCAGAACTGAGTGTTGCAAGCCCCTTGATTGTGTAGACCCAGCCGTCCGGAAGGCTCAAAATCAGCGAAAGAAGTCCCTTTGCCTTGAGCGAAATGGATCGGTCTTTCAGGTGGCTGTTGGACATGACTGTGAAGCCTTCTGTTTTTTGGGATCGAACGATTGACATTTGGTATCACCGCCCCAGCTTTTCCTTGCGTGTAGAAACCGCAATCGGAGAATAAGGGCAGAACTGAAAGACACAGGACTGATACTTCCAGTGCGGACGATGGAAACGACAGGTGCGGCATTCCGGTGTGATGCCCTCGCAGCCGCTATCGAAATGGGAATACGGCGTTTCCTGCATCAAGGCGTCAAACGCCAGAAGTGGATTTGGAATCATAAGTGTTACCTCCGTTGTGATAAAAAAATAGCCCCGGTATTGTTCCACTCATGCGTGGTACAGTACCGGGGCTATCCCGTTGAGTATTTTTTTATTTGCTGCGACCTCCTTCCGAGAGTGCGGTTGCAGCTCACCGCGGTCAAACAGCTTGCGCTCTGAGTGCTTGCGAAATCGGACAAAATCAGCGAAACACCAGTGTTTTCAAGGCTTTCTGACCTTGCTCCTATTATAACTTAATCGTCGATGCGGCGCACGATCCCGGTTGCTCTCATATAAAAATCCCCCTTGGTTTTTTATGGTAGTATCTGCGGGTGCTTTTATAAATATGTAAGGAGCGTACGATGGACATGCTGCAAACCACACTTTGCTATCTGGAAAAGGACGGCGCGTACCTGATGCTGCACCGTGTAAAAAAGAAAAACGACGTCAACCACGACAAGTGGATCGGCGTCGGCGGCAAGCTGGAGCCGGGCGAGGACGCCCGCGCCTGCGTGCTGCGCGAGGTGCGCGAAGAGACCGGCCTGACGATGCACGCGCCGGTGTATCGCGGCATCGTGGATTTTTACAGCGCGCCGTGGCCGCCGGAGCGGATGCACCTTTTCACCTGCACCGACTTTTCCGGCGAGATGATCGACTGCGACGAGGGGTGCCTCGAATGGGTGGACAAAGCCGCCGTGCAGGACTTGCCCGTCTGGCAGGGGGACAAGATTTTCTTTAAGCTGCTGGCCGAGGACGCACCGTTTTTCCATTTGGAGCTGACGTATGAGGGGGACGTGTTGGTGAAGGCGGCGCTGGAGGGGGAAAATTTGTTGTAAAGGCAGCCGGTTGTAGGGGCCGGACATGTCCGGCCCTCCACTTTCCCGTAACCGTCCGCTTGCCTTCCTGCCGCGGGTCGGGCATGCCCGACCCCTACAGCTCTACAAAAAAAGAGCGTGTGCTTTTCTTCGCACACGCTCTTTTTTATCATGTCAATACGTCGTAATCGTCGTACCCACGAAATAATGTTTCAAAATATCCTGATAGCCCCATCCATTACGGGCATAGCCGATGGCACCCCACTGGCTCATGCCGCAGCCGTGGCCGTAGCCGTAGACATCAAAGATAAAGCAGTCGAGGTCGGCATTATAGCTGACCGTGAAGCACTGGCTGCGCAGGCTGCGCCCGTCGACGCTCTGGCGCGCCAGCAGGTTCTCGCGGAACCAACGGCCGCTGACTGTCTCGCTGTTGCCGTCGGGGCCGACCTGAATCTTTGCCACCCAGCCGTACTGGTTGGCGCTCTTGATCGTGAACCAGCTGTTCGGGTCGACACCGGTCAGATCGATGCCCAGCTCGGACTTGATGCGTTCCAGCAGCGTCTGGCGCGAGAAGCGCGCCGTGCCGCTGGAATTGCCGTTCGTGTTCCAGTTGGTCGAAACGCTCTGGTCGTAGGGGCTGTCCACCGCCTGCAGCCAGGCGCGGTCGCTGCCCCAGACCTCGGCAGCCGAGGCCGTGCCGGTGCTGGCCGAGGCAAAATACGGCGTGAAGCAGACCTGCCCGTTGTAGGTCACCAGCACATGCGCGACCTCCTGCGCGGCGGCCAGCGCGGCAGCACCCGGCTCGGTGCCCAGCACCGACGGGTAGCCGGACTGGCTCAGGATCCAGCAGTGAGCCGCGACGCACTGCGCCTTGTAGGCCTCGGCGGGCGCGTTGGAGCCAAGCTCGTTCTGCGCCACCATGGCAAGGCACTGCACCAGATCCATCGTCTGCGCCGTGCCGTTCATCGTCACGTTGATCGTCTCGCCCGTGCTGCCGCTGTCCGGCGCTTGGGTGGGCGCTTCGGTCGGGGCGGGGGTCTCCGCCGTATCATCGACGTCCTGTGCGGGGGCGTCGGTAGGGGCGGCGGTCGGCTCCGGCGTGGCCGTGGTCGCGATCTGCTCGACCGTGACTGTCTGCTCCGGCAGGCTGCCCTCCGCACCCTTGTTCAAATCGGTTTCGGTTGCATTGGCCGAGCCCGCCACGTCGGTCAGACCCGCCAGCATCTTGTCAGTGCTGGCAAGCAGCTGGTCGGTCATGGCGTGCAGGGCGTCGGCCTGCTGGGCAAGGTCGGCTGTGTCAGCGGTGTCGTCCGCCGTGCTGCCGTCCTTGCGGGCGGCCTGCATGGCGGCGCTCTGCTGGGCGTAGCGGTCGACGCTCGCCTGCATCAGCGCGCTGACGGTCGGCATCGGCTGGCCTTTGCCCGCGTACTGGGCGGCGGTCAGCAGCGGCTCGTCCACCGTCTTGAAGGCTGCCGTGTTCACAGCCTCGGACTCACCGTCCTCGATCATGCGGCCTGTGACACAGAGCAGTGCCCCGCTCTCGTCGCTGTGGGTCGTCACAGTCAAGAAGTGCGCCTTCTCGCCCGCGTCGACGCCGGTGTCAAACAGGCTGCGCGCCTGAATGCCCGCGACGAAGGTCAGGTAATCGTAATAGTTCGACAGATCGGCACTGCCGTAAAGGTCGAACGCGCCCTCGCCCTGCTCGGCGGGGTCGTAGTAGTAGACGGCCAGCGCCTTGAAGCGGTAGGTTTTGTCCGCCGTGTACAGCGTGAAACCGCCGTTCTGGCGCAGCGTCTCGGCGTCTGCCAGCCCCTTGTAGTCGTCGCCGGTGCATTCCAGCACCGTGTTGCCGGGCGCGGCGGCGTCCAGCGCGCTGGCCGTGGCAAAGCGGACAAGGCTCTGCGGCGCGGCGCTCTCCTCGGTCTCCGGGTCGGGCGTGTCGGCAGAATAGACCAGTGTGCCGTCCATGCCCGGCCAGCCCAGATAGGCCACGACGCCGGGGCGGCGCTCCAGCGCCTTGCCGAGGTAGCTCTCGGCGGCGGAATCATACAGGCCGGTGCCATAGCTCTTCGCAGCCGGGCGCGCGCCCAGATCATTACGGAAGAACAGCCACAGCGCACCGCCGCCCAGCGCCAGCGCCAGCACCAGCACGACCAGAATCAGTGTGACGGTGCGTCTGCGGCGGCGCTCGCTCTTCTCGATGATTTCGAGGCTGCGATTTTTGATGCTGGCCGGGGCGGCCTGCTTCGGCGGCAGGTCGGGGCGGGTGGGCGCAGCGGGGGCGTCGTCGCGCCTGCGGCGCTTCTTCTCCGTCTTCTCCTGCACGGCCTCCTCGATGGCGCTCGTGTCAAACAGCTGGGTCGCAGCGCGGGTGAAATCCTCTACGCTCGCGCTCTTGCCGGCGACCTCGGCGGCATCGTCGGCAGCCTGCGCCGCCGCGATGGCCTGTGGGTCAACGCCGGCGGAAAAATCCGGGATGTCACCGTCCAGCACCGACCGCGCCGGGGCACGGTCAGCCGGCAGCGGTGTGTCGTAGTCGGCGGATGTTTCCTGCTGCACGGGCGGCAGGTCGTCGGCGAGCGCAGCAGGCCGCGCACGGCGGATGCGCGCATGGCGGGCAGTCTCCGCACCGACGGTCTCGATCTGCATCGGGTCGGGCTCTGCGGGCGCGGCGGCGTCGCGCTCAAACTGGATAACGCCGGTTGGCTCCGACACTTCGGGCGACGGCGTAGGCGCAGCGGTGTGGCGGCGCAGGGTGCGGTGCTCCGGCGCGGGCGTTTCCACCGGCGGCGGGGCGACGGGCTTCTGCGCGTCAAAGTCGAGCATCGGCTCAAAATCCGCCGTGTGGTCAGCATCCCGCGTGGGCGGCGTGCGGCGGCGCAGCGAGAACCGCACCGTGTTGCCGCGGCTGCGGCCAGCCTCCGACACCACCAGCAGCGGCCGGTCGTGGCCGGGGCGGAAGGTAATGCAGGAATCCGTCAGCTGCAAACCGAACAGACGGCGGCGCAGCAGGTCTAAAATTTGGTTGCCGATGAAGGTATCGTTCATGTCGGGCGGCAGGGCGCAGGCCACCGCGCCGCGCCGGTCGCAGATCAGCACAAAGGCGCACTGCCCCACGCTGGCGGGCATGTAGGCGGCGGCATAGTCCGCGCCGGTCACCTGCATGGCGGCCAGCGCGCGGCCTGCGGCGGCCTGCACCACATCGCCGGGGAAGCGCTTCAGCAGCTGCTCCGGCACGGCAATGCGCCGGGCGCGCTGCGGGTCGGCATAGCTCTCGGTGCCAAAATCGAACACGGCCTCGCTGTGCGCCAGCGGCTGCAGCAGCGCCCCCAGCAGGCGGCCGGTCGTCTCGTCCACCGCCGCCAGCAGCTTACGCTTTTCCAGCAGGGCGTTCAGCGTGGCCTGCGCCAGACTGGTTTCGCCTTCGGCAAAGACGTCGTCGCCGAACTTGGCGCGCAGCCGCGCCGCCCATTTTTCGCAGTATTGCTCCGCCATCGCCTGATTGGGCGCGCTGACCTGCACGCAGATGGCAAATTCGCCGTCGCGCTCCAGCAGGCGCAGGCCGGGGCAGCCGTCGTCGCGGATACCCCGCAGGACGCTGGACACCTCCGCGCCCGTGGGTCCGAAAACACGCAGAATTTTCAGTTGAGTGTTGACCATGGTGGAACCTTTCTTGTGTTGAATTGCCTTCCCCTTTGGGGGAAGGTGTCTGCGGCCCCGACCGCAGACGGATGAGGGGCCGCCTCGCCGTTATATCCCGCAAGCGGATGGCGGCGGAAACTTCCACCTCATCCGCCGCTGCGGCGGCACCTTCCCCTCAAGGGGAAGGCTTGGAGATTATATATCCAGCATCTCATCCGCCGTCTCTGCCGTGAATGCCACGCTCTCCGGGACGTCCAGCCCCAGCGCCATGCGGCGCAGCATATCCAGCGCGTACAGCGCGGCACGGGTGCGGATGATGCTCCGCTCCTGATAGCCGCCCAGCGTCAGCCGCATCAGACGGCCTTCGCCGGTGCGCTGATCGACACCGGCCAGATAGACCGTGCCGACCGGCTTGCCGGGCAGCGCGCCGCCGGGACCCGCCAGCCCTGTGATGCCGACGGCCAGCTCCGCACCGGATTCCCGCGCCGCGCCAAAGGCCATGGCAGCGGCGACGGGTCCCGACACAACGTTGTATTTCTCGATGACGGCGGCCTCGACACCCAGCAGCTTCTGCTTTGCGGCCTCGGCATAGGTGACAAAGCCGAAGCCGAAGACCTCGCTGGAGCCGGGCACATTCGTCAGCCGCTCGGCGATCATGCCGCCGGTGCAGCTTTCCGCCGTGGCGGCGTGCAGGCCGTGCTCGCGCAAAACGCGTACCACCGTATATTCCAGCGCGGGCACGTCGACGTCATAGGCCGCCGCGCCCAAGATTTCTTTGAACTCCGCAATGCGAGCGTTGCAAGCGGCCTCGGCAGCCTGCTCGGTCGCCTCGCGGGCGGTCACGCGGATCTCGCACTCGCCGGTCTTGCAGTAGATGGCCGCCGTGGGGTTCTCGGCCTCGAACAGCGGCGCGACCTTGCTGGCGATGGCGCTCTCGCCGCCCAGCACCCGCAGCGTGCGGCTGTGGATCGTGCAGTTCTGGCGGCGCAGCAAAATCGGGCGCACCTGCTCTGCCCACATGCCCTTCATCTCGCGGGGCACACCGGGCATCAGCGCGGCGCAGTGCCCGGCTTCGTCCTCGAACCAAGCGCCGGGGGCGGTGCCGTGGTTGTTGACGAGCTTATGCCCGACCGACGGCACCATGGCCTGCTTGCGGTTGTTCGCGGTGGGGCGGCGGTTTGTGCGGGTGAAGAAGTCGATGATCTTCTGCCATTCGGCCTCGTCAAAAACCAACGTATCACCGAAGGCTTCTGCCACCGTCTCTTTCGTCAAGTCGTCCTCGGTGGGACCCAGCCCGCCGGAGAACACCAGCAGGTCACTGCGGCTTTTTGCCTGCAGGACCAGTTCCTTCAAGCGGGCAGGGTTGTCACCGATGACGTGCTGGTGCAGCACACTGATGCCCAGCTCGGCCAGCTCGCGGCTTAAAAACTGCGCGTTGGTATTGACGATGTCGCCCAGCAAAAGTTCCGTTCCTACGCAGATAATTTCAGCGGTCACAGCAGGTCGTCCTCTCCCATGCGGATATAGATTTTCTCAACGTTCTCGGCAGCCTCGCGCTCCAGCTCGGCCAAGCCGG
The DNA here is from genome assembly GCA_934502625.1 of uncultured Gemmiger sp. Taxonomy (GTDB): domain Bacteria; phylum Bacillota; class Clostridia; order Oscillospirales; family Ruminococcaceae; genus Gemmiger. Next base: position 10,102 of record CAKSUQ010000034.1, read on the forward strand.
GCATAGCAGCTTCGGCGGCAAGGATCTCGTCCAGCGTCGGGTTCGTCTTGGGGTGCGGCGGGGTGAAGATGGTGCAGCAGTCCTCATACGGCTCGATGGACGTCTCAAATGTGCCGATCTTACGCGAAATATTGATGATCTCGATTTTATCCATACCGATGCAGGGGCGCAGCACGGGCAGATCCTGCGCCTGATCGGTGCAGGCCAGCGCGGCCATCGTCTGACTGGCGACCTGCGCCAGACTCTCGCCGGTGATCAGCGCCTGCAATTCCAGCTTTTTCGCCACCTGATTCGCAATGCGCAGCATGCTGCGGCGCATCAAAACCGTGAACAGCACGTCGGGGGCGTTGTCGCGGATATACTCCTGCGGCTTGGTGTACGGCACGACGAACAGCGTGCAGTTGCCGGTGTACTCGACAATTTCCCGCGCCAGATCGCGCACTTTCAGCTTGGCACGCAGGCTGGTGTACGGCGGACTGGCAAAGTGGATGTGGTGCAGCGCCAGACCGCGCCGCGCCATGCACCACGCGGCGACGGGGCTGTCGATGCCGCCGGACAGCAGGTTCAGCGCGCGGCCGCTCGTGCCCACGGGCAGACCGCCCGCGCCCTCGACCTTGGGGCCGTGGACGTAAGCGGCGTGGTCGCGGATCTCGACCATGATTTCCAGCTGCGGGTTGTGCACGTCGACGCGCAGGTGGTGGTGCTTGTCCAGCAGGTAGGCGCCCAGCTCGCGGCAGATTTCGGGGCTCTTCATCGGGTAGGCCTTGTCGGCACGCTTGGCCTCGACCTTGAAGGTGCGGACGCCGCGCAGCGTCTCGCCGAGGTAGGCCTCGGCGGTCTCGCAGATGGCGTCGAAGTCCTTCGGGCACTCGACGGCGCGGCTCAGCTTGACGATGCCGAACACATGGGACACGCGGCGGAACGCCTCGTCCATGTCAAGGCCTTCCTCTTTCGGCTCGATGAAGACGGTGCTCTGCGCCTGCGTGACCTTGAATTTTCCCAGCGGCTCCAACCGCCAGCGGATAATTTTGCCAAGCCGCGCCTCAAACTTACCGCGGTTCAGCCCCTTCAGCGTCATTTCGCCCTGATAGGCGAGGATAATTTCTTTCATTGGATATTCCTTTCCGTATAAACCTTGGCTTCCCCTTTGGGGGGAAGCTGCCGCCCGCAGGCGGCTGATGAGGGGCAGGTTTCCCGATATAGCCCGTTCATGGGTTGCCATGGCAAGGCCGCCCCTCATCCGGCCTTCGGCCACCTTCCCCCACAGGGGAAGGCTTCTCAGTTTTCAAATATGCTGCAATTCCTTCAGCCCATCTTTCACCCCTGCCAGCAGCGCCTCCACATCCTCGGCGGTGTTATCCGCGCAGAAGCTCACGCGCAGGGCGGTGCGGACGGTCAGGTCATCGCAGCCCATTGCCAATAGCGTATGGCTCGGCTCGCCCTTGTCGCAGGCCGACCCGCCGGAGACGTACACCGCGCGGGTGTCCAGATAGTTGATGAAGGTCTGGCTGTTGATGCAGTTGGTCGAGAAATTCACGATTTCCCCCACCGCGTCGTCGGGCGAGTTCATCGTTACACCGTCCAATTCTGCCAATCCGGCGCGCAGCTGCCGGTTCAGCGCGGCGATGTGCGCAATGCGGGTGCGCAGCTTTTGCTGCCCCTGCGCCGCCGCGACGCCCAGCCCCACGATGTAGGGGGTGTTCTCGGTGCCGGGGCGCAGGCCGCGCTCCTGATGGCCGCCGATGTAGGGCGGTTTCAGCGTCTGGCGCTGGCTGTCCCGCACAAACAGCGCACCCACGCCCTTCGGCGCGTGGACTTTGTGGCCGGAGACCGACAAGCTGTCGACCTCACGCCATTTTTGCAGGTCAATGGGCATGCGCAGCCACGCCTGCACGGCGTCCACGTGGAAGTGGGTGCGGCTGTTGCGCGCCTTGATGCCCTTGCCCAAGGCCGCAATGTCCTGCACCGCGCCCGTCTCGTTGTTGACGGCCATGCAGGCGGCCAGCACGGTATTTTTGTCGATCTCGGCAAGGAATTTCTGCGTATCGATGCGGCCATCCCGGCCGGGCTTGATCTCGACCACGGTGAAGCCCTCGTCCCGCAGGGCGCGGATGGGACGCTGCACGCTGGGGTGCTCGAAGCCGGTCACGACGATCTTGCTGCCCCAGTGCTTGCGGGGGCGCGCCGCGCCGTAGACGGCCATGTTGTTGCCCTCGCTGCCGCAGGAGGTGAAGTAGATTTCATCGCTGCGGCAGTGCAGGGTCTTTGCCACACGGGCGCGGGCGGTGTCGATGGCATCCTGCGCGGCCACGGCGGGGTCGTACAGGCTGCTGGGGTTCGCCCAGAATTCGGTCAGCGCGGTGCTGATCGCCTGTGCCACGGCGGGGTCAACGCGGGAGGTCGCGGCGTTATCCAGATAATGCAACTGGGGGTCGGAAAGCATATTGATTCCTCACATTTTACACAAAGTTATACAGGTTAAATTATACACGTTTGCCCCCGAAAAAACAATATTTTCTCAGGAATTTGTGCGGAATTTATGTGCTGGAGGCAACGCTGCGGCAGCCTTGGCTTCCCCCTTGGGGGAAGCTGTCAGCGGCTCCGACCGCTGACTGATGAGGGGCGGCGGTTTCTCTATTGCCCGGCAATGGGCTGCTGCGGAAGCTCTGCCCCTCATCCGGCCTGCGGCCACCTTCCCCCTAGGGGGAAGGCTTTTCCTCAACAGCAAAAGCCCCGTGCGCCTTATACGCACGGGGCTTTGGGGGACTAATTGAAATTAGTTATGCTTTTTCTTCATG
>CAKSUQ010000035.1 GCA_934502625.1 uncultured Gemmiger sp.
AAAACGCGGTCGGGGCGGGGATCTGCTCCGCCCGTGGCCGTTTGCCCATTGCGGCGCTTTCCCGGAAAAGCGAGGAAACAGCAATTTTGCGGGCGGAGCAGAGCCCCGCCCCTACAAATTCGCAACAAAGACGGTATTCTTATCCGGGGTAAGGTACTTTTTCGACAGTCTGTGCCTTCCCCCTGAGGGGGAAGGCACTCCCTAATTTGTTCCCAATTTGTTACCATTTCTTTGCAATGTCTTGACGCAGCGTCCATACTGTGTTACAATACAGAAAGTATAAATCACGATGCTGTGCTGTTGCATCGTTTTTCTATAAGATTCACAACCCGATAAAGACTGAAAATAAGGAGGCGTTTTCTCGATGAAACGCTTTTTTTGTGCGGCCTTTTTTATCGCCGTCGTTGCGCTGCTGGCTGCCTGCGGCGCGTTGAATACTACATCTGCCGCTGCGCAGGCCACGGCCACCCCCACCAGCTCGACCTCCCGCACCCAGAAGAACGACTCCACCGTCAAGGTCAACGAGACGGCGGCCAAGGTCGAAGTCGTCACTGCCCAAAGCACCCAGACGCCGGAATCCACCGCCGCCCCGGCAGAGCCTACCCCCGCAACCGGGGATTTCCCCGTGATGTATCTGGCCGGTGTGGTCGGGTTGATCCTGATCTGCTCGGCAGGTCTTTTGATGCTGCGCAAAATTTAAATTTTCAACGCCCTGCGGGGCGTTTTTTTGTTTATGCACTGCTTTTTGTAAGGAGGTTTGCACCATGCCCAGACGCTACCGCAGGCTGCGCGGGGACACGGCGTACTATCCCTTCGCCGCGCGCACCGGGCTGCGCGCCCGCCAGCGCCGCCGGGCACGGGCGCTGCGCGCGCTGGGGCTAGCCTTGCTGGCCGCAGCGGCGGCGCTGCTCATCCGGCAGACGGTTTTTCGCGGCGGTCAGCCGGACGCCCCTGCCCCCCTGCCGACGGCTGCACCCGTGGCCGTCTCCACCGCCGAAAGCGCCCGCGTCACCGTGCAGCCGCTGGCCGCAACGCGGGACGCCTTGGCCGCCACGCAGGAGGCCGACAGCGACGCCCACACCGCGCCGGAAGCAACCTCTGCGCCGCAGGCGGACGCCGCGATTTTGCCGCAGTACCGCGATTTGTACGCGCAAAACCCCGATCTCGTGGGCTGGCTGCGCATCGACGGCACAGGCATCGACCTGCCCGTCGTGCAGACGCCCGGCGACAACGAATACTACCTGCGGCGCGGCTTCGACCGGCTGTATGCTGTCGGCGGCACGCTGTTTTTGGACGAGCGCTGCTCCACAGACCCCGATGCCCCGACGGCGAACTGGCTGATCTACGGCCACAACATGCGGGACGGGTCGATGTTCGGCCAGCTGGTGCGCTACCGCGACGTGGATTTTTACAAGGCGCACCCGACGTTCACCTTCGACACGCTCTACGAGAGCGGCACATGGCAGGTCGTGGCCGCGCTGGACACGACCCTTGGCGCGGACGAGCTGCCCTACTACACATTTTTCGACGCCGACACTAAGCTCGACTGGCGGCGCAGGGTCGAGGCCGTCACGGCGCTGGCGCTCTACGACACCGGTGTCACGCCGGAATACGGCAGCCAGCTGCTGACCCTGTCCACCTGCGGCACGCCCCGCACCGACACCGACGCCCGCTTTGCCCTGCTGGCCGTACAGGTCGAACAAACGCGAAAAAATTAAAATCATTGGATGTGACCCGTTGCAAATTGACTTATCCGGGCGTATACTGTATTAAGTATGTATTTACCTTAACGGAACGGAGGCCGACGGCAGGCCATCCCCGGTTTGCCGCCCCTAAGAAAGGAGAACAGATGAAAAGGCATTCGATCCCCAAGCGCTTCTCTGCGCTGATGCTGGCCGCAGCCATGACAGTGTCCCTGTCCACCGCTGCGCTGGCCGCCCAGCCGGACGAAGCCTCCGCCGTTTCTTCCGCCGGGGCTCAATCCCTCGGCAGCATGGAGGAGACCAGTACCCCCCCCCAAGAGCTTTCGCTGAATGAGCAGACGCTCACGCCCCCGGAACCCGACGCCGACGACGGCGCGGCGGACGAGGCAACCACCTATGAGTTGTCCACGGACAGCATCGCCACCTACAGCGCGGGGGTTGACCCCTCGCTGACTGTGGCGGCGCAGAGCGAGACTTATATTGATGTACCGACTGAAGGGTTGGTCATCAAGAATGGCGTTTGCACGGGTCTTGATTCGACCTGGCGCAGCAACAATTCGCTGCAGAGCGGCCAGTATTACAGGCTTATCATTCCTAATACGGTAACGTCGATTAAGGAATATGCATTCAACAGCACTGAGTGTGGCGAAATTATTGGCTCTATTGATTTTTCAAATGCCACAAACCTCGAAAAAATAGAAGATTACGCATTTTCTCGGCAGTCAAATTTAACCGGCCTGTTGGATTTTTCCCATACGAAAGTATCTGTCATTGGCAAGCTCGCTTTTAACGGCAGCGCCATCACGGGTGTGATTTTGCCTGACACCCTGACCCAGTTAGGTACCAGCGACACAGATGGTGGTGCCACCTTTGCATCCTGCAAACAGCTTCAGTACATTAGAACCGCAAGCAGCGATGGAAACGCCGTTTTTGAGCTGCCTGCCAACTTAACCAGCATCGGAAAAGACTCTTTCCGTGATTCTTTCGCGAATCCAATTCAAATCAAAATTCCAGCCACTGTCGATGCAATCGGTAGCTATGCTTTTGCCTCTGACAACATCGAGCAAATCGTCGTCGAGCGTGAATCCGGCTTTAGCAATTACAGTGGAAGGTCGTTTATCAACTGCCCCGTTGTCATCATGCACAACCAAAGTAGTTATAATGAGCTTATGGATATTCGGGATTCCGACCTGAGTGAACTCTGCTACCCCATTGATTTGATTTTCAAAGACACCGACATCACCCAGCGGAAGCTGAATAACCAGAACATTCAATACGAACTGAACTCTGAGACCGGCTTCTGGGAGCTGAATGCAAATTATACCCTGCCGGAGCCGCCTGCGGGCGTCGATGTCCCGGAGGGATTTACCGCTACATGGCAGCTGAGTGGCAAGAAGCTGACAAACACTTCCAAGCTGAACGTAACAGGCGAGTCTGCAACCGTCGGCTATGATTTGGCTCTCGCCGCACCCACCATTGAATATGTGAAGAACGGTGAGGTGCAGGACTCGAATACGATCAACGTCAAGCTGAAGACGTCGGGAACGCAGACCGTCGGCATCAAGCTTTCCCATCCTCTTTTGGATAAAGAGTTGGCGGAAGACGAGGAGGTCGCAGTTTTCTACTCATGGCAGGACGTCAAGAATCGCACCTATGGCCCGCGCGACACAGAAGAGCCCGACATTTTCAATAAGACAGTAGAAGGTTTATCCGAAATTCCCATCAATAAACTTGAGGACGCACGACCGGGTTGGCCAGACGAATATCGTGTCTATTTCGCGCTCGGCTATGCAAAAGGCGAGAAGACCTATTGGTATGAATCCGACCTCATAACATTGAACGTCACCACCGAGCAAGCCCCCGTCTATACCGTCTCCTATGACCTGAGCGGCGGCACGACTTCCGACGACAGCCTTTACGCCGATGTCCCCGTCGAGGAGGGCGACACCGTAACGCTCCCCGCCGCGCCCACAAAGGACGGCATGGTCTTCACCGGCTGGAGCGATGGCACCAACACCTACCCCGCCGGGCAGAAAGCCACGATCACCGCTGCCACGGCCTTTACCGCCCAGTGGCAGTCCGTCGAGGATTGGAGCAAAGACCCCGACGACAACAGCGGCGGTAAGCTCGATATTGACGTCGACGTGCAAGTGGACGTGCAGGTCAACGCCGACGCTTCCGCCAGCGTGACCGAGACCGACAAAACCGCGCTGTGCGACAGCATCCGCGCCACCTTGGCCGACATCGCCAGCGGCAAAACCCCCGCCGGGATGCAGGCCGCCTATGTGCAGAAGCTGCACGACCTGCTGACCCTCGGTGCTTCCCACATCGACACCGACGTTACGGTCGAGGCCGCGCTGGAACCGACCCCCACCGAAGCCGAACTGAAGGCCGCGCTGGGCAGCCAGCTGGCCGCAGGCGAGACCGCCCAGCTTTGGATGCTGCGTGTGCGCCTGACGACCGTCGCCAAGGACGGCCAGAACGAGCTTTCCCGCGTGGAGAAGGTCGTGCTGAGCCAGACCAGCCCCATCACCTTTGCGCTGACGACCGGCCTGAATCTGGACGGCAAAAACGTGCGTGTGCTGTTTGTACACGATAACGCCGTCGAGACCGCGCCCAGCAGCGTGACCGACGCCGCCAACGGCACGGTGACCGTGACGGCCAGTAAGTTCTCGCCCTATTACGTCCTGAGCAAGGCGAAGTCCGCCCCCACCCCGGACGACAAGGGCAACACCGCCACCCCGACCCCCGCGCCTACCGCTGAGCCGAAGCCGACGACCGCCCCCACGGCAAAACCGTCCGCCGGCAGCACCCCCGCGCCCGCCGTGCAGACCGCACAGGCAACCGCCGCACCTACGTCGCCCCCTGCCCCCACGGCACAGGCCGCAGCGCCTACCCCGACGGTGCAGCCCGCCTCCGCCATCCCCAGCACCGGCGACGGGTCGTCCCCGCTCGCCCTTGCCGCCGTGGCGCTGGCCGCGCTGACCGGTCTTGGCGTGACCGCCCGCAAGAAGAAATCGAAATAATCCCTGACCCGCCGCCCGCCGGAGCCTCACCCGCCCCGCCGGGCGGCGTTCTGTTATAAAACCCGTCCCATCCCCCTTGACATTTGCCCGCAAAGCAGGTATAATAATCAAGTACTTTTCCGAGCCGGTGTGTTGGAATTGGCAGACGAGACGGACTCAAAATCCGTTGGTGGTGACACCGTATGGGTTCGACCCCCATCACCGGCATTCCTTATACCTAAGCCTTTTAGCGGCTTAGGTATTTTTTGTGTGGCAGACAAGATTTCGGCTTGTCTGCCATTTTGTCTGCCGCTTTTACCCCAAGATGTGAGCGTAAATATTGGCTGTGGTGGAAAAGCCGGAATGCCCCAGCCACATCTGTCAGGCCGGATACCCCCCCCCTAAAGTAAAACAGCACCAGCCGTCACGTCACCGTGACGGCTGGTGCCGTTTTATAGGCGCAACGGCAGCAGCGCTCGAACCAGCAAAATATGCGCCTTTGCCAATTCCTGATTCTGAAAAAATAGCGTATTACAGTATTTTGCGCATCTCCTGCACAAGATCGGCAATCACGATGGGCTTGGACAAGAAGCCGTTCATACCGCTTTCCAAGGCGTTGCGGCGATCCTCGTCAAAGGCGTTCGCCGTCATGGCCAGAATCGGGATGCCCGCCAAGGCGGGGTTTTGCAGTTCGCGGATGCAGCGGGTGGCGGTGTAGCCGTCCATAACTGGCATCTGCACGTCCATTAGTACCAGATCGTACTGCCCCGGCGCGGCGGTGCTGACCTTTTCCAAGGCAATCGCGCCGTTTTCGGCGGTATCGACCTCAAAGCCGTAGGCGTTCAGAATCTCCACGGCGATCTCGCGGTTCAGCTCGTTATCCTCGGCAAGCAGGATGTGCTTACCCTTGAAGTCTGTCGCCTTTTCGGGCAATGCACCCGGATCCTCCTGTGCCTGTTTCTGCCCGATGGCGGTCATCAGCGTGTCACGCAAATCAGACATAAACATCGGCTTGGAGCAGAACGCCGTGACACCGGCTGCCTTTGCCTCCACCTCAATGTCAGACCAGTCGTAGGCGGTCAGGATAATAATCGGCGTATCATCGTTTAAGGCGCGAATCTGGCGGGTGACCTCAATGCCGTTCATATCCGGCAGACGCCAGTCGATGATATAGGCTTTGAAGGTATCGCCCATCTCGATAGACTGCCGTGCGCGCAGCACAGCCTCCTTGCCGGAAAGCGTCCACTCGGCGCGCATCCCCACCTTGACCAGCATCTTGGTCACGCCGTCGCAGGTGTTGAAATCATCATCCACCACCAGCGCCTTCAGACCCTCCAGTTCGGCAATTTTTACCTCCTTGCGGGGTTCTGCCTGTGCGCGCAGCGGCACACGGACGATAAATTCCGAGCCTTTTTCCGGCGCGGTCAGCACCTCAATGGTGCCGCCCATCATATCCACGATGTTTTTGGTAATCGCCATACCCAGCCCGGTACCCTGTATTCTGCTTACCGTGGAGGTGCGCTCGCGCTCAAAGGGTTCAAAAATCCGTTTGGCAAATTCCGGGTTCATACCGATGCCGCTGTCCTTGACGCGGAACTCATACTGCCCGCAGCCGCCGACCTTGCCGGCAAGCTGGCGCACCCGCACCGACACCGTGCCGCCCGCGGGGGTGAACTTGATGGCGTTGGACAAAAGGTTCATCAGAACCTGATTCAGCCGGGTCTTGTCGCAATAGACGTCCTCGTCGGTAACATCCATCGCGTCCATATACAGTTCCAGCTGCTTGGCGTAAATCTGCCCGCTGACGATGGTTTTAATATCGTGCAGCACATCGGACAGGTTGACCTCGGTTTCGTCCAGCTGGATTTTTCCGCTTTCGATGCGGCTCATATCCAAGATATCATTGATGAGCGAAAGCAAATGGTTGCCGGAGGCAAGGATCTTGGCAAGGTAGTCCTTCACACGCTCCTTGTCGTCCAGATGTCTGACCGCCAGCGTGGTAAAGCCGATGATGGCATTCATAGGGGTGCGGATATCGTGGGACATACTGGACAGGAAGGTGCTCTTGGCGCGGTTGGCGTTTTCGGCGGCGGCAACGGCATCCGAAAGTGCCTGATTCACCTGCCTGTCGGCGGTGCGATCCGACAAAACCAGAATGTACTTGGTTCTGCCCTCGACCTCGCTGCCCATGGCAACCACATGGAACCAGCGCCGCTCCCCCGTTTCCTGATGGACATACTCCGTGTCCCATTCGCGCTGTTCGCCGACGCCAAGCCCTGCCAGAAAGTTCTTGGTGCGTTCGGGGGAATCCTGCGGGTGCAGCAACGCCATAGTGTTGATATTCTTGCGCACACTCTCCGGCATCAAGCCCAGCAGGCGTTCCATATTCGGGCTGATGTAATCCGCCTTAGAGGTTTTTGCATCCAGCATCAGGAAAACATCGTCCACATTCTGGGACAGCTTCTGGAACAGCTCGTCGCGGTACAAAATCTCGGTGTCTTTGCGGCGCAGCTTGATATGACCCCGGTGTGTGACCAGCAGAAGGATCATTACCGCAAATGCCCAGACAATAACGCTGATGATCTGCATCGTGCGCAGCCAAAGCCGATCCATACTGGCGTTGACGACATTCACCGGGACAATGCCCGCCATGATCCAGTTCTGGACACCGGTGCCCTCGTACACAAGATAGTATTTTATGCCGCCCAGCGTCACCTCACAGTTTCCGGCAGCACCCTTTGCAAAGTCGTCCGTCAGCTCTTGCATCTGCGCCTCGGTCAGGTCGGAATAGTCGCGCAGGATCGCAGTAAGGTTATAGATGGATTCCTTGCCCGCTGCGATATCTTCAATGATGACCTGCCCGTCCGGGTAGACGACATAGCTGCTGGCAGCACCGCCGAAAGCCGTATCGTCCACGGCTTTCATCACATCGGCATTGTAGCGGCTGATGGCAATGGCATCGTAGGCAAAGCCGCGGTAAACGCCCTTGGTTTCGGGGCAGATAAACACCAGCATCGGGTCTTGTCCGGGCAGGGCCGCGTTCATCACAACGTCCTTCTGGTCGGCCAGCTTCTCGTCCAAGTTGCTCTGCAAGCCAAGGTAGCCCGTTTCGCCGTCTGGCGTTATGTAGTTGCCGTCATAAGTAAGAAAGTAGAATTCGTCAAAGCCAAGCTCCTTCTGTGCTGTTTCCAGCGTTGCCCGCGTCCCGTTATCATCGGGGCTGCTGTACAAAAAGCCGTTCCACAAATGCAGATAGGAGATATTTTTGTTTACCTGCTCGCTCAGGATGTTGTTGGATTTATGCAGGACTTCCTCTAAATGCGCGGTGCTTTCTTCGTAGATGGTCTTGGACACAAACGCAAGATACCGCAAACCCAGTCCGGCTAAAACCGCAACTCCCAGCAGAAACGCAGCGGCGGTCAGCAATTTCTGCGGGAGATGGCGCTTTGTTTTCAGTTTCCGCTTATCATCTTCCATAGCGCTTTACCACCCCCCTACGGTAATATAGCTTTCCGGCTCGGCAAGCGTCGCGCCGCCGTCAAGTGCCAGACTCCACACGTTTTTGACCGTTTCCTCCGCGCGCTCAAACGCGCAGGTTTCGCCCTGCAGCAGCGGTTCCATCTGCTTTTCGGTTGCCAAACAGGTCACGGTAACGGTATCGTCGTCCCGCAGGGGCTGCCCGTTGCGGGTAACGCCGGTCAGCGTATAGCCGCTGTCGTTTTCCTTTACCTGCACGGCCATGCCGCTGACCACCGGCAGAGAGCCGCGGTTGAACGGGGTAAAGCCATCCTCGCAGCCTTCCACAAAGGCGCGCAGGGTTTCTTTCAGTTCGGTGCCCGTCATGGTGGCATGGTACGATTTAAGCCCGTTGGGCATGATCATAGCGCGCGCCGTTGCCTTGGTGTAGTCGGCTTGCAGCACGCTGCCGGTAAAGCTGTTGGCGGCTGCCACCAACACATCGCTGCCGTAAATGCCGCGCAGCGTATTTGCCATAACCGAGAAGGACGCATTGCCGCCGTCTTTGTGGAACACGTTGGAATAGGCGGTTTCGCTGGTCAGCACGGTTTCGCTTGTGTCGGGCTTTTCCTCTGCCAAAAGGTGGGCGTTGAACACCCGGTAGGCTTGGTCAGCGTCATATTCGCCCGTGATCATCTTGGAAACCACATCCTGCGAGATGGCAAAGAAATCGTTGGAGGCGATGCGGATATACAGGTGGTTTTCTTCCACCACCGAGCGCACGTCCTTCATGGTGTCGGTCAGGCGGTAGCTGACGTTCTGGCTGTAGCTGAGCAGATCCTGCCCTTCCGAGAGGATCTGTTCCTGTGCGCCTTCCGACATCATAACGTGCAGAACCTGCATCGCCTTTTCGCGCCGGGCGGAATCCTGCTCTAAATCGCGGTTGAGCGCTACTTGGAAGTAGGGCGTGGTCATCAGCCACTTTTCCCCGTTCTGGTTAAAGAACGGCAAAAGGGTGGCATCAATGCCCTGCTCTTGGAACATCTTTACACCGGCGGAGGAACCAAAGTACATGGCAAGCTGCCCGCTGCCGAACAGCTCCATTACGTCATCGTAATTCAGTTCCAAGTCCGCCGCGGTAAGCCCGGTGTCTTGGATAAACTGCTCCATCCGTTCAAAGCCGCCCGGCCACACGGTATCGTCCAGCCCGACGCGGGTGTCGCTGGCTGGGTCGCTGTAGGCGGTGCGCCATTTGCGCCCTGCCGTGGTCGTAAGCTCGGCGGCAGAAAGCCCCTGCAGCGTTTCCATGCAGGTGTAGTCGTACAGATAGTCGGCGGTAAAGCCGCGGATGCCCACTTCCTCAAACGCCTTACAGGCAGCGACAAAGCTGGCGTAATCGGTGGGCAGCGGAATATCGTACTGTTCAAACAGGTCGCGGTTGACCACAAAGCCGTGGACATCGGGGCAGACGGGCAGCCAGTTTATGCTGCCGTCCGCATTTTTAAAGCTGTTGAGGTAGGTGTTGTAAACAGCGCCCGCCTCGTTGGTGGCGGCAAGGTTCATCAGGCTGTCCTTTAAAGGGGCAGCGTCGTGCAGGGAGAAACGGCAGCAGGTGATAATGTCCGGCAGACCGCCGTTTTGCTGCAAAAACTTGTAAAAGTCCAAGTCGTTGTTGCCCACGATAAACTCAATGTTTACGTCAGGCAGCTGCGCCTGCACATAGGGGGCGTACTTTTCGTACAGGGCGTTGGTCCACAAATAGACCTGAATAGTTTCGGCATCCTCCTGCGCCTGCAGCTCCTCGGTGGTTTTTCCGGCGCATCCGCTCAGCAGGGATACGCCCAGCACCATAGCGGCAAGCAGGGCAAAAACCTTGTACAGTCGTTTCTTTTTCATTCAGTCCGTCTCCTTACGACCCGAAGTCAGGCTGCGTTCCCCGGCAGGCTGCTTCGGTTTTGTAACAACAACATCACGACCTATAAAAAACTATCGCAATTTTTGCAGGGTTCCTGTTTTATGCGCCGCGTTCTGCAAAGTACGCAGGCAATGTTAGACAGGATAACCTAAATATTTTATCATGATAGCGACAAGATTTCAACATCCTTTCCATGCTTTTTATAAACATATTCAAAAAAACTATACAGTTGTCAAAACATTACCGGTCGTGCCTTTGCTTAGCCGGTTTATTGAATTTTCTGGCTATCCCTTTTACTCAGGTAGAAATGAGCAGCCAACAGCGACAGCCAGGCGTTCAAACCGGTTCATGTTTCTACGGTTGAACCCAAAGCAGAATTCCGACAGGTAGAGGTCGAGATTCTTCTTGGGCAAGCCGTGAAATGTCCCAAGTATAAAAGACCAGAGTTGTAAAGCCTTTGGGTGCTTTGTGGCAACAGAAAAGCGCCACATTGCTGCGGCGCTTTTGCTTTGCCCGGAAGATGGAGCGAGGGGGCTGTTCAGTTATCTGTTGTGCTTTTTCTTGCTGCCAACAACGGCTGTACCAATGGCTGCGCTGCCACTGGCAAGCAGCAGAACAAACCATAAGGCAAGGTTGCTATTATCACCGGTTTGCGGTATATCAGTTGGTTTGGCTGTTCCGTTTGTACCAGTGCCAGCGCTACCACTGTTTTTACTCCACTGAGCATAAAGCACGGTATCTTTGTCAGTCAATGTAAAACTATCGCCTGCTTTGTAAGCAGTACCCTTGCCATCTGCCTGTGTATTCCAGCCGGTAAAGGTGTATCCACTCCGGGCAAAACCGTTCTGCGCGATAACAATTTTGCTTCCTACATCGCCGGTTATAGACTCCATTGTACCGGTTCCGCCGTTGGCGTCATAAGAAACTTTGGCCTGTGCCGGCGCATTCTTGCTCCACTGAGCATAAAGCACGGTATCTTTGTCAGTCAATGTAAAACTATCGCCTGCTTTGTAAGCAGTACCCTTGCC
>CAKSUQ010000036.1 GCA_934502625.1 uncultured Gemmiger sp.
GCAGCGGCCAGCTTTTCCGGATAATCGGGGAAATGCAGCACATCGTTGGGCGCAATGTCCGGGTTCAGTTCTTTAAAGGTTCCGTGATCCAAAACCGTGCTGAGCCGGTAATAGGCGCCGATTGCCAAATGCACCCCGCAGTTGGGGCAGACATACTGGCTCTTAACCCAAACCTGCCGCGTGGCACGGCGCCCGCATTTTTTGCACTCGACAAATTGCGGCGGCACCCAGTTGGGCGCAGCCGTACCGGCATCGCGGCGGGCTTTCAGCTGAAAGCTGCGCTCCTGCGGGCTGGTAGGGAACAGCTTTTCAATGGCACTCATTCTGCAATACCCTTTAGGCTGCCCGCGCAGCCAGATAGTTGAAGATGTCGCCCACGGTTTTTAGTGTCCCCAGATCCTCGTCGGCGATCGTGACGCCGAACTTGTCCTCAAACGCCATGTTCAGCTCTACAGCATCTAGGCTGTCCGCCTGCAAGTCCTCGGTCAGGCTGGCAGCCATTGTGACCTTATCAGCGTCGCAGTTCAGGGTGTCAACAAATACTTCTTTTAATTCTTCAAAGCTCATAATGCGTACCTCACATAATTTAACTAAATAAATTGACATAATTGTCAATGAGGTCATTATAACACGTTTGCTTCGAATGTCAATATTATTAGATAAAAATATTTATCTAATTGAACCGCCGTTATGCTCCTCTCTCGGTAATATAAAAGGACAGCACACAAATTATCCTGCCGTAGGGGGCAGCCCTTGCGGACTGCGATTTGGCCGCTGCTGCGTATCTTCCCTGTGAAATATCCAATCGCCTTGCCGGGCTTTTCTTATGCTTGGCGCTTATTCTTGTCAAACACATGGGCGCAATTGTCCGGCGCAGTGTCGGCCGGTGCATCTTAACACAATCTTAATACCCCCGCAGAAAAGCTTAATACCATCTTTAAACGGGCGGCGCTATACTGTGTTGTACGCAAAATTCTGCTGGAGTGTGATTTCGTTGCCATCTCATCGGCGTTTGACTTGTAAGCTCAATTATTTTCAGTCCATTATTCTGCTGTTTGCAGCGGTTATTCTCATCGGGGCAGTGCTTTTGATGCTGCCGATCTCTGCGCAAGCGCATACCGTCACCCCTTTCCATGAAGCACTATTCACAGCAACCTCTGCCGTATGTGTTACGGGGCTGGTCGTGCTGGATACGGCTTCTCACTGGTCAGCGTTCGGTCAGGCAGTTCTGATGATGCTGATTCAAATCGGCGGTCTGGGTGTGATCACAGTCGGCGCGTCTTTCTCGCTTTTATCCGGTCGGCGCATTTCCCTGTCGCAGCGCGGGCGGATGCAGGAAGCTATGTCCGCCCCCAAGGTGGGCGGCATTGTGCGGCTGACAGGCTTTGTGATTCGTACCTCTTTGATGATAGAAGGAATCGGCGCGCTTTGCATGCTCCCGGTTTTCTGCCGGGATTTCGGCCTTTCCGGGATTTGGAAAGCCGTTTTTCATTCCGTCTCCGCTTTCTGCAATGCGGGCTTTGATTTGATGGGTACCCCCGACACGCCTTTTGTCTCGCTGACCGCCTATCGCGCAGACCCGGTCATCAACCTGACGATTTCCGCCCTGATCGTTGTGGGCGGCATTGGCTTTCTGACCTGGGATGACGTGCGGACCAATCGGCTCCGCTTTCATCGCTATCGGCTGCAAAGCAAAGTGATCCTGGCGGCAACGGCGCTCTTGATCTTGCTGCCAACGCTGTACTTTTTCTGCTTTGAGTTCAAAGGCGGCCCCCTGCGGGAGCGGCTGCTGCTCTCGCTGTTCCAGTCCGTAACGCCCCGAACGGCGGGATTCAATACGGCAGACTACACGTTGCTGTCCGGCAGCGGGCGCGGCCTTACCATTCTGCTGATGTTCATCGGCGGTTCACCGGGCTCTACGGCGGGCGGCATCAAGACAACAACGGCGGCAGTGCTTGTTGCCAATGCGTTTGCTGTATTCCGCAGGCAGAAAAGCCCCGAAATGTTCGGGCGGCGGATGGAAGAAAAAGCCGTCTATGATGCTGCGGCCATCTTCACGCTGTATCTCGTCCTTTCGCTGACGGGTGCGTTTGTCATCAGCACGGTGGAGGGCCTGCCGCTGTCCGAATGTCTGTTCGAGACGACCTCCGCCATTGCTACCGTAGGACTGTCCCTGGGATTGACACCGCATCTGGGGATCGTCTCGCAGGGGATTTTAATTTTCTTGATGTTCATTGGGCGCGTCGGCGGGCTGACCATGATCTATGCAGCGCTCTCCGGCAGCAAAAGCAGCGCGGCGCGGCTGCCGCAGGAGCGCATCACCGTAGGATAAAGAAAGGTACATACCATGAAATCTATTTTACTGATCGGGTTGGGTCGATTTGGCCGCCACATCGCAGAGGAGCTGAACAAACTCGGCCATGAGGTCATGGCGGTGGACGAAAACGAGGACCGCGTCAACGCCGTTCTGAGCATTGTGACCAACGCCCAAATCGGCGACAGCACCAACGCGGAATTTTTGGAGGCGTTGGGCGTCCGCAATTTCGATGTCTGCATTGTAGCGATCAGCGGAAACTTTCAAAGCTCGCTGGAAACCACTTCCCTGCTGAAGGAGCTGGGCGCAAAACTGGTCGTTTCCCGTGCGGAACGGGATGTGCAGGCTAAATTTCTGCTGCGCAACGGTGCGGATGAGGTGCTTTACCCGGAAAAGCAGCTGGCCAAGTGGGCGGCCATCCGCTACGGGTCCGACCACGTGCTGGATTATATTGAGCTGGACCACGACCATGCCATTCTGGAAGTATCTGTGCCGTCCGCGTGGATCGGAAAGACCGTTGGCGACATCAATATCCGCAGGAAGTACAGCATCAACATCCTGGGCATCAAGCGCAACGGGATTGCTGACGTCAACATTGACTCGGACACGGTTCTGCCCGGCGACGGCACATTGCTGGTGCTGGGCGAGGGCAAGGCTCTGAGCCGGTGCTTTCATATCTGAGCGTTTGCAAGGGAAGTGGTTCATTTGAGAACGGTACTGCTGATTTTGCTGTTTCTGGCCGCAGGACTTTTTCTTGTTTTTGTCGGTGCCCGATGCGATGCGTTCTGGCGCAGCGTTCGCCGCGCACGATTTGAGCGGCGGGAAGGCTTCCGGCGCTGGTAAACCCGTTTAGGATGTGGTATGATACCCTTTAGAGGGGGGATTTGCTGTGAACATCAAAAAGCCATCTTCCGAGGAAGTGAAAGCGCAGGCCGTCCGACAGGCAAAGGATCTTTTGATCACCGTACTGGTTCTGGCCGCTGCAACCGGCATCGGCAATATTTTCTGGTATTTCTCTTTTACCCGCAATATCATATCGGTGTATATTCTGGGGACATTGCTGACCTCGCTTTTTACCAAAAGCTATTTCTGCGGCTTTTTAAGCTCGTTTTCCAGTGTGCTTCTTTTCAATTTCTGCTTTACAGAGCCCCGCCTGACGCTGCACGCATACGAGCGCGGCTACCCTGTCACCTTTGCCATTATGCTGATCGTTTCCATCATCACGGTCACGCTGGCGATCCAGAATATCCGCAATGCCGAGGAGAAAGAGCGCGCTGCCGTCCGCGCCAAGAATGAACAGCTGCGCGCCGATTTGCTGCGCACGATTTCCCACGACCTGCGTACCCCGCTGACATCCATTTCCGGCAATGCCTCCAACCTCATCAGCAACTATGAGAAGATGGACGACCCCACCCGGAAGCAGACGTTTCTGGACATCTACGACGACTCCATGTGGCTGATCAATCTGGTGGAAAACATTCTTTCCATCTCCCGTATTGAGGATGGACGGATGAATCTGTCTATCTCTACAGAGTTAGTAAGCGAAGTGTTTGAAGAAGCCCTGCGCCATACCAACCGGCACAGCGGGCAGCACACGATCACTGTGCAGATGGCCGATGACCTGCTGCTGGCGCGCATGGATGCCAAGCTGGTCGTGCAGGTCCTGATCAATCTGGTGGATAATGCCATCAAATACACGCCCGCAGGGTCGCACATTGTCCTTTCCGCTGCGGCGCAGGGGGAAAACGCCGTAATTCGGGTAAGCGATGACGGCCCCGGTATTCCCGACGAAGCAAAAGAAAAGGTCTTTGAAATGTTCTCCACCGGGGAAAAACGCATTTCGGACAGCCGCCGCAGCCTTGGGCTGGGACTGGCCTTATGCCGCACGATCATCGCAGCCCACGGCGGCACCATTACACTGTCCGACAATAAGCCGCACGGCTGCATCTTTACTTTTACACTGCCCCTTGGGGAGGTTTCTTTGCATGAATAAACCCTTGATTCTGGTTGTGGAGGACGATGCGCCTATCCGCAACTTGATTACTACAACACTGAAAACGCAGGATTACAAGTACATTGCAGCGGCTACTGCCTCAGAAGCGCTCCAACAGGCAACGATCCATGCACCGGATGTGATGCTGCTGGATCTTGGTCTGCCTGATTTGGACGGCATCGAGGTGATTCGCCGTATTCGCAGTTGGTCTGCGATGCCCATCATCGTTATCAGCGCCCGCAGCGAGGACAGCGATAAAATCGAAGCCTTGGACAGCGGTGCTGATGACTACCTGACGAAGCCGTTTTCGGTAGAAGAGCTGCTGGCGCGGCTGCGGGTAACGTTCCGCCGCATCTCGATGCTGCAAAACGCCGCCGGTGGTTCTGTTTTTACCAACGGTGATTTGCAAATTGATTTTGCGGCGGGCTGTGCCACATTGAAAGGGCAGGAACTGCACCTGACTCCCATCGAATACAAGCTGCTCTGCGTTATGGCCAAGAATTGCGGCAAGGTGTTGACCCATACTTATATCACCCACGAAGTCTGGGGCAGCTCCTGGGGGAATGACGTGGCTTCACTTCGCGTTTTTATGGCTACGCTTCGCAAAAAGCTGGAATCCGAGCCGGATTCACCCCAGTATATCCAGACGCATATCGGCATTGGATACAGGATGCTGAAGGTGTAAAGAAATTTTACCCCCAAAAAAGTATAATAAAAAGACGAATAATATTACTTTGTTGATTACTGTCGGCAGCATTTGCTGGTCGCTGGTTTGCGTTGATCGTATCCGCAAGGGCAGGGGCAAAGCCTTCGCGCACCCCGCCGAAAACCATTTGCAAACGCCGCTGCGTTCCGCTATAATATTCATAAAACAGATGATTTGCGGAAGTGGGGGAATACCATGCTTCGTATTGCCGTGGTGGATGACGAGCCGGCCGTGCGCGCCCAGCTGTGCGACTATGTGCAGCGCTATGCCGAGGAATCACATCTGCCCGTTGAGGTCACACCCTTTGCGGACGGTGCCGAGATCGCGGCGCCCTACAAGCCGGGCTTCGACATTATCCTGCTGGATGTCAATATGCCGCAGCTGGGCGGCATGTCGGCGGCAGAGCGTATCCGGGAACAGGACAAAAACGTCGTGCTGGTGTTCGTTACGAACATGGCGCAGTGCGCCATCCGCGGGTATGAGGTCGACGCGCTGGACTTCGTCGTCAAGCCCGTCAGCTACGCGCCGTTCAGCATGCGGCTGGCGCGGGCGGTCAAGCGCGTCCGCAGCCGCGCGGCGTTGACGATCTCGCTGCAGACAAACGACGGGCTGCAGATCGTGACCGTGCAGGACATTCTTTGGATCGAGACAGTCGACCACGCGGTGCTCTGCCACACGAAGACCGATTCCTTCTTCGTGAAAAACAGCCTGCAGAATGCCGAAAAGCTGCTGCAGGGGCAGGGCTTTGCCCGCTGCAACAAGTGCTACCTCGTCAACCTGCGGCATGTCGAGGGCATCCGGGGCGACGCGGTGCTCATCGACGGCACCGAGCTGGAGCTCAGCCGCCGCCAGAAGGCCGCCTTCGCGCAGGCGATGCTTGAATATGTAGGGGAGATCCGATGAGTACGCCCGGCCTGATTTCCTCGTTGCTGCTGTGGGTGTCGCTGGCAATGTACACCCACCGGCAGCCCCGCGCACCCCACGCAAAGCGCTGGCTGTGGGCGTCGCTGCCGATCCTGTTCTGTCTGTCACATAGTAAAATGATATATGTCACCGGCATCGTGCCGCTGATTCTGGCAGAGCTGGCAGCTTTTGGCTGGTGCGCGTTTGCAATCAGCCGCATCACAACGCTGCCGCGCACTGCCAGCGTCTACTGCGCCATCTGGGTGCACATGACGACGCTGAGCGCCTACGAGCTGTGGCAGCTGCTGCTCTGGGTCTTCGACGACGGCGGCCGCACGCCCAGCCCGGCGCAGCTGTGCTTCGGGCAGATCGGCTTCACCATCGCATTCTACCTCATCCAGTATTTCACGCAGGTGCAGGTGCTGCCCATCGACGGCAAGGCGACCGTCGGTCCGCGCCAGCTGGGCAGTGCGCTGGCGGTATGGGGGCTGTTCGTCGTGCAGTTTCAATGCATGCTGTCGCTGTACGGTGCAGGCACGAGCCTTACCTCCCGCAGGGTGCTGGTGTTGCTATTGATGCAGCTGTATTGCCCGGTTTTTCTGTCCGCGCAGAACGCGCTTTTCCGCAAATCGGCCATGGACAAGGAGCTGGCGGCCATCACGGCACTGTACGAGCGCCAACGCAGCCAGTACCAGACCGCGCGGCGCAACGTGCAGTTGATTTATAAGCGCTGCCACGATTTGAAAATGCAGTTGGCCGCCGTGCGGCAATGTCTGCCTGCGGACTTTCCTGCGCAGGATTGGAGCGAGGCCGAGCGCGCAGTGTCCATCGTTGACCGCTTTGCCCACACCGGCAACGAGGTGCTGGACACGGTGCTGACCGAGAAGGCACTGGACTGCGCGACCCGCAGCGTCAACATCAACACGGTGGCGGACGGCAAGGCGCTGGCCTTTCTGGAGCCCGCCGACCTGTACGCACTGTTTGCCGGGCTGCTGGACGGCCTGATCGGCATTGTGAAGGACGTCCCGCAGGCAGACCGACGCCAGATCGACGTCATGGTCTTTGCGCGGCAGGGCTTCGCGGTTCTCCAGCTTGTGACCGCTGTCCGGCCGGAGGAACTGCCCCCGCAGCAGGTGCGCGAGAACAGCGCGGAGCACAAGGTTATTGAAAAAATCGTCCGCCAATACAATGGGCTTTTAACCACCGAAATGGTCGAGAACGGCTACAGTGTAAAGATCGTCCTTCCGGCGGCACAGTAAAATCCTGCCCCTGAGAATTGTGCAATTTGTACAATTTTCGGGGGCAATTTTTGTAAGGCTAAAACCGTTCACGGGGGAAGGACAACCACTTTTCGCAAACCTATTGCGAATGAATTAACAGTTCGTTACAATAAACTCACATTCACCAAAGAGCTTACAGGAGGGCGCAATGCGAAGCACGACCAAGCTGATGAAAAATTGGCAGTTCACCGGCTCCGACGGCAAGACCGTCGACGTTGACCTGCCGCATACATGGAATAACATCGATGGTCAGGACGGCGGCAATGACTATTGGCGCGGCACCTGCACCTACAAAACACGGTTCGCCGCGCCTGCCTTCGACGCCGAGACCCAGCAGGTCTGGCTGCAGTTCGAGGGCGTCAACGCCAGCGCGAAGGTCGTGCTGAACGGCCACGAGGTCATGACCCACGACGGCGGCTACTCCACCTTCCGCGCCGACATCACGGCGCTGCTGAACGAGTCTAACGAGCTGACTGTCGACGTCGACAACAGCAAGAACGACCGTGTCTACCCCCAGAAGGCGGACTTCACCTTTTACGGCGGCATCTACCGCGACGTCACGCTGATCGTCGTCAACAAGAACCACATCGCGCTCGGCCATCTGGGCGGCTGCGGTGCGCAGATCACCCCGACCGTCAACGGCGCGAACGCTGACATCGAGATCAAGACCCTGACCGAGGGCGACGGCGAGGTCGAGTTCAGCATTCTCGACGCCGCAGGCAGCGAGGTACTGACCGGCAAGGGCAATGACGCCACGGTCACGCTGGAAAACGCCCACCTCTGGGACGGCGTGCGCGACCCGTATCTGTACACCTGCGCGGTGCGTCTGGTGCTGAACGGGGAAGTGCAGGACGAGGTTCGCCAGCGCTTCGGCGTGCGCAGCTTTTACGTTGACCCGCAGAAGGGCTTCTTCCTCAACGGACGCCACTATCCGCTGCATGGCGTTTCCCGCCATCAGGATCGCAAGGCGCTGGGCAATGCCATCACCCGCAAGATGCACGACGAGGACATGCAGCTGATCAAGGAGCTTGGCGCGAACACGATCCGCCTTGCCCACTATCAGCACGACCAGTACTTCTACGACCTCTGCGACGAGGCCGGCATGGTCGTCTGGGCGGAGATCCCCTACATTTCCGAGCATATGCCCAATGGCCGCGAGAACACCATCTCGCAGATGAAGGAACTCATCACCCAAAACTACAACCACGCGTCCATCGTCTGCTGGGGCGTCTCCAACGAGATCACGATTTCCACCAAGGACAAGCGCGACATGCTGGACAACCATCATGTGCTGAACGATCTGTGTCACGAGATGGACAAAACCCGCCTGACGACGCTGGCCTGCTACGCGATGTGCGGCCCCTTCAACCCGGTGGCGCACATCACTGACCTTGTCAGCTGGAACCTGTATCTGGGCTGGTATGTGCCGGGGCTGTTCCTGAACGACCTCTGGATGGAGTTCTTCCACCTCTGCTACCCCAACCGCCCGCTGGGCTTCAGCGAGTACGGCGCCGAGGGTATGCCGAACCTGCACAGCGACCACCCGCACCGCGGCGACCACACCGAGGAATATCAGGCCATCTACCACGAGTACATGCTGCAGTGCTTTGCGCACCACAGCTGGATGTGGGCGACCCACGTCTGGAATATGTATGATTTTGCGGCGGACGCCCGCGATCAGGGCGGCGAGCCGGGCATGAACCACAAGGGTCTTGTCACCTTCGACCGCAAGACGAAGAAGGACAGCTTCTACATTTATAAAGCGTGGTGGAGCGACGAGCCGTTCGTACACATCTGCTCGAAGCGCTACGTCGACCGCACACAGAGCGAGATCGAGGTCAAGGTCTACTCGAACCAGAAGAATGTCAGCCTGTACGTCAATGGCGAGAAGCTGGGCGAACAGGAGGGCGAGCACATCTTCAAGTTCCGCGTGAAGCTGGACGGCGAGACGAAGGTGCAGGCCGTGGCAGGGGACAGCATCGACGATGCAGTCTTCCGTAAGGTCGACACCCCGAACCCCGCCTACAAGCTGCACAAGACCAAGTCCAAGAGCGCGAACTGGGTGTAAATTCCGCCGAGCTGTAGGGACCGCACATGTGCGGCCCGCAGCCGAATGGCAGACGAGCATTTGCGGGAAAGCCGCGGGCCGGGCATGCCCGGCCCCTACAAACTGCCCGGAAATCGCATCATATCATTTTGAAACACGCCGCACCGTGCGGCTGGTTTATATGAAACAAGGAGAAAACGTAATGGATGATCT
>CAKSUQ010000037.1 GCA_934502625.1 uncultured Gemmiger sp.
GCCCAGGGGGCCGACGAAGTCATGCACAGCCTCGCCCTCCTTGAGGGCATTCAGCTGCATGGTGCCTGCGCCGACGATCTGGAAGATGATGGAGACGGTACCCGCCTCGCGGTCAAAGCCCGCGATCGTCAGGGGGATACGCTCGGACTCCTCCTTTGCGCGGACGATGATGAACTGGCCGGCCTTCTCCTTTTTGGCGATGAGCGGCGCGTGGATCCACAGCTCGGTCACAGTGGGGTTCAGCTCCCGCCGTTTGATGATAGTAAACAAATTTCCCACTCCTTTTGCAAAAGCGCAGTTCTTCACGAAGCTGCGCTTGCTTTAGGCAACACCGCACAATTCCCGCCTAACGGCTTAAGCACCGCTCCGGCGGCTGCGGCACGGCATCTGCGTTGCCAAAATGCTCGCCAATACACAAAGTATTGCCTGCGCTTTTGGCTTAGCATCTGCCGCACCTCGCTCGCCGTATCGGCACTTAGAATTATGCGGTGTTACCTTTAGTCTATGTTGCCTGTTTCGCGGTAGCTGCGCCAGACATTCTCGAAGAAGTCGTCGTCTTCGGGGATGGGGCGCGGGGCGCGCCAGTCGGTCTTGCAGGTGCCGTCCTCGAACCACAGCTCCTGAATGAGCGGGGCTTCCGTCTCATCCAAGGCGAAGGTGAAGGTGTCCGGCAGCTGGGCGAACGGCTTGACGCCGCCCGTCAGGTCGGTGTACAGGGCGCTGCCGCGGCTCTTGCCGCCGTGAGCCGTGTAGTCGGTCATGGCGGTCAGGTAGGCGCGCTGGCTCAGCAGCATGTCGCGCAGGCGGTAGACCATCGCCAGCTCGGCGCGGCTGCCCGCCTTGACCGTTTGGGCAAAGTCGGCAAGCTGTGCTTCCACCTGTTTGCCGTAGGCGCGTATCTGCGCGGGGTCGCGTATGGCGGCACCGCAGCGGCTCATTTCCTCGGCGGCCTGCTTCCACAGCGCGCGGACGTTGCCGGTCTCGGCCTTGCAGCCGTCGGCCAGTGCGCCCATCTCGGCCAGCGCCTCGGCGGCAGCCAGACCGAAATTGTCCGGCGCATCGCCTTGGCAGCGGGCGGCGATGTACTGCGCCGCGCGGGTGCTGCCCACCTGCCCGGCGTTCAGCGCCGTGCCGCCGGGACGGTAGACGCCGTGGCTTGCTGCGGCTTCGCCCACCGCGAACAGTCCCTTGACGTTCGTCTGCCACCAGCAGTCAATGCCCAGACCGCCGTTGTTGTGCTGGGCGCAGAGGGCGATCTCCAACGGCTGGGTGTACAAATCCACGCCCTTGTCGCGGTAGAAGTCGATGGCGGGCTGGTTCATATGCGCCAGCCGCTCGATGGGCGTGCCGAAGCAGGCGCCCGCCCGCTCCAGATACTCCCGCGCTTCGGGCAGCAGCGCATCGTAGGAAAACGCGCCGTCCACCGGATTTTTGCGGTAATCAAGATAGACTTTGCGTCCCTTGCAGGTTTCCAGATACACAAGGATGTCGATGATCGAGCTGCCGTCGGCGACCTTGCGCACATCGAACGGCCACTGGTAGCCCTTCAAAAACAGCTTGCTCAGCATATCGTGCGCGTCGGTGAAGAAGTCCATCAAAAACTCGCGCTCGTCACTGCCGTCCGCCGCCGTGGAAAAGACCCGCGGCAGCACCTGCATGTAGGTGCCCGACACATTCCAGCGCGGTGCAACCGACGCAAGGCCGTACTGCCACTCGGTCAGGTTTTTGCCGCGTGCGCCCGCTTCCAGTGCAAGTCCCGTCGCGCCGTACTGGCTGAACGGGTAAACGCTGTCGGCATACATACCGGCGGGGCCGCCGGTGGCGTAGACGACATTTTTGCATCGAATCAGCGTGAAGCGGTCAGCCTCGTCCTGCGCGGTCACATTCAGGCAGAGCAGGCCGCAGACGGTGCCGTTGTCGCTCAGCACCTTGATGACTTGGGTCTTGTCCAGCATCGGCACGCCCTTGGCCTGCACGGCTGCCTCCAAGCACTCGGTCATCTGCTTGCTGGTGTAGGGGCCCACGCTCGTCGCGCGGCGGCGCGGGTCGTGGTCGGTCTTGTAGCCGATGTACTCGCCGTAGCGGTTGCGGGGGAACGGCACGCCCAGCTCGACCAGCTTCAGGAAGCACTGGGTCGAGAGCGCGGCTTCGCACAGCGCAATGTCGCCGTCGACGCAGCGCCCGGCAAACAGGGTGTCGGCCATCTCGCGCACGCTGTCGGGGTCGCCCCCGGACAGGGTCAGCTTATAGTAGGTCTGCTTGTCGCTGCCGGTGTTGCGGCTGGTGCCGCCGACGCGGTTCTCGGTGACGAGGACGATGTCATGCTGCCCCAGCTGCCACAGGCGGTCGGCGGCGTTGTAGCCCGCCGCGCCGCTGCCCACAATGGCTGTGTTGCAGTTATAGACACGCGCCGTGTAATTTCCGACACGGAAAATTTCCTGTTCCATCGCAGTTCCTTTACCCAATCACAGGCGTTGGATGTGGAAGCCGCCATCCACATCAATGTAGTTGCCGGTGGTGTAGCGCAGGCGGTCGCTGCACAGCAGGCTGACCGCACCGGCCACATCCTCCGGTGTGCCCCAGCGGGCGATGGGGAAGGTTCCCTTTTCAATCAGTGCATCGTACTTGCCCTGCACCGTGCTGGTCATATCGGTGGCAATAACGCCGGGGCGCACCTCGTTGACGAGGATGCCTTCAGCAGCCAGACGGTCGGCGTAGAGCGTCGTCAGCATCGAGATACCCGCCTTGGAGACACAGTACTCGCCGCGGCTGGTGGAGGATACCACCGAACTGCAGCTGGATACATTGACGATGACGCCCTTGCGGCCATCGACAGGCTCCTGCGCAATCATCTGTTTGGCAATAAGCTGTGTCAGGAACATGTTGCCCTTGGTGTTGATGCCGACAACATAGTCAAAGCTTTCCTCGCTCATATCCAGCAAATCGGCGCGAACTCTGGGGGCAACACCTGCATTATTAACCAGCACATCCACGCGGCCAAAGGCGGCCAGCGCGCCGTCAAGGATCTTCTTGCGGTCGTCGGTGGAGCCGATGTTGGCCTGCACATAGGCGCAGTCAATGCCCATTGCTTTCAGCTCATCCAGCGCGTGCTGGTTTTTCTCCTGCGCGCCGGTGGCGACCATGACGATATTGCAGCCATCCAGACCCAGCTGTTTGGCGATGGCAAAGCCGATGCCGCGGCTGGAACCGGTGACGATTGCAGTTTTTTTCATAACCAAATACTCCTATCAGCCGCGGAAGTTCGCGGGCTGCGTTTTCTTGATCTCCAAAAATTCCTTGTAGAACGGCATAAACGTCTTGCTGTCGCGGATGACGCAGCCGGTGGGCTTGTGCGCGCGGATCAGGTCGCCGCACTTGCCGCAGGTCAGGCAGACGCGCTTGGGATCGATGCGGCCATTTTTGACGATCTCGTTGGCAAAATCCGGGTCAGCAAAGGCCATGCGGCCGAACAGCATACCGTCGCAGAGACCCTGCTCCACCGCACCGGCAGTGAACAGGTCAGCGTAAGCGCGCAGGTAGCTGGGCGCGGATGCCCAGACCGTCATTTCGGGCACGGCCTTCTTGACCGCGCCGATGCCGTGGATCATGCGGGAAAGCCCGACAAACGGGTGCTCGTCGACCTCGTACTTGCCAAAGTCGAAGGGGCGGGTCACATGGGTCGTGGCGTAGGGGTTGCCCATCGTCAGGTTCACCATGTCCAGTCCCAGCTCGTCGTGCAGTTCATGCACAAGGCGGGTCGGCTCGGTCAAATCGGGCGTCGTGCCGCTCTCCGGGCTGACGCCAAATCCCCACGGGTAGGCGTAGCCGTCGTAGATGCCGACGCGCGCCGTGACCATAAAGCTGTCGTCCTCGTACACCTTGGCGGCGCGGATGCCGTTTTTCAAAAGGCGGAAGCGGTTCTCAAAGCTGCCGCCGTACTCGCCGGGGCGGTTGTAGGCCGAGGACAGCTCTGCCAGCAGGTAGCCGTGGCAGCTCTTGATGTCGACGGCGTCGAAACCGGCCTCCTTGGCGAGCTTCGCGGCCTCGCCGAACTTTTCTTCCAGCCCTTTCAGGTAGTCGTCCGTCACGATGCAGGAATCATCCGCCGCGCGGTACTGCTCCAGAATCGGGTGGCGGTAGGCGATCATCGGGGCGGGCTTGTTGCCGGGGTTGGAGTAGCGGCCGCTGTGGTTGGCCTGCATGATGAGGTACGGCGCATAGCCGTTGGCCTTCATGCCGGCCTCCTTGACGGCGGCGGTCATTTTCTTGAACTCGTCCAGCGTGTCGCGGGTCAGCAGCAGCTGCGTCTTGGACGAACGCCCCTCCTCCACGATGGAGATGGCCTCGAACCAGATGACCGAGCTGCCGCCGATGGCCTCGTTGACATAGCGGCGGGTCGTATACTCGGTGGGTGCACCTTCGGGCGTCGAGTCCGCGCCCTCCATGGGCGCGATGCCCAGCCGGTTCGGGAAGGTAATATTACGCACCGTCAGCGGCTGTGCCAGCACATGGGTATCGGCTGCAAAGGGCAGGTCAACGCCCAATTCAGCGGCACGCTGCTTGACTTCTTCTAACGATTTATAGTGAAATTTTTCTTGTGGCATTGTGTTACCTCTTTTATTCTTCGTCCTCATCTGCATGGGTCTTGCGGTAGGCGGTGGGTGTCAGACCGGTGGACTTTTTGAACTGGCGGGAAAAATAGGTGAAATCATCGTACCCACACTCCGCCGCCACCTGAGTGATGCTCTTGTCCGTTTTGGTCAGCAGTATTTTGGCGCGGTTGATGCGCAGAGCGATGGCATAGCCAATCAGGCTGTACCCGGTCTCTTCTTTGAATACATGGGCGATATAGTTTTTGTTCAGGTACAGCTCCGCCGCGATTTTATCCACGGTGATTTCCTCGGCAAAATGATGGTTGATATAGTTCATGATGTTGTAGGCCACCGTAACGCTGTGGCCTATCTTCATCGCCATAACGTCCGCGCACTCGCGGTAAATGGTAATGAATATTCTGCGCAGGTCCGCGCCCACATACAGCTCCCAGTATTTTTTCTTGGCGTTGTACTCCCGCTCCATTTCCAGAACGATATCATATAAATAGTTCCACACCGGTTCCGACACTGTAAGCAGATGGGAGAAATTTGGCGGCCGTTTGATAAAAGCCGCAATGACCTCGGGGTATTTTACCTCATTCTGGAAAAAGTCCGGCTGAACACGGATCATGTAGCGTTCATACGGGTATTCCAGCACTTCCAGATCGTGTTCTTCCAGCGTGTTCAGCACAATGACCCCGCCGCGGCCGGTCTCGTAGGTTTTGCTGCCTACGCGGTAGCGGATACGGCCATGGGTGATAAGCAGCATCTGGTAGACATTTTCGTGGTGGTTCCCCAACTTGAAGTTGGACGCATTATATCTGTGTTCAATCCGGACGTCTTCCATAATTCAGTTCTCCTTGCGTAAAGGGCGTTTTACCCCATTATACAATATTGAAGAACAAGGTTGCCAGCAAAACATTCGCCAAGATGGCAAAGGGCTGTGCCGCGCCGTAACCGGCAGTGGGTTCCTCAGAGCCGGTGGCGCTGATGGCAGCGCCCAGACCCGGGGCAGAGGTGCAGCCGCCGGCAATCGCACCGCTGAGGATGATCCAGTTGATTTTGAATACCTTGTGGCCGACGATAAAGGCGATGAGGACCGCGATGGCCTCGACAAAGACGGCGGCGATGGCCAGCTGCAGGCCGGAGCCCATCAGAGAGTTGACGACGTCATAGCCATAACGCAGGCCGACGACGGCCATAAAGAAGGTCAGACCGGTCTGGTACAGGATGCCCAGTGCCTTCTGGTCCATGCGGAAGTTGATAGGACCAATCTTGCCGATGTAGCTGAAAATCAGTGCGGAGACGAGGATGCCGCCCGCAGCACCGAGGGAGAACTCGCCAAAGCTGCCCAAGGGGATTGTGATGTTGCCAATCAGGATACCGACAGCCGCGACCAAGCCCAGCACCATGAAGTCCAGCGGGCCGTCCTTGAGCTTCTTCTCGTTAGCGGCGCTCTCCTGCAGTTCCTTCTCGTAGGCGGCCTTTTCAGCGGCCACGTCGATGCCGAACAGTTTGGGCAGGGCAGAAATCATCACGACGATGACCAGCACGCCGATGGGGAAGGCCACAGTGTAGCCCAGACTGATGGCGGAGGATGCAGCCTCCAGCGCGTCACCGGCAACGACATTACCGGCAGCGTCCAGCGCGGTGCCGTAGGCCGGGGTGGAGGTCATAGCACCGGCGAACATGCCGATGGTCTCAAATTCACCAACGGCGGGGTTATTCTTAAATACCAGATGGTAGGCAACCAGTGCAACAGCCATCGAGACGACCGGGATCATCACGCCGATAACGACAAACTTCGCGCCGTATTTTTTAAAGATTGCGCCGATGCTGCCGCCGACCTTCATGCCGATGGAGACAAGGAACAGCATCAGGAAGAACACAAAGAACAAATTGCTGACAACGCCGGTCTTGAGCACCGAAGCCGCGCTGGCGTAGCCCAGTTCGCCCTCCTGCACGCCCTTGGCCCAGGCCTGTGCAATATAGCCCAGCACAATGCCGGAGAAGATACCGCCGGAAACGCCCAGCGAGAAGTTGCCGAT
The DNA here is from genome assembly GCA_934502625.1 of uncultured Gemmiger sp. Lineage (GTDB taxonomy): Bacteria > Bacillota > Clostridia > Oscillospirales > Ruminococcaceae > Gemmiger. The sequence goes on from CAKSUQ010000037.1 coordinate 6,641, forward strand.
TTTCACTTTGCCAAGCAGCAGGCCCAGTGCGATAGCGAGAAAGATCAGAAAGAACTGGTTCGTCAGAACCGAAATCAGAGTAGCCATAATATCCCCCTTATACGTGGAACAGCCGCTGCGCGTTGCCGTGCAGAATGGCCGCCTTATCATCCTCGTTCAAGCCCAGGTTGTCAATGCACTTGAGCGTGCGGTCGATGTAGCCCGGCCCCTGCTCGGGGTCAAACGGCATGTCCGTGGCGAAAACGATGTGATCCCTGCCGAAGAAATCGATACCCGCGCGGATGGCGGAGGTCGAGCCGAAGGACGCCGTGTCCGCATAGAACTTGCGGATGGTATCGATGGGTGCGCCCTTCATCTTCGTCTTGGTCAGCTCATCGCGCAGTTCGGGCGCGGTGCGGCCGCCGTACATCTTCAGGCCGTTTTCAATGCGGCCTTCCAGCATCGGGATCATAGCGCCGACATGGTGAGTGATGATTTTGATATTGGGGAAATCCTCAAAAATGCCGGAGAAGGCAAGGCGCATCATAGCGATCGTAGTCTGATACGGCCAGCCGATGGTGAACCACAGTTCGTACTTGGAGCGATCCTCCTTCGGGAATTCCGGCACCATCTGCCCGCCGACAGGGTGGATGAGGATGGGCAGATCGTACTTTTCGCAGGCCTCGTAGATGGGCCAGTATTTCTCGGTGTCGATGGCCTCGCCGTTCATGTGGGTGTAGATCTGGATGCCCTTGGCACCCATATCCTTGGCGCGCTTGATTTCCTCGACCGAGGCTTTCACATTGTTGAACGGGATGCCGGCGATAAAGCCCTCGTAAAATTCGGGGTTAGCCTCAACGATTTTTTTGATCTCGTCGTTGCCGATGGCCGCCAGTCGGGGGGATTTGTCCGGCCCGGCAAAGGTTTCGACCGGCGGGGAAACGATGTTGGGAATCTGCTTGTACCCGGGGAAGGCTTTCAACACCTCGTTGCGGGCGTCCATGTTGGACATGGACGCCACGTTGAGCGCCCGGACAAACATATGGGATTTGTTGGGGGCTTCTGCCATGCAGATTTTCGCGTATTCCGGCGGCATCAGATGGCAAAACACATCAATCGACTTCATAAGCGTTCCTTTCGTGATTTGGATTATCCTGTATCGAAGGGGTCGCTCTCCGGATAGCGCCGCCTTTGTTTCTACGATCCCATCTTACCATAGGGACACCCTGATTCTCTCTGACTATTATCTCATAAATTTGTACATTATTGTTGATTGGTTTTTCTTCCAATTACTTGTTGGCTAAATTCATCAAATTTCATACGGCATTTTTGTTTATTCTTGATAATTCTCTTGTCACTTGTCTGTTTTTTGTCAAAGGTGCTTTGGTTGGATGCACAAAATCGTTTTTGCGGATTTGTGCAGTTTTACCGCATACCAAAATTTCATTTTTACATTTGGACGATTCTGTTTGACATATCCTGCCGAGTTTTTGGACATTCCTGCCGCTAGTTTTACAATCCACAATGATATAACTGTGGCCTAACGCAGTTATTTGGCTGATTTTTTCGGAGTGAATCAGAACGGATTCACTTTTTCGAGTCAGGATTTTTGGATGAATCACAGCTGATTCACTCTGGGGAATATACGGATTTGTATGGGTATATAGGTTGGGTGCTATCGTTTTTGGGTGTGGACGTGTTTTGCTAGCATAGCATGTGGTCATCCACATACACATTTCTGGGGTGTACCCCAGACCCCCGGCACAGTTCTTGCATGACGATAGTGACGCTGATGACGCTAATGACGCTGTTTTTAGGATATCCTTTTACCATATCCCGGATTTAGCGTCATTAGCGTCATCTGCGTCATTTGGATTTTGCGTTTTTTCGTAGCATCGTTATTTTCGCTTTTTTCAATAGTAAACCACAAGCGTCATTTTGCTATACCCGTGACAGTGGTGACGATGGTGACGGTCTTTCTTGCATACCCCTACCCATATCCCATAAACATCGTCACTACCGTCACCATCGTCACCAAAACAGGCAAGCCGTTCTAATCTGCGGCTTGCCTGTTTTATTTTGAGTAATGTGGCAGGGTTTTTGCCCCCTTGTTTGTTAAAATGGATTTAGATATTTTGTAAAAGTGCAAGGGTTTTTAGCACAATTGGTGATATGCTGGTTTTGAAGTGCATTCGGGCATTTAGTCAGATGCGAAATCTTTTAAATATTTTTTCTTTGCGACGCGACATATTTGACCGTTTCTCGGCGGCTATATAGTGAAAGCGTTTTTTCACCATTTACACAGGAGGAACTCATGAACACGGAATTTCAAAATTTACCCAATGTTGTCAGCCCCAAGGAAGTACAAACTTACTTCGGTATCTCGCGCTCGACCACCTACCGCATATTCCATGACGCGAGTTTCCCGGCGTTCCACATTGGAAACCGACTGCTGGTGCGGCGGGATGAGCTTTTGGACTGGCTGGAACGGCAAAAGGTCAATAAAGCCCAAAACGAGAACCCGAAGATTGTCGGGTCTGATGAATAGCTTTGTGGTCGTACCTGTGGTAGTCTTTGTGTCACGAAAGGAGACGATGCAGCGTGAAAGAC
>CAKSUQ010000038.1 GCA_934502625.1 uncultured Gemmiger sp.
GCGGACTCTAACGGCCGGTATTACTATATTAAGGACGGCGATACCGTCTGGAATCCCGGCTGGCAGCCCACCCAGACCGAGCTGGACAGCTATGAGTGCCGCCACGGTCTCGGGTACAGCATCATTACCGGCAAAAAGAACGGTTTGACCGCGAAGCTGGAGCTGTTTGTGCCGGTAGGCGACAACTGCGAGATCGACCGTCTGCTGCTGACCAACGAGGGTAATGTACCGAAATCGTTTACTGTATTCAGCTATGTAGAGTTCTGTTTGTGGAACGCTGTGGACGATTCCACCAACTTCCAGCGCAATTTTTCGACAGGCGAGGTCGAGGTCGAGGGCAGCACGATCTATCACAAGACCGAGTATCGCGAGCGCCGCGACCACTACGCTTTTTTCACTGTCAACGCGCCAGTAGATGGCTTTGACACCAGCCGCGACGCCTTTTTGGGCGCATGGCGCAGCAACGCCAACCCGGAGGTCGTGGAAAACGGCAGCTGCACCAACTCCGTGGCACATGGCTGGGCGCCCGTTGGCGTGCATCAAGTCAATGTCACCCTGCAGCCCGGCGAAAGCCGCAGCCTGATTTTTGTTTTGGGTTATATCGAAAACCCGGAGGACGAGAAGTGGGCCGCGCCCGGCGTCATCAATAAGACCCGCGCCCAGGCGATGGCTGCCCGCTATGCCACCGATGCGCAGGTCGACGCCGCGCTTGCCAAACTGCACGACCACTGGAACAACCTGCTGTCCACCTACTCGGTCAAGAGCAGCGATGAAAAGCTCGACCGCATGGTCAATATCTGGAACCAGTACCAGTGCATGGTCACCTTCAACATGAGCCGCTCTGCCAGCTATTATGAGAGCGGCACCGGCCGCGGTATGGGCTTCCGCGATTCCTGTCAGGATCTGCTCGGCTTTGTGCATCTGATCCCCGCCCGCGCGCGGGAGCGCATTCTGGACATTGCCGCCACCCAGTTCCCCGATGGCAGCGCCTACCACCAGTACCAGCCGCTGACGAAAAAGGGCAACATGGACATCGGCTCCGGCTTCAACGATGACCCGCTGTGGCTGATCGCCGCCGTGTACGCCTACCTGGGCGAGACGGGTGACTACTCCATTTTGGACGAATCGGTTGATTTTGACAACGATCACAGCCTTGCACAGCCGCTTCTTGAGCACCTGCGCCGCAGCTTTGGCTATCTGCGCACCCACAAGGGCCCGCACGGTCTGCCGCTGATCGGGCGCGCCGACTGGAACGACTGCCTGAACCTGAACTGCTTCAGCAAGGAGCCGGGCGAGAGCTTCCAGACCACCGGCCCGAGCGAGGGTCCCGTGGCCGAGAGCGTGTTCATTGCCGGCATGTATGTCAAATACGGCAACGCCTTTGCCGAAATTCTGGATGCCACCGGTCACGCGGACGAGGCCGCCGCCGTGCGTGCTGAGGTTGCAGAGATGGAACACACCGTGCTGACTGCCGGTTGGGATGGAAGGTGGTTCCGACGCGCCTACGATGCCTTTGGCCATGTGATCGGCGGTGAGGAATGTGAGGAAGGCAAGATCTTCATCGAGCCGCAGGGCATGTGCGTCATGGCGGGCATCGGCGTAAACACTGGCGAGGCCGTGACCGCTCTGCAGAGCGTAAAAGACAAGCTGGACACCAAGTACGGCATTGTGCTGCTGCAGCCTGCCTACACGCGGTATCATCTGGAGCTGGGCGAAATTTCCAGCTATCCCCCGGGATACAAGGAAAATGCCGGCATCTTCTGTCACAACAACCCATGGGTCAGCTGCGCCGAGACTGTTGTCGGCCACGGCGACCGTGCGTTTGAAATCTACAAAAAGACCTGTCCGGCGTACATCGAGGATATCAGCGAGATTCACCGCACCGAGCCGTATGTCTACAGCCAGATGGTAGCAGGACGCGATGCAGCGACCTTTGGCGAGGCAAAAAACAGCTGGCTGACCGGCACCGCCGCCTGGACGTTTGTGGATGTGAGCCAGTACATTCTGGGCATCCAGCCCACGCTGGCCGGGCTGAAGATCGACCCCTGCATCCCGCACGAGATGGACGGCTTTACCCTGCGCCGTGTCTGGCGCGGGGCAACCTACGAAATCGTTGTGGAGAACCCTGACCATCTGGAAAAGGGCGTCAAAGCCATGACCGTGGACGGCAAGCCTGTAAGCGGCAACATCCTCTCCCCTGCTCCCGCCGGCTCGACCGTAGAGGTCAAGGTCATCATGGGCTGACCGCCCGCCTTCTGCTGCAAAGGGGCTGTTGCACAAGGAAAAAACAAGTGTAGCAGCCCCTTTACGGATAAATGTTTCCAAAAGCACCAAAACACTCGCCATAGACCCCCCCTAATTTTCAAAAAACAGATAACGCAAACAGGCCCCTCTGAATAACGATTGTTTTTCAGAGGGACCTGTTTTCCAATTTTTCAAAAATCAGAAATTCAGGTATGCTTTAGGCTGAATCAAATGCAGATTTTGCAATCTGCTGTTGTACTTTGCCAGCAGGTGAGCAATGTTTGGGAAAGCCCCCAAAACAGAAGCTCCGCCAGGACTTTGACCTCACCGCCCGTAAGGAACAGTTTGGAATTCCGATTGATCGGTGTATTGCGCTCTTGCCAGTCGTTCATTTTTCAATTTGTTTGCAGTGGCTTGCCTAAGATAAATTTCTTCTGCAGCAAAGTCCTTAACCTTTTTGCTGATGTGCAGCATACTTTTCCATAGTTAGCTATGCATAACCGTTCGGGTGCTTTATGATGCGGGAGCCTTCTTCGGAATCTCTGAAAGCGCCTAAGATTCTTGACAGCGATAACGGCTGGGCGTATTATTGGGCTAGAAGGACCGCTGAAAAGCGGCTTTTTATAAGGTTGAAAGTTAGCTTTATCTAACTTTCAGTTCTGTCCTACGCATAGAAATGTGTCTTTGCTTACAGGCAGAAAACAAAAAGATCGAAGCCTACCTCAAGACCCGCTGCGGTGGTCACATTCAGGCAGCCTACGGCTGTTCGCTGGGCGGATCGTTTGTTGGGTTGTTGGTGGCACGGCAGAATATCCACATAGCCTACGGCATTCTGGGCAGCTCTGATTTGGATCAGGCATCGCTGCTGGCGGCAAAACTGCAGGCTGATTTTCTGCTGCCGTTGATTGCCCCCGTGGTGCGGGATGGAAAGCTCAAGGCAAAATTTCTCCAAAAGCGTCTGGATAAACGTGCCAGAGAGTTGGGGGATTGTGTCAAGGCCTTTCTGAAAATGTTCGGCGAGGCCCGCCCGTATGTGACTGGACGCAAATTATCAACGGTATGACCATCTACACGGATACTGCGCTGAAAGCATATCTGGAACAAGCAGGATTTTGTAAGATGCAGCGCCACAAAAACAAAAATGGCTGGCTGCGCGTTACGGCGCAAAAGCGGTGAAATAGCGTAAGGAGGACGGAACATGGAACGAAAAGAAGCGATTCGCAGCGCCTATCGGCTGACAGGCGGCAACAATTTTTATGACGGTATGATCACCTGCTCGACCTTTAGCGGAAAAGCGGTATGCCGCTTGGTGTGGGATATGAACAAGGCGGAAAACGATGCCTATCTGGAAAAGGCGCTGTCCGGCATTCCGGAGAATTTCTCCGGCAGGCTGCTGGAGGTGCCGGTGGGAACCGGTATTCTGACCATGCCGCTTTACAAGACGCTGCCCAAGGCGGACATTACCTGTCTGGATTATTCAGCGGATATGATGGGGCAGGCGCAGGAAAAGGCGGAACGTCTGCATCTGCAAAATGTGACCTTTCAGCAGGGGGATGTGGGGGCGCTGCCCTTTGCGGACGGCGCGTTTGACGTAGTTTTGTCGCTGAACGGCTTTCACGCATTCCCGGATAAGGAGGCTGCTTACCGGGAGGTGTTCCGGGTTCTGAGACCCGGAGGCACCTTCTGCGGCTGCTTTTATGTGGCGGGCGAGCAGAAGCGGACGGACTGGTTCGTCCGGCATATATATGAAAAGGCGGGGTTCTTCACACCGCCCTATGAAACGACCGTCAGTTTGAAAAACCAGTTGGAAAAACGGTACGCAGCCGTAACACTGGGAACCGTGAAGAGTATGGTATGGTTCGTCTGCCGGAAAGGAACTCAATGAAAGTCTGCAAGTACTGCCTTGACCGCGGGCGGCTGCAAATACATTTTACTTATGTTGGTGTGCGTTGCAGTCCTTCGTAAGGCGGCTGTTGAGATAGTGTGTTCACTACGGAAAGGACTACGATGAAATTTAAGACATTTGGAAATCGGAATGATCCCGCTGTTTTGTTTTTTCATGCTATGGGTGTGACGGGGGAGAGCAGCGAACCGGTTGCGAAATACTTACAGGATAGGTATTTCTGCATTTTACCAACCTCCACCGTGTACTGCAATGGGCAGAAATATGTCAGCAAAGAGAACGAGGTTTGTCAGGTGGAAGAATACCTGAAATCTCAGGGAGTGGAACACCTTGAAATGGTTGTGGCTTCTTCGATCGGTGCCGATCTTGCCATGGCGTTTTTGACAAGCACGAAGCTGCCTATCGGACACGCTTACTTCGACGGCGGGCAGTTTGCGCAAATCGGAAAAGGTACGCGCCGCATTATGACGCCGTTCCTGTATTTCGCTATCAGGAGCCTGTACTGGTCGAAGGGCGGCACACTGAAAAAGATTCTGTGGTGTGACGATGATTCTATAAAGCCGTATTTTATAGCCGCAGGGGAAAATCTGACCTATACAAATTTGCGGCGGCATATTCTGGACAGTCTGGAGGACAAACCCTTTCCGTCCCTTCCCGAAGAACTGCAAAAGCATATCTATTTCGAGTTTGGCAGCATAGAAGATCATTTCAAATACCGCCAGACAGTGATGGAAGCCTATCCCTGCGGCCATTATCCCGTGTTTGAGGGATACGATCATATGCAATATCAGATTCGTGATCCGAAGGGCTTTGCTGAAATGCTGGCATATATCGCTGAGCATGACGGTATGCCGAAACTGCCCTTTGTCAGAAAGTGAGTTGCCTTTATGAAATACAAAATTGAGAAAAACACCGTGCAGGAGACGTTGATTCTTCCGCTGTATTCCCGGAAACTGTGTACCGAACTGTACCCAAACCTCTATCAGGATGAAACAGCGGTGCGTCTGATTGATGAAATCGACTACGACTTTTCAGAGGCAGAGAAGAATTCCCGCAGCCTGATGCAGCGCTTTGGCGCGCTGGAGGTCGCCATGCGGCAGAATGACCTTGCCTTTGAGGTGCAGGCGTAGAAAAAAACTCGTTGAAACTTGTCGTTTCAACGAGCTTTTGTTGGTTGCGGAGACAGGACTTGAACCTGCGACCTCCGGGTTATGAGAAATCTAAAATTCGTGCGTTACAGTGCTGTTTTGTTGGGTTTGGTGGTATTGCGTACCAAGGCTCAGAATGGGTTTTGTCCCATGTGTACAAAAGGGTGCTGCATCGTGCTGACCCGTCCCAAACCCTTTTGGGGGCAGTTTTGGGGGCAAATCTGCGAGACGGTTTCTGGCTTGCACCGCTCAAATAAATGCGCAGCTTTGGTCTCATTGAGAAATTTGAATACCAGTCTCACAGGGTTCTCACGCAGGAAAAGCCTCACGAGCCAGTATATAAGTTTTACTCTCTGGCAAGAAGTTGTACGAAAGTACCACGCCACAGCAGCCCCACACACCGCCCCTGTCGCCGCGAGAAACGCCCCTGTTTGGGCGCATTCGCACCACATCGGCGCGGTACTCGTCCGGCCATATACCGCCCCAAAATTCCCGCTTTCCGGGGATTTTTTGTTTTGCCATAATGGGATTTACCTAGACGGGATTTTCCTGTACAGGTAAATCCAACACAAATAAATAACTAAATAAATAAAATACTAAGATACTATCGTATCCTATCCGTAAAACTACAAAAAACGGATTTTTCCCACTGGAATCTTGCCGTGATGCGTACAACTTAACACCAGAGAGTACAACTTACGATTGCACCGTGATTCCTGCCTATGGTATACTTAAATCAACAGGTCTTTCCTGCCTTAATCGCCGCGTCAATCGCTCTTGCGGCTTCCTTACCGGCACCCATGGCCAGAATAACCGTGGCAGCGCCCGTAACGGCGTCACCGCCGGCGTAGACCATCGGGCGGCTCGTCAGGCCGTCGGGGCCGTTGGTGATCAGGCAGCCGTGCTTGTCGGCGTCCAGACCCGGCGTGGTCGAGCGGATCAGCGGGTTGGGGCTGGTACCCAATGCCATAATCATCGTGTCAACGTCCAGAACAAACTCGCTGCCCTCCTTGACGATGGGGCGGCGGCGTCCGGAGGCATCCGGCTCGCCCAGCTCCATCTCAACGCAGGTCATACCCTTGACCCAGCCGTTCTCGTCGCCCAGCACCTCGGTGGGGTTGGTCAGCGTCTTAAAGACGATACCCTCCTCCTCGGCGTGCTCGACCTCCTCCTTACGGGCAGGCAGCTCGGCCATGCCGCGGCGGTAGACGATGTACACATTCTCGGCACCCAGACGCTTCGCGCAGCGGGCGGCGTCCATGGCCACATTGCCGCCGCCGACAACGGCAACGGACTTCGACTTCATGATGGGCGTGCGGGAATCCTCCTTGTACGCCTTCATCAGGTTCACGCGGGTCAGGTACTCGTTGGCAGAGTAGACGCCGTTCAGGCTCTCGCCGGGGATGCC
>CAKSUQ010000039.1 GCA_934502625.1 uncultured Gemmiger sp.
GCAGGGCAGCCCGGCAGAGCTGTACGCCCGGAAGGGACTGTACGCTCACATGGTGGATCTGCAGTCGACAAGCCAGAGCTGGACGATTTGAGAAGGCGTGCGGGATTCCCCCCGAAAAGTGGCTTATATAATGATAAAATCCCGGTGTGTTCGTTATACGAAAGCCGCCCAAAAAAGAACGTATCATCGTTCAATTATGTATAAATGAGGGCACTTATAAATCCAATCAATCAGAATTCCAAAAGACTGAGCATCCCCGACCTGATCTTGGTCGATGTGTTTACGGCTATCTATTTTGTGTTAGTGACGATTGCCAACTCCGCATGGCTTTTGCGGGATCACGTGATTGTCTACACCTATTTCAATTTTGGTTGCAAGGAATACCGCACCGAGACAGAACGCAAGTTCTTTTTGCCATGGAGAGTTCCGGCGTTTGTGATTTTCCTTAGCTTGCAGTTACTGTCCTACTTCCGGTTCAGCATTATCTAGGGCGAGAAGTACGCCGCCTACCTGCAAAACATAGCAATGAGCGCGCTGTACTTATCCATGCTGCGGGAGCGCGGCAGAGATAAAGGTCAGACCGTCACGATCGCCGTCTGTAAGTGCATCGGTACACGGACTCCAACAATTTGTGGAACCCCGGAGGGCAACCGGTTTATCCCCGTCACGGGTGGTATTTGCTTTGTGTGGGATGTGATTTACATTGTGGAACTGAAAAAGGTAGGTAAAGGAGAAAAAGCAAGAACCGCAGGCCCTCACAGAGTAAGGCATTTTGCCAGATTCTGCGCGAGCCTTCTTGTTTTCTCTACCTTCACGCTTAGTCGAGATTTCCCTCGATGGCTGACCACCATTTGACCACTACTGTGCAGCGACACCGCAAAATGTCGGAAAAGCCCGTTGTGACAACCAACAACGGGCTTTTTCTTGGTTTGGCGGCAACTATGCAGAACCGACAAATTTTACGTTTCAACGCCAGTCTATACCGCCCTGTCGCAGTTCTCCGACGCCAGGTGCCGGGGGTTCGAATCCCTTCGGGCGCACCAAGAGCAGTACCTTATGGGTGCTGCTCTTTTTGTTTTGCACGGATTTTATGGGGCGGTAAAAGAAGAAATTCGAATAGCCCGTGCCCCGCGCTTTACATCCCGCGGGGCAGAAACGCCCCAGTGGGGCGTTTCTAGGGCGCGGTTTGGCGAATCCCTTCGGGCGCACCAATGAAAATCTGAACCTTTTCTCGATAGGAGAAGGGTTCGGATTTTTTGTTTTCTTCAGAAAGCAGAATGAAGGCTCCTTCCCGACGGCTGTGTGTCCGAAACTTTATAGCCATCTTCTTTGCAGAGGATGACTTGGCTGTTGAGAGTCGATACCGGCTCTCAATGCGGTAGGCACCCAAAGCTTCGTTTTGTGTGCGATCAGCATCAGAAGAACCGTGTAACGAGAGTCACAACTGTAAAGGTGCCATAAGGCGAGGACACAAACATGAAGTACGATGAAAGAACTTGCCAATTCAACATGGACACCGGGTGCATGGAGTTGATTCTCCAGGATGGAGAAGAATTTCCATTGACTGCACCGGGGTTGAGGATGCGCTGGCTGTGACCATAGCGCAGAGGTCAGAGAACCACGACAGGGCGGTATAGACCGACGATGAAACGTAAATTTTGTCAGTCCTGCACATTTGCCGCCAAAACAGGAAAAAGCCCATTGTTGGTTGTCACAACAGGCTTTTCCGGCATTTTATAGTACCTCTGCACAGTAGTGGTCAAATGGTGGTCAAGCGTCAAGCAACATATCGACCAAGCAGGAGGGCTGATTCCGCCCAGCATGAATTACATTGGCAACATACGCGAAAAGATTAAGCTCATCAATCCAGAAATAGATATAATAATATTCATAGTGCCCTTTCTTTTTCTGTGACTTTTTAAGCTGAAGCGGCTTGCCGCACTCCGGGCAAACTTTCGTGGCACGGATATATCCGGCAAATGTTTTCCTGTCAGAAGAACCTTCCTCCGCAACGCCATAGTCGATAACCTGATTCATTTTAGAGACAGCGGATAATACCTTGGCAAATGCCTGCGTATCGGAAAACATAAGGGAGCGCTTCGGCAACTTTCTCTCCATGAAATGTGCGTTGGCAGCAGCAATAAATTTCCCCTTAGCGCGGGTCATTGCAACATTGAACAATCGATTGGCATAGTTGTTATCCTTGAAAGTGAGCAATGGACGGGGGAAGCCTGCCGCCCCGGCACCACCCCGCGACACCAATGTTGAGGAAACCAAAGAGCAGTACCGCAGCCTGATGTAAGCGTCATACATATCGCATTTTTATGTTTCGGATGTATTTGGCATTGGTTTCAGTGCATTTTTGCGGTATTGCTGCGGGCTTTGCCCTGTCATGGAAGAAAAGCGCGTGGAAAAGTTGCTTTCATCCTCAAACCCCACCTGACGGGCAATCTCGCCAATGGGAAAGTCCGTCAGCACCAGCAGCTCCTTTGCGCGGGTCATGCGGGTAGACAGCAGGAAATTGTAGGGCGTGGTGCCCATGTACTGCCGGAACAGCCGCAAGAACCAGCTTTTGCTGATGGGTATCTGCTCCAACAGGGTGTCCAGCGTGAGCGGCTCGGTATAATGCACACGGATGTAATCTGCAATCTGTTCAATCATCGAGCGATTGGAGCGGCTTTCGTCCCCGGCCAGCAGCTGCCGCCCTAGGGCGGCGGTCATTTTATGCAAGGTCAAGCCGATTTCCAGCTGGGAGACCGTTGTGCCTTTTTCCCACTCGGCAAACAGCTTTTCAAACAGTGGCAGCATCTCCATGCGGCTGACCCTGGCGGAGGAAAGCCGCCCTTGGGGCTGCAGGACCTCAGCCAGCGATTTCACGCCTGCCCCATCCAGATGCACCCAGTAATGATCCCAGCAGTTGTAGCCGGGGGCGGTGCAGTAGCTTTGCGGGGTACGGCAATCCAATAACAGGGCTGTGCCCTCCGGTAGGCTGATATACTGGCCATTCTGCTCAATCAGCCCGGCACCTGTCAGGGTGTAAAAAAGGATGTAGCTTTCCTTATCGGTACGAGCCGTGGCAAAACGCGACCGGCCATAGAAATGCCCTGTCTCCGTTGCATAGAAAGGCTGCGCCAGAACCGAGCTGTTTGGGGTCGCCCGCAGCCACACACTGCGCTCTTCCACATCCATGTTATAGGTAAGCATCGTAGTCTCCTTAGTAGAATTATCACAAAGTATACGCCTTTTTTGTTTATGGAATCTGCTTTATAAAAGCCGTATAATGCGAACAAAGAGTTCAAGATTTCTTACAGGAATTTTACCAAAGAGGAGGCAATTATGCAACCCTGTTTTTTAGCAGTTGACATAGGTGCGTCCAGTGGGCGTCACATTGTCGGCATCGTGCAGGACGGCAAAATCACCTTGCAGGAGGTCTACCGCTTTGAAAATGGCGTCCACCGGGAAAACGGCCACCTGTGCTGGAATATCGATGCTCTGGCAGCTGAAGTTGTGAACGGCCTGAAGGCCGCCCACGATGCCGGGTACACCCCCGCCACCATCGGCATTGATACATGGGCTGTGGACTTTGTGCTGCTGGACGCTGATGGCCAGCGTATCGGCGATGCCGTGGCTTACCGCGATGAGCGCACCGAGGGTGTGCGCGAGGTGCTGGAACGTGATTACGGTTTGACCTTTGCCGAACATTACGCCCGCACCGGCATCCAGTACCAGAAGTTCAACACAGTCTACCAGCTGATGGCGCTGAAGCAAGAGCACCCGGATCAGCTGGCCGCCGCCAAGACGTTTTTGATGGTGCCCGATTACCTGAACTACCTGCTGTGCGGTGTGGCTGCCAACGAGTACACCAACGCCAGCACCACCGCGCTGGTGGGCGCAGACAGCAAGGATTGGGACGATGCGCTGATTGCAATGCTTGGCCTGCCGCGAGACATCTTCCAGTCTGTTAAAATGGCGGGCACCGTGCTGGGCCACCTGACCCCGGAGATGCAGGCTAAGGTTGGCTTTGATGCCGAGGTCATTCTGCCCGCTACTCACGATACCGGCTCGGCTTTTCTGGCGGTGCCTGCGCGGGATGAGTTTGCCGTGTACCTTTCCAGCGGTACATGGAGCTTGCTTGGCGTGGAGAACGCCGCAGCTATCACCAGTGCCGACAGCTGTGCTGCTAACTTTACCAACGAGGGCGGTTACGAATACCGTTACCGCTACTTGAAGAACATCATGGGTCTGTGGATGATCCAATCTGTCCGCCGCGAACTTGGCGAGCAGAACGGCACACGTCCCAGCTTCCCCGAACTGATTGCCGCCGCCAAGGAGGCGGCCGACTTTGCCGGCTGCGTGGATCCGAACGACAGCCGGTTTCTGGCTCCCACTTCGATGATTGCAGAGATCAAGGCCGCCTGCACCGACACGCAACAGCCCATGCCGCAGACGACCGGAGAGGTCATGCAGTGCATCTACAACTCGCTGACGCAGGATTACGGCCGCGCCATCGAGACACTGCAAGCCCTGACCGGCAAAACCTACACGAGCCTGAACATCGTGGGCGGTGGCAGTCAGGACGGCTATCTCAACCAGCTGACCGCCAACGCCACTGGCCTGCCGGTGTTTGCCGGCCCCACTGAGGGCACAGCCCTAGGTAACCTGATGGTGCAGTTCATCCATGCAGGAATCTTTGCCGACCTGACCGAGGCGCGCGCCGCGATCAAACGCAGTTTTGAGATCAAAGAATATCACCCGCAATAAAGGAGGTCCCCATGTTAGTTGAAACCAAAGCCCGCGTGGGCGTGTTTGCCATCGCGCTGGGCGCGTACCTGCCCCAGTTCCCGCAGTTGGTGCCAGAGTTTGAGGGCCAGTATGCCGACTTCAAAAAGACGCTGCCGGATACCGTCGAGGTCATCGACGGCGGCATCGTCACCACCAAGGAGCAGTCGATGGCGGCAGGTGACAAGTTCCGCGCGGCGGACGTTGATTTGGTCATTTTGCAGCTGCTGACCTACGCTACCTCGTACAATATGCTGCCTGCTGTGCGCGACCTCAATGTGCCGGTTGTGCTGGTCAACGTGCAGAAAAAGAAAGCCCCGGACTACGCCAACACGGACATCCCCACTTGGCTGGGCACGCTGTATGCCTGCGGTGCGGTCGGTGAGATGGTCGCCGATTTGGAGCGCGCCGGCAAGCGCCATGCCGTTATCACCGGTGTGGTCGAGGGCGGTGACCCCACCGTGCAGGCTGAGATTGAAGATTGGTGCCGTGCCGCTCAGGTGCGCCGCCGCTTCCGCGATACAAACCTCGCCCAGATCGGCCGCCCCTATCCCGGCATGATGGATCTGTACATCGACGAGACGAACCTGTACAACCGCATGTGGCTCTACACCAAGCAGTTCGATTGGGAGAAGATGTGGGCCATTGCCGACAATATCACCGATGAAAATGCCATTCGCGCCAAGGCGCAGGACATTCTCGACACCTTTGACATCGAGGGCGGGGGCACCATCGAGAAGGTCTGGGATATGGCTCGCTATGTGGTCGCGTTTGAGCAGTGGGTCAAGGACGAGAAGATCGCCTTTGTGGCCAGCCACTATGACGGCTTTGCGCAGGGCAAGGCGGGCGTGCTGGATTCGATGCTGATCCCCGCGTTCTCGATGCTTATTAAGCAGGGCGTTGCCTGTGCTGTCGAGGGTGATATTAAGGTAGCGATGGCCATGTCCATCCTCAAGACCATCTCCGGCTGCGGCCAGCTGAGCGAGATGTACTCCATTGACTTCAACGAGGATATCTGTATCATCGGCCACTCCGGCTCCGGCGATGCCGACATCTCTCAGGCTAAAAAGCCGACCATGAAGATCGTGCCGGTGTTCCACGGCAAGACCGGCGGCGGCTACCTGACCCAGTTCTACCCGCCGGTGGGCGATGTGACCTACCTCGGCATCACGCAGGACAAGGACGGCCACTTCAAATTTGTTGTGGCCGAGGGCGTCAACGAGCCGGGTCCCATCTTCACCTTTGGCGATACCAACATGCGCACCCGGTTCAGCTGCGGCGCACGCGAGTTCTGCAACCGCTGGAG
>CAKSUQ010000040.1 GCA_934502625.1 uncultured Gemmiger sp.
GCAAGGGGTAATGCCGTATTTTTGATTTATAGCTATTGAACACGCTCGCAATGATAAAGGTCTTACAAGAGAGGACCCTGCAGAGCGCATACGAAAAAGTGAACGCTATGTTGTTGCTATCGAACGAGGTGAACGAACCCCCAGCTTAAAAACCTGCTACCAAATTGTTCGATGCCTTGGTATTTCTGCGGATAAACTTTTTTATCCGGAAGCAACGCTCGATGAAAACTCTGCGATTCGTGAAATTACCCGCATGGCTGCCACCTGTACATCGAAGCAGCTTTGGTTCTATTGAGAAATGCAGATACCTACATCGCAGGGTTCTCGCAAGTGAAAAGCCCTACGAACCAGTATATAAGTTTTGTTCTCCTGCAAGAAGTTGTACGCAAACCAACTCTACACCATCCCCGCACACCGTCCCTGTCGCCGCGAGAAACGCCCCTGTTTGGGCGCGTTCGCAGCGCGTCGGCGCGGTACTCGTCCGGCCTAATGCCGCCCTAAAATCGGCATGGCGGATGACGGGCAGATCGTTGGGCTGACCGAACCTGACAGCGACGCTGAGAAAATCAGCGAGATCATCAAGACGCGCATGGAGCCCATTCCGGAGTTTCGGCTGCGCTTTCACAAGACCGAGGACGGCAAGGTGCTGCTGATTCTTGATGTGTTCAAGGGCGAGGAAACGCCCTACTATTACTCCGGCGACGGCACCTTAGAGGCGTTTGTACGCATCGGAAATGAGAGCGTCAAGGCATCTGCCACCGAGCTGAAACGCCTTGTTCTGCGCGGCAGAAACACCTCCTACGACTCTCAGATGACGCTTTACAGGGTGGAGGACTACGCCTTTTCCAAGCTGCGGGAGCGCTATAAGAAGTGGACGGGAAACAGCTTTGACAACAAAGACCTTGTTTCTTTCGGTCTGGCAGACGAGGGCGGCTTTTTGACAAATGCCGGCGCCCTGATTGCCGATGAAAGCCCGATCCGCTGGTCACGGCTGTTCTGCACCCGCTGGAACGGACTGGACAAAAGCGGCGGCACAATGGACGCGCTGGACGATGCCGAGTATTCCGGCAGTGTGCTCTCTTTGATTGAGAATGGCGAGGCGTTCATCAAGCGCAACGCCCGCATGATGTGGCGCAAAACGCCCAACTCGCGGGAGGAACTGCCCGAATACGTTGAGCGCAGCTACCACGAGGCACTTGTCAACGCGCTGGCGCACCGCGATTATCTCGTCTACGGCAGCGAGGTCCACATTGACATTTACGATGACCGGCTGGAGATCTACTCGCCGGGCGGGATGCCGGACGGGTCGATGATCCAAGACCGTGACCCGCTGACCGTGCCGTCCACCCGGCGCAACCCGGTGCTGGCCGATGTGTTCAACCGTCTAGGCTATATGGAGCGCAAGGGCAGCGGCTTCGGTAAAATTCTGAACGGCTACAAAGCACAAATCAACTACACCGAAGATAAGCGCCCTACGTTCCGATCTGACCGATACCAGTTTACGGTCGTTATGCCGAACTTGAATTACGGTGTCCCTCAAGGTGTCAGTCAAGATGTCCCCCAAGATGTCAGTCAAGATGTCGCTCAAGACGATTTGGATGCAAAGATCATCGCGCTCATCAAGCGGGACAATAAAATCAGCACCGAAAAAATGGGCATGATGCTGGGCGTAAGCACCCGAACCGTTCTGCGGCGTATAAAGAAACTGGATAATGTTCACTACATTGGCCGCGGCTTCAGCGGGCATTGGGAAATTCAAAATCAATAAAAAAGCAGCAGGAAACCGATTAAGGCTTCCTGCTGCTTTATTTTCCAAAGGGCAGTTTAGTTTTTCTTCTGCTCACCCTCCGGGAAGATGATCTTATAGATTGGGAAATAAATCACCATCTGCACACCGCCGTTGATGACGGTGATGAGGACGTTGTACAGCGCGGGCGGGAAGAACTGCTTGCACAGCGGCACATAAATGCCCATCAAAAAGCTGCACACGATGGTGATGAGTACGAACGCCACCATGTACCACGCGATCTGATACCACACGTTGCCCTTCGACTTAAACGTGATATTACGCTGCATCGGGAAATTAACGCACTGCGCCAGAAACAGCGTGATGGCAAACGCCGCAAAGTAGCCCATACCGCCGGTGGCGTCGCCCATGCGGACGATGGCAAGTGCCTCGCCGTAGTAGGTATCGGTTTCGCTGCCCAGATAGCTGTGCGTATTGAAGGGGCAGGCACTGCCCAGCCCCACCAACGTGCCGCCGCGTACCTGCACTTGGATGTTACCGCGCATCAGCGGCTTGGTGATGCCGTTTTCGTCGGCGTAGCGCAGACGGACATAACACAGATGCCCCGTTTGTGCAGTAGGTTCTTCCGCGTCCAGCGTCAGGCGGGTCGTGCCGCCGGCACTTTGCAGCTTGCAGCGACCAATTTCGTGATCGGCAGCGTCATAGCTGACGGCTTCCAGCGTGCCGCTCTCATAGGGAATGCTGAACCTCGCCAGGCAGTCATTTTTCAGCGTTTTGCTGCCCACGGTGCGGCCGTTCAGCACCAGCTCCACGCGGGCAGCGCGGGCGTAGACCTCCACGTTGGCCTTGCGCCCCTCGCAGCCGGTCCAGCTCCAGCTGGGCATGGCATTCGTCATCTTCCACGCACTGGGGCTGTGGCGGTCTCCGGTATGGTTGACCGGGCAGACGGCGATATAGGGACCGTTGTCAGTTTCCAGCGCCACGCGGGTATAGAGGGCTTCGCCCAGCGGCTTGCCGGTCAGGTCGATGCGTCCCGAACCCGCCGACACCCAGCCCGGACCGCCATCGAACGTTTCGGCATAGTCGGCGTACTCCCACGAGCCGACCATAACCTCGCCCAGGTAATCCATACCCGCCCAGACAAAGTCGCCCACTAAGCGTGGCTCCTGTTTGGCCAACTCGCGGAATTTATAAGCATCGTTGCAGAAGGTCTCGCTGCCCAAAATCAACCGCTGCGGATACTTTTTCAGGTCGCGCTTATAGCGGTAGATGCCGTAGTTGTAGCCCGCAATGTCCATGTTGGCAAAGGCGTCACGGGTCTTGACGTCGCAGCCGTGCAGGGTCGCGCCGCGCTTCATGAACTCGTCGCCCAGCAGCCCCGCCAGATTGTTGAAGAACTGGCTGCCGACTGCCTTTTTCTTGGCGGCTTTCTCGCCGCGCTGCTTGGCTTTTTCGGCACGCTCGGCTTCTTTTTTGGCTTTCTCGTCGCTGTATACGCCAAAACCGATGGAGCTTAAAAAGTTGAAGAAGATGTTCACACCGCAAGTTACGGGACGGGAATCGTCCAGCCCGTGCAGGAAGTCGGTCATCTCCTTCGTCAGGGCGATGCCGCGCTTCTGGGCAGTCTCGCTGATCTCGTTGCCGGTGGAGTAGAGCACCACGCAGGGGTGGTTGTAATTCTTTTCCACCATGTCGGTCAGATCCTGACGCCACCAGTCGTTGAAATAATCCACATAGTCATGCTCGGTTTTGTGGATGTACCAGTGGTCGATGTACTCATCCATGACGAGCATACCCTGGCGGTCGCACTCGGTCAGCAGCGCCTTGGAGCAGGGGTTGTGCGCCGAACGAATGGCGTTGTAGCCGTTCTCTTTCAGCAAACGTACCTTGCGTGCCACGGCGTCGGGGTCACAAACTGCGCCCAACAAACCATTATCGTGGTGGATGCACGCGCCCTGGATGATGTACCGCTTGCCGTTGAGCAGGAAGCCGTCCGTACCTCACTCGACCTTACGGATGCCGAAGGTTTCGGTCACCTCATCATCGGCAAAGCTGACGCGGCAGGTGTACAGGTTGGGCGTTTCAGGCGTCCAAAGGCGGGCGTTATCAAAGGTCAGGGTAAATACAGCCTCGCCGTCGCTCTCCTGCTGCACGGCGGGCATGATGATGCGGTTGCGCAGTGTCATGTCCTTGATGGTAATGGGCGTGAACAGCTTGTCGAACATAAGCGGCCTCCTTTTGAATCCGTGCGTTCGGTGATTTCAGAATAGCACGCATCGGCGAGGGCTGTATACTAAAATCGAGAATGGTTTGTCAATTTTTAGAAGGTGAGGATTGGGCGTTCTCGTAGAAGCTTTGCAAATTCTGCATTCCGAACATTACAAAAAGTAAGAGCAGCCATGTAATACAATGTTCCCGCACTTATTGTAGTGCCTATAGCAATTAATTTTACCCCTTGACGCCATCTGTTTTTGCATAGAAAATCGCCTCATAGTAGGTTGCCTTTTCCGCTTTCCTTGATGGAAATACTTAAAATCTGTGCAGGAAATCAGCGCAGACTTTGTGAAAGAAAAGGTCGCGCTTTGGGGCGCAGACGGCGAGTTGGGCGTGCTTTCTAAAACGAAAGATGTGGAGGAATCCGCAAAACCGTGGAAAAACCGCCAGTGCTGTTTCATAAGGAGGATGCCGCTGCAATGCTGGCGCAGGACACAGGTGTGCTCTGCGCCGCCACGGCTTTCGGCAAGACAGCGGTTGGGGCATACCTTGTGGCGCAGCGAAAGATCGACACATTGGTACTGGTTCATAATGCCGAGATCATGAAAAACCAGCTGAAGGCTTTTGAAAAATTTCTGCAGATCGACAAGGTTTTGCCTGAGTATACCACCCCAAAAGGACGGCATAAAAAGCTTCCGGGCATCATCGGCACATTGTTCTGCGGTCGCAACAGGCTTGGGAGAATGCACACATCCGCGTGCTGGAATCCCATGTACTACAAGCGGCTGCGCACCTACAGGCCATACCGTGCCTTTTCACAGATCCTTTCCGTTCGTTTCAGCCACTTTGGCGTACCAGGCAGCGCTGTCCTTGGGGGTGCGTTTGCCGGTTGCGTAATCGAGATAGATCAAACCAAAGCGCTCGTTATAGCCCTCGCTCCACTCAAAATTATCCAGCAGCGACCAGTGAAAATAGCCACGCACATCCACGCCGCTGTCGATTGCGCGGCGCAGCGCCAGAAGATAGCGGTGGATGAAGTCGATGCGCGCAGGGTCATGCACCTTGCCGTCCAGATGGATGCTGTCGGTGCAGGAAAGACCGTTCTCGGTGATGTAGATAGGCAGACCGTACCGCTCCCAGATAAAGCGTGTCCCCCACTCCATCGACTCCGGGGTGACGGGCCAGCCGATGGCTGTGCGCGGGTGCCCTGCGGCTCGGGGGCAGAATTCCGGCTTGCCGTCTGCCCCGGCGCGCACCATGACGGAGTTGTAGATGTTCATCCCGATGAAATCCAGCCTGCCCAGCGGCAGCGCGTCCAGCTGCTCCTGCGGGATGGCGTCCACTACACGCTGGGCCTGACCGCCCGCGATCTTGGGCCAGCCGCGCCCGCACAGCGGGTCAAGTGCCGGGGTATAGGTAAAGGCCCAGTCCCCGTCCGCCAGCGCAAAGGTGGCTTCGCGGGCCGCCGCAATATCGGCGGGGTCGTCTGTCGCCGGGGTGCAGATGCGCCCGGTCGGGGCCATGCCGACCCGGGCATCGGGGTCAGCCCTGCGGATCGCATCAGCCGCAAGGCAGTGGGCGTAGATCGTGTTGTGCCACGCTGTAAACACCGAGCCGTCATCCAGACGGAAGCCGGGTGCGTGTACACCGCTGCTGTAGCCCAGCCCCACGCTGCACTGCGGCTCATTGAGGGTAAAATAGTACCGCACCCGCCCCTTAAAGTGTGCGGCAACCGCGGCGGCATACCCGGCGAAGGCTTTTGCCGTATCAGCATTCAGCCAGCCGCCCTTGTCCTGCAGGGTCTGCGGCAGATCCCAGTGGTAGAGCGTAACATAGGGCTCAATTCCTGCCGCAAGCAGCGCATCGACCAGCCGGTCATACCATGCAAGACCTGCCGGGTTGATTGCCCCCGTGCCTTCCGGGAAGATGCGCGGCCAGGCAATCGAGAACCGGTATGCCTTCAGGTGCATCTCCTTCAGCAGTGCAATATCCTCTG
>CAKSUQ010000041.1 GCA_934502625.1 uncultured Gemmiger sp.
CGAGCTTTCCGCAACTGCCCATAAACGGGCAATAAAGGCAGCGCCGCCCCTCATCAGTCACCTTCGGTGACAGCTTCCCCCGCGGGGGAAGCCTTTTTAATCCTTCAAGCTATTCATCAACCCGCCCTTGGCGATGATGTTCTGGATGAACGGCGGGAACGGGGCGGCCTGAAAGGTCTGGCCGGTCGTCTCGTCGGTGATGACGCCGGTGTCAAAGTCGATACTGACCGTGTCACCCTCCGCAATCGCCTCGCTGGCGGCAGGACATTCCAGAATCGGCAGGCCGATGTTGATGGCGTTGCGGTAGAAGATGCGCGCGAAGCTCTTGGCAATGACGCAGCTGATACCGGACGCCTTGATGGCAACGGGCGCGTGCTCGCGGGAGGAGCCGCAGCCAAAGTTTTCGCCGCCAACCATGATGTCCCCTGCCTTGACGCGGGTGACGAAGGTCTTGTCAATGTCCTCCATGCAGTGCGACGCCAGCTCGGCAGCGCTCTGGGTGTTCAGGTAGCGGGCAGGAATGATAACGTCGGTATCGATATTGTCGCCGTACTTAAAAACGGGGCCTTTTGCATTCATAACTCAAACCTCCCTGGGGTCAGTGATGTAGCCGGTCAGTGCGCTGGCCGCCGCCGTGGCGGGGCTGGCGAGGTAGACCTCGGAGTCGACGTGACCCATGCGGCCGACGAAGTTGCGGTTCGTGGTAGAGACGCAGCGCTCGCCCGCCGCAAGGATGCCCATATAGCCGCCGAGGCAGGGGCCGCAGGTCGGCGTCGAGACGATGCAGCCCGCGTCGATGAAGGCCTCGGTGTAGCCGCGCAGGATGCACTCCTTGTAGACGGCCATCGTGGCGGGGATGATGATGCCGCGCACGCCCTTGGCAATGTGCCTGCCCTTCAGAATCTCGTAGGCGGCCTCCATGTCTTCAATGCGGCCGTTCGTGCAGGAGCCGATGACGATCTGGTCGATCTTGATGTTCTTGCCTTCTTTGGCGAGGTGGGTGTTCTCCGGCAGATGCGGGTAGCTGACGGTCGGCTCCAGCGTATCGAGATCGATGGTGATGGTCTGCTCGTACTCGGCATCGGGGTCGGCCTCATACTTGACCCACGGGCGCTGACTGCGGCCCTTCAGGTATGCCTCGGTCACTTCGTCCACCGGGAAAATGCCGTTCTTCGCGCCGGCTTCGATGGCCATGTTGCAGATGCAGAGACGGTCTTCCATCGTCAGCGTCTTGACGCCCTCGCCGACGAACTCCAAGCTCTTGTACAGCGCACCAGAAACGCCGATCTCGCCGATCAGATGCAGGATGACGTCCTTGCCGGTGACGGGCTTGTGCAGTTGACCCTTCAGCTCGACCTTGATGGCGGCGGGCACCTTGAACCACGCCATGCCCTTCGCCATACCGGCGGCCATGTCGGTGGAGCCGACGCCCGTGGAGAATGCGCCCACCGCGCCGTAGGTGCAGGTGTGGCTGTCCGCACCGATGATGCAGTCGCCTGCCGTGACGATGCCCTTTTCGGGCAGCAGCGCGTGCTCGACGCCCATCTGGCCGACATCATAGAAGTTAAGGATGTCGTACTTGTCGGCGAACTCGCGGCACTGCTTGGACTGGGTCGCGCTCTTGATATCCTTATTCGGGACGAAGTGGTCGAGCACGATGTTGACGCGGGTCTTATCAAATACAGAATCGAAGCCCGCCTTGTTGAACTCGTTGATGGCGACCGGGGTTGTAATATCGTTGCCGAGCACGATGTCGAGCTTGGCGTTGATGAGCTGGCCAGCGGTCACGCTTGCCTCGCCGCTGTGCGCGGCCAAGATTTTTTGGGTCATGGTCATGCCCATAGTGATTTCCTCCGTTTATCTTTCTCTTGGCTTCCCCCTGTGGGGGAAGCCAAATCGGTTATTTATTGTTAATCGCACTCACCAACGCGCGGATGCCCGCCACGATAATATCGGTGTGGGTGCCGCAGCCCCAAGTCTCCTCGCCGGACGCCCATTTCAGGCCGACGTAGGAGCAAGCGCGGGAGTTCGTGTCGGAATCCAGCGCGTGCTCGCTGTAGTGAACCAGCGTGAAGTGCATCCCGCTCTGCTGCTCGATGGCCGTTGCCACGGCGTCCAGACGGCCGTTTCCGGTGGCCGCGCACTTGATCGTGCTGCCGCCGCTGGTGATGACGACGTTCGCCGTGATGCTGCCGTCCGAATTCTGGATGAAGTGCGCGTCCGGCACATTGAGCGGATGGACGTGGTTGAGGTAGCTGTCCTCAAAGACGCCCAGCACCTCTTTCACGCTCAGCTCGCGGTGCTCGTGGTCGCTGACGTCCTTGACGCGGTAGCCAAGATCCTCGCGCATCTTCGGCGGCGGGTTGTAGCCGTAGTTCTGCTGCAGCAGGAAGCCGATGCCGCCCTTGCCGCTCTGGGAGTTGATGCGGATGACGTCGGCGTCGTAGGTGCGGCCAATGTCGTGCGGGTCAATGGGGATGTACGGGCAGGTCCACTGGTGGAGCTGCTTCTCTCTGCGCCAGGTCATGCCCTTGGCGATGGCGTCCTGATGGCTGCCGCTGAACGCCGCGAACACCAGTGCGCCCGCATAGGGCGTGCGCTCATAGACGTGCATCCGGGTGACACGCTCATAGACCTCGCAGATGGCGGGCATATCGCTGAAGTCGAGGTGCGGGTCTACGCCGTGGCTGTACATGTTCATGGCCAGCGTGATGGCATCGACGTTGCCGGTGCGCTCACCGTTGCCGAACAGGCAGCACTCGATGCGCTGGGCACCGGCCAGGACGGCCAGCTCGGCGTCGGCAACGCCGCAGCCGCGGTCATTGTGCGGATGGGTAGACAAAATAACGCTGTCACGATATTTCAGGTGTTTGGAGCACCACTCGATCTGGTTGGCGTAGATGTGCGGCATGCTCATCTCCACCGTGACCGGCAGGTTGATGATCATGGGGCGGTCCGGCGTGGGCTGCATGACGTCAAGGACGGCGTTGCAGACCTCGACGGCGTATTCCGGCTCGGTGCCGGTGAAGCTCTCGGGGCTGTACTCAAACAGGAAGTTGCCCTCGTATTCCTCGCTCAGCTGCTTGACGAGCCTGGCACCATCGACGGCGATCTTCTTGATCTCCTCCTTCGACTTTTTGAACACCTGCTCGCGCTGGGCGACGCTGGTGGAGTTGTAGAAGTGGATGATGGCGCGGGGCGCGCCCTTGACGGCCTCGAACGTCTTGCGGATGATGTGGTCGCGGCACTGGGTCAGGACCTGCACGGTCACGTCCTGCGGGATGCGGTTGCCGTCGATCAGGGTGCGCAGGAACTCATACTCGGTCTCGCTGGCAGCGGGGAAGCCGACCTCGATCTCCTTGAAGCCGATTTTGACCAGCATATCGTAAAATTCGAGCTTTTCCTCCAGGCTCATCGGCACGATGAGGCTCTGGTTGCCGTCGCGCAGGTCCACGCTGCACCAGGCCGGGGCCTGCTCGATATGGTCCTTCTGGGGCCACTCATAGACATGGCCGGGCTCTACCGGCGGCGGATAATACCCTACACTGTACTTGGTTGCGTCCATCATAATAAAACTGCCTCCTTCAAAGCGTTCGGTTCGCGCTTTGAAGGAGGCATACATAAAACCGTCCCCCAAAGGCGAAAGACCTTTGAGAGACGGGAGCAAAATCAATGTTGCTGTACCCGCGGTACCACTCTCATTGCTGTAAAACAGCCGCTCTGTACGATCAGCCCCTGGGCGAATCGCGCCTGCATGATAACGGTCAGGTTCCGTCCGCGCCTACCTGTCAGCGCGGCTGCTCCGGGGCCAGTATACAGCGCCTGCCATACCGCCTTGCACCGTCCGGCGGCTCTCTGAAATGGGCTCAGCTCTGCTTTTTCCCCTTCACTGCATTTGCAATGGTCTTATTTTAACGGATTTGGGCGGAAATGTCAAGGGATATTTTGAGATTTTTTCAAGGGTGTGTTTTAAATGAAGCAACGATAGATGCTGAAGGACACCCTGTAGGGGCCGGGCATGCCCGGCCCGCGCGTGCAAGGACAGCGCCTGTCTGTGGGAAGGCTGCGGGCCGCACATGTGCGGCCCCTACCGTGTGCCGCTATTTTTACAGGGTTTTCTTTTTATTGTTTATATGATATACTTATAGTGATTTTTGTTTAATCCCGAAAGGATTCATCTATGCTTTACCAAAAATATAAACCGCTGGCCGGGCGTGTGTACTGCGCGGGGCTGGCGCTGCTGCTGGTGTTGAGCGAGGTGTTCAGCTCCAACATTCAGTCCACGCTGCCGACTTTGAGCCGGGTGGCGCGGCTGGGGCTGACCGGCTGCGCCGTGCTGCTGCTGGCGGGCAAGATCCTGCTGCTGACCGAATACGAGAGTCGCTGGCAGAAGGTGCTGGCGGCTGTGGTGCTCGTCTACACGGCGTTCACGGCGTGGTACGGCGGCGA
The DNA here is from genome assembly GCA_934502625.1 of uncultured Gemmiger sp. Lineage (GTDB taxonomy): Bacteria > Bacillota > Clostridia > Oscillospirales > Ruminococcaceae > Gemmiger. The sequence goes on from CAKSUQ010000041.1 coordinate 4,450, forward strand.
CCAGTGGTTCTTCCTCGCCGCGCTGGTAGCGCTGGGCGCGAAGGACGTCGACCTGCAAACCGCACTGCGGGTCTACCTTGCCACGGCGGTGGCCGGGCTGGTCTTTGTACAGGTTTTGCACTTTGCCACGCCGCTGATGCCCTACAGCTTCTACTGCCGCAATTGGGATTTCGGTTACGGCCACTACAACGGCTTCGGCGCACGGCTCGTGGGCGTGTTTTTCGCGTGGGGCTGGCTGCGGCACGACCGGATGAAGGCCTTCGACTGGGCAGGTCTGGCCGCGCTGGCGATCTTCACCTACAAGGTGCCCGGCAGCCGGGGCGCGTTCGGCGGCATGGCGGTGCTGTTCGGGCTGTTTCTGGTGCAGAAATTTCTGCCGAAGCTGTTCGACAACAAAATCTTTTACGGGCTGGCGCTGGCGCTGCCCGTAGCGCTGGCGGCGTTCAGTCTGTACGCCGGGTACGTCTACAACCCCGAATGGCCGTATGAGCGGATGGCGCTGCTGCTGCTGAGCATCGCGCTGTCGGGGCGGTTTGAGATTTGGCACAATGTGTTCTGGCAGGCGCCGATCTCGCTGCTGGGCGGCCTGTCCACCGACGGCGACGAGCACCACGCCATCGACAATACGTTTTTGGCCGTGCCGATGAACAAGGGCATTCTGGGCGCGATTTTGGTTGCGGCAGTCTTTCTGCTGCTGCTGTGGCGGCTGGCGAAGAAGCGCCGCAGCACCGAGGTCATCTGCCTTGTGGCACTGACGCTGTATCTGTTCATGGAGAACAAGCCGTTCTTGGTGTCGGCCAACCCGTTTTTGCTGATGCTGCCGGTGGTGTTTTTCGGCGGTGGCGAAAAAGCACAAGGAAAAAACGCTGACAGCAGTTTGATAAATCGGAATTTGTCAAAGAAACTTGATGACAATTAAGTGATAGTATTGCAGAAATGACAATCTGAAATTGAGGAGA
>CAKSUQ010000042.1 GCA_934502625.1 uncultured Gemmiger sp.
CCCGCAATCAACGCATACGGCAAACCGGTGCTTGACATCGCCGTTGACCGGCCGCAGCAGTGAACACCGACCGAACCCCGGCGGTGTTGAAACAAATTTGACCGCATCCGTAGGGTGCAGAAAGGACAATTGTGAAAACCAAAACCAATCTTGTGGCCACCGAAATTGGCGCAGAGCTGACCGGCTAAGTTTGAGGGGTAATTGCATGAGAAAATTCAAGTCAAAACCCCGCGCCCCGGCTTATGTGCAGGAGGTCTACCAGCGTATCGAGACCGAAATGTGCACAGCCCGCAATGCCGTTGTGGCTCTGGATCTGCGTATTGCGCCTATCATTGCAAAGCTGCCGCCGGAAGATCAGGCAGAGATAGAAGCGGCGCTGGTGGCGTACAATCAGACGGTCTGCACCGCGATCAGCAAGGCGGGTGGACTGCTGGCGGCGCTGGATCCGCGTGATGTGGAAACGCTGCCAAAGGTCTGGGAACCCCTTGACGACCCGCAAAACTCCAAAAGCACCATCACAGCACGCACCAAATTCTGACAAAATGCCCCCCTCTCGACATGCCGCCGGGAGAGGGCGTTTTTTATGGGATCATCGTCAAATTTATTTTCGGCAGAATAAGTTTTCTCGTTGGAAAAAGAGTGAAAGTATGGTATAATAGGACTGTAAGGTTGTTACGTTTTGATGAAATTACAATATAAAATTTTATAACAGAAAGAAGGCTTTGCCTTGAATCTTTTTGCACTTTCGGTTGAACTTGGAATGGACACATCCTCGTTTGAGCAGGGTGTTGACCGTGCAAGAGCCAAAACATCAGCTTTGGCCGGTGAACTCAACCCGCGATTTTCCGGTATTGGCAAAACCCTGACAGGCGCATTCACCAAGTCGCAGCTGCTGGCAACGTCCATCATAGGACTTGCAAAAAAATTTTCTTCCCTCGGTGAAGGCATCGTGAATCAGGGTGTTGCTTTCAACCAGCAGATGGAAAAGTACACCACTGGCTTCACTAATATGCTTGGCAGCGCAGAAAAGGCACAGGCCGTTTTGAACCAGATCAAACAGGATGCAGCACGCACCCCGCTGAACGTGGATTCGTTGGTTCAGGCAAACCAGCTGCTTATCAGCGCAGGCGTGAGCGCTGGCGAGGCTCGCAGCACGATTCTGGCGCTGGGCGATGCAGTTTCTGCTACTGGCGGCGGCAGTGAAGTACTGTCCCGCATGGCTGCAAACCTGCAGCAGATCAAAAACGTGGGCAAGGCTGCTTCGATAGATATCAAGCAGTTTGCGATGGCAGGCATTGATATTTACGGCGTTCTGGCCGATTACACAGGCAAGAGCACCGCAGAAGTCCAAGGCATGACCATTACATACGACCTCTTGACAGCCGCTTTGAAAAAAGCATCTGAAGAGGGCGGGCGCTACTACAACGCCATGGAGACGCAGAGCCAGACACTCAGCGGAAGACTGGAAACTCTGAAAGACAATTGGTCTCAGTTAATCGGAAGCCTTACGGAAGGATTTGCTGGCACTGAAGGAAAGCTTGTTTCGGCTGCTGCCGGATGGGTTGAAACTCTCCAAAGCTCTTTTGAAGAGTACGGAGCGAAAGGTTTTGTGGAAGCCGGCGGGAGCATTGTGGCCGACGTTGCGAACGGCATTGCAAACCAAATCCCACGGTTGGCGGAGCAAGCTGGAGATGCTGTGCAGAATTTTTCCCAGTACCTTGTTGACAATATGGGAACAGTCGTGGAGACAGGTGGAAACCTTATCTATAGCTTGGCTGAAGGAATCATGAACAGCTTCCCTGATATTGCAAACGCCGCCGTTCAAACAATGGCAGCTCTTTCAACTGAGCTATGGAATAACGCTGACAAAGTCTTTGAAAAAGGCGCACAGCTTGTTGGAAAACTTTGCGAAGGGCTGCTCAGTGTCTTAGGCGACGTCACAGAAGCCGCTGGAAATCTTGTCGAGACTATTGTTACAAAAATTTTCAGTACAGATTGGGTATCGGTTGGCAAAAACATTGCCTCCTCTATTGGTCAAGGAATCCAAAACGGAGTTTCTTCTATGAGCGGCCCGCTTGACCGTCTGTCGTATAAACTCAACCACGCCCTCGGGAAAAACGGGTATGCAGAGTACAACAGTTTTGAGGCGTGGGCGGCAGCAAATGGGAAAACTGGCGAAACGAAGTACCAGCGTGGGAGCCAAAAGGATGAAAGCTACTGGAAGCGATATGGAAATCGGCTTGCGGAGCAATACGGGCTGAACGAAAAAACTGAGCCAGAGGTTACAAACTCCGGCGGCGGCGGCACAGGCGGCGGAAAAAGCAAAAAATCTACCGCCAAAGCGGCTGCTGACACCAAAAAGCTGGCAGATACCGTCACCGAAACGTCAAAGCAGATCCTCGCCGGAACGGGCAACATCGTGGGTAACATCCAGCGGGTGGTGGAGACTGCCGACAACACCTACAACGTCTACGACGGCACCACCAAAAAGCTCAAGGGCACCACAAAGGAGACCGTGGAGACCATCACGGACTCTTGGAAGGAAGTGGTGGACGGCACAGAGAAGACCATCAAATCGGTCACAAAGAAAGTGACCGATGCGGCCGGAAACGTGACCACGACCACACAAAAGACCTGTGACGATGTGGTTTTGTCTGTGACGGAGCTGCAAAGCCGCATTGACCAGAACCTCAGCAATGCGCAGAAGCAGTGGTCAAACGGCATCTTTGGCCGCCTGCAAAACGCGTTCACCGACCTGAAAAACCGCAACTGGGCCGGGCTGGCTACAGACGTGGCAAAGCTCATCTGGGGCGAGGTCTCACAGGAGCAGCGCGAGATCATCTCAAAGTGGGCAGTGGATGCGCTGACGGCCATCAACGAGAGCTACAGCGGCGGCGGGGCCAAGGCAGCGTATGAGAGCATCAATGCCCTCTTTACCAACGGCATCGCCGAGGGTGTGACGGAGGCCGGGACCAAAATCGAGAGCTTCAACAAGATTCTGGAAGGTCTGGGCGGATCCGGCGGCATGGGGGCAAAAATCGCCAGCGTGGCTACCAGCGTGCAGAGCATGGCCACCAGCGTGGTGGGCAGCCTGGGCGGCATCGTGTCCTTCGTTGCTGCAAATCCCATCCTCGCGCTGGTGCTGGGCATCGCGGGCGTTGCAGGCGGCATCGGCATTGCGTCGTGGCTCAAAAAGAAGAAGAGCGCAAAGCAGGAGGCCGACACCTCCGGCACGTCATCTGCCCTGTCCTACAAGGACATTCAGGACGCCTATTGGTACGGCAGCCAGCGCAGCTTTGCCGGGTACGATTTCCGCACCGACGGCTATGCGTTCGGCGAAAGCCCAGCAAACGGGCGGCTTTCGTCCTACCAGCAGAAAATGCAGCAGTCCGTAGACGCGCTGTACAACGTGGTGCAGCAGTACCTTCCCCAGACGGCAAACACCGTCATCAAGCTGGACGACGGCACATTGGTGGGCGCTCTGGCACCGTCCATCGACGCGCAGCTGGGCCAGCTGGCCACACTGGCAGAAAGGGGCAACTAACTCGTGTATCGTATCTATGCGTATCCCTTTGGCAACCCCGAGGACAAGCGGCTGCTGCACCCTCGGCCCAAAGGGCGTGGGGATGCGGAAAGCCTGGCAACGTTTGTGCTGTCGCCCAAACTCACCCGCGAGGTGAGCAAGGGCGGCAGCCTTACTTTTACCATGACGCGGGATCATGCACAGTACGATATGCTGCAAAAGCTGAGCACTTACCGGATATCGACACCGGGCAGCTTGTCATGGACGGCGAGAAGGTAGCCGATATGCTCACACCGCGCCTTGCAACCAACATGGATACCAGCATGGGCGTGTACACCCTGCGGGCAGAAAGGGGTGTCTGATACAGCCCCAAGCGGCGGTGAAGCGGTGGTGAAGCGGTGAAAAATGGGCGTTTTCGCAGTTCTGGGTTTTACTCAAAATTGAGTAAAAGGTGGGTGGTGAATCGCCACCTATCTGCCCGTGAATGTGCGGATTTGTGCGGCATAAAAAAGAGAACGTCAATGTGCGCGTTTGTGCGCACTAAAAAAGGCGAGGTGCGTAGTTTGTTCACACGGTCATACGCGCCCGCGTATCGTGTCAATAAACTCTCATTGTGAACAAAAATGCGCACGAAAAAAGAAAGGATGTAGCAATGGAGCAGAATCGACCAAAGCAGACCGACCAGCAGGCCACAAACGCAGCCCTTGCTGCTCTGGCAGCCGTCGGGAACAGCTTTGCACTGGGCCAGCTGTGGGAGGTCAACAAGGGCTTTGTACGGCGGCAGCTGTGGCAATGGTATGAGAAGAACAAGCCCGTTGCCGATAGTGCAGGCCTGTCTTTTGATGATCTTGTGCAGGAAGGTTATTTTGCGGTGGACTATGCTGCCAAGCACTACAACGAAGAACAGGGCAGTTT
>CAKSUQ010000043.1 GCA_934502625.1 uncultured Gemmiger sp.
CCGGCGTCGCTGGATGCCCAATCCCAGATGCCGACACCCTGGGTGCAGTGCTTGACAGCCTGCTCCATCGTCAGCCATTGCGGGCGCGGATGCTTGGACGTAACCAAGACATTGACATAATCGCGGCTGCGGACGCAATGGTCGAAGCAGCTCAGCAGGCAGTTGGTATCCGGCGGTAGGTACAGACGCACGACGTCTGCCTTCTTGTTAGCAATGTGGTCAAGGAAGCCGGGGTCCTGATGGGTGTAACCGTTGTGATCCTGCTGCCAGACGTTGGAGGACAGAATCAGGTTCAGCGATGCAATGCTTTGGCGCCAAGGCAGCTGGTTGCAGACCTTCAGCCACTTGGCGTGCTGGGCCACCATCGAGTCGACCACGCGGATGAAGCTCTCATAGCTGGCAAAGAAGCCGTGGCGACCGGTGAGCAGGTAGCCTTCCAGCCAGCCCTCGCATAGATGCTCGGACAGCATCGAGTCCATGATGCGTCCATCGTTGGCCAAGAACTCATCACCAGGCACGATGGTGGAGTTCCAATCGCGCTGGGTGGCATCGAAGCACTTATACAGGCGGTTGGACATCGTCTCGTCAGGTCCGAAGATGCGGAAATTCTTCGCATCGGCGTTGAGCTTGAACACATCGCGGATGTAGCCGCCGAGTTCGATCATATCCTGCTTCTCGACACTGCCGGGGAACGGGATGTCGACCGCGTATTGTTTGAAGTCCGGCGTGCGCAGGTCGCGCAGCAGCTTACCACCGTTGGCGTGCGGGTTGGCTGCAATGCGGCGGTCGCCGGTGGGGGCCAGCTCCTGCAGTTCGGGGATGAGGGTGCCGTTCTCGTCGAACAACTCCTCGGGGTGGTAGCTGCGCAGCCATTCCTCGATTTGCTTGAGGTGCTCCTCCTGATGCGGAGTACCCAGCGTGATGTCGATGGGCACCTGATGGGCGCGGAACGTGCCCTCGATGGGCTTGCCGTCTACCACCTTCGGGCCGGTCCAGCCCTTGGGGGTGCGCAGAACGATCATAGGCCACTTGATGTGGTCGAGCTTCTCCCCTGCGCGGGCGCGATGCTGGATAGCGTGGATTTCTTCAATCACGGCGTCGAGGGTCTCAGCCATCTTGGCGTGCATCGTCATCGGGTCGTCACCCTCGACGAAGTACGGCTTCCAGGAGCAGCCCTTGAAGAAGTCCTCAATCTCCTCGTGGGTCATGCGACCGAACACGGTGGGGTTGGAAATCTTGTAGCCGTTCAGATGCAGGATAGGCAGTACAGCGCCGTCGCCCACGGGGTTCAGGAACTTGTTGGACTGCCAGCTGGTCGCCAAGGGACCGGTCTCGGCCTCGCCGTCGCCGACAGTGACCGCGCAGATCAGATCCGGGTTATCGAACACCGCACCAAAGGCATGGGCGATGGAGTAGCCCAGCTCGCCGCCCTCGTTGATAGAACCCGGGGTCTCGGGTGCGACATGGGAAGAAATGCCGCCGGGGAAGCTGAACTGCTTGAACAGCTTCTTCATGCCCTCTTCATCGCGGCTGATGTTGGGGTAGACTTCGGAGTAGGTGCCGTCCAGATAGGCGTTAGCCACAAAGAAGTTGCCGCCGTGGCCGGGACCGGAAATCAGGATCATATCCTGATCGTACTTTTTGATAACACGGTTCAGATGAACATAAACGAAGTTCTGGCCGGGAACGGTGCCCCAGTGGCCGACGATCTTGCGCTTGACATCCTCGCGCTTCAGCGGACGGCGAAGCAGGGGGTTGTCCAGCAGGTAGAGCTGACCGGCTGCCAGGTAGTTGCTGGCGCGCCAGTAAGCGTCGATTTTCTGCAATTCTTGCTGATTCATGAGCGATTTTCCTTTACATGTTTACGATTTATGCAAACGGATTTTCCGTGGGATACGGCAGGCTCTTGGGCTGGTTGTAGGCAATGTCCGCGATGCCGAAGAACTTCAGCACCTCAAACAGGGTCTTGCCATAGTGGCCGAAGGCAACGGCACCGTGGTGCGGGTAGCGCTTCTGGATGAGCACATGGCGGTAGAAGCGGCCCATCTCGGGAATCGCAAAGATAGCGATGCCGCCGAAGGACCGGGTGGCCACGGGCAGAATCTCACCCTCGGCGATGTAGGCACGGAGCTGGCCCTCGCTGTCGCACTGCAGGCGGTAGAACGTGATGTCGGACGGTGCAATGTCGCCTTCCAGCGTGCCGCGGGTGAAATCGGGGCCGCTGCCGACGGGCTCCAGCAGGCGGTGCTGGATAAGCTGGTACTTGACGGCACGGTCGCTGCACATCTTGCAGGCGGGCGTGTTGCCGCAGTGGAAGCCCATGAAGGTATCGGTCAGCTTATAATTGAACTTGCCGGTAATGTCCTCATCATAAATGTATTTGGGCACGCTGTTGTTGATGTCCAGTAGGGTGACGGTGTCGCCGGAGGCGCACATGCCGATGTACTCGGACAAAGCGCCGTAAATATCGACCTCGCAGGCCACGGGGATGCCGCGGCTGACCAGGCGGGAGTTCACGTAGCAAGGCTCAAAGCCGAACTGGGACGGGAAGGCAGGCCAGCACTTATCGGCAAAGGCAACATACTTTTTGCTGCCTTTATGGGCCTCAGCCCAATCCAGCAGGGTCAACTCAAACTGCGCCATACGGGCCAGCAGATCAGGGTAGTAGTGGCCTTCCCCCATCTCGGCGGCCATGTCCTTACAGACATCCTCGATGCGCGGGTCGTTAGCATGTTCTTTATAGGAGACGAGCAGGTCCAGCTCGGAGTTCTCCTCGATCTCAACACCCAGCTCATACAGACCCTTGATGGGGGCATTGCAGGCGAAGAAGTCCTGCGGGCGCGGTCCAAAGGTGATGATCTTCAGGTCGCGCACGCCCAGAATCGTGCGGGCAATCGGCACAAACTCGGCCATTTTGTCCGCGATCTCTTCGGCAGTGCCGACGGGATACTCAGGAATGTAACCTTTCAGATGGCGCATGCCGAGGTTGTAGGAGCAGTTCAGCATACCGCAGTACGCATCTCCGCGGCCATTGATCATATCGCCGTCGCCCTCGGCTGCCGCTACGAACATGCAGGGGCCGTCAAAGTGCCTGGCAATCAGCGTTTCGGGCGTTTCGGGGCCGAAGTTGCCCAAAAACACAGTCAGCGCATTGCAGCCTGCGGCGGTAACTTCGGCTACGGCTTTCTGCATGTCGTGCTCGTTCTCGACAGTGGTCTTGCACTCGTAGAGGTCAGTGCCCTTGGCGGCGCAGGCGGCAGCAATGGCGGCGCGGCGCTTCTCGCTCAACGCGATGGGAAAACAGTCACGGCTGACGGCGATGATGCCCAGCTTGACCTCCGGGATGTTGGATGATTTCATGTTTATTCCTCCGTTTTATAGTAAAAAGGGAATCAGATATGGATATTCTCCCCTACCAGCCCTACATAGGCACCGGCCTTGGCCTCGGCGCTGTCGGGATGGGCCAGCAGCCACTTGTTGCAGGCCCACAGCAGCGTGTCATCGCCGCCGTTGTTTTGGATGTTCGGCTTTGCAGTGTTCGTGCCTTTGGGCAGGGCGACCAGCACGCGGAAGCCCTTGGCGGCATCGGTGTGGCAGGGCGCATAGTGCAGTGTCGTGGCGTAGACCTCAACCAAGACCCCAGCCGGAACGCGGAACGCCTTGACCTTGGCGGTGTCCAGCTTGCCGCCCTCTCTTTCCTCCTGCCTGGCAAGCAGCAGCACAAAATCCTCGGTGCCCAGATTGAACTCGCTGTCGCGGTGGTATTCCAGACAGTTCAGTGCGTTGTTATGCCCGTTGCACCAGCCCAGCTGGCAGGGCATGCCGCCGAAAAGATGCTCCGAAACCTCGACGGCGGCGGGCAGCTCCCGCAGGCACGCATCTTCGGCAACATAGTCGGTGCCGTCCGGCAGCGGCGTGCCGGCAAGGGCTTGCAAAATTTCCGCCTTGGCGGTGTCCAGCCCGGTGACAATGCGCCCGTAGGGGCGGAATGCGGGGTCGGTTACCGAATAGATCTTCATGCAAGTGCCTCCATTTCTGCAAAGGATGCTTTCAGTGCCGGGTACAGCTTGCGCCATACGGCATACCGTGCATTGTATTTTGCCACCAGCGCGGCGTCAGGCTCGGTCGTCTGCTTGGCACGCACCAGCGCCTCGGCGCAGCTGCGCACATCCGGGTATGCCCCGCACGCCACCGCTGCCAGCATCGCGCCGCCGTAGCCGGGACCCTGCTCGGTCTGGGGCAGCGTCAGCGGAATACCCAAAACATTTGCCATAATTTTGCGCCACAGCGTGCTTTTTGCACCGCCGCCGCATAAGGTGCTGGCGGCAATTTCCACGCCCTGTGCCTTGGCGATCTCAACACAATCGC
>CAKSUQ010000044.1 GCA_934502625.1 uncultured Gemmiger sp.
CTGGCGTCACCGTCCTTTTCCTTGGGTGCGGGCAAGCGGCTGAACGAGTCCACACCGGGAATAAGCGCAAGGCTGCGCCCGCAGTCCCAATCTACATGGATTTGCCCGGCATCGTCGATACATTCCACCGTGCCCATAGAACCAGGCGGCACGGGGAAATCATCTTCCATGCAGCTGAGTTGCAGCCGCGTACCGGGCGGGTACTTGCGGCGCAGATGTTCGATGTAGTCTTTGTTGGGATATTTCATAGGCATTTTCCTTTCCGAATTATAGTGTTAAATCAATGTTGGGGCGGCGGTCACGCTCGTGTTCCTGTTCGCGCTGTTGTTGTTCGGCGCGGTCGCGGCGGGCTTCGGTGAGGTGTTGCTGCACTTCTAGGGAGTGTTCTGCGATTTTGCGGCAGAGGCGTTCTTCTTGGCGAAGCTGCTTTAGGGCGGTGTTGACTTGCTGGATGCGTGGGCTGTCTGGCGTGGTTTTATATAGAAATTTTCTTTCCGCAGTGAGTTGGACAATTTCACCCAGCTTGGCTTGGCGGTATGCTTCAAGCTGTGCCAGCGTATCTATGCTGTTGCGGGATAGAAACTCCATCTGACGGATGCGTTGATCCAGCTTGTAGATGTCCTGCCGCACGGCATAGCTGGGGCGGCGGGGTTTGCGGGGCAGTGCGCCCAACTCGTACAAGTAGCGGTAGTACAGCGCACGCAGCCCGGTCATCTTGCGGCGGGGTTTCTTTCCGCTGTGCAAGCGGCCATGCTGGATGGCGGGTGGCTTTTCCACATAAGGGCGGTAGCTTCGTGGATACAGGATGCGCGTCTGGATTGCTTCTGGCGTATACCGCTTGCCCAGCGTTTTGAATCGAACAAAGCGCTCTTTTCCGGGCGGACGCAGGACGGGATACTTGCGCCCCATGCGGACTTCATACCCTTTGCGTTCCATTGCACTAAGAAACTGCCGCCATGTAAGACTTTGTCGAATTGCTTCGTCCACATCCTGCCGAATAGCCGTGCGCCATGTTGGCTGACCGTTTTTCTCCGCCAACCACTCGGCGTAGGGCTTTGCCACATGATGGGAGGTTTCGGTGTCGATGACGGACAGCTTATATTTCCGGCAAAGTTCGTCCGAAACAGCCCGAATCTCTGTCACATAGCTTTTATAGTTGCTGCGATACTTTTTGCCATCCACACAGCTGACCGAGTTCCAGACAATATGGGAATGGATATGCCCGGTGTTCAGGTGGGTGCCGATGACATATTCGTACCGCCCGCCCAGCACACGGTCTGCCAGTTCCTTTGCGATTTGGTGCGCAAGTTCCGGCGTCACTTCGCCGGCGGCAAAGCTCTGCACAAGGTGATACCCCTGCACGCCGCCCGGTTTGTGCCACTGTTCCTTGGTTTGGCGCATATCGGCAAAGGCGGTTTCCAGCGTGCAGGCATACGAACTTTCAAAGCAGGATTGCTCTGTTTTGTCGCGGTTGGCGGCATAGTCGAGGGCATCCTGCAAGGATACCGCCGTGGTCTTTTCTTTGTTCATCACATACTTCACCGCCCGATCCAGACGGCGGACAGGGATCACGGATGTGTAAGCCATATTTCATAGAGCCTCCTAGTAGTTCTCTTTTATCTCGCGCCAGACTTCCTTGGCGACGCGCATCATCTCGTCCACGCTTTGCTGCCCCGCCACGCCCGTGCTGTTGGCGCGGTGCGCAAGCTGGTTGGCGTTGTTGCACAAACCGGAAATTTTCCGCACAAGTTCCCCATGATGTGTGCAGGGGCGCGGATGGATTTCTTTGTCCAAGATAAGGGAGCGCAGGTATTCCTCGCGCGATAATCCACTTGTTTTGACCTGTTCACAAAGATGGCGGTACTCGCGCTCGTTCAGCCGCAACGGAATCACATGGTCGCGTCTGCGCATAGCGGGGGTTTGGGGATTACCCCAAAGGTGCGTTTGGATATCCAAACGCTATGCTTGCCAAACACGACACCCCGCAAAACGGTTCATGACACAAG